>NZ_JBIAIF010000003.1:0-736200 GCF_042871255.1 Streptomyces sp. NPDC005955 | reverse complement strand
GGCACGCTGTTGAGTTCTCAAGGAACGGACGCTTCCTTTGTACTCACTCCAGCCATTCGGCTGAGGCTTTCCTCCGGGCGCTTCCCTTCGGTGTTTCCGACTCTATCAGATCTTTTCTGACCCGATTCCCGGCCGGCGGGATTTCCTGCTGTTTGCCTTTTGGCCTTGCGGCCTTTCGACATTCACTACGTTAACCGATTCCCTCGGGGACTCATAATCGAGTACCCATGGGCACGAATTTCGGCACGCGAAATTCACGCCCTTTGAGGGGCTGTCGTAGGTAGTGGTTGGCCGCTTCGGGCTACTGGCTGAACGCCGTACCCGGTTCAAGCGGCTCGGGCTACGTTACGGATCGGCCAGAGGGGAGTCAAGTTAGGCGCGTGCGCGGCACATGGGCGCGGTAGGGGCTGACCGTGGGGTCGCCGTCGATCCAGAAACGCCAGGGATGAACCCCTCCTTCACCGGACACCCCCGTGCGGGGTCCGTTCCTCACCTGGTCGGGAGGGGGCGGGGTGCCCCCGAGCACGGAGAGCGGGGCGTTCCGGCCCGCGCAGGCGTCCGTGCCGTCGAGGGCCCGGTCGATGTCCAGCGCGGTAGCGAGCCGGGCCGGCCCTTTGGCCAGTTCCTTGTCGTTTCGGGCCGAGAACCTACGGGTGCGGGCCAGCGGTGCGCCCTCGACGATCCGGCCGGCCCGGAGCAGGACGCCGCTCGCAGAGCCCTCGGGACCGCACACCAGGTTGAGGCAGTGCCACATTCCGTAGGTGAAGTAGACGTACGCGTGCCCGGGCGGGCCGAACATCACGGCGTTGCGTGCGGTACGGCCGCGGTAGGCGTGGGAACCGGGGTCGAGCGGCCCCGCGTACGCCTCGACCTCGGTGAGGCGCAGTTCGATCGGGCCGTCCGGCGAGTTCCGTACCAAGGTGCGGCCGAGCAGGTCCGGGGCGACGTCCAGTACGGGGCGGTCGAAGAAGTCCCGGGGCAACGGCCTACGGTCGGGGGGTGGCTCGATCATGCGCTCCGAGCGTAGTGCACGGGGTGTCCGGTAGAACGGGCCGGTGACCGGACAGGGGCGCGGTTCGGAACCGCTCGTGGCCGGTACGCGTTGGTATGGGTCGAGGATCAATCGTCACAGGCGCTGAGCCTGGGAAGGAGAGTCATGGGGTTCAAGAAGCTGCTCGCGAGTCTGGGCGCCGGTGGTGCTTCGGTCGAGACGGTGCTCACCGAGGTCAATGTGGTGCCCGGCGGAGTGGTGCAGGGTGAGGTCCGCATCCAGGGCGGCTCGGTGAACCAGAAGATCGAGGCGCTCTCGGTCGGCCTCCAGGCCCGGGTCGAGGTGGAGAGCAACGACCAGGAGTACAAGCAGGACATCGAGTTCACCAAGCAGCGGTTGGGCGGGGCCTTCGAGCTCCAGGCCGGTGCGGTGCACGCGGTGCAGTTCGGGTTGGAGATCCCCTGGGAGACCCCGATCACCCACTTCGGGGGCCAGCACCTGCACGGCATGAACATCGGGGTGACCACCGAGCTGGAGATCGCCCGGGCCGTGGACTCCGGCGACCTCGACCCGATCCACGTACACCCGCTGCCCGCGCAGCAGGCGATCCTGGACGCGTTCGCGCAGCTCGGGTTCCGTTTCAAGGGTGCCGACATGGAGCGGGGCGCCATCCGGGGGACGCGACAGCAGCTCCCCTTCTACCAGGAGATCGAATTCCTGCCGCCGCAGCAGTACCGCGGGCTGAACCAGGTCGAGCTGAGCTTCGTCACGGACCGCGTGGGGATGGACGTCGTCCTGGAGATGGACAAGAAGCCGGGTCTGTTCGTGGAGAGCAGCGACAGCTACCGCTCCTTCAAGGTGGCGCTGGACGACTACCGGGGGACGGACTGGGCGGAGTACCTGAACCGCTGGCTGTCGGAGGTCGGCGGCAAGCGCAACTGGTTCTAGGCTCGACGCCGGACGTGTTGCCGTACGCAGAGATCCAGGAGGTACCGAGGTGACCGAGCCCCAGAGGCCGCCGCTCCCGCACGACTTCCACCCGGTGGTGCCCTCGTTCACGGTGGTGAGCGAGGACGTCGAACCGGGCGGAGTGCTGAAGGACGCTCAGGTGTACGCGGCCGGGAACAGTTCGCCGCACCTGCGGTGGGAGGGTTTCCCGGCGGACACCCGGAGTTTCGCGGTGACCTGCTTCGACCCGGACGCGCCGACCGGCAGCGGTTTCTGGCACTGGACGGTGTTCGACATCCCCGCTTCCGTGACCGAACTGCCGGCCGGCGCCGGGAGCGGTTCCTTCGCGGGGTTGCCCGCGGGGGCCGTGCAGGTGCGCAACGACTACGGGACGAAGGACTTCGGGGGCGCCGCGCCGCCGCCCGGGGACGGGGCGCACCGGTACGTGTTCACCGTGTACGCGGTGGACCAGGAGACGTTGGGGCCGGACGGGGACGCCTCCCCCGCGGTGGTCGGCTTCCACCTGCGGTTCCACGCCCTGGCTCGGGCGCAGTTGATCGGTGAGTACGCCGATCCCGGGGTGGACTGAGGTCCACCGGACGGCCCCTTGAAGTCAGGGTTCATGTGACGTTTGCCCGCCTCTGGTCTTGGAAGTGATCAGGGGCGGGCATTTTCGTGCCGTGGGCCGAGGGGTTCACGGTCGTGCCGCTGGAGTCAGCAGTCCCGGGTACCCGCGGATATTGCGTTGTCCATCTCGTCGGGCCCGGCCAGAGTTGATCCCAGCCCGCCAGGGGGGTGGGCCGGTCCGTACGGGAGGTGGGCGGAGTGCGTGACACGCTGGTCCTCAACGCGAGTTTCGAACCGTTGTCGACGGTGACGCTGCACCGCGCGGTCGTCCTGGTGCTCCAGGACAAGGCGGTCGTGGAGCAGTCCCACCCCGAACTGCGCATGCGTGCGGCGGCCGTGGAGCTTCCGGCGCCGCAGGTGATCCGGCTGTGCAGGTACGTACGGGTGCCCTTCCGAAGACGGGCTCCGTGGTCACGGCGGGGAGTGCTGGTGCGGGACCGGCACCGGTGCGCGTACTGCGGGCGCAGGGCGACGACCGTGGACCACGTGGTGCCCCGGTCGCGGGGCGGGGCGGACTCCTGGTTGAACACGGTGGCCTCGTGCGCGGAGGACAACCACCGCAAGGCCGACCGCACGCCCGAGCAGGCGGGGATGCCGTTGTTGCGGGAGCCGTTCGAGCCGAGTCCGGCGGACGCGATGCTGTTGGCGCTGGGCCTCAACGAGGAGGTCCTGCCGGAGTGGCTCACGGGGGCGTCCCGGAGTTCGGGCCCGGTGCGGGCCTCCGCCGCGTAGGACGTGCCGCCGGGGGCGCAGGGGGCGCCCCCGGGGCCGGTGGTTTCGAGGTCAGTCGAGTGAGGGGTTCTCGCGGCGCTCGGTCGGGGTCGCGGGGCTCGGGATGTTCGGGGTCGGGATGCCGCCGCCCAGGTTGCCGAAGGCGCCGGAGAGTCCCTTGAGTGCGTCGCCGATCTCGCTGGGGACGATCCAGAGCTTGTTGGCGTCGCCTTCGGCGATCTTCGGGAGCATCTGGAGGTACTGGTAGGAGAGCAGCTTCTGGTCGGGGTCACCGGCGTGGATGGACTCGAAGACGGTGCGGATGGCCTGGGCCTCGCCCTCCGCCCGCAGGGCCGCGGCCTTGGATTCGCCTTCCGCACGCAGGATGGCGGACTGCTTCTCGCCCTCGGCGGTGAGGATCTGGGACTGGCGGATGCCCTCGGCGGTGAGGATGGCGGCGCGCTTGTCGCGGTCGGCGCGCATCTGCTTCTCCATCGAGTCCTGGATGGAGGTGGGCGGCTCGATCGCCTTCAGTTCGACGCGGTTGACGCGGATGCCCCACTTGCCGGTGGCGTCGTCGAGGACGCCGCGCAGGGCGGCGTTGATGTCCTCGCGGGAGGTGAGGGTCCGTTCCAGGTCCATGCCGCCGATGATGTTGCGGAGCGTGGTGACGGTGAGCTGCTCGATCGCCTGGATGTAGCTGGCGACCTCGTAGGTGGCGGCGCGGGCATCGGTGACCTGGTAGTAGATGACCGTGTCGATGTTGACGACCAGGTTGTCCTGGGTGATCACCGGCTGCGGAGGGAACGGCACGACCTGTTCGCGGAGGTCGACCCGGTTGCGGATCGAGTCGATGAACGGGACGACGATGTTGAGACCCGCGTTGAGGGTGCGGGTGTAGCGGCCGAACCGCTCGACGATGGCGGCGCTCGCTTGTGGAATGACCTGGATGGTCTTGATCAGGGCGATGAAGACCAGCACCACCAGAATGATCAGGACGATGACGATCGGTCCCATCGTGGCTCCCCGTACCCTTCTTGCCTCGGCGTGTGTGGACGATCGGAGGATTGTCCGGCTACTTGAAGATCTTTCCGGTCGAGTCTGTCAGACGGTCGGCCGGTCCGTGGGGCGTTCCGGCCAGCCGGTGGGCCCGTTCCGACGGACGGGCCTGCCGGTTCGCGGGGTCCGTCGGTCCCCCGTTCGTGGGGCGGCCCGGTGGGGCGTCAGATGACGACGGCCGTGGCGCCATCGATCTCCACCACGTCGACCTGTTCCCCCACCGCGTAGGACTGTTCGGGGTGGAGGGAGCGGGCCGACCAGATCTCGCCGGCGAGTTTGATCCGGCCGCCGCTGCCGTCGACCGGTTCCGTCACGACGGCTTGACGTCCCCTCAGGGCGTCGATCCCCGTGGCGGATCCGGACGTCTGGGACCGGTGCCGGGCCGCGATGGGCCGCACCACAGCGAGGAGGGCCACGGAGACGGCGACGAAGAGGACGACCTGGAGGACGATGCCGCCGCCGAGTGCTGCCGTCACGGCGCCGGCGACGGCGCCGACCGCGAACATGCCGAACTCCGGCATCGCCGTCATCACGAGCGGAATCCCCAGCGCCACCGCGCCGATCAGCCACCACACCCACGCATCGATGTCCACAGGGTCATGGTAGGACCGCGGGGAGCGTTGCGGCAGGGCTCTTAACCGGGCAGATCGGGCGCTCGTCGACGTGGCGCGCGGGTTCGGGGCCGTGCCGGGCGCCCCGACCGGTGAACGGGAGTGACGCAGGGGGCCGGTGGGGCGTTCGGGACGGATCGGGGGTTCAGGAGAGGGGCAGCCCGTGGGCGGTCCAGCGGTCGCCGCGCTGCTCGACGACGAGCGGAAGGCCGAAACACAGCGACAGGTTGCGGGAGGTGAGTTCGAGTTCGAGCGGGCCGGCGGCCAGCACCTCTCCCTGACGGATCATCAGGACGTGGGTGAAGCCGGGGGCGATCTCCTCGACGTGGTGCGTGACCATGATCATGGACGGGGCGATCGGGTCACGGGCGAGGCGGCCGAGGCGGCGCACCAGGTCCTCGCGTCCGCCGAGGTCGAGTCCGGCGGCGGGCTCGTCCAGCAGGAGCAGTTCGGGGTCGGTCATCAGGGCGCGGGCGATCATGGTGCGCTTGCGTTCGCCCTCGGACAGGGTGCCGAACTTGCGGTCGAGGTAGTCGCTCATGCCGAGCCGGTCGAGGAAGGCGCGGGCGCGCTGCTCGTCGACCTCCTCGTAGTCCTCGTGCCAGCCCGCGGTCATGCCGTAGGCGGCGGTGAGGACGGTCTGGAGGACCGTCTGGTTCTTGGGGAGCTTCTCCGCCATCGCGATGCCCGCCATGCCGATGCGGGGGCGCAGGTCGAAGACGTCGACCCGGCCGAGCCGGTCGCCGAGGATGGTGGCCGTGCCCTTGCTCGGGAAGAGGTAGCTGGACGCGACGTTGAGGAGGGTGGTCTTGCCGGCGCCGTTGGGGCCCAGGATGACCCAACGCTCCCCTTCCTTGACCGACCAGGAGACCTGGTCCACCAGTGCCCGGCCCTCGCGGACCACTGATACGTCCACCAGTTCCAGTACATCGCTCATGAGCGCGTTGTCTCCCATGCAGTTCGGCTGTCGCGTGCGTCGGTGGACGCAGCCCCCGGATAAAACCTACGCCACCTGTCGGGCACGCCGTGCTCGTGGTCGGTCCTTAGGGTGGTCGCATGTTTGCAGAACCACGTTCCGGACGGTTGACGTCCTGGGGAAATGCCTTGTTGGCCGGGTTTGTCGCACCGGATGACGCGGTGGAGGCGGTGGTGGGTGAGGACACCGCGCACCGGGTCGAAGGGATTCCCGGGGAGGTCGGACCCGTCGGGCTGACCTTGGCGCTGGGTCGGCTGCGGGTGCTCGGGGTGACCGGGCTCCGGGTGGCGCTCCCGGCGCCCGGTCACCCCTTGGGGCTCAGTGGCCCGCCGGAGTTCAACGAGGCCGCGCTGGACGCCGGGGAGGCGGTGATCTGTCGGGGCGCGGCGCTGGGGTTCGTGCCGGAGGTGTTCGAGGCGGGGCCCGCCGGGGACGTCCGGGTGGACGTGCTCTGGCGGTGCCGGCCGGTCCGGGAGGCACCGCCGGCGGACGTGCCCTCGCTGGGGGAGGCGGAGCGGGAGCTCGCGGAGGCCCTGCGCGAGGCCACCGGGGCGCTGTCGCGGCTCGACGTGGCCGGCGCGGGTCCGGTGGCGGAGGCGGCGGTGGACGCGTACCGGGCGCGGGCCGAGCGGGGGCGCGAGCTGTTGGCGCCGGGGTACCCGCCGCGCGCGGTACGGGTGTTGGAGCTGGCGCAGCGGGTGGGCCTGCTGGTGTCCGTGGCCGAGGAGCACGCCCATGAGCACCGGACGGGGGGCGCGGTCAGCGCGTCCGAACTGGCTGCGCGGGACGCGGTGTTGCGGCCGGTGGAGCGGACGGCCCGGCGGGCGCAGGTGGCGGCGTACAACGCGTACGTGGAGGCTCGGGAGAGCGGCTGAGGCGCGCGCCCCGGCGCCCGGGGTCGGCGCGGGGCCGTACGGGTGACGGCGGCGGCCTCCGAAACCACCACGGGTCTCGGAGGCCGCCGTCAGCCGTGCGTGACCTCAGGTCACTGGTTCACGCCGGTGTTGCCGAACGCCGGGTTCAGCAGGCCGATCACGTTGATGGTGTTGCCGACGACGTTCACGGGAACGTTGACGGGCACCTGGACGACGTTGCCCGAGGCGACGCCCGGGGAGTGGGCGGCGACGGCTCCGGCACCCGCGTCGGCGACGGCTGCGCCGGCCGAGGCGCCGGCGGCCATGCCGGCGGCGGCGACGGCCAGGACGGCCTTCTTCGCAATCTTCATGGATGTTCCTCCTGGGTGAGCGTGGCGACCCGGCCGCGGGTCGCACGCTGAGAACGTGCGCCCCCCGACGACGACACGGGGTGCCACGGCGTTCGGCCCGATCGGAGTAATAGGCACATGTACGGACCGTCGGACTGCGGGTCGGCGGGGGCGGATCCGGTCACCGGGGTTCCGCGGACCGGCGTGCGATCGGCCCCGGCATGACGGGGCCGATCACACGGGGGGCGGGCCGGCTCAGTGGTTGATGCCGGTGTTGCCGAAGGCGGGGTTCAGCAGGCCGACGACGTTCACGGTGTTGCCGACGACGTTCACCGGAACGTGGATCGGGGCCTGCACGACGTTGCCGGAGCCGACGCCCGGGGAGTGCACGGCCTGGCCGCCGGCGTGCGCGCCACCGGTGGCGGAGGCGATGCCCGTACCGGCGGCGACCAGTCCACCGGCCACCATCGTCACGGCCGCGACACGCTTCAGGTTCTTCACTTCTCGTTCCTCCTTGGTCCGCCGCGACCGATCGTCGCGACACACCCGGATGAACGGGGCGCACGGCATGAGGGATACGCCGTTCGAGTGACATCCACCCGACAGTATGAATCTCATTCCGGAGGGGAACCGGGCCTGGGCGCGCCCCGTGGCGAGCGCCGGGGTGCGCCCCCTGGTCGGGTGAAGCAGGGCATCGCTGGTCAGCAGGGGGTGGGGAGCGGGCCGCCCCTCAGGCCACCTCGTGCCGCACGGCCCAGAGGGCGGCCTGGGTGCGGTCGGCGAGGTCGAGCTTCATGAGGATGTTCGACACATGGGTCTTCACCGTCTTCTCGGAGAGGACGAGGGCCCGGGCGATCTCGCGGTTGGAACGGCCGTCGGCGATCAGGGAGAGCACCTCCCGCTCCCGTTCGGTCAGGGAACCCGCACGGCCCTGGCCGCCGCCGGTGCCCTCCTGGGTGAGCAGGGCGTCGGCGACCTCCGGTTGGAGGAGGACGTGGCCGGCGTGGACCGAGCGGATGGCGCCGGCGAGGGCGTCCGGGTCGACGTCCTTGTAGACGTACCCCGCGGCACCGGCCCTCAGGGCGGGCACGACCGTGCGCTGCTCGGTGAAGCTCGTGACCACGAGCACCCGCGCGGGGTTGGCCAGCTCGCGCAGCCGGCGCAGGGCCTCCACCCCGTCCATGCCGGGCATCTTGACGTCCATCAGGATGACGTCGGGCCCCAGCTCCTCGGCCCGGGCGACGCCCTCGGCACCGTCGGCGGCCTCGCCGACCACCTCGATGTCCCCCTGGACCTCCAGGAAGGTGCGCAGGCCCCGGCGGACGACCTGGTGGTCGTCCACGAGGAGCACGCGGATGCTCTTGTCAGCCACCGGGGACCTCCATCTTGATCGTCGTGCCCTTGCCGGGCTCCGATGCCACGGTCAGCGTTCCACCGACGCCGTCGGTGCGGTCCCGCATGGAGACCAGCCCGAGGTGGCGCCCGGCCCGGCGGACGGCCCGCGGGTCGAAGCCCGCGCCGTCGTCGACGACGAGGAGGACGGCGCCCCGCTCGTGCGGGTCGAGCCGGACGTCCACCTGCTGCGCGCCGGAGTGGCGCAGGGCGTTGTGCAGGGCCTCCTGCGCGACCCGCAGCACCGCTTCCTCCTGGGAGGCGGGCAGGGCCCGCGGGAGGTGGCCGTGATAGGTGACGCGTGCGGAGTGGGCACGGTCGAGCACCTGGGTGTGGGTGCGCAGGGTGGCCACCAGGCCGTCCTCGTCCAGCGCGGCGGGGCGCAGCTCGACCACGGCGGCCCGCAGTTCGTCGGCGGCCTCGGCGGCGAGGGCCGCGACCTGCGTCAGCTCGTCCTTGGCCCGCACGGGGTCGCGGTCGACGAGGGCGGTGGCGGCCTGGGCGGTCAGCCGCAGCGAGAACAGCTTCTGGCTGACGGCGTCGTGCAGCTCGTGCGCGAGGCGGGAGCGCTCCTCGGCGATGGTCAGTTCCCGGCTGCGCTCGTAGAGGCGGGCGTTGGTGAGGGCGATCGCGGCGTGCTGGGCGAGCATGGTGAGGAGGTCCTCGTCGTCCTGGGTGAAGCCGCAGCTGCCCTCGGGCGCGGGATGGTTCTTGTTGGCGAGGAACAGCGCGCCCATGATCTCGTCGCCGTCCCGGATCGGCATGCCCAGGAAGTCGGACATGTCGGGGTGGGTGACGGGCCAGCCCTCGAAGCGGGGGTCCTTGCGGACGTCGGCGAGGCGCTCGGTGCCGGCGTCCCTGAGCATGGCCGCGAGGATGCCGTGCTGGCGGGGCAGCGGGCCGATGGCGCGCCACTGCTCGTCGCTGACGCCGTCGACCACGAACTGGGCGAAGCCGCCGTGGTCGTCGGGCACGCCCAGGGCGGCGTACTGGGCGTCCAGCAGTTCGCGGGCGGAGGCCACGATGGTCTTGAGGACGTCGCGCACCTCAAGATGCCTGCTCATGGCCAGCAACGCGGAGCTGACCGCGTAGAGGCCGGATCGTGGGCCGTGACTCATGTGTTCACCGTACCGGCGGGGGGCGGGGGCGGTATCCGACGGCCGGTGGCGGCGGGGTAGGGCGGGGGGCCTAGGCCCAAGGGACCCGGGGTCTGCGCCCGACGTCCGAGGCGGACCGGGCGGTGGGGTTCCTACGGTGGACCGCGCGGGTGCGGGCAGTGGGGCGCACCGGCGGACGACAGCGGACCAGAGCGGGGAGCCGACCGGCATGGCAGTGGCGATCATCACGGGGGCGTCGAAGGGCCTGGGGCGGGCCTTGGCGTTGGCGCTGGCCCGGCGGGGCTGGGACCTGGTGCTGAACGCCCGGACGCCACAGGTGCTGGAGCGGACCGCTCAGGACGTGCGCACGCACGGCACGCGGGTGACGGCGCTGCCCGGTGACGTGACGGACGCCGCCCACCGCAGGGACCTGGTGGCTGCGGCCGGGGCGCTGGGGGGACTGGACCTGCTGGTGAACAACGCGAGCGTGCTGGGGGCCGAGCCGCTGGTGCGGCTGGACGCCCACCCGCTGGCGGGGCTGCGGCAGGCGCTGGAGGTGAACGTGGTGGCCGCGCTGGGGCTGGTGCAGGAGGCGCTGCCGCTGTTGCGCCGGGCGCCGGCGGGCACGGTGATCGCCCTGAGTTCCGAGGCGGCGGCCGAGCCGTTCGAGACGTGGGGCGGGTACGGGGCGTCCAAGGCGGCGCTGGACCAGTTGGCGGCGGTGCTGGCGGTGGAGGAGCCGGGGCTGCGGGTGTGGGCCGTGGATCCGGGGGACATGCGGACCGACCTGTACCGCTCGGCGGCACCCGAGGAGGACGAGGAGGGGCGGCCGCTGCCGGAGCAGGTGGTGCCGGCCTTCCTGCGTCTGCTGGACGGCCGGGCGCCCAGTGGGCGGTACGGCGCCCCGGCGCTGCTGGAGCAGCGGTGACGCCCCGCGGAGGGTGACGGCCCCGGGTTGCGGGATCGGCGGGACCGGGGCATCGCGCGTGCGCGAGGTGTAAGAGGAGCGAGCGGGCGTGGAGGGGCGGGGGTAACAGGGACGGGCGAGGGGCGCACGGAGCAGGGGACGGGGGCGGGGGCGGCCGGCTTCTCCGGGGGGGGCGAGATGCCTCACGATGAGGATTGCTCTCGCAACAGTGGGTGAGATGGCGGGGGGCGGGGTGTGAGCCCCGGCATAGGACGCACATCACGTACGAAGGCCCCTAGTGGTTCACCTTCAGGCTCTTGAACGGGGATGACTCCCGATTCGGGCGACTCGTCCACCCCCCTGATCCACTATCCGGCTTCGTACGTCACATGATTGCCAGCGAATTTTGCGGGAGCTAAGAATGGCTGCCGTCGCTCGGCGCCGCGGGAGTTTGCCCGCGGCGTTTGTGTCGGAAACACCTGTCCCCTGCCGGACCACGAGCGACCTCCGCTACTCGAAGAGGTCCCACCATGCCGAAGAACAGCTCTGCCTCCGGTGAACGGCGTACGACGCTGACCCGGATCCACAAGTTCTCCATCGCCGGTGTCGCGACCCTCGGTGCTGCGGCCCTCGCTCTCACCCTGGTCCCGGCCGACGCCTCCGAGGCCCCCGTGACCGAGGCCGCCCCCGCGGCCTTCCAGAACAAGCAGAAGATCGAGGACGTCCGGGCCGACGTCACCGACCAGCGGGCCGCGGCCGACCAGAAGGTCAAGGCCGCCGCCGACCGTCTGAAGGCCCAGCGCGACGCCGAGGCCAAGAAGGCCGCCGACGCCCAGCGCGACGCCGAGGCGAAGAAGGCCGTCGACGCGGCGAAGGCCGACCGGGCCGCCGGGTCCAAGGCCGCGGCCGAGCAGTCGCGCGAGCAGTCGACGGCGGCGAGCCGCACCTCCGCCCGGACCGTGCTCTACGCGAACAACCTCGACGGGTGGATCCGCGAGTCGCTCGACGTCATGAAGAAGAACAGCATCCCGGGCACGTACAACGGCCTGTACCGCAACATCATCCGGGAGTCGAGCGGCAACCCGCGCGCCATCAACCTGTGGGACATCAACGCCCGCAACGGCATCCCGTCGAAGGGCCTGCTCCAGGTCATCCCGCCGACCTTCAACGCGTACCACGTGTCGGGCACGCCGTACGACATCTACCACCCGGTCTCGAACATCACCGCCGCCGCCAACTACGCGGCCGACCGGTACGGCTCGATCGACAACGTCTTCGGCGCCTACTGATCCCCCGGGGACCCCACGGCCCCCGGCCGTGACCACGCCGAGGGCGGCACCCGCACTGGTGCCGCCCTCGGCGTCGTCGTGTCCGGTGCCCGTCGGGGCACCGGGTCACTTGCGCATGACCTCCGGCTCGTGGCGCCGCAGGAAGCGGGCCACGAGGACGCCGCAGAGGGCGCCGAGGGCGAGCAGGGCGCCCATGTCGAGCAGCCAGGTGCCCCCGTCGTGGTCCCACAGCGGGTCGGTGCTGCCGGGGTCGTCGGTGTTCGGGTTGACCCGGTTGAAGTCGAGGCTGGCCCCGGCCGCGGCGACCGCCCAGCGCGAGGGCATCAGGTAGGAGAGTTCGTTGACGCCCACGGTGCCGTGCAGGGTGAACAGACAGCCCGTGAAGACGATCTGGATGATCGCGAACATCACGAGCAGCGGCATGGTCTTCTCGGCGGTCTTGACGAGCGCGGAGATGATCAGGCCGAACATCATCGAGGCGAAGCCGAGCGCCATGATCGGCAGCGACAGTTCGAGCAGGACGAGTCCGCCCAGGACGACGCCCTCCTCGGGGACGTCGCGCAGGGTGAAGCCGATGCCACCGACGATCGCGCCCTGGAGCACGGTGATCAGGCCGAGCACGATGACCTTGGACATCAGGTACGCGGAGCGTGACAGGCCGGTCGCGCGCTCCCGTTCGTAGATGACCCGTTCCTTGATCAGCTCGCGGACCGAGTTCGCGGCGCCCGCCAGGCAGGCGCCGACGGCGAGGATCAGCAGGACGGTCGCCGCGGTGCCGTTGGGCACCGGCCGGCCGTCCGCCGCGGGCGGGTTCGGCAGCAGGTCCTGGTCGGCGTTGATGAGCAGGCTCACCGCGCCGAGGACGGCCGGGAGGACCAGCATCAGGGCCATGAAGCCCTTGTCGGAGGCGATCACCGACAGGTACCTGCGGACCAGGGTGAGCAGCTGTGAGCCCCAGCTCTGCGGCTTCGGCGGGCGCACCACCTGGCGGGACGGCGGCTGCGCCGACTGGGGTGCGACGGCGTCGATGTCCGCCGCGTACATCTGGTAGTGCTGGGAGCCCTTCCAGCGGCCCGCCCAGTCGTAGTCGCGGTAGTTCTCGAAGGCGGAGAACACATCGGCCCAGGTGTCGTAGCCGAAGAAGTTCAGGGCCTCCTCGGGCGGGCCGAAGTAGGCGACGGAACCGCCGGGTGCCATCACGAGCAGCTTGTCGCAGAGGGCGAGCTCCGCCACCGAGTGGGTGACCACGAGCACGGTCCGGCCGTCGTCGGCGAGCCCGCGCAGCAACTGCATGACGTCGCGGTCCATGCCGGGGTCGAGCCCGGAGGTCGGCTCGTCCAGGAAGATCAGCGAGGGCTTGGTCAACAGTTCCAGGGCCACCGAGACCCGCTTGCGCTGACCGCCGGAGAGGGAGGTGATCTTCTTGTTCTTGTGGAGGTCGAGCTTCAGCTCGCGCAGCACCTCGCCGATGCGCTGTTCGCGTTCCTGTTCGCTGGTGTCGGCGGGGAACCGCAGCTTCGCCGCGTAGCGGAGCGCCTTCCGGACGGTCAGTTCCTTGTGCAGGATGTCGTCCTGCGGGACCAGACCGATGCGCTGGCGCAGCTCGGCGAACTGCTTGTAGAGGTTCCGGTTGTCGTAGAGGACGTCGCCCCGGTCGGCGGGCCGGTAGCCGGTGAGCGCCTTGAGCAGGGTCGACTTGCCGGAACCGGACGGTCCGATGACGGCGATCAGCGACTTCTCCGGGACCCCGAAGGACACGTCCTTGAGGATCTGCTTGCCGCCGTCGACGGTGACCGTCAGATGGCGGGCCGAGAAGGACACCTCGCCGGTGTCGACGAACTCCTCCAGCCGGTCCCCGACCAGCCGGAACGTGGAGTGGCCGACGCCGATGATGTCGGTGGGGCCGAGCAGGGCGCGTCCGCCCTTGGCTATCGGCATGCCGTTGAGGTAGGTGCCGTTGTGCGAGCCGAGGTCACGGATCTCGAACCGGCCGTCGGGCGTGGCGTGGAACTCCGCGTGGTTCCGGGAGACCTGGAGGTCGGAGACGACCAGCTCGTTCTCCAGTGCACGGCCGATGCGCATGACCCGGCCGAGGGCGAACTGGTGGAACGAGGTGGGGCTGCGGTCGCCGTGGGCCGGTGGGGCTCCCGCGGCCCCGCCCGCGCCCGGTCCCTGCTGCTGCGGCACCTCGTGCACGGGCGGCTGCTGGGCCGGCTGTTGGTGGGCCGGCTGCTGCTGGGGCGGCTGTTGCTGCCAACCGTGCTCGGGTCCGCCCTGGGGCTGGTGGGCGGGCGGTTGCTGCGGGTCGGCCCACCCCTGGTGCGCGGGCGCGGCGCCCTGGGCCTGCCGCGGCACGGCGGCGGCGTCCCTCAGGTCGACCCGGGGACCGTCGGTCCCGTTGCCGAGGTGCACGGCCGAGCCGGGGCCGATCTCCATCTGGTGGACGCGGTGTCCCTGCACGAAGGTGCCGTTGGTGCTGCCGTGGTCCTCGACGACCCAGGTCCGACCGTTCCAGCTGATCGTGGCGTGCCGCCAGGAGACCCTGGCGTCATCGAGCACGATGTCCCCCTGCGGATCACGTCCGAGGGTCCACGGTCTGGACGGGTCGAGCGTCCAGGTCCGTCCGTTCACTTCCAGTACGAGTTCCGGCACTCCATGCCCCACTGATGTGTCCCCCGATGTTCCCCCGTCGTGGGGAGTCCTAGGGATGTCGAACAATGTGGGGAACTATTCCAGGCCGGGCCCCGGAATCGAAAGTCGGGCGGTGCGAAGTGCGCGGACGGGCCGTGCTGCCAGGCCCGTTGGCGGACGCGGGCCGGGGCGTACGGCGGTGGTCCCGCGGTGCCCGCGGATCGGTCCGGTCGGGTGCGGGGCGGTGCGGCGGCGGAGGGTCCAGCTGCTGGTGGGGAGGGGCGCGGGGCTCGTGGGCCGGGCGCGGACGCGGGAACTGTCCGCTCCCCGGACCACCCGCGCGCCCGGCGTGCCGGCCGGCTACCGTGGAAGGACCATGAGCGACTCGCACACCTCAGACGATCCCACCCTCCTGGTCAAGATCTTCGGCAAGGACCGGCCCGGTCTCACTGCCGGACTGTTCGACACCCTCGCCGCCTACTCCGTCGACGTGGTCGACATCGAGCAGGTCGTCACCCGTGGCCGCATCACGTTGTGCGCGCTCGTCACCGAGCCCTCGCACGGCCGCGCCGGCGATCTGCGGGCCACCGTCCACGGCTGGGCCGAGTCCATGAAGATGCAGGCCGAGATCATCTCCGGCCGCGGGGACAACCGGCCGCGCGGGCTCGGACGTTCGCACGTGACCGTCCTCGGGCACCCGCTGACCGCCCGGTCGACCGCGGGCATAGCGGCCCGGATCACCGCCACCGGCGGCAACATCGACCGCATCTTCCGACTGGCCAAGTACCCGGTGACCGCGGTGGAGTTCGCGGTGTCGGGGGTGGCGACCGAGGCGCTGCGGACCGAGTTGGCGACGGCGTCCGCGGCGCTGGACGTCGATGTCGCCGTGGTGGCCGCGGGGCTGCACCGACGGGCGCAGCGACTGGTCGTGATGGACGTGGACTCCACGTTGATCCAGGACGAGGTCATCGAGCTGTTCGCCGCGCACGCCGGCTGCGAGGCGGAGGTCGCCGGGGTCACGGCCGCCGCGATGCGCGGGGAGCTCGACTTCGAACAGTCGTTGCACGCCCGGGTCGCCCTGCTGGCCGGGCTCGACGCCTCGGTGGTGGAGAAGGTCCGGGCCGAGGTGCGGCTGACGCCCGGCGCGCGGACCCTGATCCGGACGCTGAAGCGGCTGGGGTACCAGGTGGGCGTGGTGTCGGGCGGGTTCACGCAGGTCACCGATGACCTGAAGGAGCGGCTCGGGCTGGACTTCGCGCAGGCCAACACCCTGGAGATAGTCGACGGCAAGCTGACCGGACGGGTCACGGGCGAGATCGTGGACCGGGCGGGCAAGGCGCGGCTGCTGCGGCGGTTCGCCGCGGAGGCCGGGGTGCCGCTGGCGCAGACCGTGGCGATCGGCGACGGTGCGAACGACCTGGACATGCTGAACGCGGCGGGACTCGGGGTCGCGTTCAATGCGAAGCCCGTGGTCCGGGAGGCCGCGCACACGGCGGTCAACGTGCCGTTCCTCGACACCGTGCTCTACCTCCTCGGAGTGTCCCGCGAAGAGGTCGAGTCGGCGGACTCCGCGGCCGCGGGCTGAGGTTCGCCGACCGAGGTCCCCGGCCGGTCCGCAGTGCAGCACGGCCGGGGTGGAGCACGGCCGGGGTGGAGCACGGCCGGGGTGGAGCACGGCCGGGGAGCAGCGATCGGCTCACTTCGCCCGGCGGTCCAGGAAGTCGCGCACCAGGGCCGCGATCTCCGGTCCGTGCGTCTCCAGCGCGAAGTGGCCGGCGTCCAGGAGGTGGATCTCGGCGTCCGGGAGGTCCCGTGCGAACGCCTCGGCGCCGGCGGGTCCGAAGATCTCGTCGCCGCGTCCCCACACGGCGAGCAGCGGGGGCCGGTGGGTGCGGAAGTACTCCTGGAAGTCCGGGTACCGGTCCAGGTTGAACTGGTAGTCCCAGAAGAGTTGCAGTTGGACCTCCTTGTTGCCCGGCCGGTCCAGGCCGGCCTGGTCCAGGGTCCAGGTCTCCGGGCCCACCCGGTCGAGGCGGTCGGCGGGGACGCCGTGGGTGTACTGCCAGCGGGTGGCCCCGGCGGTCAGCAGTTCGCGCACCGCCCCCTCGTGGGCCGCGCGGTCCCGGGCGTGCGCGAAGAGCACGTCCCAGAAGGGCGTGAAGCCCTCCAGGTAGGCGTTCCCGCTCTGGGTGACGAGCGCGGTGACCCGCTCGGGGTGGCGGGAGGCGATCCGCAGTCCGATGGGCGCGCCGTAGTCCTGGAGGTAGAGGGCGAAGCGGTCGATCCCGAGCCGGTCGAGCAGTGCGAGCGTGATCTCGGTGAGCTTGTCGAAGCCGTACGGGAAGGCGTCGACGTCGGGCGCGGCGGAGGCGCCGAAGCCGATGTGGTCGGGGGCGATCAGATGGAAGGAGTCGGCCAGTTCGGCCATCAGCTGGCGGTACATGTGCGAGCTGGACGGGAAGCCGTGCAGCAGGACGAGCGTGGGGCGGGCGGGATCGCCGGCCTCCCGGTAGAAGACCTCCAGGCCGTCCACGGTCTCGGTGCGGGCGCGCAGGGCGAAGCTGGGCATGGGACCTCCCCGTCAGGATGGAGAACGATCGTTCTCCCTCTGCCTCGTAGAGTAGGAGAACGATGGTTTTCCAGCAAGGGGTGAGCGAACGATGGATGCGGACACCGCTGAGCTGAGGCTCCTGGAGGCGGCCGAGGGACTCTTCGACGAGCGCGGGGTGCAGGCCGTCGGCATGGACGCCATCCGCACCGCGTCGGGCGTCTCCCTCAAACGGCTCTACCAGCTGTTCCCCTCCAAGGACCATCTGGTCTGGGCCGTCCTGAACCGTCGCGACGCGGCCGTGCGGGAGGCCATCGCCGCCCACGGGGCCGCCCGCGCAGACACCCCGTACGAACGGGCGCTCGCGGTCTTCGACTACCTGGGCGACTGGTTCGCCGACCCGGGCTTCCGCGGCTGCGCCTTCATCAACACCTTCGGCGAGATGGGCGGCATCTCGCCGGACGTCGCCGAGATCGCGCGCGGTCACAAACAGGCGCTGCGGCAGTACTTCGCCGAGCAGACCGACGCCCTCGGCGCTCCCCCGGAGCTCGCCGACCAGTTGGCCCTGCTCGCCAACGGCGCCATGGTCGTCGCGGGCATCAACGGCTCCCCGGAGCCGGCGGCGCAGGCCAAGAGCGCGGCGCGGGTCCTCCTCGACACGGCCCGCTGACCGCGGAGGGGGCGTGCCCGGACAGCCCGCACGCCCCGGCGACAGAGGTCGGCGGGGTCGGCGGGGTCGTACCGGTGGACGGCGGCCCGGAGCGTCGGGCTAGCGGGGCTCGCCGGGGGCCCAGTAGTCGGCGAGCGTGGCCGTTCCGGGTTCGAGGGCCTTCCAGGCGCCCTCGAAGGTGAGGACGGCGAACGCGGCGGTCGGGAAGCCGCGGCGGCCCAGCCGTTCGGCGGCGTCGCCCTCGGCCGATCCGGCGAGGACCTCGGTCACTCCCTGGGCCCCCGGGTTGTGCCCGATCACGATGACGTTGCGCGCGTCGTCCGGAAGCTCGTTGAACAGGGCGATCAGCTCGCCGGGGGACGCCTCGTAGATCCGCTCCTCGTACACCGTCCGGGGTCGGTGCCCGAGCTCGTGGACGGCCAGCTTCCACGTCTCGCGGGTCCGGGCCGCGGTGGAACAGAGGGCCAGGTCCAGCGGAATGCCCGAGTCCGCGAGCTTGCGCCCGGCGACGGGGGCGTCCTTCCGGCCGCGCTCGGCGAGCGGACGCTCGTGGTCGGCGAGGTCGGGCCAGTCGGCCTTGGCATGCCGGAAAACGACGATCCTGCGGGGTTCTGCGACGCTCATGCGGTCAAGCTTCGCACGAAACCCGCCACGTGGCGCAGGGAGTTGACGGGCCGCTTTTCGAGGCTGCCGGGCACACCCCGGGGACACCGTTCAGAACGCCAGGACCTGGCGGGCACGCTCCACGAACAGGCCGATCTCCGGGTAGGCGGGCGCGGCGTGGGCCTCGGCCGGATTGAGGAGCAGCAGGAACAGCACGCCGAAGGCGACGGCCGGCAGGAGCACGGCCCACCAGGGCAGCCGGACCTCGACGCCGCCGGTGGACGCCGGGCTGGACGGCCGGGTGTGCGTACGGGCCGGCATGACGCCTCCACGGGTCTTCGCCACTCGTGCGCCGCGGGTGCGGGGCACGGTTCGAAGTTACGCCGGCGGGCCTCGTCAACCCATCGGGAAGGCCACCTACTTGACCCTGACCCTGACCCCCTAGGGGACGGTGGGGGTAACCCCACCCCCCGGGGTCGGTTGCCCGCCCCGGGTGGCGGCGCCCCCTTCACGGGGGCGTGCGGGTCGACGCGGTGTACGGGTCAGGGCGAGGCGATGGTGGCGATCACACCGATGATGACGGTGATGCCGATCATCGCGCCGAAGACGATGAGGAGCTTCTTCTGGCCGTTCTGGGGATTCGGATCGAGCACAGGCATGGCGCCAGTCTCGCACCGCCCGGGCCCGGGCGGTCGGGCGGGGTCAGCGGCGCGCCGCCCACTCGGCCTCGACGGTGCGGTTGCGTCCGGCGAGCACGCCGGCCGCCATCTGCGGGACGAGCAGCGCGGCCATGAGGGCGATCGGGAGTCCCCAGCCGCCGCTGTGCTGGTAGAGCACGCCGACCAGGATCGGTCCCGGTATCGACAGCAGGTATCCGGTGCTCTGCGCGAAGGCGGACAGCTTGACGACGCCGGCGGCGGAGCCCGCGCGCATGCCGACCATGGTGAGGGCCAGGGGGAACGCGCAGTTCGCGACGCCGAGCAGCAGTGCCCACGCCCAGGCGCCCGCGGCGGGCGCGAAGTAGAGGCCGGCGTAGCCCGCGAGCCCGCACAGGCCCAGGACGACGACCATCGGACCCTGGTGGGGCAGTCGGGTGGCGACCCGGGGAATGACGAACGCGAGCGGCACGCCCATGACCATGGTGACGGCGAGCAGCAGTCCGGCGGTGTCGGCGGAGACGCCGGCGTCCCGGAAGATCTGCGGCATCCAGCCCATGGTGATGTAGGCGGCGGTGGACTGGAGGCCGAAGAACGCCGCCAGCGCCCAGGCGGTGCGACTACGGGTGATCCGCAGCCCGTCGGCGGTCGGCACCGTCGCGGTCGGGGCGGCGGGCGCACCGGGAGCGCGTCCGCGGTCGCGGACGAGGAACAGCCACGGCACCACGGCGACGGCGGCGAGGGCCGCCCAGACGGCGAGGCCGCCGCGCCAGCTCCCGCCGAGCGCGTCGGCGAGGGGAACGGTGAAGGCGGCGGCGCTGGCGGTGCCGAGCGCGAGGGCCATGGAGTACAAACCGGTCATGGTGCCGACCCGGTCGGGGAACCAGCGCTTGACGATCACCGGCATGAGGACGTTGCTGACGGCGATGCCCATCAGGGCGAGGGCGCTGCCCGCGAGGAGTCCGGCGGTGCCGCCGGCGAAGGGGCGGAGCGCCAGTCCGGTGGCGACGGCGGCCATGCCCGCGCAGACCACCGCACCGGGGCCGAAGCGCTGCGCGAGGCGCGGTGCGGTGATCCCGAAGACGGCGAAGCAGAGCGTGGGGACCGAGGTGAGGAGCCCGGCGAGGGTGCCGCTCATGCCGAGGCCGGTGCGCACCTCTTCGAGGAGGGCGCCGAGGCTGGTGATCGCGGGGCGCAGGTTGACCGCGGCGAGGACGATCGCGAGGACGACGAGCGCCGGGCCGACCGGTCGGCGGCGCGGGCCGGCGGCGGTGGTGGCGGGGCGGTCGCCGGACCCGTCGCCGAGCCGGTTGCCGGGCCGGTCGTCGGGCTGGTCCGCGGGCCGGTCGTCGGGCCGGGGGTCCCGGTTGATCGGGGTGATCGTGGAGGTGTCCTCGCTGCGCATGCCCCCCATCATAGAATCATGGGATGATTGACTGACCACCGTCGGAGCGGGAAGGGTGGCAGGGGGCGGCTCCCCGTAGCCTGTCCCGGCCGGTGGCCCGCACCGGTTCCGCCGCCGTGCGCCCGCGCACGCCGGAACATCCGCCCGTCCGCCTCCGCGAAGGACCGACGCCCATGCCGCTGAACCACCCCACACGATCGGCGTTGTCCGAGCAGGTGATCGCGGCGCTCCGGGCACAGATCACCTCCGGTGAGTGGCCGGTGGGCTCCCGCATCCCCACCGAGCCCGAACTCGTCGAGCAGCTGGGCGTGGCCAGGAACACGGTCCGGGAGGCGGTGCGCGCGCTCGCGCACAACGGCCTGTTGGACATCCGACAGGGCTCCGGAACGTACGTCGCGGCCACCAGTGAGCTGGCCGGGGTGATGCAGCGCAGGTTCGCGGGCGCGGAGCCCCGGCACGTGGCCGAGCTGCGCTCCGCGCTGGAGTCCAGTGCGGCGCGGCTGGCCGCGCAGCGGCGCACCGAACGGGACCTCGCCCAGTTGGACGCGTTGCTGCTGCGGCGTGAGCGGGCCTGGGAGTCGGGGGACGCGGAGGCGTTCGTGACCGCGGACGCGAGCTTTCACCTGGCGGTGGTGTCGGCCTCGCACAACGACGTGCTGTCCGCGGTGTACGCGGACCTCGGCGAGGTGTTGCGGGACTGGTTGCGCTCGGACGTGGGCGCGACGTTGACGCCCGAGCATCACATGGATCATGCGCGGTTGGTGGATGCGATTCGCGTCGGGGACGCGGAGGTGGCGGCGGTGGAGGCTGCGGCGTATGCGTCCATGTGTCGGCGGGGGCGGGTGCGGGACGGGGCTGCCCCGTCGGCGGGGGTGTCGTCCGGCTCCCCTTGAGGTGGGGCGTCCCTGTCGGGGGCGAGTCCCTGCGGGTGCGGTGTTCCGTGCGGGTGCGCTGTTGATTTTGCGCAGTTCCCCGCGCCCCTCATCCGGGGCGATTGGCTGCGGGTGCACTGTTCCGTGCGGGTGCGCTGGGGGATTTGCGCAGTTCCCCGCGCCCCTGTCGGGGGCATTTTCTGCGGGTGCGGCGTTCCCCGCGGGCCTATCGGGGGTGTTGGGTGATCCAGGTGGTGGTGACGTTCTTCCAGCAGCGGGCGGAGAGGCGGACCGTTCGTGCGGGGTCGGCGTCGACGGGAGCGCCGTCGGTGTCGATGTCCCACCACTCGGCGCACTCGACGTGCAGGGTGACCCGGTAGACCGTCGGGTACGGGTTGTGGCAGTGCGCGATCACTTCCGAGCCCTCGACCGCGGTACGGCACTCGGCGCCGCTGCGACCGAAGTCGCCCTCCGCCCGGGTGGGCCGGTCGGGCTCCGTGTCGGTTTCACCGCCGTGCGGGTCGGCACCGACGGGCAGGGCGGTCAGGAAGACGAGCAGGGCGAGCAACGGGACGAATCCGGATGACCACCGCACCAGGGAACCTCCTCGGCCGTACCGCGGCGGTCATCGGGGGCCGTCGCGGCTGCACCACAAGGGGGAAACTCGTTGTCCAGCGTGACCCGTTCGGCCCCCGGTCCGCTCGATCTGGTGGCCCGAACGGGCGACGCCCCGCCTCCCGCACGGGGCGGGGACGGGGCGTCGTACGGCAGGGCGGGCCGCGGTGGGCGCGCCGGGCGGGAGCTCAGGCGCCGATGGCGTGCAGTCCGCCGTCGACGTGGATGATCTCGCCGGTCGTCTTCGGGAACCAGTCCGACAGCAGGGCGACGACGCCCTTGCCCGCCGGCTCCGGGTCCTTGAGGTCCCACTCCAGCGGGGCGCGGTCGTCCCACACCGAGGCCAGCTCCTCGAAGCCGGGGATGGACTTGGCGGCCATGGAGCCGATCGGTCCCGCGGAGATGAGGTTGCAGCGGACGTTCTGCTTGCCCAGGTCACGGGCCATGTAGCGGCTGGTGGCCTCCAGGGCGGCCTTGGCGGGGCCCATCCAGTCGTACTGCGGCCAGGCGTACTGGGCGTCGAAGGTGAGGCCGACGACCGAGCCGCCGTTCTGCATCAGCGGCAGGCACGCCATGGTCAGCGACTTCAGCGAGAACGCCGACACGTGCATGGCGGTGGCGACGGACTCGAAGGGGGTGTTCAGGAAGTTGCCGCCGAGGGCGTCCTGCGGGGCGAAGCCGATGGAGTGCACCACTCCGTCGAGGCCGCCCAGCTCCTCGCCGACCACGTCGGCCAGTCGGCCCAGGTGGTCGTCGTTGGTGACGTCCAGTTCGACGACCTTGGTCGGCTTGGGCAGCCGGCGGGCGATGCGCTCGGTGAGCGTGGGGCGCGGGAAGGCGGTGAGGATGACCTCGGCGCCCTGCTCCTGGGCGATCCGCGCGGTGTGGAACGCGATGGACGACTCCATCAGCACACCGGTGATCAGGACGCGCTTGCCTTCGAGGATTCCGCTCATGGTGATCAGTGACCCATTCCCAGTCCGCCGTCAACCGGGATGACGGCTCCAGTGATGTACGAGGCGTCGTCCGAGGCGAGGAAGCGCACGGCGGCGGCCACCTCGTCGGCTTCCGCGTAGCGGCCCAGCGGCACCTGTCGGACGATGTTCGCGCGCTGCTCCTCGGTGAGGACCTGCGTCATGTCCGTGTTGACGAAGCCGGGCGCGACGACGTTGAAGGTGATGTTGCGGGAGCCGAGTTCCCGGGCGAGGGAGCGGGCGAAGCCCACGAGGCCGGCCTTGGAGGCGGCGTAGTTGGCCTGGCCGGCGGAGCCGAGGAGACCGACGACGGAGGAGATGAGGACGACGCGGCCCTTCTTGGCACGCAGCATGCCCCGGTTGGCCCGCTTGACGACCCGGAAGGTGCCGGTGAGGTTGGTGTCGACGACCGAGGTGAAGTCCTCTTCGGACATCCGCAGCAGGAGCTGGTCCTTGGTGATCCCCGCGTTGGCGACGAGGACCTCGACCGGGCCGTGCGCGGCCTCGATCTCCTTGTACGCCTGCTCCACCTGCTCGCCGTCGTTGATGTCGCACCGGACGGCGAGGAGCCCCTGCGCCTTCAGTGCCTCGGGGTCGCCCGAGCGGTACGTGATCGCGACCTTGTCGCCCGCCTCGACGAACGCGCGGGCGATGGCGAGGCCGATGCCCCGGTTACCTCCGGTGACGAGAACCGAGCGGCTCAACGGATCACCCTTTCGTTAGCGGTCTGCTGTCGCGGCGGCGACCACCGCACACGGCGGCAGGCGTCTGCGCCGCCCCTCCCGGAAACCTATCGGTACCGTCCGGTGCGAAGAGAATCGGCCACCGACAGTGACGGACGGGGCTCGCTGTTGGATCCCTACAGAACCGCGGAGGCCGTGGGGCCCGTCAGGATGTGGCCATCGCGGCGCGCGTCGGACATGATCGGTGCGGGCCGGGCGGCGCGGCGGCGTCCGGCTCCCGAGTCGGTCCCGGACGCCCCGGCGCCCCGGTCGGCCGATGCCCCCCGCGTCGTACCCGAACCATGCCCGTCACGCCCGCAGGGAGACCCCCCGTGCCACATTCGATCGACGAAGCCTTCACGGCGCTGCCCCTGCGGGCACTCGCCGACGCGGCGCTCGCGCGGGCCCGCGCACTGGGCGCTGAGCACGCGGACTTCCGGCTGGAACGGGTCCGCAGCGCGTCCTGGCGGCTGCGCGACGCCAAGCCGTCGGGTTCGTCGGACACCACGGACCTGGGTTACGCGGTGCGGGTCGTGCACGGCGGCACCTGGGGCTTCGCCTCGGGCGTCGACCTGACGATGGACGCGGCGGCCCGGGTGGCGTCCCAGGCGGTGGCGATGGCGAAGCTGTCGGCGCAGGTCATCCGGGCGGCCGGGGCCGACGAACGGGTGGAGCTGGCCGACGAGCCGGTGCACGCCGACCGGACGTGGGTGTCCAGCTACGAGGTGGACCCGTTCACCGTCGCGGACGAGGAGAAGGCCGCGCTGCTGGCCGAGTGGAGCGCGGGGCTGCTGGCGGCCAAGGGCGTCACCCATGTGGACGCGGCGCTGACCACCGTCCACGAGAACAAGTTCTACGCGGACACCGCGGGCACCGTCACCACCCAGCAGCGGGTCCGGCTGCATCCGGAGTTCACGGCCGTCGCGGTGGACGAGTCGACCGGCGAGTTCGATTCGATGCGCACCCTCGCACCGCCGGTCGGTCGGGGCTGGGAGTACCTGACCGGAGCGCACTGGGACTGGGCCGGCGAGCTGGAGTCCATCCCCGAACTGCTCGCCGAGAAGATGCTCGCGCCGAGCGTGGAGGCCGGACTGTACGACCTGGTGGTCGACCCGTCGAACCTGTGGCTGACCATCCACGAGTCGATCGGTCACGCCACCGAGCTCGACCGGGCGCTCGGCTACGAGGCGGCGTACGCGGGCACGTCCTTCGCGACCTTCGACCGGCTGGGCAAGCTGCGGTACGGCTCGGAGATCATGAACGTGACGGGTGACCGCACCGCCGAGCACGGGCTGGCGACCATCGGGTACGACGACGAGGGCGTGGCCGCGCAGTCCTGGGACCTGGTGAAGAAGGGCACCCTGGTGGGGTACCAGCTGGACCGGCGGATCGCCAGGCTGAGCGGCTTCGACCGGTCCAACGGCTGCGCGTACGCCGACTCCCCCGGGCACGTCCCGGTGCAGCGGATGGCGAACGTGTCGCTGCGGCCGGACCCGGCGGGGATGTCGACCGAGGACCTGATCGGCGGGGTCGAGCGGGGGATCTACGTGGTCGGTGACCGGTCCTGGTCGATCGACATGCAGCGGTACAACTTCCAGTTCACCGGGCAACGCTTCTTCCGCATCGAGAACGGCCGGATCGTCGGGCAGCTGCGCGACGTGGCCTACCAGGCGACGACCACCGACTTCTGGGGCTCGATGACGGCGGTGGGCGGCCCGCAGACGTACGTGCTCGGTGGTGCCTTCAACTGCGGCAAGGCCCAACCGGGCCAGGTCGCGGCGGTCTCCCACGGCTGCCCCAGTGCCCTGTTCCGGGGCGTCAACATCCTCAACACCACGCAGGAGGCCGGGCGATGAGCCCACGGGTGAGCAAGCCGCACGAGCTGGTCGAGCGCGCGCTGGAACTGTCGCGGGCGGACGGCTGCGTGGTCATCGCGGACGAGGAGTCGACGGCGAACCTGCGTTGGGCGGGCAACGCGCTGACCACCAACGGGGTCACCCGGGGCCGTACCCTCACCGTCGTCGCGACGGTGGACGGCGCCCGCGGGACGGCGTCCGGCGTGGTCTCGCGGTCGGCGGTCACCGCCGACGACCTGGAGCCGCTGGTGCGGGCCGCCGAGGAGGCCGCGCGGGCGGCGGGTCCGGCGGAGGACGCCCAGCCGCTGGTGTCCGGGGTGCCGCACTCCGCCGACTTCACGGGCGCCCCGGCCGAGACCTCGTCGGCGGTGTTCGCGGACTTCGCCCCGGCGCTCGGCGAGGCGTTCGCACGGGCCCGGGCGGGTGGGCGGGAGCTGTACGGTTTCGCCAATCACGAGCTGGTGTCGAGCTATCTCGGCACCTCGACCGGGGTACGGCTGCGGCACGACCAGCCCAAGGGCACGCTGGAGCTGAACGCCAAGTCCCCGGACCGCACCCGGTCGGCGTGGGCGGGCCGGGCCACCAGGGACTTCAGCGATGTGGACCCCGGTGAGCTGGACGCCGAGCTGGCCCGGCGGCTGGCCTGGGCGCGGCGCCGGATCGCGCTGCCCGCCGGACGGTACGAGACGCTGCTGCCGCCGACCGCCGTGGCCGATCTGCTGATCTACCAGTACTGGTCGGCGGCCGGCCGGGACGCGGCCGAGGGACGCACGGTGTTCTCGACGCCGGGCGGGGGCACCCGGGTCGGCGAGAAGCTGGCCGGACTGCCGCTGACGCTGCGCAGCGACCCCCGGGAGCCCGGGGTGGAGACCGCGCCGTTCGTGCTGGCGCACTCCTCCGGCGGGGACTCCTCGGTGTTCGACAACGGGCTGCCGCTGACCGCGACCGAGTGGATCAGCGAGGGCGCGCTGTCCCGGCTGGTGACCACCCGGCACAGTGCCGGGCTGACCGGGCTGCCGGTGTCCCCGGCGATCGGGAACCTGATCCTGGACGGCGGTGACGACCGGTCCCTGGACGAGATGGTCGCGTCGACCGAACGCGGGCTGCTGCTGACCTGCCTCTGGTACATCCGGGAGGTGGATCCGGCGACCCTGCTGCTGACCGGGCTGACCCGGGACGGCGTGTACCTGGTCGAGGGGGGCGAGGTGGTCGGGGAGGTCAACAACTTCCGGTTCAACGAATCGCCGGTGGACCTGCTGGGCCGGGCGGTGGAGGCCGGACGGACCGAAAAGACCTTGCCGCGCGAATGGAGCGATTGGTTCACTCGAGCTGCCATGCCGCCGCTGCGGGTGCCGGACTTCAACATGAGTTCGGTGAGCCAGGGGGTCTGACGCCCCTAGACTGGCCGGTACCGGCACGTCGTGGCCGGCGCCGGCCGCGGGCCGCGCGGGACCGCCGGTACGGCCGGCCCCCGTGGTGACGGGCACGGCCCGCACGACGAGCATGACGCGTACGACCCCGTACGAACCCGTACGACAAGGAGACACGAGACCGTGACGGACATCGTCGACGAACTGAAGTGGCGCGGGCTGCTGGCCCTGTCCACTGACGAGGACGCCTTGCGCAAAGCGTTCGCGGACGGTCCCGTCACGTTCTATTGCGGCTTCGACCCGACCGCGCCCAGCCTGCACCTCGGCAACCTCGTGCAGATCCTGACCATGCGGCGCATCCAGCAGGCGGGCAACCGGCCGCTGGGCCTGGTCGGCGGGGCCACCGGCCTGATCGGTGACCCCAAGCCGAACTCGGAGCGCACCCTGAACGCGCCCGAGGTCGTGGCGTCCTGGGTGGAGCGGCTGCGCGGGCAGATCCAGCCGTTGTTGGACTTCGAGGGTCCGAACGCGGCGGTCATGGTCAACAACCTGGACTGGACCCAGGGCATGTCGGCCATCGAGTTCCTGCGGGACGTGGGCAAGCACTTCCGGGTCAACAAGATGATCGCCAAGGAGGCCGTCTCCCGACGGCTCAACTCCGATGCGGGCATCAGCTACACGGAGTTCAGCTACCAGCTCCTCCAGGGCATGGACTACCTGGAGCTGTACCGGCGCTACGGCTGCACGCTCCAGACCGGCGGCAGTGACCAGTGGGGCAACCTCACCTCCGGCACCGACCTGATCCACCGGGTCGAGCCGGGTGCCGAGGTGCACGCGTTGGGCACTCCGCTGATCACCAAAGCGGACGGCACCAAGTTCGGCAAGACCGAGTCCGGCACGGTGTGGCTGGACCCGGAGATGACCACGCCGTACGCCTTCTACCAGTTCTGGCTGAACGCGGACGACCGGGACGCCTCCAAGTTCCTGCGGATCTTCAGCTTCCGGTCCCGCGAGGAGATCGAGGAGCTGGAGCGCGCCACCGAGGAGCGCCCGCAGGCCCGGGCCGCCCAGCGCGCCCTCGCCGAGGAGCTGACCACCCTGGTGCACGGCGCCGACCAGTGCGCCGCGGTCACCGCGGCGTCCCGGGCGCTGTTCGGTCAGGGCGAGCTGGCGGACCTCGACGCGGCGACACTGACGGCGGCCCTGTCGGAGGTGCCGCACGCCCGGGTCGCCGAGCTGGGTCCCGTGGTCGACCTGTTCGCGCAGGTCGGGCTGGTGGCCAGCAAGTCCGCGGCCCGGCGCACGGTGAAGGAGGGCGGTGCCTACGTGAACAACGTCAAGGTCACCGCCGAGGACGCGGTGCCCGCGGCGGCGGAGCTGTTGCACGGTCGCTGGCTGGTGCTGCGGCGCGGCAAGCGCAACCTGGCCGCGATCGAGGTCACGGGCGAGGAGCCCGGGGGGACCACCGGCTGAGCGCCCCCGCGTTCGAGGCGTACGACGCGTTCGAGGGGACGGTTCCGCGGTAGCGACTACCGCGGAACCGTCCCCTCGGTGCTGGCGGTGGGGGCGTTTCCCCGCCGGTGGTGCGCGGGCTCAGGCGCGCTGTTTCTTCTTGTTGCCCCACAGCGCCACGTACGCCATGTCGCCGAGTCCGACGACGATGACGGCCGCGACGATCTGGAGGGCGTGCCTGCCCCAGTCGATGCCGCTGGTCTCCGCGATGCCGAAGGCCGCCGCCAGGGAGTTGCCGATGACGGCGCCGATGATGCCGAAGATCGTCGTCAGCCACAGCGGGCTGTGCTGCTTGCCCGGCAGGATCGCCTTGGCGATGAGCCCCAGCACGAATCCGACGATGATCGCCCACAACCAGCCCATGGGTGCCTCCTGGTTCTGCTCGACGTGTGGTTCGTCGTGCGTGCACCCAGTGTCCGGCCGACGACGGTGCGCCGCACGTCGGCCGCGTCCGGACGCGGCCGACGCCTGGGGGAGACGTCGTTCCGGGCGGCTCGTTCCGGCCACTGTCCGGCCTCCCCCGGTCTCGTGGGCCGTCCGGCCGGGGCGTACCGTGAGAGCGGTTCGGACCGGTGTGGGTCCTCAGGAGCGGGCGGTGGTGGAACGTGATGCGGAAGCAGGACGACGCCGGGGTCTTCCGGATCACCGGGGCACGGCAAGGGCTCTCCGAGGACGTGCGGCGCCGACAGCTCCGGTACATGATCTCGATGTCCGTCCGGACGCTCTCGTTCGTGGCCGCCGTGGCGCTGTGGAACGTGGAACGCCATGTGGCCGTGGTGGCGCTCGTGCTCGGCATGGTGCTGCCGTACATCGCCGTGGTGATCGCCAACGCGGGGCGGGAGAACGCGCCTTCGCTGCCCTCGACGTTCATCAGGACGCCCCTGCCGTCCGCACTGTCGGGACCTGCACCGGAATCCGGTGCGGAATCCGCTGGGGGGCCTTCGGCGAGGGGCGGGGCCGGTGCTGCGGGCTCCACGGGAGGCGCCTCCGGCTGAGCGGAGCCATTGCGCCAAGCTCAAGAACTGCTCAGATCAATCATGCGGATCCAGTGCCGGGCGGCGGGTGACGCGTGACATACTGCGTACGCGCTCCGCATCCCCCGTCGGAGCGACTGACCGACGCCGGGCAGCTCCCCCCGTGGCTGCCCGGCGTCGTTGTTTTCGGACGGGGTGCGCGGAGCCCGCGATCGGGACGCGCTTACTGTGGTGACGTGAACTCGCTCCCCCCGCGCCCCGACCCGTCCGCGTTCTCGGGGTCATCGCCTTTCCCGGGCTTCCCGGGCTTCCCCGGGTCCCTTCCCGAGCCCGTGCCGGGTCCGCCCGTGTGCTCCGCCAAGGGGTGCCGGGCCGACGCCGTGTGGGTGCTCGCCTGGAACAACCCGAAGGTCCACACGCCCGAGCGGCGCAAGACCTGGCTGGCCTGCGAGGAGCACCGCGAGCACCTCTCCCAGTTCCTGGGGGTGCGCGGGTTCCTCAAGGACGTCGTCGCCCTCGCGGACTGGCGGGAGCCCGCCGACGAGGAAGGGCCCGCGCAGGGTTGACCCCGGGGGGCGTCAGCCGCCGATCGCCGACATCGGGCGGTCGGGCTGGAGGAAGGACGGGTCGTCGAGGCCGGAACCGGGCTTCTTGGCCCACATGGCCGCGCGCCACAGACGGACGACCTCCTCGTCGACGTGGGCCGGGTCCCCGCCGGACCGCAGGGTGGCCCGGAGGTCCGTCTCCTCGCGGGCGAAGAGGCAGTTGCGGACCTGGCCGTCCGCGGTCAGTCGGGTGCGGTCGCAGGCCGCGCAGAACGGGCGGGTGACGGAACCGATCACGCCGACCCGCCCGGGGCCGCCGTCCACGATCCAGCGCTCCGCCGGGGCCGAGCCCCGCTCCTGCGACTGCTCCGGTTCCAGGGCGAAGCGGGTGCGCAGGGAGGCGAGGACGTCCCCCGCGGTGATCATGCCGGTCCGTTGCCACCCGTGCTGGGCGTCGAGGGGCATCTGTTCGATGAACCGCAGTTCGTAGTCGTGGTCGAGCGCCCAGGCCAGCAGGTCGGGTGCCTCGTCGTCGTTGAGGCCGGGCATCAGGACGGTGTTGACCTTGACGGGGGCGAGGCCGGCGCAGCTGGCCGCCGCCAGGCCGGCCGTGACGTCGGACAGCCGGTCCCGGCGGGTGAGGGCCTTGAAGACCTCCGGGCGCAGGGTGTCGAGGGAGACGTTGACCCGGTCCAGGCCCGCCTCGCGTAGCGCGTCCGCCGTGCGGGCCAGGCCGATGCCGTTGGTGGTGAGCGAGATCCGGGGGCGGGGGGCGAGTCGGGCGACCCGGTCCACGATGCCGACGAGACCGGGGCGCAGCAGTGGCTCGCCGCCGGTGAAGCGGACCTCGGTGACCCCGAGCCGGGTGACGGCGATCCGGATGAGGCGGACGATCTCGTCGTCGGTGAGCAGGTCGGACTTGGCGAGCCAGGCCAGGCCCTCTTCGGGCATGCAGTACGTGCACCGGAGGTTGCACCGGTCGGTCAGGGAGACCCGCAGGTCGGTGGCGACTCGGCCGTGGGTGTCGATGAGCACGTGGGTCCCCTCCCCGGTGGTGGCTAGGCGTGCTGGCGGAGCGCTCCGACCGGGTGTCCGGTGCGGGGCGGCCCCCAGGGTTACCGGTGAGCCTACGTGAGGGTGGGGGCGGGAGGTCGGGGCGTTTCCCGTCGCCGTCCCGCGGTGCGGGGCGGAACGGCGACGGGTCCGGTCAGTGGGCCCCGGTGCCGGTGAGCGAACGGACCTCCAGTTCGGCGTACTTGGCGGGGTCGGCGGGCTCCTTGGACAGGAGGGTGCCGAGCCAGCCGAGCAGGAAGCCGAGCGGGATGGAGATGATCCCGGGGTTCTCCAGCGGGAACCAGTGGAAGTCGACGTCCGGGAACATGGAGGTCGGCTTGCCGGACACCACCGGGGAGAACAGCACCAGCAGCACGGCGCTGCTGAGGCCGCCGTAGATGGACCAGAGGGCGCCGCTGGTGGTGAACCGCTTCCAGAAGAGGCTGTACAGGATCGTGGGGAGGTTCGCGGAGGCGGCGACGGCGAAGGCGAGCGCCACCAGGCCGGCGACGTTGAGGTCCCGGGCGAGGGCGCCGAGGCCGATGGAGACGATGCCGATGGCGACGGTGGCCCAGCGGGCGGCCCGCACCTCCTGCTTCTCGCTGGCCCGGCCCTTCTTGATGACGTTCGCGTAGATGTCGTGGGCGAACGACGAGGACGAGGCGAGGGTGAGTCCGGCGACCACGGCGAGGATGGTGGCGAAGGCCACGGCGGAGATCGTCGCCAGCAGGACGGCTCCCCAGGTGGAGTCCACGCCCCCGATGTGCAGGGCCAGCAGGGGGGCGGCGGTGTTGCCGGCCTTGTTGGAGGAGGTGATCTCCTCGGGTGCGATGAGGGCCGCCGCGCCGAATCCGAGGGCGATGGTCATCAGGTAGAACGCGCCGATGATGCCGATGGCCCAGTTCACGGACTTCCGGGCGGCCTTGGCGGTGGGCACCGTGTAGAAGCGGATCAGGATGTGCGGGAGTCCGGCGGTGCCGAGGACCAGGGCGATGCCCAACGAGATGAAGTCGATCTTCGAGGTGGCGGTGGCGCCGTACTTGAGGCCGGGCTCCAGGAAGGCGGCGCCCTTGCCGCTGTTCTCGGCGGCCTTGCCGAGCAGGTCGGAGACGTTGAACTGGAACTTCCACAGGACCAGGAAGGTGATCAGGAGGGTGCCGCCGATGAGGAGGACCGCCTTGACCATCTGGACCCAGGTGGTGCCCTTCATTCCGCCGATGGTGACGTAGAGGATCATCAGGACGCCGACCAGGGCGACGATGAGGACCTTCCCGCCGTCACTGGTGATGCCGAGCAGCAGGGAGACGAGGACGCCCGCCCCGGCCATCTGCGCGAGCAGGTAGAAGATGGAGACCACGATGGTGGAGGTGCCGGCGGCGGTGCGGACCGGGCGCTGGCGCATCCGGTAGGCGAGGACGTCGCCCATGGTGTAGCGGCCGGAGTTGCGCAGGGGTTCGGCGACCAGCAGCAGGGCCACGAGCCAGGCGACGAGGAAGCCGATGGAGTAGAGGAAGCCGTCGTAGCCGAAGAGGGCGATGGCGCCGGCGATGCCGAGGAAGGACGCGGCGGACATGTAGTCGCCGGAGACGGCGAGCCCGTTCTGGAAGCCGGTGAACTGTCGGCCGCCCGCGTAGAAGTCGGCGGCGTCCTTGGTCTGGCGGCCGGCCCAGACGGTGATGAACAGGGTGGCGACGACGAACGCCGCGAACAGGGAGATGATCAGCGGTCGGTGTTCGCTCGCTTCGGAGGCTGCGAGGACGGCCGGGGCGAGGTGGTCGGTCGCGGTGGTCATGCGCGGCCCTCCATGCGGTCCTTGATGGCCTCGGCCTTGGGGTCGAGCTTCGCTGCGGCGTGCCGCGAGTACCACCAGGCGATCAGGAACGTGGTGAGGAACTGGGCGAGGCCCAGTACGAGGGCGACGTTGATGTTGCCGAAGAGTCGGGTGCCCATGAAGTCGCCGGCGTAGTTGGACAGCAGGACGTACAGCAGGTACCAGGTGATGAAGGCGATGGTCAGGGGGAAGGCGAACGACCGGTAGGAGCGGCGCAGTTCGGCGAACTCCGCACTGCCTTGGACCTCGATGAACTCCTCGGTGGACGGCAGTCCGGCCCGGCGGTCGGGTTCGCCGTTCGGTGGGGGTGGTGCGTCGGTGGCCACGGAGTCTCCTCGCGGTGCGGATGCGACGGATGGGGGGTGCGACTCTGTTCTGGGGCTCGATGCGGGGGCGCCCACGGCGACCGGTTCGGCCGCGGGGGCGGGTCGTGCTGACGATGTGGACGTTCGTGACGGTGTGGAAGGTGCCGTTGATGACGTCGGATTCGGTACGGACATGTCGTTTTCTGACCTCACGGTGACGTGGATCACGCGAGTCGGATGGATGCTAGGCCCCTTGAGCGTGATCCGACAGGGGGCTTGACGGCCTGGCCGTCTGTCCAACGGCACGGCGCGGGGGGAGGAAGCGGCTCGCCGGGGACTGAACGGGGATTCAGCCGGCCGACCGGAAACGGGGCCTGACCGGCGACGGCGCCGGAGGAGCTCCCCGCAACTGGACGCGCATAGAACGGCGCGTTCGGCATTTCTTACGGAAATCATTGAAGGCCGGGGACGCCTAGGGATAACTTCGCCCTGAGCCATACGTCATGTACCTGCCCGATCACTCACCATCCTCGTGGTCGGGCTGCCCCGTTTCCGGATGATGTGGAGATCCCATGGTCCCGCTGCGCTCCAGACGCCGGTCCCTCCTGGCGGTGCCGCTCGGTCTGGCGCTGACCGCGTCGCTCGGCTTCCTGCCGGGCACCGCGACCGCCACGTCGGGCGGCTCGTCCCCCGCCGCCGCGACCGCCCCGGCTTCGGGCACCGCCGCGCCCGCCGACGGTCCGAAGCTGGCGTACGTGGTCAACACCGAGGTCGACCGGGGAACGGTCGCCGCGGTGCGCAAGGCGATCGCCCGGGCCGGCGGTGAGGTGGTCATCGCGTACGACAAGATCGGCGTGATCGTCGCCCACTCCGCCAACCCGGACTTCGCGAAGACGCTGCGCACGGTGCGCGGCGTGCAGTCCGCGGGCGCGACCCGCACCGCGCCGCTGCGCGCCGCCGGGACCACGCAGGAGGGTCCCCCGCAGTACCTGTCGAAGGCCGCGACCGCCGCCGCCACCCCGTCGACCGCGGCGGGCCGGGAGTCCGTGCCCGACACGGAGCCGCTGGAGGCGGAACAGTGGGACCTGCGGGTGATCGGCGCGGACAAGGCCGCGAAGATCAACCCGGGCAGTTCCAAGGTGACCGTCGCCGTCATCGACACGGGCGTCGACGACACCCACCCGGACCTGGCGCCGAACTTCTCGGCCGCCCAGTCGGCGAACTGCGTGGGCGGCAAGCCCGACACCTCGCCGGGCGCCTGGCGACCCGAGAAGCCGGAGCACTACCACGGCACGCACGTCGCCGGTGAGATCGCCGCGGCCCGCAACGGCATCGGCGTGGCGGGCGTGGCGCCCGGGGTGAAGGTCGCGGGCATCAAGGTCGCCGACCCGGTCAGCGAGTTGTTCTACCCGGAGAGCGTGGTGTGCGCCTTCGTGTTCGCCGCCGACCACGGCGTCGAGATCACCAACAACAGCTACTACGTGGACCCGTGGCTGTACAACTGCATGGCCGACCCGGACCAGCGGGCCATCGTGCACGCGGTCAACCGGGCCCAGCTGTACGCCCAGCGCAAGGGCACCCTGCACCTCGCCTCCGCGGGCAACTCCAACCACGACCTCGCCGCCGACGAGATCCTGGACGACTCCAGCCCCGACGACTCGGTCCCGGTCCCGCGGACCATCGACCCCAGCGAGTGCTTCGACCTGCCCACCCAGCTCCCGGGCGTGGTGACGGTGAGCGCCACGGGTTCGAAGGGCTTCAAGTCGTACTACTCCTCGTACGGCAAGGGCGTCGTGGACGTCGCGGCGCCGGGTGGCGACCGCCGCTACCAGATCCCCGACACCCCCTCGAAGAACGGACGCATCCTCTCCACCATGCCCGGTGGCGAGTACGGCTTCCTCCAGGGCACCTCGATGGCCGCCCCGCACGCGGCCGGTGTCGCCGCGCTGCTGAAGTCCGAGCACCCGTGGGCCTCCCCCGCGGTGCTCCAGGCCCTGCTCAAGGCGCAGGCCGACAACCCGGGCTGCCCGGCCGAGCCCTACGACCCGGACGGTGACGGCGTCGTGGACTCGGTGTGCGAGGGCAACAAGCACGCGAACGGCTTCTACGGCTACGGCGTGGTCAACGCCCTCGCCGCCGTCGACTGACCGGTCGGACCCACCCGGCCCACGGTGACGAGGGACCGGGTGGGCCCGGTCCCACGCCCGGGTGCGGGGGCGCGAGCGGGTGCACGGGGGACGGCGAGCCCGCCCCCCGCATCCGCCCCTCGCGCCCCTCCGCCCCCCTCCAGCGCCCGTCGGGCCGCCCCGCCCGGCGCCCCCTTCCCGCGTGACGCTCCCCCGCGGCGACGACCGACCGGCGCGTCGCCGCACCGCTCGTCCTCGTACCGCACATGTCGCCGTACCGCGCGTCACCCCGCGCCGCCCACGGCTCCACCCCGGCTCCCCCCAGATCGTTACTCCCGCCCGGCGCGCCACCCGCGCCGGTCAGACGAACCGGAGATCACATGAGCACGCCCCTCCCCCGCACCCGACGCGTCGCCACCGTCCCGCTCGGCATGGCCCTCGTCTCCACCCTGGCGTTCCTGCCGCACGCCACCCCGGCCACCGCCGCCGACACGGAGAGCACGCCGTCGGCCCTGAGCGCCGCGCCCGTGGGGACGAACCTCAGCTACGTCGTCAACCTGAGCCACCAGCACGCCGCCGACTCCGTCGAGCGGGCCATCCGCAAGGCCGGCGGCACCGTCGTCGCCACCTACCGGAAGATAGGCGTGATCGTCGCCCACTCCGCCGACCCGGAGTTCGCGAAGGTGCTGCGCACGGTGCGCGGCGTGCAGTCCGCGGGCGCCACCCGCACCGCGCCGCTGCCCGCGCAGGCCACCGGCGTCCTGGAGGCGCCCGAGGAACTGTCCGACGCGGAGGTCGCGGCGGCCACCGAGACGGCGGGCGCGTCCCAGGACCCGTTGCAGCCCCTCCAGTGGAGCCTGCCCGCGATCAAGGCCGACCGGGCCCACGAGCGGACCCTCGGCAGCAAGGACGTCACCGTCGCCGTCATCGACACGGGCGTCGACGACACCCACCCGGACATCGCCCCGAACTTCGACCGCGCGGCGTCCGTCAACTGCGTGTCCGGTGCCCCCGACACCCGGGACGGCGCCTGGCGCCCCGGCCCCGGCGAGAGCGCCCACGGCACGCACGTCGCCGGGGAGATAGCCGCGGCCAAGAACGGCACGGGCATGACCGGAGTGGCCCCCGGCGTGAAGGTCTCCGGCATCAAGGTGTCCACCCCGGCCGGCTTCTTCTACACCGAGGCCGTCGTGTGCGGCTTCATGTGGGCCGCCGAGAACGACGTGGACATCACCAACAACAGCTACTACACCGACCCCTGGTACTTCAACTGCGCCGACGACCCCGACCAGAAGGCGCTGATCGAAGCCGTCTCCCGGGCCGCCCGCCACGCGGAGCGCAAGGGCGCCGTGAACATCGCGGCGGCGGGCAACGAGAACTTCGACCTCGCCGCCGACGAGCTGACCGACCCGTCGAGCCCCAACGACAGCACCCCCGGCACCCGGGTCGTGGACCCCTCCGAGTGTCTCGACATCCCGACCCAGCTCCCCGGGATCGTGACCACCGCGTCGACCGGCGCCAAGGGCGTCAAGTCGTCGTTCTCCAACTACGGCAAGGGCGTCGTCGACATCGCCGCTCCCGGCGGGGACGCGACGCGGTACCAGCCGCCGCAGGCCCCCGCCACCAGCGGTCTGATCCTCGGCACCCTGCCCGGCGGCGGCTGGGGATACATGGCCGGCACCTCGATGGCCTCCCCGCACGCGGCCGGTGTCGCCGCGCTCATCAAGTCCACGCACCCGCGCGCCACCCCCGCCCAGGTCAAGGCCCTGCTGTACCGCGGCGCCGACGCCACCGCGTGCACCGACCCGTACGACATCAACGGCGACGGGAAGATCGACGCCGTCTGCGAGGGCGGCAAGAACCGCAACGGCTTCTACGGAGCGGGCGTCGCGGACGCCCTGGACGCCGTCAGCAAGTAGGCGCAGCACGGGCGCGCCGGCCGCGGCCGGCGCGCCCCCGGTCCCCGATCGCGCCACGGGTGCCCTACCTTCGCGTCCATGACCCACGAAGCCCTTCCGACCGCCCCGGACCTCCGGTCCGCCTGGACCGCGCTGGGCGGCGACCCCGCGCTGCCGTCCCGGGTCGGCACCGTGGTCCGGGCCGGCGCCCTGCCCTCGCCGCTGCCGGTACGGGAACTCGCCCGCGCCTGTGTCGGGGCCGCCTCGCTGGCGGCGGCCGAACTCGCCGCGGAGCGGGGCGCGCCCGGCCCGGTGCCCGCCGTGGAGGTGGACGACGGGGCGGTGGCCACCTCGTTCGTCAGCGAACGGCACCTACGGGTCGGCGGTCGGGCGCCGGTGGCGTTCGCCCCGCTGTCCCGGTGGTGGCGGACGGCCGACGGCTGGCTGCGCACCCACGCCAACTACCCCCACCACCGGACGCGGCTGCTGACCGCGCTGGGACTGCCCGCCGACACCGCCGACGAGGACGCCGTGGAGCGGGTCGCGCAGGTGCTGGCCCGGAGCAGCGCCCCCGGCGCGGAGGAGACCGTGTACGCGGCCGGAGGTCTGGCCGTGGCCCTGCGCACGCCCGCCGCGTGGGCCGCGCACCCGCAGGGCGCCGCGGTGGCCGGACTGCCCCTGGTGGAGCGGGCGGTGCTCCCCGGGCGGCCGGACGGGTCGCGCCCGCTGCCCCCGCCGGACGGTGTGCCACTGCTGCCCGCCGCCGGGGTGCGGGTCCTGGACCTCACCCGGGTGATCGCCGGGCCCGTCGCCACCCGCACCCTGGCCCTGCTCGGCGCGGACGTGCTGCGCATCGACTCCCCGGAGCTGCCGGAACTGCCCGACCAGTACGTGGACACGGGGTTCGGGAAGCGGTCCACGGCCCTGGACCTCGCCTCCCCTTCCGGGCGCCGGACCTTCGACGCCCTGGTGGAACGGGCCGACGTCGTCGTGACGGGGTACCGGCCCGGCTGTCTCGACCGCTTCGGAGTCGACCCCGCCGCCCTCGCCGCCCGACGGCCCGGGCTGGTGGTGGCCCGGTTGTCGGCCTGGGGTCCGAGCGGGCCGTGGGCGCGACGGCGGGGCTTCGACAGCCTGGTGCAGGCCGCCTGCGGCATCGCGGTCACCACGGGGTCACCCGAACGGCCCGGCGCGCTGCCGGCCCAGGCACTCGACCACGGCAGCGGCCACCTGCTGGCGGCCGGGGTGCTCCGCGCCCTGACCCTGCGCCAGCGGGACGGCGCCGGACGGTCCGTCGGGGTGTGCCTGGCCCGCACCGCTGCCTGGCTCACCGGCATCGACACCGGTGCCGATGCCGTGGCCGGTGCCGGTGCCGTGGCCACGACGGACCCGGGTCCGTCCCGTACGGTCGGCGCGCCGTACCGACCGCAGACGCCGGGCGGCACGGACCGGTGGCTGACCGAACGGGACGGGCCGCACGGGCGACTGCGGTACGCGCTGCCGCCCGTGCGCTTCGCGGGCGGCCCCACCGACTGGGCGACCCCGCCCGGCCCGTGGGGAACGGACCCGGCCCGCTGGCGGGGCGATCCCGCCTGACTTGCCCCGTCCGTCCCCGGTGGTGAAGATTCGGTGTGGACTCCCTACCCCCGATACCCGGGGCGGACGATGCGGCGGTGGCCCGGCCCTCGCCCCTGTCCGCCGCCCCCCGGCCGGCGTGGCGCGCCCCCCTCGCCCGGACGGTCACCGTGCTCCTCCTGCTGCTGCTCGCCGGTCTGATCCCGCTGTTGGGACCGTCGTTGGCCCTCGACGGCACCGGGGAGGACCCGGCACCCGGAACCGCCGGCATCGGCCTGTTGCGGACGGTCCTGTTCGCGGCACTGGCGATCCAGTGCGGGGAACTCTTCGGCGGGCTGCTGGCGCGCCGGGTGCCCGAGGTGCCGGACGGGGGTCCACCGCCCTCGTGGTCGGGGTACGCGGCGTTCGCCGGGACGGTGGCCGCACTGGGCCTCGCCTCGATCGTGGCCACCGGGAACCTGGTGCCCGGCCGGCTGTCGGACATGGACGTCGGAGGGCTCTACCAGACCCGGGACGGGGCGCTGGCCCTGGTGGAGGTGAACGCGTTCCTCGTCGCGGGGTTGCTGTCCCGGTCGCGCAGGACCGCACTGCGGGCGCTGCCGCTCGTCGCGGTCGTGGTCGCCGAGGCCCTGCGGGCGCACCCGGTGACCGAGTTGCGGCCGCTGGTCGGGGCGGGGCTGACCCTGGTGCACCTGACGAGCGCGTCCCTGTGGGTGGGCGGTCTGGTGTACGCGGTGCGGGTCGGCTGGCGATGGCGGGCGTCCGACCCCCGTGCGGGAACCGCGCTGTTGGCGCTGTACGCGCGGGTGGCCGTGGTCCTGCTCGCTGCGGTGACGGCCACGGGGCTGGTCAGCACGGTGCGCCGGATGCCGCCGGACACCCTCTTCGAACAGCTGCGGACCACCGCCTACGGGCGGGTGCTGCTGGCCAAGGCACTGCTCATGGTGGTGGTCACGGTGCTGGCACTGGTCGCCCGGCGCCGGTTGCTCCGGGCGACCCGGCCGCGCCGTAGACGGGCCCGACCGGCCGATCCGCTGGCCGCGTTCGCACCCGCGCGCGTCGAGGTCGCCGTACTGGGCCTGGTGGTGGCGGTGTCGGCGCTGCTGACGGCCCTGCCGGTGCCGATCCGCTGGGGTGCGCTGTGGTGGTGAGGCACGCGGCGCGGGTTCACGGGGTGACGAGGACCTTGAGGGCGGTGCGCTCGTCCATCGCCCGGTAGCCGTCGGCGATCTGTTCCAGACCGACCGTCAGGTCGAACACCGGTGAGGGGTCGAGGGTGCCGTCGAGGACGTCGGGCAGCAGGTCCGGCAGATGTGCGCGGACCGGGGCGACACCCCCGCGCAGGGCGATGTTCCGGGCGAACATGATCCCGAGGTCCACCCCGGAGGCGCTGCCGTGCGGCACGCCGACGAAGCCGACCGCCCCGCCGTCCCGGGCGATGCCGAGGGCGGTGCGCATCGACTGTTCGGTACCGACCGCCTCGACCACCGCGGGGGCGCCCTCGCCGCCGGTGAGCTCCCGGACCGCCTCGACCGCGGCCTCCCCCCGCTCGGCGACGACGTCGGTGGCACCGAAGTGGCCCGCCAACGCGGTGCGTCGACCGTGTCGTCCCAGGGCGATGATCCGTTCCGCCCCGAGCCGGCGGGCGGCCAGCACCGCGCACAGGCCGACCGCACCGTCCCCGACGACGGCGACCGTCACACCGGGGCGCACGCCCGCGCCGAGGGCCGCGTGGTGGCCGGTGCCGAGGACGTCGGACAGGGTGACGAGCGCGGCCAACAGCCGGTCGTCGCCGAGCGCGTCCGCGGGCAGGGTGACGAGGGTGCCCTCGGCGTACGGGACGCGCACCGCCTCGCCCTGTCCCCCGTCGTACCCGGGGCCGCCCCAGGCACCCCCGTGCACGCAGGAGGAGGTGAGGCCGTCCCGGCAGTACGCGCACACGCCGTCGGACCACAGGAACGGCGCCACCACCAGGTCCCCGGGGCGCACCCGGGTCACTTCGGCACCGACGTCCTCGACGAGGCCCAGGAACTCGTGCCCCATGCGCTGCCCCGGCCGGCGCCGGGCGGCACCCCGGTAGGCCCACAGGTCGCTGCCGCACACGCACGCCCGCACGACGCGGACCACGGCGTCGGTGGCGTACTGGACGCGGGGCGCGGGCACGTCGTCCACCCGGATGTCACGGATGCCGTGGATGGTGGTGGCGCGCATGGGCGAGTCCTGTGCCGTGCGGGCCCCCGGACCGGGTCCGGGAACCGCCGTTCAGATCCGTTCCTCACGGTACGCCGGGTCGCCGCCGCGGTGCGCGGTGGCGGCGGCGAGGACGCCGGTGGCCAACAGGAACTGGGCGGTGAGGTAGGTGAGCATGACCCAGAAGTCGGGGCGCGGCAGCTGGGGCCAGTCGGCGATGCCGGTGGCGATGAGGGTGTCGGACAGCAGGAAGAGCGCGCCCCCGAGCCCGGTGACCGGCCCCAGGAGCCCGGCGCGGAACGCCATCACGGTCAGGAGCACGCTGTAGAGCGCCACCGGGACGCGCAGCCCGGCCGGGAGGTCCGGCCACAGCACGGTGACGGTGCCGACCAGCGCGAGGGCGTACGCGGCACCGAGGACGGCGCGCCCGTTCCGGGTCCGGGGGTCACGGCCCGGGCGGCCGTAGCGGGCGAAGAGCGCCAGGTAGCAGAAGTGGCCGACGGCGAAGGAGCCCATGCCGGCGAGGAACGCCAGGTCGTGGTCGACGAGCAGCAGGACGTCACCGCCCCAGCCGCACAGCAGCGCCGCGGTGAGCAGGCGCGGGCCGCCGCTGAGGGCGGCGTGGGCGGCGAGCAGGAGCAGCAGCACGGGTTTGACGGCGGTGTGGCCGGCGGAGGAGCCGGCGAGCAGGGCCACGAGGTCGGCGGTGGCGGCCACGGCGTAGGCGGCGAGCAGTCCGCGGAGCAGGGTGGCGTGCCGGGTGGTCGGCGCGGCGGGGAGGAGGGGCGGGATCACTCGGGGTCTCCGGGGGACGGGACGGGTGCCGTGGGGGGTCGGGCGGCATCCGTGAGAGGGGGCATGGATGCACCGTAGGGGGCGTTCCGGGCCACCACCAGACGTGATTACCCACAAGTATTACCGTTGAGTAGGTCGTCACTTCTGTGCACTTCGCCCCTTGTCAGGACGGTGCCGAGTCACGCTGGGGCGGGGCGGGCCGGGTCAGACGCCCGCCGCGCCGAGCAGGGAGCCCACCGCGTAGGTCACGCCCATCGCGAGCGCGCCGCCGACCACGTTGCGCAGCACCGCGCGCCGCGGATCGGCGGCGCCGAGGCGGGCACTGGTCCACCCGGTGGCGACGAGCGCCGCCAGCACCGACAGGACGGTCACCGCGAGGCGCCAGTCCGCGGGCGGCAGCACCATCGCGAGCAGCGGCAGCAGGGCCCCGGCGGTGAACGCCAGGAAACTCGCCCAGGCCGCGTGCCAGGGATTGGTCAGCTGGTCCGGGTCGATGCCCAGCTCCACCCGTGCGTGGGCGCGCAACGCGTCGCGTGCGGTGAGCTGTTCGGCCGCTTCCCTGGCGACGGCGGCGCTCATGCCGCGGTCGGTCAACAGGCCCGTCAGCTCTGCGAGTTCGGCCTCCGGCTCGTCCCGCAGCTCCCGACGCTCCTGGGCGAGCGCCGCCTGCTCGGAGTCCCGCTGGGTGGACACCGACACGTACTCGCCGGCGGCCATCGACATCGAGCCCGCGAGCAGTCCCGCGAGGCCCGCCGTGAACAGGGCCGACCGGTCACCGGTGGCGCCCGCGACGCCGACCACCAGGCCCGCCGTCGACACCACGCCGTCGTTGGCGCCCAGGACCGCCGCCCGCAACCAGTTGAGGCGCCCGCCGAGCGCACCGCCGTGGGCCTCGTCGTGCGGGGGCGGCTGACCGCCCGGGGGTGTCGGTTCGCTCACCGCTGGAGCGTCTCACCCCCGGGCGACGGCACGGGGACGCCGCTCCGGGACGCCCGGGGACGTCAGCCCTGCTTGGGCGCGGCCTGCTGGACGACCTCGAAGGACCACACCGTCGAACCGGAGGCGGCGGGCTTGGGCCGCTCACCCGTGGCGGCGCCGCCCCGGTGGGCCGCCTGCATGGGCCCGTCCATCCACTTCTGGAAGTCCTCCTCGCTGCGCCAGCGGGTGTACACCAGGTACTGGTCGGTGCCCTCGACCGGGCGCAGCAGCTCGAACCACTCGAAGCCGTCGGAGCCCTCCACCGATCCCGCGCGGGACGCGAACCGCTGCTCCAGCACCTCGCGCTGTTCAGCCGGGACGGTCAGGACGTTGATCTTCACGATACTCATGCGTCCATCCTGCCGTGCCCCGGTCCGGGGGCGACGCAGGGGCCCCTCCACGACGGGTGCGACCAGCGCCCGGCTGCGCGCTAGGCGTCCTTGACCGGCACCCTGAGGTCGAGGTTCCGGATGACGACGGTGTCCACCTCCGGTGTGACCTCGAAGTAGCCGGACGCTTCCGTCTCGGTGATGACGGGATTCACCGGGTCGTCCGGCTCCTTCTCGACGATCTGGAGCACCAGCTCGTTCGGCTGCGGGTTGATCCCCGGATCGCCCTTCGCGAGGCTCAGCGCGAAGCCGGTGCTCGGGCAGGAGAGGTGCCCGGTAACAGTGACCCGGCGTCTGCCACCGCTGTGCAGGGTGGCCACGGCCGTGAAGTCATCGGTCGTCAACTCGCAGCGCAGCAGGGAGTCTTGGTCTTCCGGGGTGCTCATGGTGCTCACCAGGTGGGGTAGGTGCGGTCGGTCGGGGACGTGGGGCCGTCACAGGGCCGGTCCCGTCCCTTCCAGTGTGTGCCGCGGCCGTCCCCCTTGCCACTCGTGCAGCCCCGGCCCGCGGGCCCTCGCGATCCCCCGGGCGACCCGGTGCGGGGCCTCGCCCACGGGTGCCCGTCCGCCCGGGAGCGGGCGGCAATCCCGTGGCGGAGCGTGCGCGGCGCCGCATACACTCCACTCTCGCGGGGGCGGCTCCGCGGCGTGCTTCCTTCTCATCCTCTGCATGGGTTCCGTAGTGCGCCCGCTCTCCGCCCCCGCTCATCACGTCCCGGGGGGCCCAGATGACCGAACTCGCTCTCGTGCTGCTCCGCCGGATGCGCACCGTCTACCTCGACGCACCCGCGCCCGCGCCGGGCCACGAGCCGGTGGCCGACTCGTCGACGATCGTGGCCGGCGAATCGCTGTTGCTGGAACGGGGCCACACCCTCAGCAAACCGCTGCGCGACGCGCTGGCGGGGCTCGGCCGACTCCGGCAGCGGATGGCGCTCAACACGCTGGTCAAGCAGCTCGACTCGCTGGTGGGCGCCGACCGTCCGCACTTCCCGCTGTTCCGTCGCTTCCCGCTGTCCCCGCCGGACGACACCCACGAGCTGTACGTGCAGCGGGTGTTCGCGCTGCTCCTCCAGCACCCCGGGCAGCCGTGCGTGCGGTGCGCGCGGAACGGCTCGGTGCACCCGGTGTCGCCGTGCGCCCATCTGGTGTGCCGGTCCTGCTGGGACGGCGCCGACTACACGGGCTGCCCGTTGTGCAACCGCCGCATCGACCCGGACGACCCCTTCCTGCTGCCCACCGCTCCCCCGGACCCCCGGCGGTTCACCGTTCCCGTCGGGCCGCTGAGCCCGCTGGTACTGGGCGGTGACCGGGCCGCCGACAGCGGGCGGGCGCTGGCCCGGTTGCTGGCCCGCCGCACCCCGTTGTCACCGCAGGACCGGGACGACCTGACGGTGCTGCTCGCGCACGCACCGTGCCCCTCGCGGTGGCTGCCCCTCGACGTCCCCGTCCGGGAGACGAAGGCCCTGGTCCTCGGCACCCTGCTGCGCGAGCCCGCCACCCGCGAGGCAGTGCGCCCGCTGCTCGCCGAACGGCTGACCACCGCCACCGACGTGCTGCGGCTGCTGCGGGTGTGGTCGGACGGCGGGGGCGACCTGGTCGGCGGGCATCCGCTGCGGTCCCTGCCCCGTCCGCTGCGCCGCGACCTGTTGACGGCCCTGGACGGTCTTGCGGTGTCCTCGGCGGTCGAGGACATGGCCCGGCACCCGGGTCTGTGGAAGGCCGCGGGGCAGGTGCTGCACCCCTTCGAAGGGCACCGGCGGCACCCGCGAGCGGCCCTGGCGTTCGCCGTCGTGCGCGGCACCCCGCTCCGGGACGATGCGCTCGGCCGTGCGCTGCGCGCCACGGCGGACGCGCACCCGGACGCGGTGCGGCGCCACGGGCGGCGACTGCGGCCCGTGCGGTTCCGGGCGCACGTGGAACGGGTGCTCGCCGCGCGGGACACCGGGGAGGCGTTCGCCCTGCTCGCCCGGCGGCCCGGCGAGTTGCTGCGGCGGCTCGACCACCTGCTGCGCTTGTCGGGCGACCCGGACCTGTCCGCGGCGACGGCCGACCTGCTGCGCGAGGCGCTGCCCCGGGCGGGCGCGGGACCGCTGCTCGCCGCGTACGGACGGCTGCGGGTGCGGCACCGGCCCGGCGGACGGCGGGTGTTCCTGCCCCGGGGCCGGGCGACGCACGCCTTCACGGTCCCCGACACCAGGGAGCCGCTGCCGGCGGAGCTCACCGCCCGGGTGGGCGCGCTGTTGGAGGACGAGGTGCTGCGCAGGCTGTCGCAGGCACCGGGCGTGGACCTCGCCGTACTGGACGCCTCCCTCGCGGACCTCCCCGTGCCGACGGCCGAACACACCGCGTCGAAGAGCCTGGTGTCCCTCCCGCGCGGCAGTGTGCGCCCGCTGCCGCAGGGCCCGATCGTCCGGCTGTTCCTGCACTGGCGGCAGCGCGGGCAGCAACCCGTCGACCTGGACCTGTCGGTGGCGCTGTACGACGCGGACTGGGCGTTCACCGGTCTGTGCGACTACACGGAACTGAGGTTCGGCGAGGGCGCGGCCGTGCACTCCGGTGACCTGACCTCCGCGCCCGCGCCGCTCGGCGCCACCGAGTACGTGGACCTGGACCCGGCGGCCCTCGCCCGGACGGGGGGGCGCTACCTCGTCCCGGTCGTGTTCAGCTTCGACAACACCCCCTTCGACGCGTTGGCGGACGGGTTCGCCGGGTTCATGGCCCTGCCGTACGAGGGCCGCGATGCGCGATTCGATCCGGGGGCGGTGCGCCAGCGCTTCGACCTGGCCGGTCCCGGTCGGGTCCAGCTGCCGATGCTGGTGGACCTGGAGCGGCGGGTGAGCGTGTGGACGGACGTGCAGGTGCCGGCGTCCGAGGGGTACCACCGCGTCGCCCGCCACCGCTTCCAGTTGGGCCGGGTGGGGCGTGACCTCCATGCGCACCTCGGGGCCGGCCGCACCACGCTGTGGGACCTGGCGGTGTGGCACGGTGCCGCCCGCGCCGAGGAGGTCGCCGTGGTCCGCCGGGCGCCGGGGCCCGAAGAGCCGGACGAACTGTGGGTGTACCGGAGGGCGGACGGGGAAGGGCGTGCCCGGTTCGCGGCCCGGGTCCGCGACGGCGGCCCGCCCGAGGAACGCCGCCCGGGCGCGGTGGACGCGCTGGCCGCCGAGGCGGCCCGGGGCAAGCGGGTCCTGCTCGCCCTGGTGGAGGGGGACGTCGCGCCCGACGAGGTCAGCGGGGAGGTGTACCGGCTGCTCCCGGGGCCCGTCGACGGGTGCGGTCTCGACCTGCTCGCGGCCCAGGACCTGGTGGCCGCACTGGGTTGACCCGGGGTCGGAACGGGCACCCTGTACCGGGCGGGCCGTCAACCTCGTGCCGCACCGCGCCAGTTGTGCGCCGACCGGGCGGGGCGCCGCGTTCCGGGGCGCGGTCGGGTGGCGCCGGACGCGGTGTCAGCCGCGGGCCGTATCCTCAATGACCATGCTCGACGACCGTACGACCGCAGCGCACCCGCCCGAGTGGCCGACCGCGTACCCCGAGGGGTACGCGGTGGTCGACGTCGAGACGACCGGTCTCGCCCGTGACGACCGGATCGTGTCCGCCGCGGTGTACCGGCTGGACGCGCGCGGGGACGTGGAGGACCACTGGTACACGACGGTGAACCCCGAGCGTGACCCGGGACCGGTGTGGATCCACGGTCTGACGAGCGAGGCACTGGCCGACGCGCCGCTGTTCGCGGACGTCTCCGAGGAGTTCGCCGCCCGGCTCGACGGCCGGGTGCTCGTCGCGCACAACGCGGTGTTCGACTGGTCGATGATCGCCCGGGAGTACGCGCGCGCCGGCCGGACTCCCCCGGTGCGCCAGCGGCTGTGCACCATCGCCCTGTCCAAGGAACTGGGGCTGCCGTTGCCCAACCACAAGCTGGAGTCGTTGGCGGCGCACTTCGGGGTCGTCCAGCAGCGGGCCCACCACGCGTTGGACGACGCGCGGGTGCTCGCGGAGGCGTTCCGCCCGAGTCTGCGGGCGGCCGCGCGGGGCGGTCTGCGGCTGCCGCTGCTGGAGTGCCGTCCGCTGACCGAGTGGTCCCCGGGCTCGGCGACCCCGGCGGCGCCCGTGATCGGCCGCCAGGCGTCCTACGGCGGTTCGTCCGGGTACGCCGGGAGCTGGCGGCAGTCCCGCAAACGGCCCCCGTGCCCGTACCCCAATCCGGGCCGTTACGCGGTGGGCGGGGCGTTGAAGCAGGGCATGCGGGTGGCCTTCTCCGGTGACACCTCCGTCGATCGGGAGCTGTTGGAGGACCGGGCGATCGAGGCGGGGCTGCACATCGCGACGAGCCTGTCCCGGCTGACGAGCCTGCTGGTGACGAACGACCCCGATTCGGGCACCTCCAAGACGGTGAAGGCCGCGCAGTTCGGCACCCCCGTGATCGACGAGGCGGCGTTCGGACAGTTGCTGCGGGACGTGGAGCCCGCCGATCCGGTGCCCGCCAAGACCGCGCGCGGCGGGTCGGCGCGGACCACCGGACCCACGGCCACGAACGGCTGACGGGCGGACGGAAGAGTCGGATGATCGGGTGAAAACAGCGGGCGGCTCCGCCTGCCCACCCGCCGTACCGGGGCGCTGCGCGCACCCTGTGGCGCATGGCACGTTGTGAGGTCTGCGGAAACGACTACGGCATGTCCTTCGAGGTGCACGCCCAGGGCGCGGTGCACGTCTTCGACTGCTTCGCCTGTGCCATCCACCGGATGGCGCCCCTGTGCGAGCACTGCCGCGTCCAGGTCATCGGGCAGGGCGTCGAGGTCGAGGGCCACTGGTACTGCGGTGCGCACTGCTCCCGGGCGGACGGCCACGCGGGCATCGTGGACCGGGTCTGACGCCGGCGCCGGGACCCTGACGCGGAACGGCGCGGGAGCGAGTTGTACGGTCGTGGGGTGTACCGCTTCCTGTTGTCCCGGCAGTGGGTGATCCTCACCCTCCTCGCCCTCGTCCTCATCCCCGTGATGATCGAGCTGGGCTTCTGGCAGTTCCACCGCCACGAGAACCGCGTCGCCCACAACAAGCGGATCGAAGCGGCGATCACGGCGGCTCCCGTGGCGGTCGGGGAACTGACCTCACCGGGGCACGCGGTGGCCGACGCCGAACGGTACCGACGGGTCACGGCGACCGGCACCTACGACGACGAGAACCAGTTCGTGGTGCGCCGCCGCACCAACAGCGACGACCAGGTCGGGGTGCACGTCCTGACTCCGCTCGTCCTCGACGACGGCAAGGTGCTGCTGGTCAACCGGGGCTGGATCGCCGCCGACGGACCGCAGACCGAGCTGCCGCGCATCCCCGCGCCGCCGGGCGGCGAGGTCACCGTCACCGGGCGGTTGATGCCCGACGAGACCACGGCGAAGAGCGGCATCAAGGACCTCAAGGGCCTGCCCGACGGAATGGTCATGTTGATCGGCAGCGCCGCGATGGCCGAGGTCCTGGACCGGCCGGTGCTCGGCGGATTCGTCGAGCTGTCCGCCCCCGCCCCGGACGGCGGCACCCCGCAACTGCTGTCCGCCCCCGACCACGGCAGCATCGGCGCCCACATGGCCTACGCCGTGCAGTGGTGGCTGTTCACCGCCGCCGTACCGGTGGGGTGGGTGATCCTGGTCCGTCGGGAGCTGCGGGACCGGGCCGCCGCGGCGGCGAAGGAGTCCGACACCACCCCGACCGGGCCGCCCGCGACCGCGACGGTCTGACGGGCGGGACGACGGGGACCGGCCCCGGCTGCGGGGATCGGTCCCCGTCGACCCGCGCCCCGGGGCAGGATGGGGTCATGGATCTTGGACTGAAGGACCGTGTCTACGTCGTCACCGGCGCCACCCGGGGACTGGGCAACGCCACCGCCCGCGCACTCGTCGCCGACGGCGCCAAGGTGGTGATCACCGGGCGCGAGGAGTCCGCCGCCGTCGAAGCCGCGACCGCGCTGGGCCCGAACGCCGTCGGGGTCGCCGCGGACAACGCCGACCCCGCCGCCGCGGACCGCCTGGTCGCGACGGCCCGGGAGTTGGGCCGCTTCGACGGCATCCTCATCAGCGTGGGCGGACCCGCACCCGGGTACGTGGCCGACAACACCGACGACGAGTGGCGGGCCTCGTTCGAGTCGGTCTTCCTCGGTGCGGTCCGGCTCGCCCGGACGGCCGCCGCCGAACTCGGCGAGGGAGGGGCGATCGGCTTCGTGCTGTCGGCGTCCGTGCACGAGCCGATCCCCGGTCTCACCGTCTCCAACGGACTGCGCCCGGGCCTCGCGGGCTTCGCCAAGTCCCTCGCCGACGAACTCGGGCCCCGGGGCATCCGGGTGGTGGGCCTGCTCCCCTCACGGATCGACACCGACCGGGTGCGACAGCTGGACGCGCTGTCCGCCGACCCGGAGGCGACCCGGGCCGGCCACGAGTCGAAGATCCCGCTGCGCCGCTACGGCACGCCCGAGGAGTTCGGCCGGGTGGCGGCGTTCACCCTGTCGCCCGCGGCCTCGTACCTGACCGGGATCATGCTGCCCGTCGACGGGGGCGCCCGGCACGGCTTCTGAGCAGCGGACGGGCCGACGCGCGGGTCAGCTCACGCGTTCCGCGTGGTGCCGGACCGTGCGCAGTCGGACCGTGGCGGGCAACCGGGCCAGGCCGGTGGAGGTCCGGGCGCCCGCCAGGACCTCGGCGTCGAGCCGCCGCAGGGTCCCGCGGGGCTCGGCGTGCGGCTCCAGGGTGAGTCGCACCCGGGCCGCCGGGGTGCTGCGGCGGCCGGTCAGGGTGACCTCGGCGCGCTCCACCCCGTCGAGGTCCTCCGCCTCGGCGGCGAGGGCGGCTTCCAGGGCACGGCCCCGCAGAGTTGCGTCGTCGCCGTCCCCGGTGTCGACGAGGACGCCGGCGAGACGGCGGCGACGCAGCACCGACGACAACCACCACAGGGCGAGCAGGACGAGGACCGCCAGTACCGCGATCACCGTGGGCCACCACCAGCCCTCGTCCCGCCAACGGGTTCGCCGGGCGGTCGAGAGCAGGACGTCATGACGGTCGTCGTACACCCACCAGGAGGGGGGCCGCACTCCGAGTCCGACGGCGAGGACGGAGCCCCCGCCGAGCAGCAGGACGAGTCCCAGCGCGCCGAGGAGCACCCGGTCGACGGTCCTGAGCACGGGCCTCACCTCTTCTTGCCGGGGCGTCGCACCCGTAGCCGGAGCGCGGGGGGACGGCCGAGGCCGAGTTCGTCGACGCCCTCGGCGAGGGCGGATTCCAGGTCGGCGCGGACGTCGTCCAGTTCACGGAAGTGGGAGACGGCGCGGACCTCCGCCTTGCGGCGCCGCACCCGTACCCGTACCGACTGCACCCCGGACACCTCGGCGGCGCGGTCCCGCAGGGTGGTGGCCGCGGCCTTGCGGTGCAGTGCGGCCCGCAGGTCCGGGTCGCTGCCGCGCATGGGGAGCAGGGAGCGTTGGCCGGGGGTGAGCGCCAGGACGAGCAGCAGGAGGCCGAGTGCGGCGGCGACGCCCGCGCCGGTCAGGACCCAGGGATCGTCCAGGGGGCGGGTGGCGAGTCCGTCGGCGAGGGTGCGGCGCCAGCCCATCGCGGGACGGCCCGCGCGCACGGCGGCGACGTCGTAGAGCAGCAGGCCGGTGCCGGCGACCAGGAGCAGGGCGACGATCCCGGCGGGCACCCGGCGGGCCGACCAGAAGCGGCGGGGCCCGGCGCTCCCGGAGGGGTCCGCGGCGTGCGGGTCCCGGGCGGCGGCGGGGTCGTGGGGCGGGTCGAGTACGGGGGTCCGGCGGGTGTCGCCGGTCGCCTCCGGGGGCGGCTCGGGCTCGCTCATCGGATCCTCTCCCGCGCTCCGCCCGCCGAGGCCGGGTGCAACCGTTCCACGTGCACCGTGACTTCGGGGACCTCCATCCCGGCCAGCGTCCTCACCCGTTCGGCGACCCGGCGGCGCACCGCGGCGCACTGGGCTCCGAGGTCACCGGGGTAGTCGAGTTCGAGGGTGACGCGGACCCGGGCGCTGTTCTGGTGGACCTCGACCGTGGTGTGCGGGGCGCCGCCCGCGGGGACGGTCCCCAGTGCCTCGCGGGCCGCCCGCGCGGCGATCTTCGCGATGACGCGGTCGGCGATCCGGGTGGCCCCGCGCTCGGCGGCCTCGACGACCTGAGCGGCCACCCGTCACCCCCGCCGGTCGCCGCGGGAGCGGAAGAACTCGCCGGGTTCCAGGTCGCCGTCCAGGAACCGGCCCGCCACGAAGCCGACGGCGCCGAGCGCCGCCACCAGCAGGAAGGCTCCGAAGCCGCCGAAGTACCCGGCGAAGCCCAGTGCCATTCCGGCGATCATGCCGACCAGGGCCATGCTCATCGTGCGCTCCTCTGCGCGAGTTGCGGTGCTGCCGACCTGCGGACTGCCCCCGCCCCGTGGGCTCACTGGAGCCGTGACTCGGGTTCCTCGTCCTCTTCGTCGGGCAGCTTGACGTCGCTCACCGCGATGTTGACCTCGACGACCTCCAGTTCGGTCATCCGCTCCACCGCCGTGACGACGTTCTCCCGCACGGCACGTGCCACCTCCGCGATCGACACGCCGTACTCGACGACGATCTCCAGGTCGAGGGCCGTCTGCACCTCGCCGACCTCGGCCTTGACCCCGCGGGACACGGACTTGGAGCCGCCGGGCACCCGGTCGCGGACCGCGCCGAAGGTGCGGGAGAGTCCGCTGCCCATCGCATGGACCCCGACGACGTCGCGGGCGGCCAGCCCGGCGATCTTCTCGACCACTCCGTCCGCGATGGTGGTGCGACCGCGGGTCGCCGGGTCGCCGCCGCCCCGCCGCGTCGTCGGGGACTTGCGCAGCGACTCGCGCTGCTCGTTCGAGGACTGTGCCGGATTGTCCGGGCCCTTCCGCTGCGTGGTGTCGGTCATCGCCGTTCCCTCTCCACCGGGGTCGTGGTCCTGGAGCCCACACTAAGCGCGGTTGCCGGCTCGCGCGTCCGGGATGGGGCAGGCTGGAGCAATGACCGCTGACGGGTGGACGCAGGTGGTGCGGGAACAACTGGGACTGGGGGCTCTGCTGCCCTTGGGCGGGCCGGGTGACGGTGTCTGGATCGCCGAGTCGGCGGCCCGTGCGGGGGTGCGCCGACAGGTGGGGGCGCTGCCCGGGGCAGAGCTCGGGGCACTCGGTTTCTCCGCCGTCGGGGACCGGGCGGTGGCGGGTGCGGAGGCCGGGCTGCCGGCGCCGCCGACCGCGGTGCCGCCGGGTCCGTTGCGGATCACCGGGGAGCTGGCGGCGGCGCTCGACGCTCCGCTGCCGGTGACGGTGGCCCGGACGAGGGCGGCGCTGGTAGCGGCGGCCCGGGTCGTCGGGCTCGGGGTGGTGGAGGTGGACCTCCGGGTGACGGAGGTGCTGGATGCGGGCCCCGGCGGGGCACCGGGGCCGTCCGAGGGGGCGGCCCGCGCCGCCGGGGCCGCTTCGACCGCCCCGGACCGCGCCGGACGCCCCGACGCCTCCGACGCTCCCGGCGACCCGGGTGGCGCCGGTGACCCGGATGCCGCCGGCGCTTCGGAGGAGACCGGTGCTTCGGATGGGACCGGTGACGACGTGGCGCGGGTTGCGGCGGTGGCGGCCCGGGTGCCGGGGGTCGCACGGCTGACCGGGGCGCTGGGCGGGTTGGCCGCCCCGGTGCGGATCACCGAGCCGGCTGCTGCGGAACCGGGCGGTGCGCCGGCGCTGCCCCGCCGGCACGTCCGGGTCGAGCTCGCGGTGGCGGCGGACACGGGTCCGTTGGAGGTGGGGCGGGCGGTGCGCCGGGCCGTCACGGACGCCTTCCCTGACCACCCCTCGGTGGCGGTGCTGGTGACGGCGTGGGACTGAGGGCCCCGTGCCGGCGCGTGGCCCGGTCGCCGCGGCCGGTCAGTCGCCCAGGCCGGTGAGGTCGCGCAGCCGTCGGGCCTGTGCGGCGCGCTCCGCGGCCCGCTGTTCCTCGTAGCCGCGCGCGGCGGCGCCCTGGAGGAGGGCCTTGGTCTCGATGACGGCGTCCCGGGGGGCGGCGAGCAGCGCGGCGGTGAGGTCGGCGGTCGCGGCGGGCAGCTGGCCGGTCGGGACGACGAGGTTGGCGAGGCCGACCCGTTCGGCTTCGGCGGCCTTGACGAAGCGGCCGGTCACGCAGAGTTCCAGGGCGCGGGCGTAGCCGACGAGCTCGACCAGGGGATGGGTACCGGTGAGGTCGGGCACCAGTCCGAGGCTCGTCTCGCGCATGGCGAACTGCACGTCCTCGGCGACGATCCGCAGGTCGCAGGCGAGGGCGAGTTGGAAGCCGGCGCCGATGGCGTGCCCCTGGACGGCCGCGACGGACACCAGGTCCCGGCGCCGCCACCAGGTGAACGCCTCCTGGTACCCGGCGATGGCGGCGTCGAGCTCCGCGTCGGTGCGGTGGGCCAGATCGGTGAAGGACGGTTCGCCCGGAAAGCCCTCCGGGGTGAACGCCTGCCGGTCGAGCCCGGCGGAGAAGGACGTGCCCTCGCTGCGCAGCACCACGACCCGGACGGTGCCGGGCAGCGTGCGGCCGACCTCGGTCAGCGCGCGCCACAGGGCGGGGCTCTGGGCGTTGCGCTTGGCGGCACGGGTCAGCGTGACCGTGGCGACTTCGCCGTCCACGGTCAACCGAACGCCGTCCCGGTCGAGTAGGGGTTGCGGTGACCGGGGCAGTGGCTGTGACGACACGGGGCGCCTCCGAGGTGCGGTCCGGTGGTGCCGGACGTCGCACTCGGTACTCGGCATCCGACGCGCCGTGTGACCGGTGTACGCGGGCACCCGTAAGTGACTGCACAGTAACCACCCGGTCGGTCGGACGACCGACCGGGTGGCCACACCGGAGCCGGGGTAGAGCCGGTGGAGCCGCCCGGACGTCAGCTGGCGGCTGCCTTCTTCCCTCGTGTCGCCCCGCCGCGTCCCCGCAGCGTGACGCCGGACTCACTGAGCATCCGGTGGACGAAGCCGTACGAGCGGCCGGTTTCCTCGGCCAGCGCTCGAATGCTCGCACCGGAGTCGTACTTCTTCTTCAGGTCTGCCGCGAGCTTGTCGCGCGCGGCGCCGGTCACCCGGCTGCCCTTCTTCAGAGTCTCGGCCACCCGTGCCTCCTCATGGGAAGTGCGCTCTGGACTTCTCATGATCACCCCTCCCGCGCTTCCTGGCCACCCATTCGGCAAGGTCGGTACGACACCGGGAGCCGTTTGGGAAGCGATCCGCACGGGGGGAACCTTTGCCTCCGCTTCGTCGCGAGCGAGAGCGTGGGCGAAGCCGTCGGTGAATCAGCAGGTCAGGAGGGTCGCCCGCGCGAGAAGCGGAACCTTTTCCTCCGTCCACAAAAATCCGTGTAGGACGCACCGCTGCACTAGGCGATCTCACACCATTGATGGATCACCACTAGGCCGAATGATCCATACGCAGTGGATCACCCTTTCGATCAAGCACGTTCCCGCCCTCACTCGTCCGGGGTTCGGGCTCCCGCCGGCGGAGGGAAACGGGCGAGCGGGCACCCACCCCGATCGGCGGGTGCCCTGCGGGCGGGTTCAGGCGAGGCTGACCAGGTCCGCGTAGTCGGCGCCCCACAGGTCCTCGACGCCGTCCGGCAGCAGGATGATGCGCTCGGGCTGGAGCGCCTCGACGGCGCCCTCGTCGTGGGTGACGAGGACGACGGCGCCCTGGTAGGTGCGCAGCGCGCCGAGGATCTCCTCGCGGCTCGCCGGGTCGAGGTTGTTGGTGGGCTCGTCCAGGAGCAGCACGTTCGCCGCGGAGACGACCAGGGTGGCGAGGGCGAGACGGGTCTTCTCCCCGCCGGAGAGCACGCTCGCCGGCTTGTCGACGTCGTCGCCGGAGAAGAGGAACGAGCCGAGCGTCTTGCGCACCTGGACCAGGTCAAGGTCGGGGGCGGCCGAGCGCATGTTCTCCAGGACCGTGCGCTCCGGGTCCAGCGTCTCGTGCTCCTGGGCGTAGTAGCCGAGCTTGAGGCCGTGGCCCTCGACGACCTCGCCGGTGTCGGGCTTCTCCACCCCGGCGAGCAGCCGGAGCAGGGTGGTCTTGCCGGCACCGTTCAGGCCCAGGATGACGACCCGGGAGCCCTTGTCGATCGCCAGGTCGACATCGGTGAAGATCTCCAGCGAGCCGTACCACTTGGACAGGCCCTCGGCGGTGAGGGGGGTCCGGCCGCAGGGCGCGGGGTCGGGGAACCGCAGCTTGGCGACCTTGTCGGACTGCCGGACGTCTTCGAGTCCGGACAGCAGCCGCTCGGCACGGCGGGCCATGTTCTGCGCGGCGACCGTCTTGGTGGCCTTGGCGCGCATCTTGTCGGCCTGCGCGTTGAGTGCGGCGGCCTTCTTCTCGGCGTTCTGGCGCTCGCGCTTGCGGCGCTTCTCGTCGGCCTCGCGCTGCTGCTGGTAGAGCTTCCAGCCCATGTTGTAGACGTCGATGGCGGAGCGGTTGGCGTCCAGGTAGAAGACCTTGTTGACGACCGTCTCGACCAGGTCGACGTCGTGGGAGATCACGATGAAGCCGCCGCGGTACGTCTTGAGGTAGTCGCGCAGCCAGACGATGGAGTCCGCGTCGAGGTGGTTGGTCGGCTCGTCGAGGAGCAGGGTGTCGGCGTCCGAGAAGAGGATGCGGGCCAGCTCGATCCGGCGGCGCTGACCGCCGGAGAGGGTGTGCAGCGGCTGGCCGAGGACCCGGTCGGGCAGGTTGAGCGCGGCGGCGATGGTGGCGGCCTCGGCCTCGGCGGCGTACCCGCCCTTGGTGAGGAACTCCGTCTCCTGCCGCTCGTACTGCCGCAGGGCCTTCTCCCGGGTGGAGCCCTGGCCGCTGGCGATGCGCTCCTCGTTCTCGCGCATCTTGCGGATCAGGGTGTCCAGCCCGCGGGCGGACAGGATGCGGTCGCGGGCGAGCATGTCGAGGTCGCCGGTGCGCGGGTCCTGCGGGAGGTAGCCGACCTCGCCGGAGCGGGCGACCGTGCCGGCGGCGGGGATGCCCTCCCCGGCGAGCACCTTGGTGAGGGTGGTCTTGCCGGCGCCGTTGCGGCCGACGAGGCCGATGCGGTCGCCCTTGGCGATGCGGAAGGTGGCGGACTCGATGAGGACGCGGGCGCCGGCGCGCAGCTCGATACCGGAAGCGGTGATCACGGACGGACTCCTGGGCGGATGGACGGCGAGATGGGCGGCGAGGGCGGTGACGCCGTCTAATGCACGAGGAGAACAGCCATGGGAGAAGTCTAACGGGCGTGCGCAAGCGGATTCCCCGCTGCGCCGGCGGGCTCCCGAGGCGCCCGGGGGTGTGCGGACCGGCGGCGGCCCGGGGGCGGCGGGGGCGGCCGGGAGGGTCCGGGGTCGGCCGACGGACGGCTCGACAGGGCGTTGTCGGACCCCGGTGCCAGACTGGTCAGCAGTCACGTTTTCGCCGACGGGACCGGCCCGGGAGCCGGGTCGGTCCGGCCGAGGAGGGACTTCCCATGGCGCACACGAACGACGGCCCCCCGACCGTCTACCCGTCGCTGCTGTACGCGGACGCGCACGCGGCGATCAAGCTGCTCACGGAGGCGTTCGGCTTCACCGTGGTGAGCGTCTTCGAGGGGGAGGACGGCCGGGTGCTGCACGCCGAGCTGTCGTACGGCAACGGCGCGGTGATGCTCGGTTCCCTGGGGCGCGGCGGCCCCTTCGACCAGGCGTTGACGGGTGCCGGCCCGTGGGGGACGTACGTGGTGGTGGACGACGTCGACGCCCACCACCGGCGGGCGGTGGAGCACGGCGTGCAGATCGTGCTGCCGCCCACCGACCAGGACTACGGGTCGCGGGACTACCTGGCCCGCGACCACGAGGGCAACGTGTGGAGCTTCGGCACGTACGCGCCCTCGATCGGCGGCTGAGCGCACCGCCGTCGGCCGGTCAGCCGCCGCCGGTGTGCACCTGGAAGGCCGCCCGGCGCACCGCCTTGGCGAGCGCGGGGTCGGGGTGGGCGGCGGCGAGCGCGACGAGCACCTGCACGGTGCGCGGATGCCCCACGCCCCGGATGTCCTCCAGCAGCGCCGGGACGGTGGGGTGGGGCGCGGACTCCAGGTGGCGCACGAGCAGTTGGGCCTCGCCGTGGTCGGCGACGGCCGCTGCGGTGTCGACCCAGAGCCAGACCTCCTCGTCGTGGGTCAGCACGGCGTGCGCGTCCTCGGGGTCCACCCCCTCTATCTCGGCGAGCCAGAGCAGGGCGTACGGCCGCAGCGAGGGCTCCTCCCGCACCTGGCGGACCTCCGCTTCGGCGGGTGCGCCGACGACCCGCAGGGCGTCGAAGGCCAGTCCGCGCAGCAGGGCGTCCTCGCCACGGGCCGCGGCGATCAGCTCGGTGACGGCGCTGGAGACCGTCCGGGCGGCGAGCCAGGCGCGGTACTCGGCGCGGGCCTCGCTGGGCCGCAGTCGGGCACAGCCGCGGAGCATCGCCTCGGCGGAGTGCTCGATGTTGCCCCCGGCGGTGCTCTGGGCCGCGACGCAGATCTGTTCCAGCTTGACCCACACGGCCCAGCTGCCGAGCGGGGTGAGGGTGGCCTGGCCGGCGTCGCAGGTCAGGGCGCCGACGGCGGTGAGCGCGTGCAGGGCCCAGTCGAGCAGTGCCGACACCCGGGGCGGGGCGACCGGGTCCGGCGCGGTGCCCACCGGTTCGGCGCCGGGTCCGTAGGGGATCTCGCAGCGTTCGGTGCGCAGTTCGGTGACCCGCTGTTCCAGCAGGTCGAGCAGTTGCGGCACCGGGACGGGGCCCGCGGAGAGCTGGAGGAACGACAGCACCTGCGGCATGGCCTCCACCACCTCGGCGACGGCCGCCGCCTCGGGCTCCCCGGGAGCGGGGTGGGCGAGCGACCAGGCGTCGAACAGGGCCACCCAGCCGCGGAGCACCGCGGCGTCGTCCCGGTCCCAGGCCCGTAGCCGCCAGCCGGCGCGGGCGTAGTCGCCGTGCACCTCGACGAGCCCGGACAGTCGGGCGGTGTCCCAGTCGGCGCGGACCTGACGCGGGGACAGCCCCAATTCGGCGGCGGCGCGTTCGGCGGTCGCCGCCGAGAGGTTGCCGCCGCCGTCGGGGAGGGTGGCCAGGGCCGGGGAGGGGACGTCCGGGGCCGGTCCGGTGGGCTGGGCGGGGACGCTGCGCGGGGCGCCGGGCCCCGGGTCCCGGTGGGCGGAGGGGCGTAGCGCGGCGTCCGCCCAGCGGGCCACCCGTACGGCCCCGGCGAGGCCCGCCCGGGCGGTGCGGGCCAACTCCCAGGGCGCCGGGGTGCCCTCGGGCGGCCTCGGTGCGGGGCGGCGGGAACGCCTTTCCCCGACCGCCGGGGTGGCGGCGGTCAGGGAACGCGGACGGACGAGTCGGAGCCTGGAGTCGCGCGGGGTACGGGACGTCACAGGGGCAGTCTTCCGGTTGACGGTCCGAAAACCCAAACGGAATGCCCCGCGAGGAGCGGGTGAACCCCTGTGCGGTGGTCCGTGTCCTGTTCGAGAGAGCCGAAGCGGAGCCGCCCGGGAGGTGGGACGGGTGGGGCTGAGGGGGCTGGTGCGGACGAGGCGTCTACCACAGGGGGGTATGGGGCCCGGTCGCCCGGGCGGAGGACGACGGGGAGCGGGGGTCGGCCCGGCGGACGGGGAGCGGGGTCAGCCCAGCGGGGTGAGGAAACGGCGCAGCGCCTCCTCGTACCCCGTGGGGTCCGCGTTCCACATGGCGCCGTGCGGGGCGCCGGGGACGGCGTGCAGGGTGACCAGTTCGGGGCGGCTGCGGGCGAAGGCCCGGGACAGCGCCCAGGGCGCGACCGCGTCGTCCGGGCCGTGCACCACCAGTGCGGGCACCCGGAGGTCGCGGATGTCGGCCCGTTCCCGTACCCGGTGCGGACGCAGTCCGGTGCGACCCTGGGCGGCGCGGACGGCCAGCGGCAGCAGGGCGTCCGGCACGTGCCGCGCGGTGGCGAGGGCGCGGACGGTGGCCTCCCAGTCGAGCACGGGCGAGTCGAGGACCAGTCCGGCGACGCGGTCGCGGAGCGCGGAGTGGGTGGCGGCGCGCAGCGCCATGGTGGCGCCGGTGGACCAGCCGTGCAGGACGAGGCGCTGCGCCCCGTGGCGGACGGCGTGGCGCATCGCGGCGTCCAGGTCGCGCCATTCGGTCTCGCCCAGGTGGCTGAGGCCGTCCGGGGAGCGGGGCGCGCCGCGGTCTCCCCGGTAGGCGGGGCACAGCACCGGGAAGCGGCGGCGGTGCAGGAAGTCCATGACGACCATCGGGTGTTCCCGCGTGGTGCCCAGGCCGTGCACCGCGATGACCCAGGTGTCGCGGGCGGAGGGCACCAGCCAGGCGGGCAGCGGGCCCGTCTCGCCGAGGACCTCGACGTCCTCGTGGTCCAGGCCGAGGGCGGTGCGGGGGTCACCGATGTGGACCTGAGGGGTGAGCCGGACCTCGGCGCCCGGGTCCAGGGTGCCGTGGGTGACGCGTTCCAGGCGGCGGACGACCGTGTCGGCGGTGTGGGGGGCGTCCGGGAGGACCGGGCCCACCACCGCGTGGACGCCGTGGCCGGTGAGGCCGTAGGTGCCGGGGCGCAGGCTGGAGAGGTCCCGGGTGAGGGTGACCCGGTCGGCCGTGACCGTGTGGACGGTGAGCCGGGGGTCGGTGGGGAGCGGGTGGCCGGGACGGGGCCTGAGGGCGGCGTTGCTGGCGAAGCGGCCCGCGGCCAGGGCCAGCAGGGCGGTGGTCGCTGTGGTGGCGGTGACGGCCGCGGCCGTCACTCGGGCTGTACGCACGTCTCCCAGTGTCGGGGTGGGCGGGGCCCGCGGCCAGCGGGGACGCGCCGCGGCGGGGGGTACGGGACCGGTGTGACCGTCGGACGGGACGGTGGGTGATGTTTCTTACTTATTCAGGACAAAGCGGATCGCCGGGTCGTCGGGTGGGGCGAGGGTCGTACAGTCGGATGAGGTGGTGAACCGACCCCCCGGCAGAGTGCGGCAACCGCTTGCGCCGGAAGCCCCGGAGCCCACCGTTCCGGCCTCGCGGCACCGCCCGATCACCCGGCCCCCCCATGCGGAATAGCCTTGCTCCAGATTGAGACACCGCGATGCCCGCCCCAGTTCATCTTCCGTTCACTCAGGTTGCCTACGTTCCAACCGCCACTGTCGTCCAACAGAAGCCTGGGTAAATGGAAAACATCACGCTCCTCCTCGGAATCGTGATCGTCACCGCTCTCGTGTTCGATTTCACGAACGGTTTCCACGACACGGCCAACGCGATGGCGACGACCATCTCGACTGGCGCAATGAAGCCCAAGACGGCGGTGGCCATGTCCGCCGTGCTCAATCTGGTCGGAGCCTTCCTTTCGGTCGAGGTCGCCAAGACGATCTCGGGCGGCATGATCAACGAAGACGGCATACAGCCAGAGGTGATCTTCGCGGCGCTCGTCGGCGCCATCCTCTGGAACCTGTTCACGTGGCTCCTGGGCCTGCCGTCCAGCTCTTCGCACGCCCTGTTCGGTGGCCTCATCGGTGCCGCCGTCATGTCGGCCGGTTGGGACTCGGTGAACGGCTCGACCGTCGTCACCAAGGTCCTGATCCCCGCCGTCGCCGCTCCGCTGGTGGCCGGTGTGGCCGCGATGCTCGCGACCCGCCTGACCTACAAGATCGGCAAGAAGGCCGACGACAAGTCGACCTCCAAGGGCTACCGCATCGGGCAGATCTCCTCGGCCGGACTCGTCTCCCTCGCGCACGGCACCAACGACGCGCAGAAGACCATGGGCATCATCACCCTGGCGCTGGTCACCGGTGGCGCCCTGGCTCCCGGGTCGAACCCGCCGGTCTGGGTCATCGCCTCCGCCGGCATCGCCATCGCGCTCGGCACCTACCTCGGCGGCTGGCGCATCATCCGCACGATGGGCCGCGGTCTGACCGACCTCCAGCCCCCGCAGGGCTTCGCCGCCCAGACCAGTGCCGCGACGGTCATCCTGGCCTCCTCGCACCTGGGCTTCTCCCTCTCCACCACGCAGTCCTGCTCCGGTGCCGTGATGGGTGCGGGCCTCGGCCGCAAGGGCGGGGTCGTCCGCTGGTCGACCGCCACCCGGATGTTCGTCGCCTGGGGTCTGACCCTGCCGGCCGCCGGTGTGGTCGGTGCGCTCGCGGAACTGCTCACCAAGCAGGGCCCCTGGGGCATCGCCGTCACGGGCGCGCTGCTCGTCGCCGGGTCGGCCGCCATCTGGTTCATCTCCCGCCGGGAGGTCGTCGACCACACCAACGTCAACGACGTCGACGAGCCCGCGGGCGTCGTCACCACCGCCATCGCCGCGGTGACCCCGCCGCCGGCCGGTCCGGTCGCCGACGCCACCGCCCTGGGCGACCTCACGGCCACCCTCCCGGCGAAGCAGGACCCCTCGACGGAGTCCGCGCCGCGGACCGCCAAGGTGTAAGGAACCTCCATGAAAATCGACTGGGCAGCACTCGCCTCCGTGTTCGGCGTCAGCCTCGTGGTCACGGTGGCCCTCGTGGGCCTGTTCACCCTCGGCATCGTCGGACTCTCCAAGCGGGAGGCGGCGCTCGCCGCGGAGGGCGGTCCCAAGGGCGGATCGGCAGCAATGGCCGCCACCGGCGCCTACGCCTGCTTCGCCCTGTGCGTGGCCGCCGTCACGTACGGCATCTACCTGATCGTCGCCTGATCACCCCCTGCTCCACCGGACCCGCACGGGTCACGAACGGTCCGGCCGGTCACCGCTCCCTGCGCGGTGACCGGCCGGACCGTTCGCATGTGGGTCTTCACACACTGCCCCGCCGCAGGTCAGCGCGCGGTTGACGGGTGTTCTCGGGGCGTGGTGGACTTCCCGAGCCATTACGGCGGCAGCAGAGGAAGCCGGTGCGAATCCGGCGCGGTCCCGCCACTGTCACCGGGGAGCGCTCCCCCACACCGGACGTCACGGCCCCAGCGGCTGGAAGACCGGGGGAAGCGCCGATCCGGGAGCCAGGAGACTCTCGCCGACGTATCCGTCGACCCAGGGCGCGGACCCTGAGTGAGGACCACCACGATGCCGGGGCGCCCGTCTCCCGGTCCCGTGCGCCACGGCGCGGGACCCCTCCACCGTTCGAAGGTCCTCCGGGGCACGGCGGACTGAGCCGATGCGGGCCGGGCGAACCTTCGCGTACGGCGCCACCGCCGGACTGATCGGCGACCTGTTGTTCGGTGACCCCCGACGGGGCCACCCGGTCGCTGCCTTCGGTCGGGCCGCGGGCGCCGTCGAACACGTGCTGTGGCGCGACCACCGCGGCTGGGGCGCACTGCACACCGCGCTGTGCGCCGGGGGCGTGACGGCAGCGGCCGCGCTGGCCGCCCGCGCGGCCGACCGCTCCCCCGCCGCGTCCGTCGCGCTGACCGCCGCCGCCACCTGGACGGTGCTCGGCGGGACCAGCCTGGGCCGGGAGGCCCGGGCGATCGGCGCCGCGCTCACCGCGGGCGAGGTGACGGCGGCCCGCGCACGGCTGCCGCACCTGTGCGGGCGCGACCCGCAGTCCCTGGACGCCGACGGGATCGCCCGAGCGGTGGTCGAGTCGGTCGCCGAGAACACCTCCGACGCCGTGGTCGGCGCGCTGGTGTGGGGGGCCGTCGGCGGGGTGCCCGGACTGATCGCCTTCCGGGCCGTCAACACCCTGGACGCCATGGTCGGCCACAAGTCGCCGCGCCACCGCCGCTTCGGCTGGGCCTCGGCCCGGCTCGACGACGTCATGGGCTGGCCGGGGGCCCGGCTCACCGGCGCCCTCGCGGTCCTGGCCGGCGGTGCGCCCGCGGCCGCGGCGCGGGCCTGGCGCGCCGACGCGGGACGCCATCCGAGCCCCAACGCGGGCGTCGCCGAAAGCGCGTTCGCCGGCGCCCTCGGCGTCCGGCTCGGGGGCACCCTGTCCTACGGCGGACGGGTCGAACACCGACCGGTGCTGAACGGCGCCGGACGGGCCGTCGCGGTCGAGGACGTCGAACGGGCGGTACGGCTGTCCCGACGGGTGGGCTGGCTGACGTTGGCCGTGTGCGCGGCGGGGCGCGGGCTGCTCACGGCCCGCCGCCTCCGGCGCACCGGTACGGGCACCGGACGGGGGCGGGGATGATGCGGGGCGGACTGCTGGTCGCGGGGACGACGTCCGACGCGGGCAAGAGCGTGGTGACCGCCGGGATCTGCCGGTGGCTGGCGCGCCAGGGCGTGAAGGTCGCGCCGTTCAAGGGGCAGAACATGTCCCTCAACTCCTTCGTCACCCGGGACGGCGCCGAGATCGGCCGGGCCCAGGCCATGCAGGCCCAGGCCGCCGGGGTGGAGCCCAGTGCGTTGATGAACCCGGTGCTGCTGAAGCCGGGCGGCGACCGCACCAGTCAGGTCGTGCTGAAGGGGCGCCCGGTCGGCGAGATGAGCGCCCGCGGCTTCTTCGGCGCGCGCGGCGGCCCGACCGAGGGCGAACCGGTGCCGGGGGGCCGCGAGGCGCTGCTGGGCACCGTCGTGGAGTGCCTGGAGGAACTGCGGGCCACCCATGACGTGGTGGTCTGCGAGGGCGCGGGCAGCCCCGCCGAGATCAATCTGCGGCGCACGGACATCGTCAACATGGGGATCGCCCGGGCGGCGGGGCTGCCGGTGCTCGTCGTCGGCGACATCGACCGCGGCGGGGTGTTCGCCTCGTTCTTCGGCACCACCGCCCTGCTGGCCCCCGAGGACCAGCAACTCGTCGCCGGCTACCTGGTGAACAAGTTCCGCGGCGACGTCTCGCTACTGGAGCCGGGGCTCGACATGCTCCGCAGCCTCACCGGCCGCCCCACCTACGGGGTGCTGCCGTTCCAGCACGGGCTGGGCATCGACGAGGAGGACGGGCTACGGGTGTCGCTGCGGGGCACCGTCCGCGAGTCCTCGGCCGCTGCCCCGGTCGGCGCGGAGGTGCTGCGGATCGCGGTGTGCGCGGTGCCGTTGATGTCCAACTTCACCGACGTGGACGCGCTCGCCGCCGAACCGGGCGTCGTGGTGCGCTTCGTCGACCGGCCCGAGGAGGCCGCGGACGCCGACCTCGTGGTCGTCCCCGGCACCCGGGGGACCGTGGCCGCACTGCGCTGGCTACGGGAGCGGGGGCTCGCCGAGGTGCTGCTGCGGCGGGCCGCCGAGGGCCGGCCCGTGCTCGGGATCTGCGGCGGGTTCCAGGTGTTGGGCGAGCGCATCGAGGACGAGGTCGAGTCCCGCACCGGCACCGTGGACGGGCTGGGACTGCTGCCGGTGCGGGTGCGGTTCGCCCGCGAGAAGACCCTCGCCCGGCCGTCGGGCACGGCGCTCGGCGAGCGGGTCGACGGTTACGAGATCCACCACGGCGTCGCCGACGTACGGGGCGGGGAACCCTTCCTCGACGGCTGCCGGGTGGGCTCCGTGTGGGGCACCCACTGGCACGGTTCGCTGGAGTCGGACGGCTTCCGGCGGGCCTTCCTGCGGGAGGTCGCCGCGCGCGCCGGCCGCCGGTTCGTGCCCGCGGCGGACACCTCGTTCGCCGCGCTGCGCGAGGAGCAACTCGACCGCCTCGCCGATCTGATCGAGCACCACACGGACACCGACGCGCTGCGCGACCTCATCGTCTCGGGCCCGCCGCCCGGCCTGCCGTTCGTTCCGCCGGGCGCCCCGTGAGGCGCCCGGCCGGCGGACCGGCCGCGGCGGCCCGTGGACGCGGGGCGCCCGGCGCCGGAGCACACCGAGCCCGCGGGGCGACGGACACCGACGCGGGCACGCGGGCCGACGCCCGCGCACCCGGCGCCCCGTCCGCGCCCCGCGGGAACCCCATCGACCCCATCGACCCCATCGACAGGGAGGGCCACGGGTGACCACCCCGTATCCATTCACCGCCATCGTCGGCCAGGACGACCTCCGGCTCGCACTGCTGCTGAACGCGGTGTCACCCGCGGTCGGCGGCGTCCTGGTGCGCGGCGAGAAGGGCACCGCCAAGAGCACCGCGGTGCGCGCCCTGGCCGCGCTGCTGCCCGAGGTGGCGACGGTCACCGGCTGCCGCTTCTCGTGCGCGCCGCACGCCCCCGACCCGGGCTGCCCGGACGGCCCCCACGAGCCGGGCCCCGCCACCGACCGGCCCGCCCGCATGGTGGAACTGCCGGTCGGCGCGTCCGAGGACCGGCTGGTGGGCGCCCTGGACATCGAACGGGCCCTCGCCGACGGGGTGAAGGCGTTCGAGCCGGGTCTGCTGGCCGACGCCCACCGCGGCATCCTCTACGTGGACGAGGTCAACCTCCTCCACGACCACCTGGTGGACCTGCTGCTGGACGCCGCCGCGATGGGCGCCTCGTACGTCGAGCGCGAAGGCGTCTCGGTACGGCATGCCGCACGGTTCCTGCTGGTCGGGACGATGAACCCGGAAGAGGGCGAGCTGCGCCCCCAGTTGTTGGACCGGTTCGGTCTGACCGTGGAGGTGACCGCGTCCCGGGAACCGGAGCAGCGGGTGGCGGTCGTCAAGCGGCGGCTCGCCTACGACGACGCTCCCGGGGCCTTCGCCGAGCGCTGGGCGGGGGACGAGTCCGCGCTGCGCGAGCGGATCGTCGCGGCCCGCGCCCTGCTGCCCGAGGTGCGGCTCGGGGACGGCGCGCTGTTGCGGATCGCGGCGGCCTGCGCGGCCTTCGAGGTCGACGGGATGCGCGCGGACATCGTGATGGCGCGCACCGCGACGGCGCTGGCCGCCTGGGCGGGCCGCCGGGACGTGCGCGCCGAGGACGTCCGGCAGGCGGCGCTGCTCGCGCTCCCGCACCGCAGGCGCCGCAACCCCTTCGACGCGCCCGGTCTGGACGAGGACAAGCTCGACGAGGTGCTGGACGGGTTCGGACCGGACGAGCCCGAACCGGAGCCCGAGCCCCCCGCCGGCCCCGACGGCGCCCCGGACGAGGACGCGCCGGACCCCGACCCGGACGGCCCCGAAGGGCCCGACGACGGCGGGCCCGGGGGCGGCCCCGGGACGCCGCCCCCGCCCCGGGACGCCCCGGACGACGCGGCGGCGCCCGACTCCACGGGGACGGACCCCGGCGACGCTCCCCGGCCCACCGAGGCACCGGACGCCCCCGCCGGACAGCCGGTGGGCGTGGCCCCCGAGCAGCCCGCGGCGGCGGCCTCGGAAGCCTTCCGCACCCGCACGCTGACCGTGCCCGGCCTCGGCGAGGGCGCCGCCGGGCGGCGTTCCCGGGCCCGCACCGAACACGGCAGGACCACGGGTGACCGTCGCCCCCGGGGCGCCCTGACCAAGCTGCACCTCTCGGCGACCGTCCGGGCCGCCGCCCCGCACCAGCGGGCGCGCGGCCGGTCGGGTCCGGGCCTGCTGGTGCGCCGCGACGACCTGCGCCAGGCGACCCGGGAGGGGCGGGAGGGCAACCTCGTGCTGTTCGCGGTGGACGCGTCCGGTTCGATGGCGGCCCGGCGGCGGATGAGCGCCGTCAAGGGTGCGGTGCTGTCGCTGCTGCTCGACGCCTACCAGCGGCGGGACAAGGTGGGGTTGGTGACCTTCCGGGGCGCGGACGCCGCCCTCGCACTGCCGCCGACCTCGTCGGTGGACACCGCGGCGACCCGGCTCGCCTCCTTGGCGACCGGTGGTCGCACCCCGTTGGCGGCGGGGCTGCTGCGGGCCCGTGAGGTGCTGCGGGTGGAGCGGCTGCGGGACCCGGCGCGCCGGGCGCTGCTGGTGGTCGTCACGGACGGCCGGGCGACCGGGGGCGTGGAGCCGGTGCGCCGGGCCTCGCGCGCGGCGGGACTGCTGGCGGCCGACCAGGTCGCCTCGGTGGTCGTGGACTGCGAGTCGGGTCCGGTGCGGCTGGGGCTCGCCGGACGGTTGGCCGCCGACCTCGGCGGCACCCCGGTGACGTTGGAGGAGCTGCGGGCCGATGCGCTCGCGGGGCTGGTCAAGGACGTACGGGGTGCCGCGGGCGCCCGGGGAAGGGTCGCGTAATGCCACAGGGACAGCCGTCCGTCGTCCCGAAGGACGGACTCACCACGCGTCAGCGCCGCAACCGGCCGCTGGTGATGGTGCACACGGGCATCGGCAAGGGCAAGTCGACGGCGGCGTTCGGGATGGCGCTGCGCGCCTGGAACCAGGGCTGGCCGATCGGGGTGTTCCAGTTCGTCAAGTCGGCGAAGTGGAAGGTCGGCGAGGAGAACGCGCTCCGGGTGCTGGGCGCCAGCGGCGAGGGCGGCACCGTCGACTGGCACAAGATGGGCGAGGGCTGGTCCTGGATCCAGCGGGCGCCCGTCGCCGAGGCGGAGGGCGTCGACTCCAACCAGGTCAACGCGGAGAAGGCCCGGGAGGGCTGGGAGCAGATCAAGCGCGACCTCGCGGCCGAGACCTACCGGCTGTACGTGCTGGATGAGTTCGCGTACCCGCTGCACTGGGGCTGGATCGACGTGGCCGAGGTGGTGTCGGTGCTGCGGGACCGGCCCGGCAACCAGCACGTGGTGATCACCGGACGCAACGCCCCGCCCGCACTGGTGGAGTTCGCGGACCTGGTGACGGACATGTCGAAGGTGAAGCACCCGATGGACGCGGGTCAGAAGGGTCAGCGGGGCATCGAATGGTGACGCGAACGGTGACGCGCACGTGATCGACGTACCGAGGCTGGTCGTCGCCGCGCCCGCGTCGGGCACCGGCAAGACCACCGTGGCCACGGGCCTGATGGCGGCGTTCGCGCAGCGCGGGCTGCGGGTGTCGCCGCACAAGGTCGGGCCCGACTACATCGACCCCGGGTACCACGCCCTCGCCACCGGTCGCCCGGGCCGCAACCTCGACGCGTACATGTGCGGAACCGACCTGGTGGGGCCGCTGTTCGCGCACGGCGCGCAGGGCTGCGACCTCGCCGTGGTCGAGGGGGTGATGGGCCTGTACGACGGGGCGTCCGGGCAGGGCGAGCTGGCGTCGACGGCCCAGGTCTCCAAGCTGCTGCGGGCGCCGGTCGTGCTGGTGGTGGACGCGTCCTCGCAGTCCCGTTCGGTGGCCGCGCTGGTGCACGGCTTCGCGTCCTTCGACCCGCAGGTGCGGATCGGCGGCGTGATCCTCAACAAGGTCGGCTCCGACCGGCACGAGGAACTGCTGCGGGACGCCCTGGAGGAGGCGGGCATGCCGGTGCTCGGCGCGCTGCGGCGGGCCGAAGGGGTGACCACCCCGTCCCGGCACCTGGGCCTGGTGCCCGTCGCGGAGCGGCACGGGGACGCGACCGCGGCGGTGGCGGCCATGGCCGAGACGGTGCGCCGGGGGTGCGACCTGGACGCGCTGTGGGCGCTCGCCCGGACCGCTCCCCCCGTGGACGCGACCCCCTGGGACCCGGCCGGGGCGGTGCCCGTGCGCCCGGTGGACGGCGCGCGGCCGGTGATCGCGGTGGCGGGCGGCCCGGCGTTCTCGTTCTTGTACGCGGAGCACCCGGAACTGCTGACCGCGGCGGGCGCGGAGGTCGCCGTCTTCGACCCGTTGCGCGACGAGCGACTGCCCGAGGGCACGGCGGGCCTGGTGATCGGCGGCGGCTTCCCCGAGGTGTACGTGGGCGAACTGGCCGCGAACGAGCCGCTGCGGGCGGCGGTCGCCGCACTGGCGGCGTCGGGCGCCCCGCTGGCCGCCGAGTGCGCGGGCCTGTTGTACCTGGCCCGGTCGCTGGACGGGGAGCCGATGTGCGCGGTGGTGCCCGGGGACGCGCGCATGTCGGGACGGCTCACCCTCGGGTACCGGGACGCGGTCGCCGTGTCCGACAGTCCGTTGGCGGCGGCGGGCACCCGGATGCGGGGGCACGAGTTCCACCGGACGGTACTGGAGCCGGGTGCCGGCGCCACGGCCGCGTGGGGGCTGCGCGGGCCGCAGCCCCGGGTGGAGGGCTTCGTCATCGGCGGGGTGCACGCGAGTTATCTGCACACCCACTGGGCCGCCGGACCGGGCGTGGCCGCACGGTTCGTGGAGCACGCCGCCCGGTCCCGGGCGGTGGGACCGACGGGCGCCGGGGTGCCGCCGCAGGGGCGGGCGCGGTCGTGCGCGGGCTGAACGCCCGGGAGCTCGGGGCCGCGGGAACGGGTGCGGGGTCGGGGTCGGGGTCGGGGTCGGGGTCGGGTCTAGTGCACGGCCGATCCGATCACCAGCCACATCAGGGCCGCCCCGGCGACCGTGCACAGCAGGGTCGAACGCGCGGGGTGGCGGTGGCTGGCCTCGGGCAGGATCTCGGCCGCCGCGATGTACAGCAGGGCCCCGCCGAAGAAGCCGAGGTACCCGGCGAGGGCTCCGGCGCCGATGGTGAACAACAGGGTGGACGCGGCTCCCACCACGGGGGCCACGGCATCGGCGAGGAGCATGGCGAGGGCCTTGCGCCGGTCGTTGCCGTAGGCGCTGGTGACGGTGTACGTGTTGAACCCGTCGGCGAAGTCATGGGTGATGACGGCGATCGCGACGGTGGCCCCCATGGCCGCGTCGACCTGGAACGACGCACCGATGGCGATGCCGTCGGCGAGGCTGTGCGCCACCATCGCGGCCCCCGCGCCCAACCCGACCTGCGGCACCCGGTCCGGTTCGTGCGCCCCGTGCTCCGCCTGCCGCAGGGCCAGCAGCCGCTCCACCACATGGGCGGTGAGGAACCCCCCGACGAACAGGAGCAGCGCCAACGGGACGCCGTGCACGGGCCGGGCCGCGCCCTCCAGCGCTTCGGGCAGCAGGTCGAAGCCGACCACGCCGAGCATCAGCCCGCCCGCGAAGCCGAGCACCAGGTGGCGCCGGTCGACGACCCGGTGCGCCGCCCACCCCCCGACGAGCGTCATCACGAACGAACCCAGCGCCACCAGCACGGCCATGGTCCCTTGCTACACGGCCGTGGTCCCTCACCCGGGGACGCGCGGGCACGCGGCACGCGCGTGATCCGCTGATCACCCGACCGGCACCCGTTCCCGCCCGACCGCGAGAGGAGCCCGTACATGACCTGGTCCCGGTCGCCGGACGGCGTCGGTGTCGTCGCCGGGGTCGGCGCGGCGCGCGGAGTCCCGTGCGCGGAAGTCCTGGCGCTGGTGCGCCGGGTGCTGGCCGAGGCCGGGGTGCCGCCGGCCGCGCTGGTGGCCCTGGCGACGGTCGACCGGCGGGCCGAGGAGCCGGGGGTCGTCGGGGCGGCCCGGCGGCTCGAGGTGCCCCTGTGGGGTCATCCGGCGGCGGACCTGGCGCGGATCGTGGTCCCGCATCCGTCGGACGCGACCCTGGCGGCGGTGGGCACGCCCTCGGTGGCCGAGGCCGCCGCACTGTTCGGGGGCGGTGACCTCCTCGGGGGCGGTGAACTCCTCGTACCCAAGCGGAAGTCGGTGGGCGCGGACGGGCGTCCGGCGCGGGCGACCTGTGCGCTGGCCCGGTACGGCGGGGACGGGGGCGGGCCCGCCCGGGGTCCGGGGGCGCATGTGACCATGGCGGGCGCGGCGCCGGAACCGATCGGTGTCGGACGGGAACGAGACGACGGTGGCGGACGGCCACCGTCGGCGGGCGGGAGCACGGATGTCCACTGAGGTGAGGCCGGCGGGCCGGGACACGGCCGGGTACGACCTGCGCCACCACGGGGACGCGGAGGTGCGCGGCGACGGGCGGTCCCTGACCGATCTCGCGGTGAACGTCCGGGCGGGGACGCCGCCCCCGTGGCTGCGGGAGCGGATCTCCGGTGCGCTCGACGGGCTCGCCGCCTATCCGGACGGGCGGGCGGCCCGGGAGGTGGTCGCCGCGCGGCACGGGGTGGCGGCCGAGCGGGTGCTGTTGACCTCGGGGGCCGCGGAGGCGTTCGTGCTGCTCGCGCGGGCGTTGTCGCCGCGGCGGGCGGTGGTGGTGCACCCCCAGTTCACCGAGCCGGAGGCGGCGTTGCTGGACGCGGGGCACCGGGTGGGCCGGGTGCTGTTGCGGGCGGAGGACGGGTTCCGGTTGCGGGACGGGGCGGTGCCCGAGGACGCGGACCTGGTGGTGGTCGGGAACCCGACGAACCCGACCTCGGTGCTGCACCCCGCCGACGCGTTGCTGCGGCTGGCCCGCCCGGGGCGGACGCTGGTGGTGGACGAGGCGTTCATCGACGCGGTGCCCGGGGAGCGGGAGGCGGTCGCGGGGCTGGACGTGCCGGGGCTGGTGGTGTTGCGGAGCCTCACCAAGACCTGGGGGCTCGCCGGGCTGCGGGTCGGGTACGTGGTCGCCGGTGCGCAGACGGTGCGGCTGCTGGAGCGTGCGCAGCCGCTGTGGCCGGTGTCCTCGCCGGGGTTGGTGGCGGTCCAGGCGTGCCTGTCGGAGCGGGCCCGGGCGGAGGCGGCCGGTTTCGCGCAGGCGGTGGGCGAGGATCGGGCCGGGCTGCTCGCCGGGCTGACCCGGCTCGCGCCCGCCGGGGTCCGGGTGTACGGGGTGCCCGAGGCGCCGTTCGTGTTGTTCCGGGTGCCCGACGGGCTCGACGTGCGGGAGCGGTTGCGGGGGCACGGCTTCGCGGTGCGGCGGGGGGACACGTTCCCCGGACTCGGGCCCGACTGGCTCCGGGTCGCCGTCCGGGACGGCGCGACCTCCGCCGCGTTCCTCACGGCGCTGGAACGGGCGCTCTCCCCCGCCGGTGCGTGAGCGGTCCCGACGGGAGGCGTCGTACCGGGTGGTCCCGCGGGGTCCTGGCGGGCGCTCGCTCGCGCCCTTCGGGACCCCGCGGGACCGGGTGACGCCGGACGGCGGTGCGGCGCCCCGGAGCGGGGGCGTCGGGTGCCGCTCGGCGTCCACGGCGGGGGTCAGGACTGGCGGCGGGCCCGCCGGGTGAAGTACAGGGCGCTCACGCCGCCGGCCAGCAGGAGGGCCGCGCCCCCGGCGACGTAGGGCGTGGCCGAGCTGCCGCCGGTCTCGGCGAGGTCCTCACCGGGGCCGGTCTGGGGCTTGGTGCCCTGTTCCGCCGGCTTGACCGACGCCTCGGGCTCCTGCCGCGGCGGTGTGGACGGGGCGGCCGACGCGGGGGCGGCGGGCGTCTCGCAGGTGGCCCGGGCCAGGGTGACGGTGCCGTTCACTTCGGCGACGTTCAGCTTCAACGGGTTGATGGACACCTTCAGTTCCAGTGCCGTCGCGGCGGCGGTCCGGGTGGTCGTGGCCCGCTGGGAGAGGTCCAGCCGCACCTCGCCGACCCCGGGGACCTCGACCTCGGTGGTGCCCCGGGCGGTCAGGGTGACCGTCTTGCCGAGCACGGTGACGGGACCGAGGACGTTGGCTTCGGCCACCGGCCGCCGGCCGACCGCGCAGACGGCCTGGGCGGTGACCTTCTCCACCTCGATCAGGGACAGCAGCGGCAGCCCCGGGACGTTCACCCGGGCCCGTACGAGGTTGCTGAAGCCCTCGGCGCGCCCCCGTTCGACGGTGGCCCGGGCCTGGGCGGCGGCCGCGCGCACCACGGTGAACGGCTTGCCGCCCTCCACCCCGTCGAGGCGTGCGGTGAGTGCGGTCTTGTCGGCGCTGGCCGGCGCCTGCACGTCGTTCAGGGAGACCGTGAGCGGCACGTTCACGGTCTTGTTGAGCAAGGAGACGTCGAGTCCGGTGCGGAGCACGACGGCACTCGCCTTGCCCTCGCCGCCGGTGGCGTGCGCGGAGCCGGCGCCGACGAGGACCGTGGACGCGGCGGCCAGCGCGGTGGCGACGGCGGTCACGCCGAGACGGCGCGCGGGCAGGCGAAAGGCGTTGCTGTTCAAGGTGGTGGGACCCCCACGAGAGACATCGGAACTGAACGGCGGGGTCGCTCGGGGCACCGCGACGGGGACCGAAGCGGGCGGCGACCGTGCCGTTGGAGTGAATACTTGCGCACCGAGAGTGAACAACCGGCAACCTGGCGTGAGTTCACCCCAAAGTGGGGTTTTCGTGCTCTTGTTTGAATATTCGGGCACGGATGTGCACCTCCGTCACCCGAGTGACCGTCCACCTGCGGGGTCCCGGCCGATCGGCGGACGCCCCGCCCCTCGGGCGCACCCCCCACCGGGACGGTGGGTGACGTCACGTCAACCACCGTCCCGGAGTCGGGAGATGATCGGCTCAGCCGACGATCCGGCCGCGCAGCACGATCCGGCGCGGTGCGGCGAGCGTCCGTACGTCCGCCCGGGGGTCGCCCTCGTACACGACGAGGTCCGCCGGGGCCCCCTCGGTCAGTCCGGGCCGGCCCAACCAGGCGCGGGCGCCCCAGGTGGTGGCGGAGAGCGCCTCGACGGGCGGGATGCCGGCGCGGACGAGTTCGGCGACCTCCGCGGCGACCAGGCCGTGGGCGAGGGAGCCGCCCGCGTCCGTCCCGACGAAGACGGGCACCCCCGCGTCGTAGGCGGCGCGCACGGTGTCGTAGCGCCGGGCGTGCAGCCGACGCATATGGGCCGACCAGCGCGGGAACTTGGCCTCGCCGCCGTCCGCGAGCCGGGGGAAGGTGGCGATGTTGACGAGGGTCGGCACGATGGCCACGCCGCGCTCGGCGAACAGCGGGATCGTCTCCTCGGTGAGGCCGGTCGCGTGCTCGACGCAGTCGATGCCCGCCTCGACCAGGTCCCGCAGGGAGTCCTCGGCGAAGCAGTGCGCGGTGACCCGGGCGCCCCACCGGTGGGCCTCGGCGATCGCCGCCCCGACGGCGTCCCGGGGCCAACAGGCCGTGAGGTCGCCCGCCTCGCGGTCGATCCAGTCGCCGACGAGCTTGACCCAGCCGTCCCCGCGCCTGGCCTCCCGGGCGACGTACGCGACGAGGTCGGCGGGCTCGACCTCGTGGGCGTAGTTGCGGATGTAGCGGCGGGTGCGGGCGATGTGCCGGCCGGCGCGGATGATCCGCGGCAGGTCCTCGCGGTCGTCGATCCAGCGGGTGTCGGAGGGCGAGCCGGCGTCCCGGATCAACAGGGTGCCGGCCTCCCGGTCGGCCAGCGCCTGCCGTTCGGCGGTCTCGACGGGGACGGGGCCGTGGGCGTCGAGCCCGACGTGGCAGTGCGCGTCCACCAGCCCGGGCAGGGCCCAGCCCGCGACGGTGGTCACCTCGCGGGCCCCGGCGGGCCGCTCGTAGGTGATCCGGCCGCCGACCACCCACAGTTCGTCCCGTACGTCCTCGGGGCCCGCCAGCACCCGCCCCCTGACGTGCAGCACCGTGTGATCCGTCATGTCCAGCACCCTAGTGTCCCCGCCCGGGCCCGCCGCCCCGGCCCGGACGGGGGACCCGCGGGTGCCTACGGACGCCTCACAGCAGCAGCCCCAGGGGCAGCGCCGCGGCATCGGCGGCGGGTCGGGACAGGTACAGGTCGGCGTGGTAGTAGCCGTCCGCCTCCCGGTCCGCGGTGCGCAGCCCGATGCCGGCCAGGGCGTCGAACGCCGCTTCCCGCTCGGCGTCGTCCGCGAAGCGCCGCTGGCGGAAGGTGCGGGCGGACAGCTTCTCCGTCACCAGTCCGGCACGGGCGAGGAGCTCGGCGATCGGCTGGTAGGGCACGGTGCGCAGCACGAACGCGGCGACCCACGGCGGGTGCGCCACCCCGTCGAGGAGGGTGCGGAAGGTCCGGGTGCGGACGTAACCGATGCCTCCGGTCACGGTGATGAGGTCCGTGGCCGCCAGTGCACGGCGCAGGGCGGGGCTCGCCGCGGCGACTTCGAGGTTCTCCGCGAAGGAGTGGTCGTGCAGGCCGGCGTCGCGGGCGTACCCGACGGCCCGCGGCGCCGCGTCGATGCCCGTCACCGACACGGCCCCGGGCGTGCGGCGCGCGTCGAAGAAGGCCCGGTCCTCGACCGCCAGGTGCCGGGAGGACAGTGCGGCCACCCGGGGGGAGGCGTACCGGGCGTACAACTCGGCCAGGGTGACCCGGTGGTTGAGGAGCGCCGCGTTGATCCCGTACGAACAGCACAGGTCCACCACGGTCAGGGGCGGGCGGTCGGGGTGCAGCCCGCGCAGGGCGTCGACCAGGACCCGGAAGACGGCCTGGCCGTGGTGGGGTATCTGGTACCCCAGCGGGCGCAGCGTCGCGAAGTACGGGCGCGGGTCGGGACAGTCGTAGATGGTGCCGAAGTTCGCTTTGCCCCAGTCTGCACTTGCGGGAGGACTGCTCGGCCCTGCCGTCACGGGAGGTCCCTCCTGACGTGCGTCGCCATGCAAAGGACTCGACGTTCCGCGGACTGCGGAACCTGTGCGCCGGTGCACCACGGCTCCTGCTTCCGCCTTCGCGGCGGCGCCCGGGGAGGGGCGGGCCGGGCGGGGCTGCACGCCCACAGTGTCACCAGCCCCGCCGGGCCGGTGCCAGCGGGAATCCGGCCAACACGCCGGTGCCTGCGGCGGGGGCCGCCGAACGGCTGCTTCCCCACCCGTCGGGCTCCCGCCCGCTCGCCCGTCACCTGCGGTTACGCTCATGAAGTCCGCTGGCGATCCGCGGGCCTTCGTTGACCGGAAAGAGCACCGCCGTGACGCACCCCCTTCTCGACCTGGCGCCCCTGACCGCCGACCGCTTCGCCGCCGTCGAGCGGCGCGTGGCGGGGCTGCTGGACACCGAACAGGACGTCGTGATCACCCAGGGCGAGGCCCTGCTCCCCCTGGAGGGCTGCATCCGCAGCGCGGCCGGCCCGGGCACCACCGCGCTGAACGTCATCACCGGGCCGTACGGCCAGACGTTCGGCGACTGGCTGCGGGACTGCGGTGCGAAGGTCGTCGACCTCGCGGTTCCGTACCACGCGGCGGTGTCGCCCGAGCAGGTCGAGGAGGCGCTGGCCGCCCACCCGGAGATCGACTTCGTTTCGCTGGTCCACGCGGAGGCCGCGACCGGGAACACCAACCCCGTCGCGGAGATCGGCGAGGTGGTGACGCGGCACGGCGCGCTGTTCATGCTGGACGCGGTGGCGTCGGTGGCGGCCGAGCCGCTGCTGCCCGACGCCTGGGGGGTCGACCTGTGCGTGATCGGGGCGCAGAAGGCGATGGGCGGGCCCGCCGGGGTGTCGGCGGTGTCGGTGAGCGAGCGGGCGTGGCAGCGGATGGCGGCGAACCCGCGGGCGCCGCGGCGTTCGTACCTGTCGCTGCTCGACTGGAAGGAGCGGTGGATCGACGCGGGGCGCAAGGCGCTGCTGCACGCCCCCGCCCAGTTGGAGATGCTGGCGCTGGAGGCGTGCATCGAGCGGATCGAGGCCGACGGGCTCGACACCGTGACGGCGCGGCACGCGACGGCCGCCCGCGCGGTCCGGGAGGGTGCGGTGGCGCTGGGCGCGGGGCTGGAGCCGTACGTCCACGAGGCCCGGCACGCGGCGCCGGTGGCGACCACGTTGCGGGTGCCGGACGCGGTGGACGCTTCGGCCGTGGTGGCGCGGGCGCTGGCGCTGGACCCCGGGGTGCCGCTGGTCGCCGGGGGCGGCGCACTGGCCCACGAGATGATCCGGGTGAACCACTACGGCCGCGACGCCACCGCGGAGACCGTCGAGCGGTCGCTGGCCGCGCTGGGCCGGGCGCTGGCCGCCTGAGCCGGTCGGCGCAGCTACCGGAGGTCCGGTCGGCACGGCCGTCGGAGGTCCGGCCGGAGGTCCGCGCCACGGCCGTCGGGGGCGGACGTCAGGGGCGGGCGTCGGGCACGTCCCGGAACCGCCCCTGCGTCCCCGTGCACGGCCCGGTGCGCGGCGGTCTTGACACGAATCACCTGCGCGGGACGTAATTCATGGAACTTCGGTTGCCTCGCCGCCCATAAATTCAGAGTTATTTTCCAGGCAATGGACCCCTATTCTTCTGCCCGGTTCCACAAAGGCTAAACGCTAAGATTTCGCGAACATCACGTGACGCCGATCAGCGTAATTCCGACAGCTTCCCCAGGTGTCGCGACCCTGTGACCTATTCCACACCAAGCCCGCTTCGTACGCATAAATCCCGTACAAAGCGGGCTTTTCGCTGCCTTCTCGCGCGGACCCACGCGCCCGCGTGATAACACAGCACCCCGTTCGCCGTAACCCCGCAGGGCCATGCAATCCAAAGAATTGGTCGGTAAATTAAATCCGCATGACCGCTGCACGAGCAGACCTGCAAGAACAATTCCGAGAAATGCCCGCCGGATTGCGGATGGACCGTCCGGAGGTGGCTGACGGTGCCGCCGTCTGGCGGATAGCCCGCGACTCGGGGACCCTCGACCTCAACTCCTCGTACAGCTACCTCCTGTGGTGTCGGGACTTCGCCGACACCTCGGTGGTGGCACGGGACGGGAGCGGGCAGCCGGTCGGATTCATCACGGGGTACCTGCGCCCCACCCACCCGGGCACCCTGGTCGTGTGGCAGGTGGCGGTCGACGCGGCGCACCGGGGCCGGGGCCTCGCCGCCGGACTGCTCGACGGGCTCACCGCACGGGTCGCCGCGGACCTCGCCTCCGCGCCCTTCACCCTGAACCGGGTGGAGACCACCATCACGCCCGGCAACACGGCCTCCGAGCGGCTGTTCACCTCCTTCGCCGCACGCCATGACCTCCCCGTGGACCGCGAGGTGCTGTTCGACTCCGGCGCCTTCCCCGACGGCGGTCACGCCCCGGAGGTCCTTTACCGCATCGGCCCGTTCGGCACCTGACCCGTACCGGACGGGGGCCGCCTCCCCACGGCCCCGCACCGCGACCGCTCGCCCCGCCCCCTGTCACCCCGACCAGCCAGGAGAACCCCGTGAGCATCACCCAGCCCGACCTGAGCGTCTTCGAGACCCTGGAGTCCGAGGTGCGCAGCTACTGCCGCGCCTGGCCCACCGTCTTCGACCGCGCGCAGGGCAGCCGCATGTACGACGAGGACGGTCACGCCTACCTCGACTTCTTCGCCGGTGCCGGTTCGCTCAACTACGGGCACAACAACCCGGTCCTGAAACGGGCCCTGATCGACTACCTGGAACGGGACGGGGTCACCCACGGCCTGGACATGTCGACGTCCGCGAAACGGGCGTTCCTGGAGTCGTTCCAGAACCTGGTGCTGCGGCCCCGTGACCTCCCGTACAAGGTGATGTTCCCCGGCCCGACCGGGACCAACGCGGTGGAGTCCGCGCTGAAGCTGGCCCGCAAGGTGAAGGGCCGGGAGTCGATCGTGTCGTTCACGAACGCCTTCCACGGGATGTCGCTGGGCTCGCTCGCGGTGACCGGCAACGCCTTCAAGCGGGCCGGTGCGGGCATCCCCCTGGTGCACGGCACCCCGATGCCGTTCGACCACTACCTCGACGGCCGCGTCCCGGACTTCCTGTGGTTCGAGCGGCTGTTGGAGGACCAGGGGTCGGGGCTCAACCAGCCGGCCGCGGTGATCGTGGAGACCGTGCAGGGCGAGGGCGGCATCAATGTGGCCCGGGCCGAGTGGCTGCGCTCGCTCGCGGACCTGTGCGCCCGCCGGGACATGCTCCTGATCGTCGACGACATCCAAATGGGCTGCGGACGGACCGGCGCGTTCTTCTCCTTCGAGGAGGCGGGCATCGTGCCGGACGTCGTCACCGTGTCCAAGTCGATCAGCGGCTACGGGCTGCCCATGTCGCTGTGCCTGTTCAAGCCGGAGCTGGACGTCTGGGAGCCCGGGGAGCACAACGGCACCTTCCGCGGCAACAACCCGGCGTTCGTGACCGCCGCGGCGGCCCTGGAGACGTACTGGTCGGACGGGCCCGCGATGGAGAAGCAGACCCTGTCGCGCGGGCAGCAGGTCCAGGAGGCGCTGGGTGCGCTGGCCGACGAGCACCGTGACGAGGTCAAGGACTACCGGGGCCGCGGCCTGGTGTGGGGCGTGGAGTTCCACGACCGGGGCCGGGCCACCCGGATCGCGCGCCGCGCCTTCGAGCTGGGGCTGCTGATCGAGACGTCGGGCCCCGAGGGCGAGGTCGTCAAACTGCTCCCCGCGCTGACCATCACGCCGGACGAACTGGAAGAGGGGCTGCGCACCCTCGCCCGAGCGGTGCGCGAGACCGCCTGACCGACCCGGGCCCGGGCGCCCGCCCCGCTCGGCCGACGCCGCCCGGACACCGGCCGGCCGAGCACCCCGTACCGCACGGGAACCCGTACCGGAACCCGTAGCCGCGGAACACCCGTAGCCGCGGAACACACGGCACCCACGGAACACCCAGGACACACAGAAGGGCAGTACACCAAGTGATCGTCCGATCGTTCAAGGACATCGAGGGAACGGACCGCCACGTGAGGTCCCGCTCCGGGACCTGGGAGAGCAAGCGCATCGTGCTCGCGAAGGAGCGGGTGGGCTTCTCCCTGCACGAGACGGTCCTGTACGCGGGCACCGAGACGTCGATGTGGTACGCGAACCACATCGAGGCCGTCGTGTGCGTCGAGGGCGAGGCGGAACTCACCGACGACGAGACGGGCGAGACGCATCTGATCACCCCCGGCACGATGTACCTGCTCGACGGCCACGAACGGCACACCCTGCGACCGCGGACGGACTTCCGGTGCCTGTGCGTGTTCAACCCGCCCGTCACCGGGCGCGAGGACCACGATGAGAACGGCGTCTATCCGCTGCTGACCGAGGAGGCATGACCGCATGACCACCACGACCCCCGGCCGAGTCGACCTGTACCCCAGCCGAGGCGCCTCGGAGGTGTCCGTACCGCGCCGGGACCCGGTCGTCTGGAGCGGACCGGACACCCCGGGCCCCGTCGCCCGCGAGGACCTGGCCGCGTACGAACGGGACGGCTTCCTGACCGTCGACCAGCTCATCACCCCCGCCGAAGTGGTGGTCTACCGCGCGGAACTGGACCGGCTGGTGGCCGACCCCGCGATCCGCGGCGACGACCGGTCCATCATCGAACCGTCGTCACGGGAGATCCGCTCGGTCTTCGAGGTGCACCGGATCAGTGAGGTGTTCGCGGGCCTGGTGCGCGACGAACGGGTGGTCGGCAGGGCCCGGCAGATCCTCGGCTCGGACGTGTACGTCCACCAGTCCCGGATCAACGTGAAGCCCGGGTTCGGGGCGTCCGGGTTCTACTGGCACTCCGACTTCGAGACCTGGCACGCCGAGGACGGACTGCCGAACATGCGGACGGTGTCCGTGTCGATCGCGCTGACCGAGAACCGCGACACCAACGGCGGGCTGATGATCATGCCGGGTTCGCACCGGACGTTCCTCGGCTGTGCGGGGGCCACCCCTCGGGACAACTACAAGAAGTCGCTCCAGATGCAGGACGCGGGCACCCCGTCGCACACGGCCCTCACGGACTTCGCCGACCAGCACGGCATCCGGTTGTTCACCGGCGCGGCGGGCTCGGCGACCTGGTTCGACTGCAACTGCATGCACGGCTCCGGGGACAACATCACCCCGTACCCGCGCAGCAACGTGTTCATCGTGTTCAACAGCGTCGAGAACGCGGCGCAGGAGCCGTTCGCGGCACCGGTGCGACGTCCGGAGTACATCGGCGCCCGGGACTTCACCCCCGTGCACTGACCCCGGCCGGACGGCGCACGTCCGCCCGCGGCGCACCCCGAAGGGGCGCGGGACCCGCACCCCCGCGCCCCGCCCCGGGTCACAGCCGGTCGAGCAACTGGTCGACGTCCGCCTCGGTGTTGTACAGGTGGAAGGCCGCCCGCAGGTTCCCCGCCCGGTCGGACAGCTCGATGCCCGCCCGGCTCAGCTCGCCCTGCCGCGCCCCGAGGCCCGGCACCGCCACGATCGGCGAGCCGGGGGACGGGATCGGTTCCAGGCCGCGGTCGGCCAGCCCGGCGCGGAAGCGGTCGGCGAGGGCCAGGTCGTGGGCCCCGATCCGCTCGGGGCCCAACTCCTCGACGAGGGCCAACGAGTGGCGGGCCCCGGCGTACGCCAGGGTGCTCGGGCTCTCGTCGAACCGGCGGGCCGAGCGGGCCAGTTCGGTGACGGGACCGTAGCAGCTGTCCCAGGGGTTCTCGCCGGACGCCCAGCCCGTGAAGACGGGCCGCAGCCCGCCCAGGTCCTCCGGGACGACCAGGAAGGCGACTCCGCGCGGGCACAGCAGCCACTTGTAGGCGACGGCGGAGACGAAGTCGTACGCCCCGGCGTCCAGGGGCAGCCAGCCCACGCCCTGGGAGGCGTCCACGTAGGTGCGCGCCCCGTGGGCGCGGGCGGCCTCCCGCACCGCCGCCAGGTCCGCGACCCGCCCGTCCGCCGACTGGACCGCGCTCAGCGCGACCAGGCTGGTACTGGGGCGGACGGCGTCCGCGACCCGCTCCAACGGAACCTCCCGCACCAAAAGATCGCCCCGGGTGTGGAAGGAGGCCACGGTGGAGCTGAAGTCCTGCTCGACGGTGAGCACTTCGGCGCCCGGCGGCAGCGCGGCGGCGATCAGCCCGGTGTACACGGCGACGGACGCCCCCGCGGCAACCCGGCTCGCCGGCACCGAGACGATCCGGGCGAAGATCTCCCGGCTCCGGTGCACATCGCCGAACAGGTCCGTCGGCCGGCCGGTCGTCGCGGCCTCCACCGCCGATCGCAGCGCCGTCACGGTCCGGGCCGGCGACAGCCCGATGCTGGCGGTGTTCAGATAGGTCGTCTCGGGGGCGAACTCGGCGCGGACCGTGGTTTCGTCAAGCTTCTCCATGTTCCTCACTGTGCCCCTCCCGGGCCGTCCGGTCCATGCCGCGCCGGCCGAACGGGGCTCCCCTCCCCCCACGCGACGGAGCCGGGCGCCGGGCCGGTGGGCGGTGAACGGGCCCCTGCACGTGGCGGGTTGGTCCAGCGGCGTCGGCGCCGGTGACCTGCCGTTCGCCTACGCTGGGCGGATGTTCCGCGCCGCCCTCGCCACCGCCCCGAAGGCGTTGTTCGGCGGCCGTGCGCGCCGCCGTTGGACGCATCTGGTCCTCGGTGGCGCGCTCGCCATGCCCTTCCTGCTGGCCGGTTCGGTCCTGCTGGCCCTGCTCGGGGTCGGTGGGGGGACGGGGCTGCTCGGCACGCCCCGCGACCAGGTGCTGTCGCTGGCCGTCGGGCTGTCCTGCGTCCCGTTGGTCGCGCTGTTCCCGGTGGCCCGGCCGGTGGCGGTGGCCGCGGTGCGCGCCCTGCGCGTGACGGGGGCGGGGGACGCACTGGGGGACGGGCCCGCCCGCTCCTGGGGCGCCCGCGGACGCACCTCGGCCTGGTTCGCCCTGCACCTCGTCCTCGGCGTGGTGATCAGCGGGGCGACCCTCGCGGTCGTTCCCCTGGGGCTGGCGCTCCTGGTGCTGCCCCCCGTGACCGCACTGCGCGGGGAACCGCTCGGGGACTCCCACCCCGCGTTCTCCGGCGGGGAGTACGTCTTGACGCCGTTCGCGGGGCTGGCGGCCCTGGTGGCGCTGGCCGCGTGCGCGGCGGTGGCCGGCGCGGTGCTGGCCCGCGCGGTGCCGGTACTGCTCGGCCCGGGGCCGGCGGACCGGCTCGCGGCGGCCGAACGCCGGGCCGCGGACCTCGCGGTGCGCAACCGACTGGCCCGTGAACTGCACGACTCCGTGGGACACGCGCTCAGTGCGGTCGGCCTCCAGGCCGCGGCGGCCCGCCGGCTCCTGGACCGCGACCCGGAGTTCGTCCGCACCGCCCTCGTCGCCATCGAGGAGACGACCCGGCGCACCGTCGGCGAACTCGACGCCGTGCTCGGGGTGCTGCGCGACGATGACGCCGGTGCCCCGACCGCGCCGGCGCCGACCCTCGCCACCGACCTCGACGGGCTGCTGCGGCGGACCCGGGCCACGGGGCTGCGCGTCGAGACCGCCCTGGACCCGGGTCCGCACGGCCTGGCCGCGCTGCCGCCGCAGGTGTCCCGGGAGGCGTACCGGATCGTGCAGGAGGCGCTGGGCAACGCACTGCGGCACGCGGGCACCGGGACCCCGGTGGGCCTGCGGGTGACGGTCACCGCCACGGAACTGGAGATCACGGCGGAGAACCCGTTGCCGGCCGCCCCCCGGCCGGCCCCGCGCACGGGCGGCGGCCAGGGGCTGCCCGGGATCGCCGACCGGGTCCGGCTGCTGGGCGGCACGGTGGCGGCGGGCGCCCACGACGGCCGCTGGTCGTTGTGCGTACGGCTGCCGCTACGGGACGGTGCGTGACGGCGGCGCGCCCCCGGACGGAAACGACCGCCGCACCCGCAGGAGCCGGGTGGGACCCACCGGACACAGGAGACGAACCGACATGACGACGTGGGCACCGACGACCTCGCCCGAGGAGACCCGGCCGCCCGTCCGGATCGTGCTCGCCGACGACGAGGCCATGGTGCGCACCGCACTGCGGGTGATCCTGGAGGACGAACCGGACCTCACCGTGGTCGGTGAGGCACGGGACGGCGCGGAGGCGGTGGCACTGGTGCGCGAGACCCGGCCGGACGTGGTCCTGATGGACGTCCGGATGCCGGGGATCGACGGCATCCGGGCCACCGAGCTGATCGTCGCGGGGGACGCGGCACCGCCGCGGATCGTGGTGGTGACGACCTTCGAGAACGACGCGTACGTGTACGGGGCGCTGCGCGCCGGGGCGTCGGGGTTCCTGCTGAAGCGCAGCGACCCCGAGGTGCTGGTGCAGTCGGTGCGGCTGGTGGCGCGCGGCGACACGCTGCTGTTCCCGGCGGCGGTGCGCGCCCTGGCCGGGGCGCACGCCCGCACCGCGTCGGCGGCCCCCGCCTGGGTGTCGCGGCTGACCGGTCGGGAGGCGCAGGTGCTGCGGCTGATGGCCCGGGGGCTGAACAACGCGGAGATCGCCCGGCGGATGGAGGTGGGGGCCGCGACCGTGAAGACCCATGTGGCGGGGGTGCTGGCGAAGACCGGGGCCCGGGACCGGACGCAGGCCGTGATCGCCGCCTACGAGGCCGGGCTGGCCGGTCGGGAGTGAGGGGCCGGCCGGGGACGCGGGCGGGCTCCGTGAGACGGGGCACACCGGCCGGGGTCCGGGCGCGGGCAGGAACTGCGGGTGCCGCCCGTTCGTCCTTCCCGACAGGATGAACAAGACGATCAGGCGCGCCTCGGTCTTCTCGCTGCTGCTGGTCCTGGCCCTGTTGTGCCGGGCCACCTGGGTGCAGTTCTACGAAGGCCGGGCCCTCGCGGACAACAAGGAAAACCGGCGCAAGGCGATCGAGCAGTACGCCTATCCGCTGGGCGACATCATCGTGGCCGGGGAGGCGATCACGGGTTCCGAGCGGACCGAGCACAGCGATCTCGCGTACAAGCGCACCTACCGGGACGGCGCGTTGTACGCCCCGGTGACGGGCTACAGCTCCCACGTGTACGGGGCGAACCTCCTGGAGGGGGTCTACCAGGACGTGCTGGACGGCACCGCCGTGGAACTGCGGAGTCCGCTGGACACGATGACCGGCAAGCGCGGCGAGCCGGGCGACGTGGTGACGACCATCGACCCGGACGTGCAGCGGGCCGCGTTCGAGGGGCTCGGCGACAAGAAGGGCGCCGCCATCGCGCTGGAGCCGGCGACGGGCCGGGTGCTCGGCATGGTGTCCACGCCCTCGTACGACCCGTCCCGGATCTCCGGCTCCGGCAGCTCGGACGCCCGGGCGTGGGCCGGGTTGAACGAGAAGGCCGAGAAGGGTGCGGAGGCCGACGAGCCGCTGGTGAACCGGGCGATCCGCAAGCCGTTGGCACCGGGCTCGACGTTCAAGCTGGTCGTCGCGGCGGCGGCGCTGGAGAACGGGCTGTACGACTCGGTCGACGAGCGGACGAAGAGCCCCAGCCCCTACACCCTCCCGGACTCCAGCACCGTCCTGGAGAACCTGATCCGCACCGCCCCCTGCGAGGACGCCTCCCTGCGGACGGCCCTCCAGTACTCGTGCAACAACGTCTTCGCCAAGGCCGCGGTCGACCTGGGTCAGGACAAGGTGCGGGCCATGGCGGAGAAGTTCGGCTTCAACGACGCCGAACTGGACGTTCCGGTGCGGGCGTACGAGAGCGTGTACCCGAAGGACATGGACCGTCCGTCCACCGCGTTGACCGGCATCGGCCAGTTCGAGGTGACGGCGACCCCGCTCCAGGTCGCCATGGTGACGGCCGCCATCGAGAATGACGGCGAGTTGGTCACCCCGAACCTGGTCAGTCGGGTCACCGACGCCGACGGGAACGTGCTGGAGGACGTCGACCCGGTTTCCGAGCGGGTCCTCAGCGAGTCCACGGCCCGGCAGTTGCGGTCCGCGATGGAGACGGTGGTCGAGGACGGCACCGGGAGCAACGCCCGGATCTCCGGGGCGAAGGTCGGCGGCAAGACGGGTACGGCCCAGCGCGGGGTGAACAACAGCGAGACGCCGTACGTGTGGTTCACCTCGTACGCGCAGGACCCCGACAGCGGCAAGCAGGTCGCCGTCGCGGTCCTCATCGAGCAGTCGGACGCGGCGCGTTCGGAGGTCAGCGGCAACGGCCAGGCCGCGCCCATCGCGAAGGCGATGATGGAGGCCGCGCTGCGCTGACCGGACGACGACCGCGCGCCGGCGGGCGGACCCCGGGGCGCGCGGTCAGTCCAGGGACTTGCTCATGAACAGGGCGATCTCCCCTTCCGCGGGGGTGCCCACGTAGAGGCTGGTGTCGAGTCCGCACACCTCGAAGCCGAGGCGTCGGTAGGCCCGTACCGCGGGGGCGTTGACGTGGGTGACCTCCAGCCAGAGGGTGCGGGCGCCCGCCTTGCGGCCGTAGGACTCGGCGCGGGCCATCAGCGCGCTGCCGAGGCCCTTGCCGCGGTACGCGGGGTCGACGGTGACCTGCTCGACGTGGGCGCGCTGGTTCCACTCGGCGTAGGAGACCGTGACGAAGCCGACGATCCGGTCGTCCTCCACCGCGACGACCGTGTGGTGGGCGTCCTGGTCGCGGCGCGCGAGGTCGGCCTCCGGGTCCGCCGGGTACTCCTTGCGCAGCGGCGGTTGCACCGCCACGCTGCGGATCTCGAAGCCGGAGTCGCCCCCCGTGACGTGGAGGATCCGGTCGGTGGTGAAGGAGTCGTCGAGGGCGTCGATCCGGTCGTAGTCGGCACTGCTGGCCACACGCATATCGATCATCGGGCCAGTTTCCCAAAAACCGGGCGGGCGTGGTGCGGTGACCGAAGCGTTGGTCACGGGGTCCAGCGGGGGTCCCGGCCGCTCAGTGCGATCACCCGGTCCAGCAGGGGCGCCCCGTCCGGTACGGGCACGGGCGGACCGAACAGTCCTCCTCCGTCGGTGGGCTCGGCGGCGGCCTGCGCGAGGAACCGTTCCGCGGCGCGCAGGGCCTCGTCGTCGGGTGCGTACTCCTGTCCGGTGGCGCGGGCCAGGTCCCAGCCGTGGACGACGAGTTCGTCCACGGCGACCAGCCCGGCCACGGCACCGGTCAGCGACACCCCGCCCACCCGGGTCCCGCCCTCCCAGGCGGCCGGGTCCCGCCACGCCCCGGCCAGCTCGCCGAGGAGCGCGGGCAGCACCGACCGCCAACCGGGCTCCAGCTCCGGCAGGACCTCCCCGGGCGGGGTGTCGGTGGTGGGCCCCGCTTCCTTGCGCGCGGCGTCCCGGAAGGCGGCGGCCAGCCCGGCGAGGTGGGCGAGCAGCTGGCCCACCGCGTAGTCGGGGCAGGGCGTGGGCGCGTCGAGTTGCTCGTCGCGGACCGCTTCGGCGAGTCGGGCGATCGTCAGGGTCTGCGGACCGAGGTCAACGGGCGGCACGGACATCGTGGGCTCCTTCGGCGGGGCGGAACGGACGGGGCGACCGTCCGTGAGGGCGTCACCTTCTCCCTCCACCAGTGCAGACCCCCCGACAACCCGCAACTCATCGGTGCGCGTACGCGATGCGCGGCGCCTTCCGCGCAGTTCCCCGCGCCCCTCCAGGGCACCCTGGCAGAGGCCCCCGCCAGGGACGACGCACCCGCACCGGAGCGCCCCGAAGGGGCGCGGGGAACGGCGCGAGCAACCGAAGCGCACCCGCAGAGCACCACGCAGCGGAGCGTACGAAGGGGCCCGGGCCGTCAGCCGCCGGCCGGCGCAGGACCGGCGCCCGGCTCCGGGGCCACGGCCGCGTCGCGGGGGCGGTCGAGGAGCAGATCGGCAGCCCGGTCGAGCACCTGGGCCCGGGTGAACCCCCCGTGCTCGGCCGCGAGGAAGTGGGCACCGATCGCCGCGCAGAAGGCGAGCAGACTACGGGCCTCGACCTCCTCCGCATCGGTGCAGAAGGTGCCCATCGCCGCGCGCAACAGCGCCATCCGACGGTTGTCGACCCGACGCAGGCGCTCCGCGACGGCCTCGTCGTGCCGGGCCCACGCACGGACCGCGAGGTCGACGGGGAGCAGTCGGTCGTCGGAGAAACTGAGTTCGCCCGCCCGCTGGGCCCGGGACTTCGGGTCCCCGCCCTCCTCCTCGATGCGGTCGATCACGTCATGGGTGCTCTCCCGCTCCCAGACGTCGAGCATGGCCACCAGCAGTGCGTCGCGGTCGGCGAAGTACCCGTAGAAGCCGCCCTTCGTGACGCCGATCCGTTTGGCGAGCGCCTCGACGCGGACGGCGTCGGGGCCGGCTTCGGCCAGCGCCCGCAGGCCCTCCTCGATCCAACGCTCCCGCGGTGTCCGTGGCGCGCCCATCCGTTCCCCGTCCTGTTCTCCCACCGAGCTGTACGGCAGCGTACAACCAAGCTAACCTGGTTCCATACGCTACCGTATACATCTACGGAGGACGCGCATGACCCGCTCCCGCCGGAAACCGGAATCCGCAGGTCGGGAGCGTGACCGCGACGGCCCGCGCAGGGGCGTCGTGGAGGGCGCGGCGGGTGTGCACCGGATGCCGGAGCCCCTGCGTTCCCTCAGCGGACTGCCCTCCCTCGACTACGCCGACCACTTCACCCTGCGGACGGACACCGCCGCCGCGCCGGAGCGCTGGGCCCGGGCCCTGTTCGGTGACGTGCCCGGCCCCGCCGAACGGTTCATCTGGCGCGGCCTGCTGGGGCTTCGGCTCAGCCGCGGGCGGTCACCGGAGACCGTGGCCGGCTGGCGCGTCACCGCCCGCGGCGAGGACTGGATCCGCTTGGAGGCCGCCTCCTGGTTCCTGGCCGGCGCCCTGGTGGTCCGGGCACCCCGCGGCCAGGTGACGCTGGGCACCTTCCTGCACTACCGGCGCCGCCCGGGCCGCGCGATCTGGCCCCCGCTGTCCGCGGTCCACCGGCGGTTGGCTCCGGGAGTGCTCCGCGACGCCGAAGCGCGCGTCCGTACGACCCGGACCCCCGACGAGCCGGACGCAGCCATGAGTTAAGGCATCCGGACGATCCCGGACGGGGGGCCTTAGTCGCACGATCAGCCCGTATGACGGCAACGGGAACGGTGACCAGGGTCCTACGGGACCGCGAGGCGGGCCTGTACCTGGGCGGGGTGGTGGGCGGCGGCCTCGCGGGTTCGCTGCTGTGGCTCACGGCGGGCGTCTGGGTGAAGGACCTGACGGGGTCGAGCGCGCTGGCCGCCCTGTGCACCTTCGCCGTGTGGGCACCCACCCTGTTCGGCCCGGTGCTCGGCACCCTCGCCGACCGCACCCGGCGCCGCCCGCTGCTGGTCCGCACCCAGCTGGCCCTGGCGCTGCTGCTCCTGACGCTGTGCGCGGTGGACTCCGCGGACCGGCTGTGGCTGCTGTTCACGGTGCTGGTGCTGTACGGGGCGACGGGCGTCGTCCAGGACGCGGCCCGGGGCGCCCTCGGCCCCCGCGTGGTGGACCGCGAGCTCCTGGGCGACTTCAACGGGCTGCGGACCACCGCCGGCGAGGGCGTCAAGCTGGTCGCGCCCCTGCTGGGCGCCGCGCTGTACGCGGCGCACGGCGGCGCTGCGGTGGCGGTGCTCACCGCGGCGCTGTTCGCCCTGACGGCGGGCCTGTACGCGGCGCTGCGGGTTCCCGAGCCGCACCCCGCGCCCACCACGACCGGCTGGCGGGAACAGGTGGCCGCGGGCGCCGGGGCACTGTGGCGGGCACCGGCGCTGCGGCCCCTGGTGGTGGGCGGTGGCGCGGTCATGCTGCTCGCCGGGGTGAACGGGGCGCTGGTGTTCGCGGTCGTCGACGAGGGCTTGGGCCGCCCGCCGAGCTGGGCGGGGGTCCTGTACGCGGCCCAGGGCGCGGGCTCGGTCGCGGTCGGCCTGCTGGCCGGACGGCTGCTGCGGCGGTGGGGCGACCACCGGTTCGCGGCGGGCGGGACCGCGCTGTTCGCCGCCGGGGCGGCCCTGCGGGCGGTGCCCCACGAACCGGTGGCCCTGATGGCGTCCGTGGCGATCGGGGCGGGGCTGCCGTGCGTGTTGATCGCGGCGTTGACGGCGGTCCAGCGGGAGGTGCCGGACGAGGTCCTGGGGCGGGCGGTGGCCACCGCCCACACCCTGCTCTTCGTTCCGAACGCCCTCGCCCTGGGGCTGGGCGCGGCGCTGGTCGCGGTGGCCGACCACCGCACGGTCCTGGTCGTCCTCGGGGTGTGCGGGACGGCGGTGGCCGGAGCGCTGCTGGCCCGCCGACAGACCGGATGACGGCCGAACGGGGGCATTCGCAGCGCCCGGCACGTGCGGGGGGAACGGCCCGGCAGCACCGTTCGTTACCTCGGGCATGACAGCTATGACCCCCGGCTCGAACCTTCCCCTCAGTGCCGCCCGGGTGGCGGTCGACGTCGCCGCTCCGGCGCGGCTCGACGTTTCGGGCCTGCTGCTCACCGCCGACGGCAAGGTGCGCTCCGACGACGACTTCATCTTCTACAACCAGCCCGCAGGTCCGGGCGTGACGTACCGCTCGGGCAACGGCACGGCGCCCGACGCGATCACCATCGACACGACGGCCCTCCCGCCGGACATCGAGAAGATCGTCGTGACGGCGAGCCCGGACTCCGCCGGCCGGACCTTCCAGGGGGTGGAGCCCACGGCCACGGTCCGCAACGTCGAGGACGGCTCCGTCCTGGCCACCTTCACCCCGCCGCAGCTCGGCACGGAGACCGCGCTGGTGATCGTGGAGGTCTACCGCCGCAACGGCGTGTGGAAGGTGCGCGCGGTGGGCCAGGGCTATGCGAACGGCCTCGCGGGCATCGCCACCGACTTCGGCGTCAGCGTGGAGGAGCCGGCCCCCGCCACCCCGGCCCCCGCCCCGGCCGCTCCCCCGGCGCCCGTCCCCGCCCCGGTCGCCCCGGCCCCGGCCGCTCCCCCGGCGGCACCGACCCGTTCCGTGGCCTCCACCCCGCAGCAGGCCCCGCCGCCGGCCGCCGCGCCCGCCGCCCCGACCCTGGGCGCCGGCAAGATCAACCTCGACAAGGGCCGGGTCAACCTCCAGAAGAACCAGACGGTCTCGCTGGTCAAGGGCGGTCGCCCGCTGCTCTCCCAGGTGAAGATGGGCCTCGGCTGGGAGCCGGCCTACCGGGGCAAGGACATCGACCTCGACGCCTCGGTCATCGCGTACGGGCCGCAGCGCAACCACCTCGACAGCTGCTACTTCGGCAAGCTGTCGATCCTGAACGGCTCCGTCAAGCACTCCGGTGACAACCTGACGGGTGACGGCGCGGGCGACGACGAGGTCATCGTGGTCGACCTCGGCCGTCTCCCCCAGGAGGCGACGGGCCTGGTCTTCACGGTGAACTCCTTCTCGGGCCAGAAGTTCACCGAGGTCGCGAAGGCGTACTGCCGTCTGATGGACGCGACGACCGGTGAGGAGTTGGCGCGCTTCGACCTCACCAGCGCACAGCCCCAGACGGGGGTCCTGATGTGCAAGCTGATCCGCCAGTACAGCGGTGAGTGGGAGATGACCGCGCTCGGTGACTTCGTCAAGTCCCGGACGGTGCGCGGCATGGTGAAGCCGGGCGCCCAGATCCTCTAGGACCGCCCGGGCCCGGGAGGCCGCTCACCCGTCCGGCACCACCGGGCGGGTGAGCGGCCTCCTGACGTACCCGCGGGTCCGCGTGGCCGGAGGGTCGTTCAGGACCGGTGGGACCGGGCCTTGAACGCCGCCTTCCGGGCCTGCTTCGCCACCGCCTTGTCGGGGTGCAACCGACCCATCGCCTCCAGGACGTCGGCCGTCGCCGGGTGCTCGACCCGCCACACCACGTCGAAGAACCCGGCGTGCTGCGCCGCGAGCCCCTCCACCAGCGCCTGGAGCTCCTCGGAGTTGCCCTCGGCGGCGAGCTGCGCGGCCACCGTGTCGACGGTGAGCCAGAAGATCATGTCCTCGCCGGGCGGCGGGACGTCAGCCGCGCCGTGCTCGGCCAGCCACACCCGGGCCAGGCCACCCAACTCGGGGTCGTCCAGCACCTCGCGCAGTGCGGGTTCCGCCTCGGCGCCCACCAGGGACAGCGCCTGCTGACAGCAGAGCCGGCGCAGCGGGCCGTCCTCGTCGGAGCCGCGGGCCGCGGCGAGCAGGTCCCGGGCGGCGGCCAGCGGGGCGCGGTCGGCGAGCCACAGCGAGGTCTCGGTACGGGCCGCCGCGGCGGGGTAGAAGGCCGTACGGTCCAGCAGGACGTCCGCGCCCTTGTCCGCGAGGTCTCCGACGGCCGGGGCCTCGACGCCGGCCTCCACCATCCGGGCCCGGACGCCGTACAGCCCGAGCGGGGTGAGCCGCACCAGGCCGTACCGGCTGACGTCGAGGTCGTCGTCGTCCGGTGAGGCACCGACGGCGGCGGCCGCCCCGTCCTGCTCGTCGTCGACCATCAGCGCTTCGTCCACCGGCTGGAAGTCGACCAGTCCGATCGGCGCGAGCATCCGGAACTGTCCGTCGAGCTTCAGCATCGCGTCGGACACTTCTTCGAGGACGTCGTCGGTGGGCTCGCCCATGTCGTCGGGCACCAGCATCGACGCGGCCAGCACGGGCAGGGGCACCCGACCGTCCTCGGGGCCGTCCTCGCTGGCGGTCAGCAGGTACAGGTTGCCGAGCACCCCGTCGAGGAAGTCCGCTTCGGCCTCCGGGTTCCAGTCCAGCTCGCCGAAGTCGACCGTGCCCCCGTCCTCGATGGCGTCGACCAGGTCGTCCAGGTCGGGCAGGCTGGCGTCGGCGAGCACGGCGTCGAGGGCGGCCAGCCACAGGGTGAGCACGTCCTGCGGGGAGCCCGAGGTGATGAGTTCCAGGTCCTCGGCGGGGGCGGCGGTGCCCTCAGCGGCGGAGCCTTCAGCGGCGGCCGGGTCGTCGGCGGCCGGGTCCGATGCCTCGAAGGTCTCGATGAGCCCGATGTCGACGGCCACCCGCCAGGCCTCACTGGCGTCGGCGAGGGCGTCCTCGACGGCTTCGGTGCCGAGCTCCGCCGAATCCGCCGAATCCGCGGCGTCGCCCGGGCGCGGGTCCTCGGAGCCGTCGGGCAGGCCCACGGCCGACGCCGGGAGGAGTCCGAGTTCCACCGCGGCGGCCGGGAGCAGTTCCTCCGCGAGTTCGCCGCCGGCGCCCACCCGGCGGTCGGGGCCGGCCCACCGTGCGAGGCGGACGGCGCGGGAGAACAACGGGGAGGCGAGCGCGTCCCTGGCGAGGTCCGCCTCGGGGCGCAGCCGCACCGGGGGCAACGGGGAACGGTCGGTCATGGGCGGCTTCTCCTCCGGGCAATGTGGTCCGGCCGCTCAGCCTAGACGGATTTCTCCCCATGCCGTCTGGTTCATGTACTCGTCAAGCGTGGTACCCCTCCGGGACCTTGACAACTCCCCCGTGGACCCAAGAGATTGACGCGCGTAGAAACCGGTCGGTAACGGAGCCGGGACACCGTGTTCCCGCTCCGGAGCAGGCCGGACGGCCTCCCGCGCTCCTCCCGCACCACCCGTCACCACCCCGCACGCCGATTCGCCCCCGGCACCACCGGAGGCCACCGCGGTCCCCGCCGCGGTCGCCGCCTCCGGGCGCGCCGGTCCCGTACGCCCCACCCACCCGGAGGGATTCCCTTGCCGAGCAGAACCTCGACCCGTCTGGCCGCGCTCACCGTCGCCGCCGTCTGTTCCACGCTGACGTCCGTGGCCCTGACCGTCCCGGCGCACGCGGCGGACCCCGTCCCGTCCCCGACCGCCATCCACGACGTCCAGGGCGCCACCCGGACCTCCCCGCTCGTCGGCACCCAGGTCACCGGCGTCTCGGGAGTCGTCACCGGCGTCCGGGCCTACGGCTCGTCCCGGGGCTTCTGGTTCCAGGACACCGCCCCGGACGACGACCCGGCGACCAGCGAGGGGCTGTTCGTCTTCACCGGCTCCACCCCGACGGTCACGCCCGGCGACGCGGTGCAGGTGTCGGGGACCGTCACGGAGTTCGTCCCGGGCGGGGCCGCCAGCGGCAACCAGTCGCTCACCCAGCTCAGCCGGCCGACCGTGACGGTCGTGTCCACGGGCCACCCGCTGCCCGCCCCGACCACCCTGGACCGGCGGTCCGTCCCGGACGCGTACGCCCCGACGGGTGACCCCGCGGCGGGCGGATCGATCAACGGCCTCCCCCTGCGCCCGCGCACGTACGCCCTCGACCGTTACGAGTCGTTGGAGGGCATGAACGTCCGGGTGGGCACCTCCCGGGTGGTGGGCGCGACCGCGTTCAGCGAACTGTGGGTCACCGTGAAGCCGGACGAGAACGACAACCGCCGCGGCGGCGCCCTCTACGGTTCCTACCGGGACCAGAACACCGGACGGCTCAAGGTCCAGTCGCTGGTCCCGGTCGCCGAGCGGCCGTTCCCCGCCGCGAACGTGGGCGACGTGCTGAAGGGCGGCGCCGAGGGCCCCCTGGACTTCAACCAGTTCGGCGGCTACACGCTGACCGCCCGGACGCTCGGCACGGTCGTGGACCGCGGACTGGAACGGGAGCGGACCCGCCCGCAGCACGACAAGGAACTCTCGGTGGCGACGTACAACGTCGAGAACCTCGACCCGGGCGACCCGCAGGAGAAGTTCGACGCGCTCGCCGAGGCGGTCGCGACCAACCTGGCCTCGCCGGACGTGCTGGCCCTGGAGGAGGTGCAGGACAACAACGGGCGCACCCAGGACGGCACGGTCGCCGCCGACGTCACGATCCGCAGGTTCGTCGACGCGATAGTCGCCCACGGCGGCCCGCGCTACGACTGGCGGTCCATCGACCCGGTGGACGGCCGGGACGGCGGCGAGCCGGGCGGCAACATCCGTCAGGTCTTCCTCTTCGACCCCGAGCGGGTCTCCTTCGCCGACCGGCCCGGCGGGGACGCGACCACCGCGACCGGGGTGACCCGGGTGGACGGCCGGGCCGCCCTGACCCTGTCGCCGGGGCGGATCGCTCCCGCTTCCGACGCCTGGACCGACAGCCGCAAGCCGCTCGCCGGGGAGTTCGTCTTCCGGGGCCGCACCGTGATCGTGATCGCCAACCACTTCGCGTCCAAGGGCGGGGACCAGGCGCTGACCTCGCAGTTCCAGCCCCCGGCCCGCTCGTCGGAGGTCCAGCGGCACCGCCAGGCGACGGAGGTCAACGCCTTCGTCAAGGACGTCCTGAAGGTGCAGCGGGACGCCGCCGTGATCGCCCTGGGCGACATCAACGACTTCGAGTTCTCCCGCACCACCCGGCTGCTGGAGGACGGCGGCGCCCTGTGGTCGGCGGTCAAGTCGCTGCCGGCGGGCGACCGCTACTCGTACGCGTACCAGGGCAACAGCCAGGTGCTCGACCAGATCCTGGTGAGCCCGTCGGTGCGGTGGGGCCGCTTCGCGTACGACTCGGTGCACCTCAACGCCGAGTTCGCCGACCAGAACAGCGACCACGACCCGCAGGTGCTGCGGCTGCGGCCCTGAGCGGGCGGGGCCCCGGGGCGGGTCGGCGTCCGCCCCGGGACCCGCGGCCGGTCAGCGCGGTGCGAACACCGGCTCCCAGCGGCCCTCACCCACCTCCGGGCGGGCCCCGCTGAGCGGGAGGGAACGGCCGGTGCGGGTGTCGACCAGGGTCAGCCGCCCGGTCGCCCCCTCGCCCTTGCAGGACTTCGGCACACAGCGCCAGACGATCGCCCGGTCACCGCCCGGCCAGGCGACGGGCTTCTCTCCGGGTTTCGGTTCCTTGGCGTCCACCGTGGGAAGCTCGACGCCCCCTCCCACCAGCCGGCCCTCCGTCATCTTCGGCTCCGAGGTCCGGACCGGCTTGCCGTCGAGGTTCCGGACCCCCGCGCCCCACGGCCCCGTGTACACCACGTCCGGCGACACGTACCCGGGGGTCGGGTTCGGGACGTGGACCCGCTTCCCGTCGGCGGTCCAGTCGAAGTCCTGCCGTCGCTGGCTCTCCCCGGCGCGAGCGCCGAACGCGACCTCGGCGAGGTTCGCTCCCTTCGTCGGGCGCCACTTCTCCTCGCCCGAGGCGACGTCGATGACGCTGAATCCGGTCCGGTCCGAGGGCCCGGCGTCCTTACCCACGGGCCCGATGTCCGGATTCGCCCGGTACGTGGTGCCCACCAGCCGGGTCCCGTCCGGGGAGAAGGCCACGGCCGCCACCGCCTTGCGCACCGTGATCCACCGGTCGACGTATCCGGAGTCCAGGTCGACCAGGCCGATCCGACGGGTCGGCAGGTCGCCGACGAGGACGGCGGCGGTGCGCAGCCCGGGCGCCACGTCCACGTACGACCAGGCGGACTTCTCGTACCTGCCCGACGACCGGTTGAGCAACCGGTAGGCGCGGTCGTAGGTCGTGCTGCCGTCCGCGTTCGCCCGGGTGGCCACGGTGTAGTGGGCGCCGATCGCCAGGTCCCCCGCGGCGATCAGGTCGCGCGGCGGGGACTGGTCCGGGCGGGCGAGCACGTCTTCGTTCGACCAGTCGGCCGCCGGGGTGGAGGCCGCCGTGTCCCCGGGGAGCACCTGGCTCCCGGTGAGCCCCAGTGCGATCACCGCGGCGACCGCCGCCGCGCCCCGCAGTCGGTTGCCCCGGCGGCGGGCGGCGAGCACCCGGTCGGCGAGGTCGGCGGGGGCGGGGGCCACCACGGTGGCCTGCGCGTGCAGTGTTTCCTTCAACAGGCCCTCGGTGTTCACCGGGCCACCTCCTCGTACACGATGCCGTCAGGGGTCCACGGTGCGCGGCCGGCGTCCGGTGGTGCGTCGGGGGCCGTCGCCGCCCGTGCGGTGAGTTCCGGGGCGAGGGTGCGCAGCCGGGCCAGCGAGCGGTGGGCGGTGGAGCGCACGGTGCCGACCGAGCAGCCGAGCACGTCGGCCACCTCGGCCTCGGGCAGGTCCTCGAAGTAGCGCAGCACCAGCACGGTCCGCTGGCGTGCGGTGAGCCGGGCCAGGGCGCCCAGCAGGACGATCCGCAGTTCGGCGTTCGCATGGGCGTCGGCCGGTGCGGCGGCCTCGGGCGGCTCCGCGACGGTCAGTTCGCGCCGGGGCCACTTCAGCCGCCAGCGGTCGACCTGCTGCCGGTACAGGACGCGGCGCACGTACGCCTCGTGGTCGTCGATCCGGCGCCAGCGGGCCACGACCTTGAGCAGGGCGCCCTGGAGCAGGTCCTCGGCCGCGTGCCGGTCGCCTCCGGTGAGCAGGACCGCGGTCCTCAGGAGGGCGGAGGACCGGTTCGCCACGAACTCCCGGAACCCTCGTTCGTCTTCGGCATTCATCGACACCTTCCCCACTCGGCGGGCGACCCGGTCGGGGCGCCTCCGCTCCTGGGGACGGGGCGACGGGCGGCCCGCTATGCGGCCCGGCCGGTATCCGGGGGCACACGACGGAGGGCGGCCCGGTCGGCGTGCACCCCGCCGTCCGGACCGCCCTCGGGGCCACGGGTCAGTTGTGGCTGTGCAGGACCTCGTTCAGGCCGCCCCAGACGGCGTTGTTCGGACGGGCCTCCACGGCGCCGGTGACGGAGTTGCGGCGGAAGAGGATGTTCGAGGCGCCGGACAGCTCACGGGCCTTGACGATCTGGCCGTCGGGCAGCGTGACACGGGTGCCGGCGGTCACGTACAGGCCCGCCTCGACGACGCACTCGTCGCCGAGGGCGATGCCGACGCCCGCCTCCGCGCCGACCAGGCAGCGCTCGCCGATGGAGATGATGACGCTGCCGCCGCCGGAGAGGGTGCCCATCGTGGAGGCGCCGCCGCCGATGTCGGAGCCGTCGCCCACGACGACGCCCGCGGAGATGCGGCCCTCGACCATGGAGGTGCCGAGCGTGCCGGCGTTGAAGTTGACGAAGCCCTCGTGCATGACCGTGGTGCCGGCGGACAGGTGCGCGCCGAGCCGGACCCGGTCGGCGTCCGCGATCCGCACCCCGGTCGGGACGACGTAGTCCGTCATGCGGGGGAACTTGTCGACGGAGGTCACCTGGAGGTGGAGGCCCTCGGCGCGGGCGTTGAGGCGGACCTTCTCGATGTCGTCGACGGCGACCGGGCCCAGCGAGGTCCAGGCGACGTTGGCGAGCAGCCCGAAGACTCCGTCGAGGCTCTGGCCGTGCGGCTTGACCAGCCGGTGGGAGAGCAGGTGCAGCCGCAGGTAGGCGTCGTGGGCGTCGAGCGGCTTGTCGTCCAGGGAGGCGATGACCGTGCGGACCGCGACGACCTCGACACCGCGGCGGGCGTCGGCGCCCACCGCCTTGACGGCACCCTCACCGAGGAGTTCCGCCGCGTGCTCGGCGGTCAGCCGCTCGGTGCCGGCCGGGCCGGGCTCGGAGGTGAGTTCCGGGGCGGGGAACCAGGTGTCGAGGACGGTGCCGTCGGGGGTGACGGTGGCGAGCCCGGCGGCAACGGCGCCGGTGGTGCGTGCAGCAGTCGTGTCGGTCATGGGGGAATCCTAGGGGTTGTCCACCCGGTGCTCGCAGCGTCCCATCAGTCCACAGAGACCAGGTCAGAGGCGAATCGGCCACACGGGACGGTCAGTCCGTGAGACGTCCGCACCATCACGCCGTCCCGGGTGGGAGCGGAGTGTGACGTTTGTACGACGAAGCCCCGGCCGGTGACCACCACCGCGCCGGGGCTTCTGGCGTCTCTCCAGACTCTCAGCTCGTCCGTGGCACCACGTGCGCCACGGACGCGTGATCAGCTCCCGAAAGGCGTGGTGGGGCGGGTTCTTGCCACAGTGCTTCCGTACCCACGACTGTCCGTCGGCGAGGTCTTCTGCTGCCTCTCAGAACTCCTCGCACACCGCGTGCTCCGTGGCGTACGTCACCGGCTTTGCGTCCGGCTCACGATCTGGCTCCAGGTTCATGTTTCGCGCCGGACCACTACGCGCGTGCTCATTCTTGTGCCTTCCCGTGCAGTTCTGCCCAGACTCGCTTGCCCCAGGGCAACGACTCGGTTCCCCAGTTCTCAGCCAACTCCGCCACGAGCGCGAGGCCGCGCCCGCTCTCGCGCTCCGGGTCCGGCTCCCCGCGAACCGGGGACACCCGGGAGAAGTCCACGACACCGACGCGCACGCGCCCCGTCCCGGGGCGCTCGATGGTGATCCGGATGGATTCCCGGCGGGCGTGCTGGACGGCATTCGACACGAGTTCGGAGACGATCAGGGCGCCGTCCTCCGCCAGGTCGTCCAGGCGCCACACGGCACACGCGGCGCGGACCAGGCGCCGGGCCGGCGCGGCGCTCTCGGGTTGACGGGGCAGAGTCTCGCTGTACCCGGGGTGTCCGGTCCTGCGAGACCGCGTTGCAGGTTGCGGCATGTCGGTCTGCTCTCTCAGATCGGCCGAGCCCCGGGGCCGGTCGCACGGCCGCCGGGGCACTGTCCGCTCATGCAAGCGCCACGCCGGGAACGTTGACAGGGGCGCAACGTCCCACTTTCAGCACGCTATTCGCTGACCCCCAGGAACTCGGCCAGCGGTCGGAGTCCCGGCGGGTGGTTGGGAAGAGCCCAGAGGTCCCGAACTATGGCCACGGCCAACGTGTGGTGCTGCATCCATGTGGGCGCCACCCGGCGCAGGGACTCCAGCGCCTTCACCGCTCCGGCGGCATCCCCGGTGTCCGTGTGTGCTCGGGCCACGTCCAGCAGCAGCCACGTCCGCCAGGACGGCGGAGTGTCTTTGCTCAGCCGCATTCCCTTGGCGAGCGCCAAGGCGTCTTGCGGGCGCCCGTACTGCACGGCGAGGCGGACGCGTTCGATGCGCACCGACGACGGGCTGAAGACGCTGACCATGCGGTGGTCATTGCCCGCAGGCAGCTTGGAGACACGGGCCGCTTCCTCCTCCGCTCCCGTCATCAGCTCGGCCGCCCGCTCGTAGTCGCCGCTCCGTGCGGCCGACGTGGCAGCACTCATGGTGAGGGCGCCCCACACCTTCAGTCCGTCGGCCGTGTCCGTGTGGCCGCCGCTTTCGATGGCTTCAGCCGCGCGAAGGGCGATCCCCAGGGCGTCTTCCAGGCGACCTTGCCGCTGGTAGGTCCAGGCGACAGAGTTCACGATCATGGGAACCAAGAGCGGGTCCGCGGAACGCTCCGCTGCGTCTACGGCCCGCTCCAGGCTCGTGAGGGCAAGGTCCGTCCTGCCCATGCGCACGGCGACGTGCCCGGCGAGCTGGAGTGTCTTGCCCAGGGCTGCGAAACCGGCCTCGCGGTCCTCGTCGCTTCCGGACACCGTGGCTGAACGCGCGTCGGTGATCAGGTCGGGGAGACTCTTCATCACCGTGTCGAACTCGGCTGCGTGGTACTGAGACCAGCCGTCTGCGATGTGCTCGCGCAGTTGGTCCGCAGAGAAGCCCTGGCCGGTCGGCTCCGGCTGTGGCCCCCACAGCACTGGCATGATCGCCCTGCGCACGGCGACGAAGCGCGGCCCGTCGCTCTCTCCGCTTGCCGAGACCGCAGGGGGGTCGCCCAGCAGTGTGGTCAGCTCCACGCCCAAACCGTTGGCGAGAGCGTGAAGCGTGGGGAGGCGTGCCGAGTGCTTCCGCCGCTGTTCGAGCTGACGGATCACATCGACTGACACGCCGGAGCGTCCGGCCAACTCTTCTTGTGTCAAGGCGGCCAGACGGCGCAGGCGGCGCAGAGTCTTCCCCAAGTCTTCGTTTGCCACGCTGCCACGGTACTCCCGCCGTGCTCAGGGCAGGGCTCCGATGACGCCACTGCTCGCGCACTGGGCAGGGCCGTCCGCGACAGTGCCCGGAGACGGCGGCTCAGCCGGTCCTGAAGCCCATCGAGCGCCGCTCGTGGTGAGCCGGGGTGGGACGGCTGGTCCCGGGAACACGCACGAGGGGTGCCACCGGATCGCGGTGGCACCCCTCGTGCGTACGGCGGGGACGGGCTCAGACGTTGAACCCGAGGGCCCTCAACTGCTCACGGCCGTCGTCCGTGATCTTGTCCGGACCCCACGGCGGCATCCACACCCAGTTGATGCGCAGTTCGCTGACCAGGCCCTCGGTGGCCGACTTCGCCTGGTCCTCGATGACGTCGGTGAGCGGACAGGCCGCCGAGGTCAGCGTCATGTCGATGGTGGCGATGTTGGCGTCGTCCACGTGGACGCCGTAGATCAGCCCCAGGTTGACCACGTCGATCCCCAGCTCGGGGTCGACCACGTCGAGCAGCGCCTCGCGGACCTCTTCCTCCGAGGCGGGCTTCATCAGGGTGTCGTTGTCCGTCATGCGGTCTTCGCCTCCTCCGCGAGGGCCTGGGCCGTCGCATCCTTCCAGGCCATCCAGCTCAGCAGGGCGCACTTCACCCGTGCCGGGTACTTGGAGACCCCGGCGAACGCGACCGCGTCCTCCAGGAGCTCTTCCATCTCGTCGTCCGGTTCGACCCGGCCCTTGGACTGCATCAGCTCAAGGAACACGCCCTGGATCTTCTGGGCCTGGGCGAGTTCCTTGCCCACGAGCAGGTCGTTCAGCACCGATGCGCTGGCCTGGCTGATCGAGCAGCCCTGGCCCTCGTAGGAGATGTCGACGATCCGCTGCCCGTCGTACTTGACCCGGAGCGTGATCTCGTCGCCGCACGTCGGGTTGACGTGGTGCACCTCGGCGTCACCGTCCCTCAGACCACGCCCGTGCGGGTGCTTGTAGTGGTCGAGGATGACGTCCTGGTACATCGAATCAAGCTTCACCGTGTGACCCCTAGCCGAAGAAGTTCCGTACGTGTTCCAACCCGTCGACCAGTGCGTCGATCTCGGCCGGAGTGGAGTACAGATAGAACGACGCCCTGGTGGTCGCGGGAATTCCGTACCGCAGGCAGACCGGCCGCGCACAGTGGTGGCCGACCCGGACCGCGATGCCCTCCTCGTCGAGCACCTGACCCACGTCGTGCGGGTGGATGTCGCCGAGGGTGAAGGAGATCGCGGCGCCCCGGTCCTCGGCCGTGGTGGGGCCGATGATCCGCAGGTCGGGCACGTCCAGGAGCCGCTTGACGGCGTACTCCGTGAGGGCGTGCTCGTGCTGGGCGATCCGCTCCATGCCGATGCCGCTGAGGTAGTCGACCGCCGCACCCAGCGCCACGGCCTGGGCGATCGGCGGGGTGCCCGCCTCGAACTTGTGCGGGGCCGGGGCGTAGGTCGAGGAGTGCATGGACACCGTCTCGATCATCTCGCCGCCGCCGAGGAACGGGGGCAGGTCCTCCAGGAGCTCCTGGCGACCCCACAGCACCCCGATGCCCGTCGGCCCGCACATCTTGTGGCCGGTGAAGGCCACGAAGTCGGCCTGGAGGGCCTGGACGTCCATCGGCATGTGCGGGGCGGCCTGGGAGGCGTCGATCAGGACCAGGGCCCCGACCTCCTGGGCACGGCGCACGATCGCCTCGACCGGGTTGACGGTGCCGAGGATGTTGGAGACCAGCACGAAGGAGACGATCTTCGTCTTCTCGGTGATGACCTCCTCGATGTTCGACAGGTCGAGCCGGCCGTCGTCGGTGAGGCCGAACCACTTCAGCTTCGCGCCGGTGCGCTGCGAGAGCAGCTGCCAGGGCACGATGTTGGAGTGGTGCTCCATCTCCGTGATGACGATCTCGGTGTGCTGGTCCACCCGGTAGGGCTCGTCGGCCCAACCGAGCATGTTGGCCACCAGGTTCAGCGACTCCGAGGCGTTCTTGGTGAAGATCACCTCGTCGCGGCTGGGCGCGTTGATGAACGCGGCGACCTTGTCGCGCGCGCCCTCGTACAGCGCGGTGGCCTCCTCGGCGAGCACGTGCACACCGCGGTGGACGTTGGCGTTGTGCTGTTCGTAGTACTCGGCGATCACGTCGAGTACCTGGCGCGGCGTCTGCGAGGTGGCCGCGTTGTCCAGGTAGACGAGCTTCTTCCCGTCGTGGATCACCCGGTCCAGGATCGGGAAGTCCTTGCGGAGCGCCTCAGTGTCGAGGAGACCGGGGAGCCCCTGTCGGGCTGCTGTCACGCGGACGCGCCTCCCTTCACGTATGCCTCGTAGCCCTCGTTCTCCAGCTTGTCGGCGAGTTCGGCGCCGCCGGACTCGGCGATCCGGCCGTTGGCGAAGACGTGGACGTAGTCCGGCTTGATGTACCGCAGGATGCGGGTGTAGTGCGTGATGAGCAGGGTGCCCACCTCGCCGGTCTCGCGGACGCGGTTGACGCCCTCGGACACCACGCGCAGGGCGTCCACGTCGAGACCGGAGTCGGTCTCGTCGAGGATGGCCACCTTCGGCTTGAGCAGTTCGAGCTGGAGGATCTCGTGGCGCTTCTTCTCGCCGCCGGAGAAGCCCTCGTTGACGTTGCGCTCGGCGAAGGCCGGATCCATGTGGAGGCGCTCCATGGTCTCCTTGACCTCCTTGACCCACGTCCGCAGCTTGGGGGCCTCACCGCGGACGGCGGTGGCGGAGGTGCGCAGGAAGTTGGAGACGGAGACGCCGGGGATCTCGACCGGGTACTGCATGGCGAGGAACAGGCCGGCGCGGGCCCGCTCGTCGACGGACATCTCCAGAACGTCCTCGCCGTCGAGGGTGACGGTGCCGCCGGTGATCTGGTACTTGGGGTGACCCGCCAGCGAGTAGGCGAGGGTCGACTTGCCGGAGCCGTTGGGGCCCATGATGGCGTGCGTCTCGCCCTGCTTCACGGTCAGGTCGACGCCCTTGAGGATCTCCTTCGTGGCGTTGTCGGCCTCGACGGTGACGTGCAGGTCTCGGATTTCAAGCGTTGCCATGGGTGCCTCAGGACTCCTGGGTGAGGGAGACGAGCACATCGTCCCCTTCGATCTTTACGGGGTATACGGGGACGGGGCGCGTCGCGGGAAGGCCGGACGGCTTGCCGGTGCGGAGGTCGAAGCTGGAGCCGTGCAGCCAACACTCGATCTGACAGTCCTCCACCTCGCCCTCCGACAGGGAGACGTTCGCGTGGGAGCAGATGTCGTAGATGGCGAACACCTCGCCTTCGGTGCGTACGACCGAGACGGGCAGGCCGTCGAGCTCCACCCGCATCGGGGTGTCGTCCTCCAGCTCGCTCAGTCCGCAGGCGCGTACGTACGTCATGCGACGGAAGCCTCCAGCTCTTGTTCGATCTTGGCGATCAGCCGCTCCTCGACGTCGGGCAGTCCGATCTGCTGGACCAGCTCGGCGAAGAAGCCGCGCACCACGAGGCGCCGGGCCTCGTGCTGGGGGATGCCGCGGGCCATCAGGTAGAAGAGCTGCTCGTCGTCGAAGCGGCCGGTGGCGGAGGCGTGGCCGGCACCGACGATCTCGCCGGTCTCGATCTCCAGGTTGGGGACCGAGTCGACCCGGGCGCCGTCGGTGAGGACGAGGTTCCGGTTCATCTCGTAGGTGTCGGTGCCCTCGGCCGCGGCCTGGATGAGCACGTCGCCGATCCACACGGCGTGGGCGCCCTGCCCCTGGAGGGCGCCCTTGTAGACGGCGTTGGACTTGCAGTGCGGCGTGTTGTGGTCGACCAGGAGGCGGTGCTCCTGGTGCTGCCCGCGGTCGGTGAAGTACAGCCCGAACAGCTCGGCCTCGCCACCGGGCGCGGCGTAGGCGACCCGGGGGTGGAGACGGACCAGGTCGCCGCCGAAGGTGACCACGACGGAGCGGAAGGAGGCGTCCCGACCGATCAGCGCGTTGTGCTGGGCGACGTGGACGGCGGTGTCGTCCCAGTCCTGGACGGAGACCACGGTGAGCTTGGCGCCGTCCCCGAGGACGTAGTCGACGTTCGAGGCGAACACGGCGTCACCGGTGTGGTCCACGACCACGACGGCTTCGGCGAAGGCACCCAGCTCGACGACCTGGTGGCCGTAGGCGGTGCCGCCCTCGCCGTGCACGGCGATGCGGATCGGCTCGGTCAGGACGGTGTCCTTGGGCACGGTCACCACGGTCGCCGCGGTGAAACCGGAGTACGCCTGCGCGGCGACCCGGTCGACGGGGGTGCCGGCCCGGCCGAGACGGGCGTCGTCTCGACCCACGGTCTCGACGGTGACGGCGGCGGGCGCGTCGACCACGACCTTGACGCCGGAGTCGGTGGCGACGGCGGTGCCGTCGTGCAGCCCGCGCAGTCGGTTCAGCGGGGTGAACCGCCACTCCTCCTCCCGGCCGTGCGGCACGGGGAAGTCCGCGACGTCGAAGGACGGCGGCGCGCTCATGCGGGTGGCGACGGTCGACTCCGCCGCCACCGCGATGGCGCCTGCGGTGGTGGACCCCACCGGGGTGTTCTGAGCCTCAGCCATGGCTGTCTTGGTGCTCGCTTTCTGATGAAGACGTGACGCTACGGGGGCCGCGCGGGCCCCGGGGGGCGGGGGCCGGGTCAGCCGACCGCGCCCTCCATCTGGAGCTCGATCAGCCGGTTCAGCTCAAGGGCGTACTCCATGGGCAGCTCCTTGGCGATCGGCTCGACGAAGCCGCGCACGATCATCGCCATCGCCTCGAACTCGGTGAGGCCGCGGCTCATCAGGTAGAAGAGCTGGTCCTCGGAGACCTTGGAGACGGTCGCCTCGTGCCCCATCGACACGTCGTCCTCGCGGACGTCCACGTAGGGGTAGGTGTCGGAGCGGGAGATCGTGTCCACGAGCAGTGCGTCGCACAGCACGTTCGACTTGGCGCCGGGCGCGCCCTCACCGATCTCGATGAGGCCGCGGTACGAGGTGCGTCCGCCGCCCCGGGCCACCGACTTGGAGACGATGTTCGAGGAGGTGTTGGGGGCCATGTGGACCATCTTGGCGCCCGCGTCCTGGTGCTGGCCCGCGCCCGCGAAGGCGATCGACAGGGTCTCGCCCTTGGCGTGCTCGCCCATCAGGTAGACGGCCGGGTACTTCATGGTGACCTTGGAGCCGATGTTGCCGTCGACCCACTCCATGGTCGCGCCCTCGTAGGCCACGGCGCGCTTGGTGACCAGGTTGTAGACGTTGTTCGACCAGTTCTGGATCGTCGTGTAGCGGCAGCGGGCGCCCTTCTTCACGATGATCTCGACCACCGCGGAGTGCAGGGAGTCCGACTTGTAGATCGGCGCGGTGCAGCCCTCGACGTAGTGGACGTAGGCGTCCTCGTCGACGATGATCAGCGTCCGCTCGAACTGGCCCATGTTCTCCGTGTTGATGCGGAAGTAGGCCTGGAGCGGGATCTCCACGTGCACGCCCTTGGGGACGTAGATGAAGGACCCGCCGGACCACACGGCCGTGTTCAGCGAGGCGAACTTGTTGTCACCGACGGGGATGACGGTGCCGAAGTACTCCTTGAACAGCTCCGGGTGCTCCTTGAGCGCGGTGTCCGTGTCCAGGAAGATGACGCCCTGCTCCTCCAGGTCCTCGCGGATCTGGTGGTAGACGACCTCGGACTCGTACTGCGCGGCGACACCGGCGACCAGACGCTGCTTCTCGGCCTCGGGGATGCCGAGCCGGTCGTAGGTGTTCTTGATGTCCTCGGGCAGGTCCTCCCAGGACTCCGCCTGCTTCTCCGTGGAGCGCACGAAGTACTTGATGTTGTCGAAGTCGATGCCCGACAGGTCCGAGCCCCAGCTCGGCATGGGCTTCTTGTCGAACAGGCGCAGGCCCTTGAGACGGAGCTTGGTCATCCACTCCGGCTCGTCCTTCTTGGCCGAGATGTCCCGGACGACGTCCTCGCCCAGTCCGCGCTTGGCGGAGGCACCGGCTTCGTCGGAGTCGGCCCAGCCGTATTCGTACGTACCCAGACCCTCTAGTTCGGGGTGGGCAGTCTCCGTGGGGAGAGTCATGCGGGGTTCCTCCCGGCCGTGCTTGCTGATGGGTGACGCTCTGTTCGGGGTGGTGTGCGCGGTGCCGTCCGGCCCGGTGGGTCCGGCGGCTGACGGGGTCCGTCCGGGTCCGGCGCCGCGTGGGCGTCCGATCCGTCCGGGGCGTTCGGGATGTACGTGGTGCAGACGCCGTCGCCGTGGGCGATGGTCGCCAGCCGCTGGACGTGCGTCCCGAGGAGGCGGGAGAAGATCTCCGTCTCCGCCTCGCACAGCTGTGGGTACTGCTCCGCCACGTGGGCGACCGGGCAGTGGTGCTGACACAACTGCTCGCCGCGCTGGCGGCCGGGCGCGCTGCGCGCCGTAGCAGCGTACCCGTCGGCGGTGAGGGCCCTGGCCAGCGCCTCGGTCCGCTTCTCGGGCGGCGCGGCCTCGATCGCGGCGCGGTACGACTCGGCCAGGGTCTCGATCCGGTCGCGCGCGAAGGCGGCGACGGCGGCCTCGCCGACGGCGCCGCCGCCGGCGGTCCGTGCGATCCAGCGCAGCGCATCGGCGGCCAGCTTGTCGTACGACTGGTCGAAGGCGTCGCGGCCGCAGTCGGTCAGCACGAAGACCTTGGCGGGTCGACCCCGGGTACGGGCCCCGTAGACGCGCTGTTCACGGGCCTCGACGACGTCGTCGCCCACCAGGGCGTCCAGATGGCGCCGGACGGCGGCCTGGGTGAGGCCGAGCCGGCCCGCGAGGTCGGCCACCGTCGACGGGCCGTGGTCCAGGATCGAGCGCGCGACCCGGTTGCGCGTCGAACGCTCACCGGTCGCGGAGTCTTCCTGCGGCACCCCCTGAGGGGCTGCCCGGACCTCGCCGACGTTTTTCACAACGCCATTGTTGCGTAATTCCCCGAGAGCGGACAAGCGACCGAGGTCAGCCAACACGGTGGCATCCGTCACTAAGGGTTACCTAACCGGCTCTGGTCTGCTAAGGGACCCGGAATCCGCCCCGCCACCCTGCGCAGAGCGCCCGCACAGTCTCCCCCATCCGGGCCCGTGCCCCGCTCTGCCCCCGCACCCCGCCGGCCGGCGGGACACCCCGCGGCCCCGGCACCCGGCGCGGCTCCCTAGACTTGCGCCTCATGCGAAGCGAGCCCGTCCTCCAGGTCCAGGGCCTGGTGAAGCGGTACGGAACCAGGCGCCCCAAGACCGCCGTCAACGGCCTCGACCTGGTCGCCGGGCCCGGGATCACCGCCGTGCTCGGCCCCAACGGCGCGGGCAAGACCTCCACCATCGAGGTCTGCGAGGGCTACCGCGCACCGGACGCCGGAACCGTCCGCGTCCTCGGCCTCGACCCCCAGCGCGACGCCGCGGCGCTGCGCCCCCGGATCGGGGTGATGCTCCAGTCCGGCGGGGTGTACTCCGGCGCCCGCGCCGACGAGATGCTGCACCACGTCGCCCGGCTGCACGCCCACCCCCTCGACGTACCGGCCCTGATCGACCGGCTCGGCCTCGACAGCTGCGGACGCACCACCTACCGGCGGCTCTCCGGCGGGCAGCAGCAGCGGCTCGCGCTGGCCATGGCCGTCGTGGGCCGCCCCGAGCTGGTCTTCCTCGACGAGCCCACCGCCGGGCTCGACCCCCAGGCCCGCCGCACCGCCTGGGGCCTCGTCCGCGACCTGCGCGCCGACGGGGTGAGCGTCGTGCTCACCACGCACCACATGGACGAGGCCGAGCAGCTCGCCGACGACGTCGCGATCATCGACGCCGGCCGGGTCATCGCCCAGGGCTCCCCCGAGCAGCTGTGCCGGGGCGGCGCCGAGAACACCCTGCGCTTCACCGGACGCCTCGGACTGGACGTCGGCGCCCTACTCAAGGCCCTGCCCCCGGACTCCCAGGTCGACGAGGTGAGCCCGGGCGCGTACCGCGTCGCGGGGACCGTCGACCCGCAGCTGCTGGCCACCGTCACCTCCTGGTGCGCCCAGCACGGGGTGATGCCGGACCGGATCTCGGTGGAGCGGCACACCCTGGAGGACGTCTTCCTGGAGCTGACCGGTAGGGAGCTGCGCTCATGACCGCCGAGGTGAACACCGCCGCCGACACGCCCGCCCGCGCGGGTGGGGGGCCCGGCACCTTCGTGCCCCGCCCCGGGGCGGCCCCGCTGCCCCGGATGATCGCCGCGCAGGCCGTCCTGGAGACCAGGATGCTGCTGCGCAACGGCGAGCAGCTGCTGCTGACGCTGATCATCCCGGCCCTGCTGCTCGCCCTGTTCAGCTCGGTCGACATCGTGGACACCGGGGAGGGCGAGGCCGTCGACTTCCTCGCACCGGGGGTCCTGGCCCTCGCCGTGATGTCCACGGCGTTCACCGGGCAGGCCATCGCCACCGGCTTCGAACGGCGGTACGGCGTGCTGAAGCGCCTCGCCGTCTCCCCGCTGCCGCGCTGGGGGCTGATGACGGCCAAGTCCCTGTCGGTCCTGGTGGTCGAGGTGCTCCAGGTGGCACTGCTGACCGTGATCGCGCTCGCCCTCGGCTGGTCGCCGGACGGCAACCCGCTGACCGTGCTGTTGCTGCTCGTGCTCGGCACGGCCGCCTTCTCGGGTCTCGGGCTGCTGATGGCCGGGACGCTGAAGGCGGAGGCGACGCTCGCTGCCGCGAATCTGGTCTTCCTGTTGCTGCTGATGGGCGGCGGCGTGGTGGTGCCGCTGGACCGGTTCCCGGAGGCGGCACGCACCGTGCTGGAGTTCCTTCCGATCGCCGCGCTGTCCGAGGGGCTGCGTGACGTGCTGCGGGACGGCGCCGGGATTCCCTGGCGTGACCTGGGCGTCCTCGCCGTGTGGGCGGTCGCGGGGCTGGGTGCGGCGGGGCGCTTCTTCCGCTGGGAGTGAGCGCCGTCCGACGCGGGGGCACGCGAAACGTCCCCCTCGTGAAGGCGTGCACAAGCACCCGCCTACCATGTGCACGTGCCAAAAGTGACCCGAGACGACCTCGTTGAGGCCGCGCGCAACCCGCTCGCCTACATCGCCGATCGTTGGACCCCCACCACCCGCATCGTGCAGCGCGCCGCCATGGCGGCGCTCGTGATGATGGTCGTCATCGTCGTCACCGGCGGGGCCGTCCGGCTCACGGGCTCCGGCCTCGGGTGCCCGACCTGGCCCAAGTGCACCGACGACTCGCTGACCGCGACCCGTGAGATGGGCCTCCACGGCGTCATCGAGTTCGGCAACCGGATGCTGACCTACGTGCTGTGCGCGGCCGTCGGCTGGGCCATCATCGCCGCCCGCTCGCAGAAGCCGTGGCGACGCTCCCTGACCCGGCTCGGCTGGGCCCAGTTCTGGCTGGTCATGGGCAATGCGGTGCTGGGGGGCATCGTCGTCCTGGTGGGCCTGAACCCGTACACGGTCGCCGCCCACTTCCTGCTGTCCACCGCCCTGATCGCGGTGGCGACGGTGATGTGGCAGCGCTCCCGGGAGGGCGACGCACCGCCCAAGCCGCTGGTCGGCAAGGCCGTGCAGCAGCTGGTCTGGGTGATGGTCGTGGTGACGGGGCTGCTGATCGCCGTCGGCACGGTGGTCACCGGTGCGGGGCCGCACGCGGGCGACTCCAGCGACGTGCCCCGGATGGACGTCAACTGGGAGGCCGTGACCAAGGTGCACGCGGTCCTCGCCTGGGTCGTGGTCTCCCTGACCTTCGCGCTGTGGTTCGTGCTGAAGGCGGTGGACGCGCCCCGCGGTCCGCTGAACCGGACCCGGGACCTGTTCCTGATCCTCATGGCCCAGGGCGCCGTCGGGTACGTGCAGTACTTCACCGACCTGCCGGAGGTCCTGGTCGGGGCGCACATGCTGGGCTCGTGCCTGGTGTGGATCGCGACCCTACGGGTGCTGCTCGCCCTGCGGGAACGACCGGAGCTGCCGGTGCCGGTGCCCGCCCGGAGCGGTTCCGCGCTGTCGTCCGTCTGACCCCACCGGGGTCGTACGCCTCGCCGGGGCCACCGGAGCACCGCTCCCGTGGCCCCGTCGGCGTCAGAGCCGGTAGACCCGGCGGGCGTTGGCCGAGGCCAGCATCTTCGCCACCCGGTGGGCGTCCGGGTACCCCCAGGAACCGTCGCGCACCCACTCGCCCAACAGTTCCTCCAGGGCGGTGCGGAACAGCCGGGCCCCGATCACGTACAGCTCCGGCAGGGCGTAGCCGTCGGTAGAGAACAGCAGCTTGCCGAAGGGGGTGAGCTCCAGCATCTCCGCGAGCAGCGCCCGGGCCCGGGCTCCGGTGTGGCCGAGGGTGAGCCCCATGTCGGCGTAGACGTGCGGGAAGACGGCCGCGAGGTAGCCCGCGCCCCGGTGGTAGGGGTAGCCGTGCAGCAGCACCAGGTCGCAGCCGCTCCCGGCGGTCGCCCGCACGAAGTCGGTGAGCAGCAGCGGGTCCGCGTGGTCGAGCCGTAGGTCGGGGTCGCCGAAGCCGGTGTGCAGTTGGAGCGGCAGCCCGGTGTCGACCGCGGTCCACAGCAGGTGGCGCAGGAGGACCGGGTGGGTGAGCCGGTCCCCGGGGCGGCGGGCGCCGAGCCACTGTCCGGCGGCGGTCAGCACCTCGGCGGCGGTCGGGGCCTCGGGGGCGAGGGCGAGACCGTGCCGGTAGGCGACCACGGACTTGAACCCGACGGCGGTCCGCGCCGCGGAGTCCACCGAGACGTCCAGGGCGTCCACGAACGTCCGGGCGTCGTCGAAGGCGTCGGCCGCCCGCTCGGCGAGGACTTCGAGCCGGACGACCTCCCGGGCCCGTCCGCCCCCCGCTCGGGACAGTTCCTCGGGGGTGGTGAGGTCGCCGGACAGCCCGGTGTCGACCAGGAAGGTGCCGATGCCGGTGGCGCCCAGGAGCCTGCGGTTGGCCTCCGCCGCACCGAGTTCGCGGCGGCGGGCCAGGTAGCGGGCCGGTGAGGTGTACGGATCGAGCCCGAGCAGCGGCGGGCACCAGCGGCGGACGGCGAAGCCGGCCTGGGTGTCGAAGAAGCTGGTGCCGGGCGCGGCCGGGGCGTCGGACTCGGTGAGGTACGAGGCGAACACGTCGGCGTCCGGGTCGTCGAGGAGCACGCCGTGGCAGTGGTGGTCCACGAGCGGGGGCAGGTCGAACATCAGTACCGCCAGCGGGTGTCGGCGGCGATGCGCTCCGGGTCGCTGTCCGCGAAGTCCTCGGCCTCGGCCCGCCGCACCGCGAGCACGGCCCCGTACAGGACCTCGCCCATGGCCTCGCGCAGTTCGTCGCTGGCGGTGAGGTGGTCGACCGCCTCGTCCAGTGAGCGCGGGAGCCGGGGTACGTCGGCGAGGCCGGCGGGGTCGCCCGTGACCGGGTCGGGGAGCTTGGCCCCTTCGGCGATGCCCGCGAGGCCGGCGGTGATGACGCTGCCGGCGAGGAGGTACGGGTTGGCGGTGGCGTCGAAGCACTTCAGCTCGGCGTGCCCGTCGCCGGGGACCAGGCGCAGCGCGGCCTCCCGGTTCTCCACCCCCCAGCAGCGGTAGGCACCCGCCCAGCGGGAGGGGGCGAGCCGTAGGTAGCTCGCCGGGGACGGGGCGCCGACGGCCAGCAGCGCGGGCAGCCGCTCCAGTACTCCGGCCAGGAAGGCCGCCGCGTCGAGGGCGAGGCCGTACGGTGCGCGGGGGTCGCGGTGCAGGTCGGTGCCGTCGCGGTGCAGGCCGAGGTGGAGGTGGCAGCCGTTGCCGACCTCGCCGGCGGTGAAGGTCGGCGCGAAGGAGGCGCGCAGCCCGTGCCGGGCGCTGACCGCGCGGATGGTCTCGCGGACGAGGACGAGGTCGTCGGCCGCGGCGACCGGGCCGTCGGCGGGGGCGGTGGAGATCTCGAACTGGCCGGGCGAGTACTCGGGGTGGAACTGGAGCACCCGTACGCCCTGGTCGGTGAGGGCCCGCAACAGGTCACGGCCGTAGTCGGCGAGTTCCACGACCCGGGTCATGCCGTAGGCGGGCCCGGTGGTGGGGCAGGTGCCGTCCGGGCGCCGCAGGATCCACTCGGTCTCGAACCCCATGGTCAGGGTGAACCCCAGCGCGGCGGCCCGGTCGGCGGCGGACTTGGCGAACAGGCGCTGGCAGGAGGCGTAGGGGCGGCCGTCCTGTTCGTAGCGGTCGGCGGGCGACCAGGCCCAGCCGGGTTGGGCGGCCAGCGGGACGATGCGGTCGGGGTCGGGGAAGAGCCGCAGGTCCCCGTCGGGGCCGCCGAGGTGCGGTGAGCTGACCATGCGGTCGGCGGAGGTGTAGACGTCGAAGCAGGGGGCCATGCCGACGCCGCGTTCGGCGACCTCGGTGAGTCGGGCCAGGGGGAAGGTCTTGACGCGGCAGATCCCCGCGTTGTCGACGATGGTCAGGGCGACGGTTTCGACGCCCCGGGCGGCCAGTTCCGCGGCCCGGACCCGCCACTCCGGCTGCGCCGCACGTCCGTCGCTGGCGTCCCTGGTACCCATGGCGCGCTCCTCGTTTCGACCGATGATCCCTGACACCTTCCCTGGGATAACGGTCGGGACGCGTGGGGGGCACGTTGGTCCGTGCGGGGGGCTTGGCGGGTTTGCGCGCTGTCCCGTGCGGGGGCGTTGCAAGTTCGCGCAGTTCCCCGCGCCCCTGGTCGGGTGCGCTGTCCCCTGCGGGTGCGCCGTGGATTTCGCGCAGTTCCCCGCGCCCCTATCGGGGCGCTACCAGCGGGTGGGCTGTTCCCTGCGGGTGCGAGCTAGACAACGGGCCCCGATAAGGGGCGCGGGGAACTGCGCGAACACCGGACGCACGGCAACCGAACCACACACGCCCAGCAGAACGCACCCAAGGGGCGCGGGGAACTGCGCGAACACCGGACGCACGGCGAGCGAACCACACACGCCCAGCAGAACGCACCCAAGGGGCGCGGGGAACTGCGCGAATGCCGGACGCACGGCGAGCGGACCGCACACGTGCAGGGGGACGTACCCGAGGGGCGCGGGGAACTGCGCGAATGCTGGACGCGCGGCAAGCGGACCGCACCGTGTCAGGAGGTCGAGGGGCCGCCGATCTGGATGCCGGCCATCCGGGACCATTCGTAGGGCCCGGTACGAACCCGCGCCGCAAACTCACCGTCGAACGCCTCGTGCACGGTGATCCCGGCCCGAGCCACCACCGCGGCCGCGACCTCACAGGACGGGACCACCAGGTCCCCCCACGCCCCGTCAGCCCCGACGAGGACGATCCGAGCACCCTTGCGCCCGAGGTGGGCGACCTGCCCCTCCGCTCCCCCGTGCGCCGCGGCAAAGGCACCGATCTCCTTGGCCAGCCGGCGCTCACGGCGTTCCGCACGGGCCGCCGTCCACTTGCCGACGCCGCCGTCTTCGCCGGGAGCGCCCTGCGCGTTCACGTTCGCGTTCTCCATGGAACGGAGCCTACCGACGAGTAGGTCAGTGGGGGAACGTGTCGTGGCCCACGCACGGCGCCGACCGGGTCAGCGCAGGAACGGGTCCACGGCGACGGCCACGAAGAGCAGCGAGACGTAGGTGATGGACCAGTGGAACAGCCGCATCTCCTTGAGCTTCGCCCCGGTGACCCCGCTCTTCGCCCGGGCGAGCAGCGCATGCGCCTCCCACAGCCACCAACCGCCGGTGGCGAGGGCGACCGCGGTGTAGAACCAGCCGGTGTACCCCAGCGGGGTGAGCAGCAGCGACACCGCGACCATCAGCCAGCTGTACGCCACGATCTGCCGGGCGACCACCTTGTTGGAGGCCAGCACGGGCAGCATCGGCACGCCCACCCGCGCGTAGTCCTCCTTGACCTTCATCGAGAGCGGCCAGTAGTGCGGGGGCGTCCAGAAGAAGATGACCAGGAAGAGGATGACCGCGGCCCAGGAGACCGAGTTGGTGACGGCCGACCACCCGATCAGCACCGGCATGCAGCCCGCGATCCCGCCCCAGACGATGTTCTGGGTGGTGCGCCGCTTCAGGATCATCGTGTAGACGACCACGTAGAAGAGGAGCGCGCCGAGGGAGAGCCAGGCGGAGAGCCAGTTGACGAAGTAGCCGAACCACAGGGTGGAGATGACGGCGAGCGAGAGGCCGAAGACGAGCGTCTCGCGGGGCGAGACCATTCCGGTGACCAGCGGCCGGCGGGCGGTCCGCTCCATCAGCGCGTCGATGTCCCGGTCGATGTACATGTTCAGCGCGTTGGCGCCGCCCGCGGACAGGTAGCCGCCGATCGTCGTCATCAGGACGAGCTTCAGATCGGGCACGCCCTGCTGGGCCAGGAACATCACGGGGATCGTGGTGATCAGCAGCAGTTCGATGATCCGCGGCTTGGTCAGCGCCACGAACGCCATGACCCGGGCTCGCAGCGGCCGGTGTCCCCGGCTCGTCCGCAGCATTCCCGCCGGACGGGATTCAACGGCCGTCACGCACACCCCTGACAGAGACATCAAAGCAAGCCTTAGACCTGTGAAGTCCGGGTAAAGGCTCGCGCGTACCACGCCACTGTAGACGTTGCCCTTACCTCGCCCTTCGCGGGGGTCGCTCGTGTTGGGGGGCGCTCGCGAGGAGGTGCGCGACCTCGTCGTTCACCCCCTGACGGCGGGCGCGGGGCCGTTCGGGGGACGGCCGGGGACGGTCGGCGGAACGACCGGCTCCGGCCACGGGCGGACTCCGCACGTTCCCCGCGCTCGGGGAACGGCGCACCCGGTCGACGGTGTTCCGGGGCGGGCGGGAGGAGTCGGGGCGGCGGCTGCCGCCCCATCGGACGGGTGGGGCGGCAGCGAAAGGGGGGACGGAGGAGGTCAGCGCCCCGAGAGGCGAACCGCGCCGAGCCCCGGCAGTCTGGAAATGAGCCGAAAAGTGCACGTGACGACGACGGTAGGCTCGGCAGCAAGCCGGTGGGCTCTCGGACAACACCGGTTTCGGCGCCATGCCGAGCAGGCGGACGTCCCACCGCGCACGCGGCCCCCGGGCGTCCGCCATCCCGAATGTCCCGAGCATGTGGAGAGGAGCCCTGACCCAGGGTGAGCACCAAGCCGACCACGACAGCCCTTGAATGGACCGAACTGGACCAGCGTGCCGTGGACACCTCCCGTGTCCTTGCCGCTGACGCCGTGCAGAAGGTCGGCAACGGCCATCCGGGCACCGCGATGAGCCTTGCCCCGGCCGCCTACACCCTCTTCCAGAAGGTGATGCGACACGACCCCGCGGACCCCGAATGGACGGGCCGCGACCGGTTCGTGCTGTCCGCGGGACACTCGTCCCTGACGCTGTACATCCAGCTCTACCTCGCCGGCTTCGGCCTGGAGCTGGACGACCTGAAGGCGTTCCGCACCTGGGGCTCGAAGACCCCGGGCCACCCGGAGTACGGCCACACCGCCGGCGTCGAGACGACGACCGGGCCGCTCGGCCAGGGCGTCGCCAACGCCGTGGGCATGGCGATGGCCGCCCGGTACGAGCGCGGTCTGTTCGACCCGGAGGCCGCCACCGGCGCCTCCCCCTTCGACCACCACGTCTTCGTGATCGCCGGTGACGGCTGCCTCCAGGAGGGCATCGCCGCCGAGGCGTCCTCGCTGGCCGGTCACCAGAAGCTCGGCAACCTGGTCATGCTGTGGGACGACAACCACATCTCGATCGAGGGCGACACCGAGACCGCCGTGTCCGAGGACACCGCCAAGCGGTACGAGGCGTACGGGTGGCACGTGCAGCGCGTGGAGCCGAAGGCCAACGGCGACCTCGACCCGCAGGCGCTGTACACGGCGATCCAGGCCGCCAAGGCCGAGACGGAGCGCCCCTCGTTCATCGCGATGCGCTCGATCATCGCCTGGCCCGCGCCCAACGCCCAGAACACCGAGGCCGCCCACGGTTCGGCGCTCGGCGACGAAGAGGTCGCGGCCACCAAGCGCGTCCTCGGTTTCGACCCCGAGCAGAGCTTCGAGGTCACCGACGAGGTCCTGGCCCACACCCGGGGCGCACTGGACCGCGGTCGCGAGGCCCGGGGCGAGTGGGAGAAGGGCCTGGCCGCCTGGCGCACCGCGAACGTCGAGCGGGCCGCCGAGTTCGACCGCATCTCGGCCGGTGAGCTGCCGGCCGGCTGGGAGGACAAGCTCCCGGTCTTCGAGACCGGCAAGGGCGTCGCGACCCGGGCCGCGTCCGGCAAGGTGCTCCAGGCGCTCGGCGCGGTGATCCCCGAGCTGTGGGGCGGTTCCGCCGACCTCGCCGGCTCGAACAACACGACGATCGACAAGAACTCGTCGTTCCTCCCCGCCGACAACCCGCTGCCGGAGGCCCAGCCGTACGGCCGGACCATCCACTTCGGCATCCGCGAGCACTCGATGGCCGCGGAGATGAACGGCATCGCGCTGCACGGCAACACCCGTGTCTACGGCGGCACGTTCCTCGTGTTCTCCGACTACATGCGCAACGCGGTGCGACTGTCCGCGCTGATGCACCTGCCGGTGACGTACGTGTGGACGCACGACTCGATCGGCCTCGGCGAGGACGGTCCGACCCACCAGCCGGTCGAGCACGTCGCGTCGCTGCGGGCGATCCCCGGGCTGAACGTGGTCCGACCGGCCGACGCCAACGAGACGGCGATCGCCTGGCGGGAGATCCTGCGCCGCTACACCAAGGTGTTCGGCAAGGGCGCCCCGCACGGTCTCGCGCTGACCCGGCAGGGCGTGCCCACGTACGACCCGAACGAGGACGCGGCCAAGGGCGGCTACGTGCTCTTCGAGGCGGAGGGCGGCGCCCCCGAGGTGCTGCTGATCGGCACGGGTTCCGAGGTGCACCTGGCGGTGGAGGCCCGGGAGCGGCTCCAGGCGTCCGGCGTGCCCACCCGGGTGGTGTCCATGCCGTCCGTGGAGTGGTTCGAGGAGCAGACCCAGGAGTACAAGGACACGGTGCTGCCGCCGTCCGTGAAGGCGCGGGTCGCCGTCGAGGCGGGCATCGGGCTGACCTGGCACCGCTACGTCGGTGACGCGGGCCGCATCGTGTCGCTGGAGCACTTCGGTGCCTCGGCGGACGGCAAGGTCCTGTTCCGCGAGTTCGGCATCACCTCCGAGGCGGTCGAATCCGCCGCGCGGGAATCCCTGGCCGCCGTTCAGCGCTGACGCCCACAGACGACTAAAGATCAAGTAGGAGATGCAATTCCCATGACGGACGCACTCAAGCGCCTTTCCGACGAAGGCGTAGCGATCTGGTTGGACGACCTTTCGCGCAAGCGGATCACGTCCGGCAACCTCGCCGAACTGATCGACCAGCAGCACGTGGTGGGCGTCACGACCAACCCGTCGATCTTCCAGAAGGCGATCTCGGGCGGTGACGGCTACGAGTCCCAGCTCCGTGACCTCGCGGCCCGCAAGCTGACGGTCGACGAGGCCGTGCGCATGATCACCACGGCGGACGTCCGGGACGCGGCCGAGGTGCTGCGCCCCCTGTTCGACTCGACGGGCGGCCAGGACGGCCGGGTGTCGATCGAGGTGGACCCGCGACTCGCGCACGACACCCGGGCGACCATCGCCGAGGCCAAGCAGCTCGCCTGGCTGGTGGACCGGCCCAACACCCTGATCAAGATTCCGGCGACCAAGGCGGGCCTGCCCGCGATCACCGAGGTCATCGGCCTCGGCATCAGCGTCAACGTCACGCTGATCTTCTCGCTGGAGCGCTACCGCGCGGTGATGGACGCCTACCTGGCGGGCCTGGAGAAGGCGAAGGCCGCGGGCCTGGACCTGTCCAAGATCCGTTCGGTGGCCTCGTTCTTCGTGTCCCGGGTGGACACCGAGATCGACAAGCGGCTGGACGCCCTCGGCACCCCGGAGGCCAAGGCCGCGCGCGGCAAGGCCGGCCTGGCCAACGCCCGGCTCGCCTACCAGGCGTACGAGGAGGTCTTCTCCTCCGACCGCTGGCTGGCCCTGGACAAGGCGGGCGCACACCCGCAGCGTCCGCTGTGGGCGTCGACCGGGGTCAAGGACCCCGCGTACAAGGACACCCTGTACGTCGACGACCTGGTCGCGCCGGGCACCGTGAACACGATGCCGGAGGCGACCCTGGAGGCCGCCGCCGACCACGGCGTCATCACCGGCAACACCATCGCCGGCACCTACGAGCAGTCGCGCGCCGACCTCGACGCCGTCGAGAAGCTCGGGATCGCCTACGACGACGTGGTGAACCTGCTGGAGGACGAGGGCGTCGAGAAGTTCGAGGCGTCCTGGAACGACCTGCTCGCATCGACCGAGGCGGAGCTGAAGCGCCTCACCCCTTCGGAGGGCTGAGACCTTGACACCCGTCCACGGAGCCAATCCGCTTCGTGACGCCGCGGACCGACGGCTCCCGCGCATCGCGGGGCCGTCGGGCCTGGTGATCTTCGGCGTCACGGGCGACTTGTCCCGCAAGAAGCTGATGCCCGCCGTCTACGACCTCGCGAACCGGGGTCTGCTGCCGCCCGGCTTCTCGCTGATCGGGTTCGCCCGTCGCGAGTGGCAGAACGAGGACTTCGCCCAGGAGGTCCACGACGCCGTCAAGGAACACGCCCGCACCCCCTTCCGGGAGGAGGTCTGGCAGCAGCTGATCCAGGGCATGCGCTTCGTCCAGGGCGACTTCGACGACGACAACGCCTTCGAGCAGCTGAAGGCCACGATCACCGATCTGGACAAGGCCCAGGGCACCGGCGGCAACTTCGCCTTCTACCTCTCCGTTCCGCCGAAGTTCTTCCCCCTGGTCGTCAAGCAGCTCAAGAAGCACGGGCTGGCCGACCAGGAGGAGGGGTCCTGGCGGCGGGCGGTCATCGAGAAGCCCTTCGGTCACGACCTCACGTCGGCGAAGGAACTCAACGCGATCGTCCACGAGGTCTTCGCCCCGGACCAGGTCTTCCGGATCGACCACTACCTCGGCAAGGAGACCGTCCAGAACATCCTGGCGCTCCGGTTCGCCAACACCCTGTTCGAGCCGATCTGGAACCGGTCGTACGTCGACCACGTGCAGATCACCATGGCCGAGGACATCGGGATCGGCGGCCGGGCCGGGTACTACGACGGCATCGGCGCCGCCCGGGACGTGATCCAGAACCATCTGCTCCAGTTGCTCGCGCTCACCGCAATGGAGGAGCCCTCCTCCTTCGACGCGGATGCGCTGGCCGCCGAGAAGACCAAGGTCCTCGGGGCGGTCAAGCTCCCCGCGGACCTGGGCGCCGACACCGTCCGCGCCCAGTACGTCGCCGGGTGGCAGGGTGGCGAGAAGGTCATCGGCTACCTCCAGGAAGACGGCATCGACAGCAAGTCGAAGACCGACACCTACGCGGCGGTGAAGCTCCAGATCGACAACCGCCGCTGGGCGGGGGTCCCCTTCTACCTGCGCACCGGCAAGCGCCTCGGCCGCCGGGTGACGGAGATCGCCGTGGTCTTCCAGCGCGCCCCGCACTCCCCCTTCGACCACACCGCGACCGAGGAGCTGGGGCAGAACGCCCTGGTCATCCGGGTCCAGCCGGACGAGGGCGTGACCGTGCGCTTCGGCTCCAAGGTGCCGGGCACCTCGATGGAGGTCCGGGACGTGTCCATGGACTTCGCCTACGGCGAGTCGTTCACGGAGTCGAGTCCGGAGGCGTACGAACGGCTCATCCTGGACGTCCTGCTGGGCGACTCGAACCTCTTCCCCCGCACAGAAGAGGTCGAACTGTCCTGGCGCATCCTCGACCCGATCGAGCAGCACTGGGACGCGCACGGCAAGCCCGCCCAGTACAAGTCCGGGACCTGGGGCCCCGCCGAGGCGGACGAAATGCTCGCACGAGACGGACGGAGCTGGCGTCGGCCATGAACATCGACCTTACGGACACCACGGCCAGCCGGATCAACAAGGCGATGGTCGAAGGGCGCCGTGCCATCGGCTCCCCGGCCGTCGGCATGGTGCTCACCCTGGTCATCGTCACGGACGAGGAGAACGCGTACGACGCGTTGCGGGCGGCCAGCGAGGCGTCCCGCGAGCACCCCTCGCGCACCCTGGTGGTCATCCGCCGGGTCTCGCGGTCGCCGCGCATCCGCACGACCTCCCGGCTGGACGCCGAGGTCCGGGTGGGCGGTGAGGCGGGCACCGGGGAGACGGTCGTCCTGCGGCTGTACGGCGAGGTCGTCGAGCACGCGCAGTCGGTGGTCCTGCCGCTGCTGCTGCCGGACGCCCCCGTCGTGGTGTGGTGGCCGATCAACGCTCCCGCCGACCCGGCGCGCGACCCGCTGGGCGCGCTCGCCCAGCGCCGGATCACCGACGCCTACTCCGCCGAGCAGCCGGTGGCGGAGCTGACGTCCCGCGCCGACACCTACGCCCCCGGGGACACCGACCTGTCCTGGACCCGGATCACCCCCTGGCGCTCGATGCTGGCCGCCGCGCTGGACCAGATCGCCTGCACGGTGACCGCGGCCGAGGTCGAGGGCGAGGAGTACAACCCCAGTGTGGAACTGCTGGCGATGTGGCTGGCGGAACGATTGGGCACGCCCGTGACCCGGACCGTGTCGAGCGGCCCCGGGCTGACGGCGGTGCGGCTCCAGACGGACTGCGGACCGATCGGTCTCGACCGACCGGACGGGTCGCTGGCCACGCTGTCGATCGCGGGTCAGCCGGACCGCGCGGTGGCGTTGAAGCGACGGGAGACCGCGGAGCTGATCGCGGAGGAGCTGCGGCGCCTGGACCCGGACGACATCTACGCGTCCGTGCTGCGGTTCGGGGTGAAGGGGCTGGCCGAGTCCACGGCGAGCGTCCCCGCCCGCACGGAGGCGGCCGGCGCACCCGGCGGTTCCCCGGGCGGCTCCCCCGAGGGCGAGGGCGACGACAAGACGCCACCGGCGAAGACGGCGAAGAAGTCGGTTCCCGCCCGGAAGGCCCGCACGTGAGCACACCCCAGCTCGTGGTGCACCGCGACAAGGAGCTGATGGCGCAGGCCGCGGCGGCCCGGCTGATCACGAAGATCGTGGACGCCCAGGCCGCTCGGGGCTCGGCGTCGATCGTCCTGACCGGCGGGCGCAACGGGAACGGCGTGCTCGCCGCGCTGGCCGCGGCGCCCGCCCGGGACGCGATCGACTGGTCCCGCCTCGACCTGTGGTGGGGGGACGAGCGCTATCTGCCCGAGGGCGACCCCGAGCGGAACGTGACCCAGGCGCGTGCGGCGCTGTTGGACTCGGTGCCGCTCGACCCGGAGCGGGTGCACGCGATGCCCGCGTCGGACGGCCCCCACGCCACCGGGGGTCCGGCCGGGGACGGGGTGGACACGGCTGCCGCCGCGTACGCCGCGGAACTGGCCGCCGCGGCGGGTCCGGAGGACCACGGTCCGGTGCCCACCTTCGACGTCCTGATGCTGGGGGTCGGCCCGGACACGCACGTGGCCTCGCTCTTCCCCGAGCTGCCGGGCGTCCGGGAGACCGAGCGGACCGTCGTCGGCGTCCACGGGGCGCCGAAGCCGCCGCCCACCCGGATCTCCCTGACGCTGCCCGCGATCCGGGCCGCCCGTGAGGTGTGGCTGTTGGCGGCGGGCGAGGACAAGGCGGAGGCCGCGGCCATCGCCCTGTCGGGCGCGGGCGAGATCCAGGCGCCGGCGGCCGGCGCCCGGGGACGTGCGCGGACCCTGTGGCTGCTCGACTCTGCGGCGGCCTCCCGGCTGCCGCGCGATCTGTACCCGCCCGCTTCGCCCTAGGGCGGGGCGGTGGTCACCACGGGCTCCGTGGTGACCGGAGGAGCACGGCCCGGTGCCGGGCGTCCAGGAGGACCGGACGCCCGGCACCGTCGTGTCAACGGCCGCGCAGCTCGCGGTACTTGGCGACCAGGGCCGTGCTGGACGCATCGAGGCCCGGGACCTCTGCGCCCTCGGTGAGCGCGGGTTCCACGCGCTTGGCGAGCACCTTGCCCAGTTCGACGCCCCACTGGTCGAACGAGTCGATGTTCCACACGGCCCCCTGGACGAACACCTTGTGCTCGTACAGGGCGATGAGCTGACCGAGCACCGACGGCGTCAGCTCCTTCGCCAGGATGGTGGTCGTGGGGCGGTCGCCCCGGAAGCTCTTGTGCGGGACGAGCTCCTCGGGGACCCCTTCGGCGCGGACCTCCTCGGGCGTCTTGCCGAAGGCGAGCGCCTGGGTCTGCGCGAAGAAGTTCGCCATCAGCAGGTCGTGCTGGGCGACGAGCCCCGGCTGGAGGTCGGCGACCGGCTCGGCGAACCCGATGAAGTCCGCGGGGATCAGCTTGGTGCCCTGGTGGATCAACTGGTAATAGGCGTGCTGCCCGTTGGTGCCCGGCGTGCCCCAGACCACGGGGCCGGTCTGCCAGTCGACCGGTGCGCCCTCCCGGTCGACGGACTTGCCGTTGGACTCCATGTCCAGTTGCTGGAGGTACGCCGTGAACTTGGACAGGTAGTGCGAGTACGGCAGCACCGCGTGCGCCTGGGCGTCGTGGAAGTTGCTGTACCAGACGCCCAGCAGACCGAGCAGCAGCGGGACGTTCTGCTCGGGCGGGGCGTTGCGGAAGTGCCGGTCGACGGTGTGGAAACCGTCCAGCACCTCCCGGAACCGGTCCGGCCCGATCGCGATCATCAGGGAGAGCCCGATCGCCGAGTCGAACGAGTAGCGGCCGCCGACCCAGTCCCAGAACTCGAACATGTTCGCCGTGTCGATGCCGAAGTCGGCGACCTTCCCGGCATTGGTCGACAGGGCCACGAAGTGCTTGGCCACGGCCTCCTGACCCGCCCTCAGCTCGGTGAGGAGCCAGTTGCGGGCCGAGGTGGCGTTGGTCAGGGTCTCGATGGTGGTGAAGGTCTTGGACGCCACGATGAACAGCGTCTCGGCGGCGTCCAGGTCCCTGACCGCCTCGTGCAGGTCGGCCCCGTCGACGTTCGACACGAACCGCACCGTGAGGCCGCGGTCGGTGTAGGAGCGCAACGCCTCGTAGGCCATGGCGGGGCCGAGGTCGGAGCCGCCGATGCCGATGTTGACGACGTTCTTGATGCGCGCACCGGTGTGACCGGTCCACTCACCCGAACGGACCCGGTCGGCGAACACGCCCATGCGGTCGAGGACTTCGTGCACCGCGGGGACGACGTTGCGCCCGTCGGCCTCGATCACCGCGCCGCTCGGGGCGCGCAGCGCGGTGTGCAGGACCGCGCGGTCCTCCGTCGTGTTGATCTTGTCGCCGCGGAACATGGCGTCCCGCAGTGCGTACACGCCCCGCGCCTCGGCGAGCTCGCGGAGCAGTCGGAGCGTTTCGTCGGTGATGAGGTGCTTGGAGTAGTCGACGTACAGGTCACCGACCTGTAGCGCGTATCCGGTGGCGCGGTCCGGGTCCGCCGCGAACAGGTCGCGCAGCCGCATCTCGCCCTGTTCTTCCCGGTGTTTGACCAGGGCGGTCCACTCGGGCGTCTGGTTGAGCCTGGTACGGCCTTCTGCATTCATCTCGGACGTCGTCCTTCTCTCTGCCGTCGCCTGGTCTGGGCGCCTTGCCGCAGCACCCTCCAACCTAATTGATCAGGACGGCGAACGGACGGCCGTCGGGTGCGGGCGCGGCCGGACACGTTCACCGTCACGGGTGGCTCCCCACGTTGACGGTCCCCCGGCGACGCACAGCGGGCCGGACACCTGGGTGAAGGTGTCCGGCCCGCCGGTAGGTCCGTTCAGATCTCGCCGCGCAGTTTCGCCAGCGCCTCGGCGAGGATCGCCTCGCCGTCCGCGTCGCTGCGCCGCTCCCGCACATAGGCGAGGTGGGTCTTGTACGGCTCGGTCCGTGGTGGAGCCGGTGGGTTGTCCCGGTCCTGACCTGCCGGAAAGCCGCACCGCGGGCAGTCCCAACTGTCCGGGACCTGCGCGTCGCTGGCGAAGCTCGGCTGTGTCTCGTGCCCGTTCGAGCACCAGAAGGAGATGCGCAGCCGCGGCGCGGACTCGCCGCGCTCGGCCTCGCCCATCGGCCCCGCCCCGACCCGGCTTCCCCGGATCGCGTTGCCACTTGCCACGGTCGTAACTCCCTGCGTGATGGTGCCGCGAAGCGAGTCGGCGTAACGCTTCGCCGGGGGCGCCTCAGTCTACGTAAGGCCCAACGCGCGTCCAGTGAATGGAGTTACACCCCACCCCGAGACGCAAGCCCCATGATAGGCCGCGCCGGGGGGCGCGTACCCGTCATGGGGCTCAACGTGGTGTGCGTGTGCGACGGTGACGAGGCTCAGCTGTCGAGCTTCATCATGATCGCGAGGGCGACGATGCAAGCGAACCAGAGCAGACCGACCACGACGGTGATGCGGTCGAGGTTGCGCTCGGCGACCGAGGACCCGCCCACGGACGACTGCATGCCGCCGCCGAACATGTCGGACAGACCGCCGCCCTTGCCCTTGTGCATCAGCACCAGCAGCGTCAGCAGCAGGCTGAAGGCGATCACGGCGATCGAGAACCCGAAAACCACAGTGAACTCCCTTTCCGGGGTCTTCCCTCGGATCTTGATGGACGGCGCGAGGACCGCGGCCGGTCGGACGAGCCGACGGACGTCCGTGCGGGACACCTCCCGGTGCCCGCGCCCAGCGCCCGCTCGCCTTACCGGCCAGCGGCCCCCGCAAGGGTACGACGGATCGTCGCTAGCGCCTACTCACGCCCGTTCGAAGCGGACGATCTTGACGAACTCGTCGACGTCGAGCGCGGCTCCCCCGATGAGGGCGCCGTCCACGTCGGGCTGCGCCATGATCGCGGCGACGTTCCCGGACTTCACGGAACCGCCGTACTGGATGCGCACCTGCTCGGCCAGCTCCTTGGAGTAGAGCTCGGCGAGCCGGCCGCGGATCGCCCCGCAGACCTCCTGGGCGTCCTCGGGCGTGGCGACCTCACCGGTGCCGATGGCCCACACCGGCTCGTAGGCGATCACGATCGTCTCGGCCTGCTCGGCGGGCAGGTCCTTGAGCGCCCCGTCGAGCTGGCCGAGGGTGTGCTCGACCTGCTGGCCGGCCTTGCGGACGTCCAGGCCCTCGCCGACGCAGAGGATCGGGGTGAGGCCGTGCTTGAACGCGGCCTTGACCTTGGCGTTGCACAGCTCGTCGGTCTCGCCGTGGTACTGGCGGCGCTCCGAGTGGCCGACGGCGACGTAGGTGCACTTGAGCTTGGCGAGCATCGCGCCGGAGATCTCGCCGGTGTAGGCACCGGACTCGTGCGCGGAGATGTCCTGCGCGCCGTACTTGATCTTCAGCTTGTCGCCGTCGACGAGGGTCTGCACGGACCGCAGGTCGGTGAACGGCGGCAGGACGGCGACCTCGACGGTCTCGTAGTCCTTGTCCGCGAGGGCGAAGGCGAGCTTCTGGACGTGGGCGATGGCCTCAAGGTGGTTGAGGTTCATCTTCCAGTTGCCGGCCATCAGGGGCGTACGGGTCTGCTTCGTCATGGAAGGTTCAGTTCTCCAGTGCGGCGAGGCCGGGGAGCGTCTTGCCCTCGAGGTATTCGAGGGAGGCGCCGCCACCGGTCGAGATGTGTCCGAATGCCTGCTCGTCGAAGCCCAGGATGCGTACGGCCGCGGCGGAGTCGCCACCGCCGACGACCGTGAAGGCCGAGGAGTCGAGCAGGGCCTGGGCGACCGCGGTGGTGCCCTCGGCGTAGTCGGGGTGCTCGAAGACACCCATGGGGCCGTTCCAGAAGATGGTGGCCGCGTCGGCGAGCTTCGCCGCGTACAGCTCACCCGTCTTCGGGCCGATGTCCAGGCCCTGCTGGTCCGCGGGAATGGCGTCCGCGGCGACCGTGACGGGGTGGGCGGGGGCCTTGGTCTTCAGGTCGGGGAACGAGGTGGCGGCCAGGACGTCCACCGGGAGCACGAACTCCACACCGCGCTCGGCGGCCCGCTTGAGGTAGTCCTGGACGACCGGGACCTGGTCCTCCTGGAGCAGCGAGTTGCCGACCTCGTGGCCCTGGGCCTTGAGGAAGGTGTAGACCATGCCGCCGCCGATGATGATGCGGTCGGCCCGCTCCAGCAGGTGGTCGATCACCCCGAGCTTGTCGGAGACCTTGGCCCCGCCGAGGACGACGGCGTAGGGGCGCTGCACGTCCTCGGTGAGCTTCTTGAGGACGCCGACCTCGGTGGCGATGAGGTAGCCGGCGTAGTGCGGCAGCCGGGCCGGGAGGTCGTACACCGAGGCGTGGCGGCGGTGCACCGCGCCGAAGCCGTCGCCCACGTACACGTCGGCGAGGGCGGCGAGACGGTCGGCGAACTCCGCGCGCTCGGCGTCGTCCTTGGAGGTCTCGCCGGGGTTGAAGCGCAGGTTCTCCAGGACGGCGACCTGGCCGGGCTGGAGGCCGTCGACGGCGCCGTGGGCGGCGGGCCCGACGGTGTCCTGGGCGAAGGCGACGGGGGCGCCCAGCAGCTCGCCGAGGCGTTCGGCGGCGGGCAGCAGCGAGAACGCCGGGTCCGGGGCGCCCTTGGGACGGCCCAGGTGGGAGGCGACGACGACCTTGGCGCCCGCTTCGGCGAGGGCCCGCACGGTGGGCAGGACCGCGCGGATGCGGCCGTCGTCCGTGATGACGCCGTCGGCGAGCGGCACGTTGAGGTCGGCGCGGACGAAGACCCGCTGGTTTTCGACACCCTCGGCGAGGAGTTCGTCGATCGTCTTCATTCAGTGGCTCCTAGGAAGGCTCGCGGGGCGGTGGCGAGGAGCTGCGGGAGTCGCAGGGGGCTCCCGCAGAGCGGTGCGCACGTGACAGGGCCCGGACGGCGCCCCTTCGCGCCGCCCGAGCCCTGTCCTTCACATGAGGGTGCCTGCCGTAGCGGGTACGGGTCAGAGCTGCTCGCCGACGAAGACCGTCAGGTCCACCAGGCGGTTGGAGTAGCCCCACTCGTTGTCGTACCAGCCGAGGATCTTCACCGTGTTGCCCTCCTGGACCATGGTCAGGGAGGAGTCGAAGATGCAGGACGCCGGGTCGCTGACGATGTCGGAGGACACGATCGGGTCCTCGGTGTACGCCAGGATGCCCCGGAGGGAGCCGTCCTCGGACGCCTTCTTGAACGCGGCGTTGACCTCGTCCTTGGTGGTCTCGCGCTGGAGCGTGACGACCAGGTCGGTGGCGGAGCCGGTGGGGACCGGGACGCGCATGGCGATGCCGTCCAGCTTGCCCTTGAGCTGCGGCAGCACCAGGGCGGTGGCCTTGGCGGCGCCGGTCGTCGTCGGGATGATGTTCTCGGCGGCGGCGCGGGCGCGGCGCAGGTCCTTGTGCGGGAAGTCCAGGATGCGCTGGTCGTTCGTGTACGCGTGGACCGTCGTCATCAGGCCCTTGACGATGCCGAAGTTCTCGTCGAGGACCTTCGCCATCGGCGCCACACAGTTGGTGGTGCAGGAGGCGTTGGAGATGACGTGGTGCTGCGCCGGGTCGTACTGGTCCTGGTTGACGCCCATCACGACCGTGATGTCCTCGTCGCTGGCCGGAGCCGAGATGAGGACCTTCTTGGCGCCGCCGGCGATGTGCTTGGCGGCGTCGGCCTTCTTGGTGAAGATGCCGGTCGACTCGATGACGATGTCGACGCCGAGCTCGCCCCAGGGGATGTCGGAGGGGTTGCGCTCGGACAGCACCTTGATGGTGTGGTCACCGACGGTGATCGTGTCGGCGGTGTGCGACACCTCGGCCTTCAGACGGCCCAGGATGGTGTCGTATTTCAGCAAGTGAGCAGTGGTCGCGGTGTCACCCAGGTCGTTGACAGCCACGATCTCGATGTCTGCACCCTGCTCCAGCAGCGCGCGGAAGTAGTTACGACCGATGCGGCCAAAGCCGTTGATGCCTACGCGGATCGTCACGAACCGATCTCCTCGTTGGAGCGCCGGGTTTCGACGCCCGGCGAGTTGTATGGGATGTCCCCGACCGCCTCCGACCCTACCTCCCCGGGCCGTCCGGGGTGACATCGAGCTGCCCTTAACACAACGCGGCACGGGCCCGCACCGTCGTGGTGCGGGCCCGTGGACCTCCCGGGGGTGCCCGGCGGGCGGTGTCCGGGGCCGGTGGGGGCGCCCCGGACACCGTCCGGCCGGTGCGGCTCAGCGCCGCAGGGCGGCCAGGGCGCGACCCATCAGCCGGGCGCGGTCGGCGGCGTCCGGCACGTGCTCGAAGCCGAAGCCGAGGAGCACGCTGTCACGCGCGGTGACGGAGGCGTGCGAACGGTAGAGCTCGCCGGTGCGGGCCCAGTCGCCGGTGACGGTGGGACTGCCGACCGGGGACTGGCCCACGCCCCACGTGCCGAGGGAGGTCTCGAAGCCCTCGGTGTCCCGCACCTGGCCGCCGACGAGGAGCTGGGCCTGGTCGGCGAAGACGCCCCGTTCGCCGCTGCCCGGGTCGGTGACGTAGGAGAGGGAGAGTTCGACCTTCTTGCCCGCGTAGGCGCTCAGGTCGAAGGCCACCTGCTTCCAGCCGGCGGAGGAGCCGGTGAAGCTGTTCCACTCGCCGGTGCTGCCGCCGCCCGTGCAGGGGCCGGTCCCCCGCTCCAGGTAGTGGCGGAGGAACGGGTGGCCGTTGAGGAAGTACCCGGCCTCGCACTCGGTGGGCACGGCCCGGGAGCTGGCGCCGTTGCGGTCGGGGAGCGTGGTCCAGTCCCCGGCGCCGACGGTGTGCGCCTCCAGCAGGACGTGGTCGTAGCCGTCCTCGACGTTCCAGTTCAGCGCCAGTTGCAGGGCGGGCGCGTCGGCGGCGGTGACCTGGGTGAGGTCGACCGTGCGGGTCAGCCGCTTCCAGTCGTTGTCGGCGTGAACGGCGGAGGCCATGCCCTGCCCGGTGTGCGGCGCGTACGGGTTGGTGAGCCCGGGGTAGCCGCCCCCGGAGCCGCTGCGGAACTGCGGGAAGCGGTCGGCGGGAAGCGCGTCGGAGGTGACGAGGTAGCGGCCCGCCGCGTCCAGCGGGTTGCCGGGGGCGTCGCCGAGCCCCGCGCCGGCCCCGGCGAGCCGGCCCTCTCCGGCGAAGGAGGTGACGCCCGGGGCGGCCAGCCGCTCGTACGCGCCGAGGTAGTACTGCGCGAAGTCGTTCGAGACGGCGCGGCCCAGTCGGACGTTGCCGCCCGCCCGCTCTCCGGCCTCGACCAGCTTGCCGCCCTCGTTGAGGTAGGCCCGCAGGGCGAGCTGAGTGGCCCCTGAGGGCACCTGGGCGCCCGTGTAGTGGACGACGACCGGGAAGTGGGCCAGGACCCCCAGGGCGTGCGGCGCGCCCCGTGTGGCGACGTCCCAGACGGTCGCGTCCTTGCCGTTCGCCTTGAGCGCGGCCACGTAGGCGGCCGTCTGCTGGGCGGTGGCGCCCTCCTCGGCGAGCACCAGGACCGAGGACTTCGGACGTTCGGCGACGGTGTACGCGAACGGTTCGCTGGAGACCCGGCCCGCCTGGGTGCGGCCGGTGAACCACACCTCGACCCGGTCACCGGGGCGGGCGTCCTCGACCTCGGCGCGGTACTCGTCGAAGTACAGGTTGTCCTCGCCGCCGAAGGTCTCGCCGCCCTTCCAGCGGCGCAGGTCCTCGTCGTGCACGCGTCCGCCGTTGATCCGGTACTTCAGCTCCTTGTCCCGGACCGACTTGCGGGCGGTGACGGCGACCTCCTGGTCGCCGCCGCGGGCGAGGGACGTGTCGAAGGCCGCGGGGGTGAAGTCCGGGGCCTCGATGCCGGTCACCGACACGGGGCGGTCCGGGTGGGCCGCCGTCTCGGCGACGGCGAGGGCGAACGGCACGTTGGCCGTGAACTCCTCCTGGATCAGCTTCTCGTCGTCCGGGAAGGTGAACACGGAGGCGCAGTCCCGGGCGTTCCACGGGTCGTCGGGGTACCGCGCGGACACCGTCTGGCAGGTGGACATCTCGGGGGTGAACATCGCGATGCCGTTGACGTTGCCGGCGTGCCCGTCGGCCTCGCCGTTGGTGGTGTACAGCTCGGAGGACACCTGGGGGCGGTAGCCGGGGACCGCCGGCTTCTCGGGGGTGCCGGCGAGGGCCTTGTAGAGCACGTCGTCGGGCGTGTCGGTGGCGACCTGCCAGCCGACGCCGTAGAGGATCAGCTCGGCGGCGGAGTGGTAGTTGATGCCGTACTCGAAGCCGATGCGCTTCTGGAAGCGGTCGAGGACCTGGGTCTCGGGTTCGGACATGGGGCCGGCGCCGCGGTAGGTCTCCGAGGAGGGCGCGGGCGACGAACCCTCGTCGTCGTAGCCCCACTTGTAGGCGAAGTTGCGGTTGAGGTCGACGCCGTCGCCCGCGGAGGTCCTGCCGTCGCCGTTGACGTCCCGCAGGTTCTTGCGCCACTGCCGCTGGCCGTCGGCGGCGTGGGTGAAGTCGTACCCGTCGGGGTTGGCGGACAGGACGAACCACAGTTCGGTGGTGTCCACGATCTTCTTGATCCGGCGGTCGGTCTCGTAGCGGTCGAGGTAGTGGTGCAGCAGCCGCCGGGTCATCTCCGGGGTGATCCACTCCCGGGCGTGCTGGTTCGACAGGTAGAGCGTGGCGGGTTTGGCGCCGTCCTTGGTGGTGCGGGCGCCCTTGCTGACCTTGACCGCGAGGATGTCCTGTCCGTTCAGGGACTTCCCGATCGAGACGACCTTGGTCAGGTCCGGGTGCGCCTGTCCGGTGCGGACGATCTCCTCCTTCAGCCCGCCCGCTCCGCCGTAGGGGCGGAAGACCCCTTCGCCCGCGGCGGCGACCCGCTTCTCGGTGGCGGCGGACACCTTCCGCTCGGTGACGTCCACGCCCTGGCGCTCCAGCTTCCGGGCCTGGACGTCGGTGAGGTACAGCTCCACGCGCGCGGTTCCCCGGGCGGGTGCCCGCTCGGAGAGTTCGTGCGCGTCCTGCCCGGCCTTCAGGAGCAGGGGTATCTGCTCCTGGGTGACGTCGGCCTCGAACACCTTGACGGCGTCCGCGGCCTCGACGGCGGGCGCGGCGGCCCGCGGTCCGGCCTGGGCGAGGGGCGCGGCGGTGGCGCCGCCGAGGATCAGTGCGCCCGTCGCGAGGATCGCTCTCGCTCTTCGTCTCATCAGTCCCCCTTGCGGTGGTCCTGCTCTGGTGTGGGCGCAAGGCTCTTGGGACTTCATGATCATGTCAATAGGGCGCCTGGGTCGCCCCCGCGCCGGAAACGCCCAGGGGGCGTGGACGGTCGGGTGAACGACCGTCCACGCCCCCTGGGGGACGCTGCCCGGGGCCGGAAGCGCTAGCCGACCAAGTTGTCGGCCAGGCTGTCGGCCAGGTCCTCCGTCAGGTTGGACTCGGTGCCGGGAATGCCCAGGTCACTGGCGCGCTTGTCGGCCATCGCCAGCAGTCGGCGGATCCGCCCGGCCACCGCGTCCTTGGTCAGCGGCGGATCGGCGAGCGCCCCCAGCTCCTCCAGCGACGCCTGCTTGTGCTCCATCCGCAGCCGGCCGGCCGCGGCGAGGTGCTCGGGCACCTCCTCGCCGAGGATCTCCAGGGCCCGCTGGACCCGTGCGCCCGCGGCCACGGCCGCCCGCGCCGAGCGGCGCAGGTTCGCGTCGTCGAAGTTGGCGAGCCGGTTCGCGGTGGCCCGCACCTCGCGCCGCATCCGCCGCTCCTCCCAGGCGAGGACCGACTCGTGCGCGCCCAGCCTGGTCAGCAGGGCCCCGATCGCGTCCCCGTCCCGGACGACGACCCGGTCCACCCCGCGCACCTCACGGGCCTTCGCGGCGATCTGGAGGCGGCGGGCCGCCCCGACCAGGGCGAGCGCGGCCTCGGGTCCCGGGCAGGTGACCTCCAGCGAGGAGGAACGCCCCGGCTCGGTGAGCGAGCCGTGTGCGAGGAACGCCCCGCGCCAGGCCGCCTCCGCATCGCAGGTGGCCCCCGAGACCACCTGCGGCGGCAGCCCCCGGATGGGACGGCCCCGGCCGTCCACCAGACCCGTCTGGCGCGCGAGCTGGTCGCCGCCCGCCACCACGCGGACCACGAAGCGGGAGCCGCGGCGCAGACCGCCGGGAGCCATCACGATCAGTTCGGAACTGTGGCCGAAGATCTCCAGGATGTCCCGCTTCAGCCGGCGGGCCGCGATCCCCGTGTCCAGCTCCGCCTCGATCACGATGCGTCCGCTGACCAGGTGCAGCCCGCCCGCGAACCGCAGGATCGACGAGACCTCCGCCTTTCTGCAGCAGGTCCGGGTGACGGGGAGCCGGGAGATCTCGTCCTTCACCGCTGCCGTCATCGCCATGGGCCGATCCTTCCATGCATCCGAAAAATACGGTCGTACGCGGCGGCCAACAGCTCCGGATCGTGCCTCGGGCTGCCGTCGGTCCGGGCCACCGGGGCCAGCTCGACCGCGGCACCGAACCCCAGTGCGGCTTCGGCGAGTGACTCGCGGTCGGGCACGGCCGCCTCGTCGGCGAGCACCACGTCCAGGGCGAGTTTAGGGGCGTGTCGTCCCAAAACCTCCAAATGACGTTGCGGAGAGAAGCCCTCGGTTTCGCCGGGTTGCGGAGCGATGTTCAGGGCGAGCACCCGGCGGGCCTTGGTCTCGGTGAGCGCGTCCCGCAACTCGGGAACCAGCAGGTGGGGGATGACCGAGGAGAACCAGGAGCCCGGCCCCAGCACCACCCAGTCGGCGTCCAGGACGGCTCCCACCGCCTCCGGCACGGCCGGCGGGTCGTTGGGGACCAGGTGGACCGACTGGACCTCACCGGGGGTGAGGGCCACGGTGGCCTGCCCGCGGACCGTGTCCACGTCCTCGGGACGCTCCGGGTCATGGCCCCTGACCAGGGCTTCCAGCTCCAGCGGCACCGCCGACATGGGCAGCACCCGGCCGTGCGCGCCCAGCAGTTTGCCGACCAGGTCCAGGGCGAGCACGTGATCGCCGAGCTGCTCCCACAGCGCCACGATCAGCAGGTTGCCGACGGCGTGGCCGTGCATCTCGCCGGCCGAGTGGAAACGGTGCTGGATGACCCGGGCCCAGGTCTGGCCCCAGTCGTCGTCACCGCACAGCGCCGCCAGGGCTTTACGCAGGTCACCGGGGGGTAGCACGCCCAGTTCATCGCGCAGCCGCCCACTGGAACCACCGTCGTCGGCGACGGTGACGACGGCGGTCAGATCGCCGGTGATGCGACGCAGACCGGCCAGGGACGCGGACAGTCCCATGCCCCCGCCGAGGGCGACCACCTTGGGCTGCGCACCGCGCCGACGGACCCGTACCGGCTTTTCACCCGGACGGAGGGGGGTGGAACGGCCGGCACGGCGCAGCCGGAGTGAACGCGCGGTCATTCGCGACCCATGTCCCGGTGCACGACGACGGTCTCGACGCCCTCGGCCGCCAACCGCGCGGCGAGCTTCTCCGACATCGCGACGGACCGGTGCTTGCCGCCGGTACAGCCGACGGCGATGGTGACGTACCGCTTGCCCTCGCGGCGGTAACCCGCGGCGATCAGGCGGAGCAGTTCGGCGTACCGGTCGAGGAACTCCTTGGCCCCGGGCTGGTTGAAGACGTAGGCCGCGACCTCCTCGTTGAGCCCGCTGAAGGGGCGCAGCTCGGGCACCCAGTGCGGGTTGGGCAGGAAGCGCATGTCCACGACGAGGTCGGCGTCGACCGGCAGCCCGTACTTGAACCCGAACGACATGACCGTGGCCCGCAGTTCCGGCTCCTCCTCGCCCGCGAACTGGGCGTCCATCTTGGCCCGCAGTTCGTGGACGTTGAGGCTGGAGGTGTCGATCACCAGGTCGGCGTCGCCGCGCAGCTCGCGCAGGAGTTCGCGTTCGGCGGCGATGCCGTCGACGATCCGGCCGTCGCCCTGGAGCGGGTGCGGGCGGCGCACCCCTTCGAAGCGGCGGACCAGGGCGTCGTCGGAGGACTCCAGGAAGACGATGCGCCGGGTGACGTGCTTGGCCGCCAGGTCGGCGAGGGACTCGCGGAGGTTGTCGAAGAAGCGGCGGCCCCGGACGTCCACGACGACCGCGATCCGGGCGACGTTGCCCTGGGAGCGGGCGCCCAGCTCGACCATGGTGGGGATCAGGGCGGGCGGCAGGTTGTCGACCACGAACCAGCCGAGGTCCTCCAGGCACTTCGCGGCCGTGGAACGACCCGCCCCGGACATCCCTGAGATGATCACCAGTTCGGGGATGGCCGCCTCGGGGACTCCCGCGGCATCGATCGTCATGCCCGCACCCGCCTGTGCTCCGTCGCTGTCCGGTTCCGTATGTGCACCGTGTCCGTCCTCGTCCCGTGCGGTGGCCCCGACCGGGGTGTCCGACCCGGCCGCGGCGCCCGTATCGCGCGTGTCGTGCGCGTCGTGTGCATCCTGGTTCGTCATGGTTCCTGCCCCCGTCGGTTCTCCGAGGTGCCCGCGGATACGGGCTCCTCGTCTTCAATGATCTCTCCGGTCGCCGTGTTCACGGCGGGTGCGGCCGGTGCCGCCCCGGCGAAGGCGGCGGCGATGGACTCGGCCGTCTTGCGACCTATGCCGGGCACCTCGCAGATCTCGTCGATTGTCGCGGACCGGAGCCTCTTGACCGAACCGAAGTGCTTGATGAGGGCCTGCTTGCGGGTCTCCCCCAGGCCGGAGACGTCGTCGAGGGGGCTCGCCCGGAAACGTTTGGCGCGTTTGGCCCGCTGGTAGGTGATCGCGAAGCGGTGGGCCTCGTCCCTGACCCGTTGGAGCAGGTACAGGCCCTCGCTGGTGCGCGGCAGGACCACCGGGTCGTCCTCGCCCGGCACCCACACCTCTTCGAGGCGCTTGGCCAGTCCGCACACGGCGATGTCGTCGATGCCCAGCTCGTCCAGGGCCCGCTGGGCGGCGTTGACCTGGGGCTGTCCGCCGTCGACCACGACGAGCTGCGGCGGGTAGGCGAACCGCCGGGGCCGGCCGTTGTCGTCGGTCGGACCGGTCGGGGTGTCGGGCGTGCCGTCGGCGCGCAGCACGTCGGGCGCGGCTGCGTCCGCGGTGGCCGGGACGGCCGGGGTGGCCGCTGCGTCCGGGGCGTCGGCCGTCGGGCCTGCGGGGAGGGCCTCGGGGGGCGCGGATTCCTCGGTGGCCCACTCGCCCGTGCGCTCCTTCTCGGCCAGGTAGCGCTTGAAGCGGCGGGTGATCACCTCGTGCATCGAGCGGACGTCGTCCTGCCCCCGGCCGTGCCAGAGCTGGGTGTCACCGGCGCGGCCCTTGATCTGGAACCGGCGGTACTCGCTCTTGCGGGCGAGCCCGTCTTCGAAGACGACCATGGACGCGACCACGTCGTCGCCCTGGAGATGGGAGACGTCGTAACACTCGATCCGCAGCGGGGCGCTGTCCAGTTCGAGGGCGGTGGCGATCTCCTCCAGGGCCCGGGAGCGCGTGGTGAGGTCGGAGGCGCGCTTCGTCTTGTGCAGGACGAGGGACTGCTGGGCGTTGCGGGCGACGGTCTCCATCAGCGCCTTCTTGTCGCCGCGCTGGGGCACCCGCAGGGACACGCCGGCGCCGCGGCGACCGGTCAACCACTCCTGGACGGGCTCGGCCGGCTCGGGGAGCGCGGGGACCAGCACCTCCCTGGGCACCGCGTCGCCGCTCTCCTCGCCGTAGAGCTGCTGGAGGGCGTGTTCCACCAGGTCACCCGTGGTGACGGCCTCGACCTTGTCGGTGATCCAACCGCGCTGACCGCGCACCCGGCCGCCGCGCACGTGGAAGATCTGCACGGCCGCTTCCAACTCGTCCTCGGCCAGCGCGATCAGATCGGCGTCGGTGGCGTCGGCGAGGACGACGGCGCTCTTCTCCATCGCCGTGCGCAGCGCCTGGACGTCGTCGCGCAGCCGGGCGGCCCGCTCGTACTCCATCTCCTCGGCCGCCTCCTGCATCCGCTCTTCCAGCCGGCGGATGTAGGTGCCGGTGCGGCCGGCCATGAAGTCGCAGAACTCGTCGGCGAGTTCGCGGTGCTCCTCGGGGGTGACCCGGCCGACGCAGGGCGCGGAGCACTTGCCGATGTAGCCGAGGAGGCAGGGGCGGCCGGTGCGGGCGGCGTTCTTGAAGACGCCCGCCGAACAGGTCCGCACGGGGAAGACGCGTAGCAGCAGGTCGACGGTGTCGCGGATGGCCCAGGCGTGCCCGTAGGGGCCGAAGTAGCGCACGCCCTTGCGTTTGTGGCCGCGCATCACCTGGACCCGGGGGAACTCCTCGTTCATCGTGACCGCGAGGTACGGGTAGCTCTTGTCGTCGCGGTACTTGACGTTGAACCGGGGGTCGAACTCCTTGATCCAGGAGTACTCCAACTGGAGCGCCTCGACCTCCGTGGACACGACCGTCCACTCCACGGAGGCGGCCGTGGTGACCATCGTCCGGGTGCGCGGGTGCATGCCCGCGACGTCCTGGAAGTAGTTCGCGAGGCGCTGGCGCAGGCTCTTCGCCTTGCCGACGTAGATCACCCGACGGTGTTCGTCGCGGAACTTGTAGACCCCCGGCGAGTCGGGGATCTGTCCCGGCTTGGGGCGGTAGCTGGAGGGGTCTGCCATGTCTCACACCCTACTGGCGGGCACTGACGATCGTGCCGCGGACCAGGGCGGTCGACGGGTGCGCGGGCCGGGCGCGACACGGGGTCGTCCGTGCCGCGCCCGGCTGCCCCGGGCCCAGGGGCCCGACCCGGTGCGCTCGCGGGGTGAGTGGTCCCGCGAGGACGCCGGGGGCCGGGGGCGCGGTGCCCCGGGCGGCGGGCGCCCGGGGCGGGCCCGGGGCCGCACGGCGGTGCGGCCCCGGGTGGTTCAGCTGCCCGGGTGCCCGGCCCAGCGGCGCAGGGCGGTGCCGGCCCACAGCAGCAGGGCGAGCAGGCCCACGCCGGCCGCGCCGGCGCCGACCGCCACCGGCACGCTCAGGGCGCCGTCCGGCTCGGCCGCCCGGGTCGCGGGCGTGTCGTGGGCGGCCGGTCCGTGCGCCCCTTCGGCGCCCCGGGCGGCCTCGGCCGGCCCGTACCCGCCCGCCTTGCCGGACTTCGCGTAGCCCGAACCGCGCAGCTTGTCGCCGTAGGCGCTGCGCACGTGCGTGCGGTACTCGGCGAGGGTCGCGCCGTCGGCGCCCACCGCGCGGCGCGCCTCGCCGTCGAGGGGCACCACGCGCTCGCCCCGCTGGACGTACCAGGCGCCGATCTGGGGCTCCTGGAAGACGGTTCCGCCGGGCAGCTTCCGTTCGCCCAGGGCCGCGTACCGGGTCTCCTCGTCGCCGGTCGCGATGTTCACGACCTGCCAGCGGCCCTCGTGCCGGGCCGTCCACAGGGAGGCGGTGCGGCCGTCCGCGGCGACCGCCCGGCTGGCGTGGAACACCGGGACGGCGACCGGGGCGCCGGGCTTGCCCGCGACGAAGTCGGGGGACAGGTGGTGCACCGGCACCGCACCGTCCTCGACGCGCGGTTCGGCCGCGGCGGCTCCCCGCGCCTCGGGGGCGCCGGGCGGACGGGTCTGGCCGCGGTCCTGGGCGAAGAACCGGGTGAGGGCGTCGAGCGTGCCGGCGCTGCTGGCCGCCTTGTCGGCCGCCGCGCTGGCCGCCTTGTCGGTGGCCGGGGGTGCGTCGGCGGTGGCCGCGGGGGCGGCGAGGACGGTCAGCAGCGTCGCCGCGCCGAGGGTGAGGGCGGCACGGGGCAGGGTCCGGGCGGCGCTCTGGTGTCGTGTGGTGGATCGCACCGGTCTCACGCCCCGATCCGGTAGAGGGAGTGGGTCCAGCTGAAGGTGGAGTTGTTGACGTACCAGCTGTGGGAGGCCCAGCTGTAGCGCTGGCTGCTCGGCCAGGGGTCACCCCAGTAGACCCAGCTGCCCGAGTCGTCGTAGCCGTACAGGACGTGCATGTGGCCGCCGCCGGAGGACCACTGGATGCGGGTCTCCACGGGCCGGTTGGCGTTGATCTCGGTCTGGAGCGTCGGGTAGCGCAGCCAGCCGTTGACGTACGAGCCGGGGTTGACGCCGGTCCAGCGCAGCCCGGTCTGCACATCGCCCAGGGTGGCCTGGGAGTTGGGGCACTGGGAGCTCTGCGAGCGGCCGAAGGCGGCGTTGCAGAACTGGTTCTGCGAGTACGAGCGGCCGTACCAGGCGGCGATCGTGTTGCCGGCGGCGGCCCAGCACCAGTTGGTCTTCTGCTGGGCCTGCATGGTGATGTCCAGCCGCTTGGTGGCGAGGGCCGAGACGTCACCGGGAGCGGCCCGGCCGTCGGCGGCCGCCGCGGCAGCGGTCGGCGTGGTGGGCGGCGCCGCCTGGGCGACGGGCGCGGTGAGTGCCGCCAGGGCCGCGGCGGCGACGGTCACCGCGAGCAGTGCTGACCGTCGCGGTGGGGTGGTATGAGGGTTTCTCTTGCGCATCGCGTTCCTCCCACTGGGGGGATGGGTGAGCGGAGGAGCGCGTCCGGACGCTGGGGTTGAGCATCAGGTGTTGTCCAGTGCAGGTCAACACGCTTCAATGCGGGGGCACACGGGTCCGTGAACGGGGGCGCACCCGTGTGAACGCGTCGGGGAGGACGGCCAGGTCAGCCCCGGCACCGGTACCGGCGACCGGTCGGGCCGTTGTGGACATTCACAGAAGGGCCCCTGGATGCGGCACGGCACACCTCCGGCACAGGCTCCCGCCGAGGACCTCGAAACGGCGTTGAAGGCAGGTCCCTTCCACACCGCCCTGCGGGCCGCGATCGCCGCGCGCAGCCTCTCCCTCCAGCGGGTGCAGCACCATCTGGCCCGGCTCGGCGTGCACGTCGGGGTGACGAGTCTGAGCTACTGGCAGCAGGGCGCCCGGCGGCCGCAGCGCGCGGAGTCGCTCCGGGCGGTCCGTGCCCTGGAGGAGGTGCTGCACCTGCCCGAGGAGTCCCTGATCCGGCTCCTCGCCCAGCCCGAGGGCACCAAGGGCTCCGGGCGCCCCGCGGCGCGCACGTACCGTTCCCTGGTGGAGGCCTCGGACGTGTTGGAACGACTCCTCGGGGAGTTGGAGTCGCCGCTCGACGGCGGACTGCACACGGTCGGGCACCACGAGCGGGTGCACATCGGCCCCCGCCGCGAACTGTCGGGCCGCGAGTCGCACCAGATCGTGCGCGCGCACAAGGACGGGGTCGACCGGTACGTGGCCATCCACCACGGTGACCCCGGCTGCGCCCCCGACCGGGTCGTCGTCCGGGCGCTGGAGAACTGCCGGACCGGCCGGGTGCGTTGGCACGGCGGGACGGGGGTGCTGGTGGCGGAGTTCCTGTTCGACACTGTGCTGCGGGGCGGTGACACCCATCTGTTCCGGTACGCCTTCGAGGACGGCACGGCGGGCACCTCGCAGGAGTACGTGCGCGGCTTCAGCTTCGCCGGGGGGCAGTACCTGCTCCAGGTGAGCTTCGCGGAGGAGGCGCTGCCGGTGCGCTGCCACCGGTTCACCCAGAACTCCGCGGCGGCACCGCGCTGCGGGCGCCGGGAGCTGTTGTTGAGCGGGCGCCACCGTTCGGTGCACTTCGTGGAACCGCAGGTGCGGGCGGGACTGTTGGGGATCACCTGGGACTGGGGCTGACCGGGCCCGGCCGTGCCCCGGCCCGGGGTGCTCAGGCCCGGTGCTCGCCGCGGGGTGCTCAGGCGTCGGCGGGGCCGGCGACCAGTCGGCCACCCTCGACCCGGACCGGCACCGCGGGCAGCGGCACGGTCGCGGGGCGTTCCAGCACCTCGCCGGTGGTGGCGTCGAAGCGGCTGCCGTGGCAGGAGCAGATCAGGGTCGTCCCCTCCAGCTTGTTCATGGGGCACCCGGCGTGGGTGCACACGCTGCCGAAGGCGGTGAGGCCGCCGTCCTCGGCCCGGGTGACGACCACCTTCTGCTCCTTGAACAGCTTGGTGGTGCCCTTCGCCACCTCGCCCTCGGGACCCAGCTCCACCGGAGCCGTGGGGGTCGCACTGGCGGCCCGGGGGTTCCCCTCGGTGGAGCAGCCGGTGAGACCGAGTCCGACCACCGGAACGGCGGCCGCCCCTTGGAGCAGGGTGCGGCGGCTCGGTGTCGCGTGGGCAGGCATGACGTCTCCATGTGTTCGTGCAGGTCAACGGAGTCCGGCTGGCCCCGGGGGCCGCTGACGACCCTACCGGCCGCGGCCGGGGCGACCGGGCGGGGGTGGCGCGGACGCCGTGGCCGGGGGCGGCAGGGTCGTCAGCGGCCCCCGCCAGCAGGGGCGGCCGGTGCCGGGGCGGGGGTGCCTCCCGGTGCCGGGGCAGCAGGGGCGGCCCGCCGTCCGCGTACGCTGCGGTGCGGGACGTGCCGCGGTCCCGTGGCCGCGTGGCCGCCCCCTCGGTCGGGCGACCGGGCCGTCCCGACGGGCGCTCCCGGGCCCGACCGGAACCGTAGAAGGGACCCGCACGTGATCGTCGTCGCCGGAGAGGCCCTGATCGACCTGGTGCCGGAGCGGGAGGGGCCGCTGGCCCCGCTGAGCCCCCGGCCCGGCGGCGGCCCGTACAACACCGCGGTGGCCCTGGGGCGGCTCGGCTCCCCCACCGCGTTCCTGTCCCGGCTGAGCACCGACGGCTACGGTCGGGCCCTGCTCGACGGGTTGCGCGGGGCGGACGTGGACGTCTCGCACGTCCAGCGGGGGCCGGAGCCGACGACGCTGGCCCTGGCCACGGTGGGCAGGGACGGTTCCGCCGGGTACGCGTTCTACGTGGACGGCACCGCCGACCGGCTCTTCACCGCGCCCGGAGGGCTGCCCGAAGGGACGCGGGCGGTGTCCTTCGGCACCTGCTCGCTCGTCCTGGAGCCGGGGGCCAGCGCCTACGAGGAGGTGCTGCACGGGTGCGCCGGTCCGGGCGTCCTGACCGTCCTGGACCCGAACGTCCGCCCCGCCCTCGTCCCGGACGCCGAGGGCCACCGGGCGCGGTTCCGGTCCTGGCTGCCCTCGGTGGACCTGCTGAAACTCTCGGTCGAGGACGCGCAGTGGCTGGGCGGCACCCCGCGGGAGTGGTTGGCGGCGGGCCCCGCGGCGGTGGTGCTGACCCGGGGGGCGGAGGGGCTGTCCGTGTACACCCGGGAGGCCGGCGAACTCACGGTTCCGGCCGTACCGGTGCGGGTGGTGGACACGATCGGCGCGGGCGACACCGTCACCGCGGCGCTGCTCCACCGGCTGACCGCGCACGGGGCGCTGTCCGCCGCGGCGCTGGCCGCGCTGCCGCGGCCCGTCTGGACGGACGTCCTGGGCTTCGCGGCCCGGGCGGCGGCGGCCACCTGTGCCCACCGGGGCGCCCGGTCCCCACGGGCCGGCGAACTGGCCCCCTGAACGCCTCGGGGTCCGCACCGCAACGGTGGGGACCCCGAGGGACGGTTCACCGCCCGGCTACGCCTTGCCGGCCCGGGTGCTCCGGGGCGACGCGGCCTTCTTGGTCGCCGCTGACTTGCTCGCGGCGGTCTTGCTCGTCGCCGTCTTGCCCGCGGCCTTCTTCGTCACGGCCTTCTTCGTCGCCGCGGTCTTGCTGGCGGCCGTCTTGCTCGGGGTCGCCTTGGCGGTGGTGGCCTTGGCCGCCGTCTTGCGCTTGCGCGCCGGGGGGAGCACTGCGGCACCGACCCGGTCGGCGCCCAGGATGTCCTGGAGGAACTTGCCGGTGTGGCTGGTCGGGACCGCCGCGATCTCCTCGGGCGTGCCCTCGGCGACGACCAGACCGCCGCCGTTGCCGCCCTCGGGACCCATGTCCACGACCCAGTCCGCCGTCTTGATCACATCGAGGTTGTGCTCGATCACGATCACCGTGTTGCCCTTGTCCACCAGCCCGGACAGCACCGTGATCAGCTTGCTGATGTCCTCGAAGTGCAGGCCCGTGGTCGGCTCGTCCAGGACGTAGACCGTGCGGCCCGTGGAGCGCTTCTGCAACTCGCTCGCGAGCTTCACCCGCTGGGCCTCGCCGCCCGAGAGCGTCGGCGCGGGCTGTCCGAGGCGGACGTACCCGAGCCCCACCTCGTGCAGGGTCTTGAGGTGGCGGGCGATGCCGGGGACCGCCTCGAAGAAGTCGAGCGCCTCCTCGATCGGCATGTCCAGCACCTCGGCGATGGACTTGCCCTTGTAGTGGACGTCGAGCGTCTCCCGGTTGTAGCGGGCGCCGTGGCAGACCTCGCAGGGGACGTAGACGTCCGGCAGGAAGTTCATCTCGATCTTGATGGTGCCGTCGCCGGAGCAGTTCTCGCAGCGCCCGCCCTTGACGTTGAACGAGAACCGGCCCGGGAGGTAGCCCCGCACCTTCGCCTCGGTGGTCTCGGCGAACAGCTTGCGCACGTGGTCGAAGACGCCGGTGTAGGTCGCCGGGTTGGACCGGGGGGTGCGGCCGATCGGCGACTGGTCGACGTGGACCACCTTGTCGACGAGGTCGTCGCCGTCCACCCGGGTGTGGCGTCCGGGCACGCTCCGGGCGCCGTTCAGCTCGCGCGCCAGGTGGGTGTAGAGGATGTCGTTGACCAGGGTCGACTTGCCGGAACCGGAGACCCCGGTGACGGCGGTGAGGACGCCCAGCGGGAAGGACACGTCGATGTCCCGCAGGTTGTTCTCACGGGCGCCGTGCACGGTGAGCCGTCGGGAGGGGTCGAGGGGACGGCGGATCTCGGGCAGCGGGATGGACCGCTGCCCGGAGAGGTACGCACCGGTGATCGACTTCTCGTTGGCCAGCAGTTCGGCCATGGTGCCGCTGTGGACCACCTCGCCGCCGTGCTCGCCCGCGCCGGGGCCGATGTCGACGACCCAGTCGGCGACCTTGATGGTGTCCTCGTCGTGCTCCACCACGATCAGGGTGTTGCCCATGTCGCGCAGCCGGACCAGGGTCTCGATCAGCCGGTGGTTGTCCCGCTGGTGGAGGCCGATCGACGGCTCGTCCAGGACGTACAGCACGCCCACCAGGCCCGAGCCGATCTGGGTGGCCAGTCGGATGCGCTGGGCCTCGCCGCCGGACAGGGTGCCCGCCGCGCGGTTCAGCGACAGGTAGTCGAGGCCGACGTCCACCAGGAACCGCAGCCGCTCGTTGACCTCCTTGAGCACGCGTTCGGCGATCTTCTTGTCGCGCGCGTTCAGCTTCAGCCGGCCCAGGAAGTCCGCGCAGTCGCTGATGGACATGGCGGCGACCTCGGCGATCGACTTCTCCATCACCGTGACGGCCAGCACGATCGGCTTCAGCCGGGTGCCCTCGCAGGTGGGGCAGGGCACCTCGCGCATGTAGCCCTCGAAGCGCTCGCGGCTGGTGTCGCTCTCGGCCTCGCTGTGCCGCCGCTTGACGAACTGCACGGCGCCCTCGAAGGCGGTCGTGTAGACCCGCTCGCGGCCGTAGCGGTTGCGGTAGCGGACCTCGATCTGGGTGCGGTGACCGTGCAGGAGGGCCTTCTTGGCCCGCTGCGGCAGCCCCGCCCAGGGGATGTCGGTCCGGAAGCCCAGGGCGTCCGCGAGGGCTCCGATCAACCGGCTGAAGTAGTCCTTGGTGGCGCCGTGGGACCAGGGGTGGATCGCCCCCTCGTCCAGGGACTTGTCCTCGTCCGGGACGATCAGCTCCGGGTCGACCTCCATGCGGGTGCCGATGCCCGTGCAGTCCGGGCAGGCGCCGAACGGCGAGTTGAACGAGAACGAGCGCGGCTCCAGCTCCTCGAACGAGAGGTCGTCGTAGGGGCAGTAGAGGTGCTCCGAGTACATGCGCTCGCGCTCGGGGTCGTCCTCGGGGAGGTCCACGAAGTCGAGGACGACCATGCCGCCGGACAGGCCGAGCGCGGTCTCCACGGAGTCGGTCAGCCGCCGCTTGGCGCTGTCCTTCACGGTGAGGCGGTCGACGACCACCTCGATGGTGTGCTTCTCCTGCTTCTTCAGCGCGGGCGGCTCCGAGAGCTGGATCGTCTCGCCGTCGACCCGGGCGCGGCTGTAGCCCTTGGTCTGGAGGTCGGCGAAGAGGTCCACGAACTCGCCCTTGCGCTCGCGCACCAGCGGCGACAGCACCTGGAAGCGGCTGCCCTCGGGCAGTTCCAGGACCTTGTCCACGATGGCCTGCGGCGACTGCCGGGAGATGGGACGGCCGCACTCGGGGCAGTGCGGCTTGCCGATCCGGGCGAACAGCAGCCGCAGGTAGTCGTAGACCTCGGTGATCGTGCCCACGGTGGAGCGCGGGTTGCGCGAGGTGGACTTCTGGTCGATGGAGACGGCCGGGGACAGGCCCTCGATGAAGTCGACGTCGGGCTTGTCCATCTGGCCGAGGAACTGCCGGGCGTACGAGGACAGCGACTCCACGTAACGCCGCTGCCCCTCGGCGAAGATCGTGTCGAAGGCGAGCGACGACTTGCCCGACCCGGACAGCCCCGTGAAGACGATGAGCGAGTCACGCGGCAGGTCGAGCGAGACGTTCTTCAGATTGTGCTCGCGGGCACCTCGGACGATGAGACGGTCGGCCACGCCGGTCCGCACCTTTCTTGAGTGGAGCTACAGGGGCGGGGCCCCCGTCCTCCCGGACTGTGAGGGGCCGCCGTCAGCGATGAGCGGTTCTGCTGGGCGGGACGTCTGGAACACGGTCCCGACTATCAAGCATGCACGATGCCGGATCCGACCTTATAGCACGTGCATTCGATTTCCGTCTGTGGGACGCCGCCTTCACCCGAACGTGTGGCGGGGCTATCGTCGTGGGCATGAATGATCATGTACGCGATCTGACAGCTGTACGTGACGCGACCGAACGGCTCCTCGGTGCGGTCGCCCCCATGGACAACGCCTCGCTCGCCGGACCGTCACGGCTGCCGGGCTGGACGCGGGGCCACCTCCTCGCCCACCTGGCCCGCAATGCCGACGCCCTCGTGAACGTGCTCGCCGGTCACCCCATGTACAGCAGTGCCGACGCACGGACCAACGACATCGAACGGGACGCCCACCGCGACCTGGACACCCAGGCCAAGGACGTCCGCGAGAGCGCGGAACGCCTGTGGACGGCCGCCCAGATCCCGGCGGACTGGTCCCGCACGGTGGAACTGCGGGGCGGGGTCCGGGACACGGCGTCGCGCATCCCCTTCCGTCGTCTGGTGGAGGTCGAGCTCCATCACGTCGACCTGGACGTCGGTTACGAGTTGGAGGACCTGTCCCCCACGTTCGTCCAGCAGGAGATCCTCTTCCTGGCGGAGCGGTTCCGTGGTCTGGACGGGGTTCCGGCCGTACTGATCAGGCAGGACGACGGACGGGTGGTCCCCACCGGGAGCCGCGGCGGGACCCCGCTCACCGTCACCGGCCGGCAGCCGGACCTCCTCGGCTGGCTCGCCGGACGCCGCGACGGGTCGACGCTCACCGTCACCGGGGGCCCGCTGCCCGCCCTGCCGCCCCTGTGACGCCGCGCGGGGGCGGGACCGGTCCAACGCCGGGTTCCGCCCCCGCCCCGGGAACCCCGGACCCGGCCCCCGGGCGCCCCCCGCTGAGTAGGCTGGCCCCATGACGTACAGCGGAGTGGTGAAGGTCGGCGGGCCCGCGGACGTGCACGAGTTGCAGGACCTGATGATCTCCAAGGTCGCCGTCGGCCCGATGGAGAACAACGCCTATCTGCTGCGGTGCCGGGCGACCGACGCACAGTTGCTGGTCGACGCCGCGAACGACGCCCGGACCCTGCTCACCCTGATCGGTGCGGACGGCATCGAGTCCGTCGTCACCACCCACCGGCACGCGGACCACTGGCAGGCCCTCGCCGAGGTCGTCGCCGCGACCGGCGCCCGCACCTACGCGGGCCGGTACGACGCCGAGGGCATCCCCGTCCCGACGGACGTCCCGGTCGCCGACGGGGACACCCTGCGGGTCGGCAGGGTGGAGTTGCGCGCCGTCCATCTGAGGGGCCACACCCCCGGATCGATCGCCCTGGTCTACGACGACCCGCACGGCCCCCCGCACGTCTTCACCGGCGACTGCCTCTTCCCCGGGGGCGTCGGCAACACCCGCAAGGACCCCGTCGCCTTCACCCACCTGCTGAACGACGTGGAGACCAAGGTCTTCGACGTGCTGCCCGACGAGACCTGGGTCTACCCGGGCCACGGCAGGGACACCACCCTGGGCGCCGAGCGTCCCCAGCTCCCCGAGTGGCGGGCCCGCGGCTGGTGAGCCCCGGGCGGGGCGGTCGGGACCGGTCAGCCGGCCGCCGCCCGCTCGACGGCCAGGGCCACCACCCGCTCGACGCCGAACGCGTACCCCTGGATGCCGCAGCCCGCGATGACCCCGTCGGCGCGCTGCGACACGTAGGAGTGGTGCCGGAACGCCTCGCGCCGGTGGACGTTCGAGATGTGGACCTCCACCACGGGCAGCCCGTCGCAGGCGTTGAGCGCGTCGAGCAGCGCGACGGAGGTGTGGGAGTACGCGGCGGGGTTGATGACCACGCCGAGGTGGTCGAGGCGCGCCTCGTGGATCCAGTCCACCAGCTCCCCCTCGTGGTTGGACTGCCGGAAGTCGACCGTGCCCCCGTGGGCCGCGGCGGTCCGCGTGCACAGCGCCTCCACGTCCGCGAGCGTGGCGTGGCCGTAGACATCGGGCTGACGCAGTCCCAACAGGTTCAGGTTGGGACCGTTCAGGACCATGATCGGCGCAGTGGCGAGGGAGCGGGCGGGACGGGTCATCGCGGGGCCTCCGGGTCGGTGCGGCACGTCAGGGGAGGTCTATCACGCGCCCGCGCACGCCCCGCCCGGTCGCCGGGACGGGGCCGGGTGGGTCAGGGGTTCACGGCGAGCACCAGGTACGCGGCGAGCAGCACCAGGTGCACCCCGCCCTGGAGCGGGGTGGCCCGGCCGGGCACCACGGTGAGGGTGCCGACCACGACCGTGAGCGCGAGCAGCACCATGTGGGTGGCGCTCAGTCCGAGCACCAGCGGGCCGGACAGCCAGATGGAGGCGACGGCCACGGCCGGGATGGTCAGCCCGATACTGGCCATGGCCGAACCGAGGGCCAGATTGAGGCTGATCTGCACCCGGTCGCGGCGGGCGGCGCGCAGTGCGGCGATCGTCTCGGGCAGCAGGACGAGCAGGGCGATGATCACACCGACCACGGCGTGCGGCATCCCGGCCGCTTCGACGCCGGACTCGATGGTCGGCGAGACCCCCTTGGCGAGCCCCACGACCCCCACCAGGGCCAGGGTGAGCATGGTCAGGCTGGTGTAGGCGGCACGGTTGCTCGGCCGCTCGGCGGTGTCGTCCGCGGAGGCCGCGTCGATGACCTCGCCGCTGCGGTTGATCGGCAGGAAGTACGACCGGTGGCGCACGGTCTGGGTCGCGACGAACAGTCCGTACAGGACCAGGGACGCCAGGGCGGCGAAGGTGAGCTGCGAGGTGGAGAACTCGGGGCCCGGCTTGCTGGTGGTGAAGGTCGGCAGGACCAGGCTGAGGGTGGCGATGGTGGCCACGGTGGCCAGGGCGGCGCCGGTGCCCTCGGGATTGAAGACGGCGACCCGGTGGCGCAGCGAGGCGGCGAGGAGGCTCAGGCCCATGATGCCGTTGCACGTGATCATGACGGCGGCGAAGACGGTGTCGCGGGCGAGCGTCGCGCTCTTGTCGCCGCCGTCCAGCATCAGGGTGACGATCAGCGCGACTTCGATGATCGTCACGGCGACCGCCAGCACCAGGGAGCCGAGGGGTTCGCCGACCCGGTGGGCGACGACCTCGGCGTGGTGCACGGCGGCGAGCACGGCCAGGGCCAGGACCAGGGTGACCAGGCCGACCCAGACGCCGGCCAGGTCGCGCCCCCAGGTGACGGCGAGGAGCAGCACTGCGAGGACTGGCACCGCCTCGGTCCAACGGGATGCGAGTTCTCGAAGCCGAACGATCATGTGTCTGATCGTACGATCACGCACCAAAGGGTTCCAGACGGGTCAACACCCATGCGCAGCCGGGAGAAGCGCGCCGTCGGGGTGCGGGGGCGCGGCGCAACGGCCGACGGCCGCCGACCCTGAGGGTCGGCGGCCGTCGCTCGCGTGCGGGTCCCGGTCCGGGGGGACCGGGCCGGGTGCGGCCGGTGGGCGGGGCCCACCGGCCGGCGGGGTCAAGCGGGGATCAGAGGTCGACGCCCTGGTGCTCGGCGGCTTCGGCCTCTTCGCGGGCCTTCTTCTTGGAGGCCATGAGGCTGGTGATCGTCGTGATGACGAGCACCGCACAGATCACGCCCAGCGAGACCGGGATGGAGATCTCCGGAACGTTGACACCGCTCTCGTGCAGCGCGTGCAGCACGAGCTTGATGCCGATGAAGCCGAGGATGACCGAGAGGCCGTAGCTGAGGTGGACCAGCTTCTTGAGGAGACCACCGATGAGGAAGTACAGCTGGCGCAGACCCATCAGGGCGAACGCGTTGGCCGTGAAGACGATGTACGGGTCCTGGGTCAGGCCGAAGATCGCGGGGATGGAGTCCAGGGCGAAGAGGATGTCCGTGGTGCCGATGGCCAGCATGACCACCAGCATCGGGGTCATGATCTTCTTGCCGTTCTCGACGATCCAGAGCTTGGTGCCGTGGTACTCGCTCGCCACGCCGAAACGCTTCTCGGCGGCCTTGAGGAGGCGGTTCTCGTCCCAGTCCTCGTCGTCCTCGTCGGCACGCGCCTCCTGGATCAGCTTCCAGGCGGTGTAGATGAGGAAGGCACCGAAGATGTAGAAGACCCAGGAGAAGTTGGCGATGATCGCGGCACCGGCCGCGATGAAGATCGCCCGGAGCACCAGGGCGATGAGCACGCCGATCAGCAGCACGCGCTGCTGGTACTGGGTCGGAACCGCGAACTTCGCCATGATCAGGACGAAGACGAAGAGGTTGTCGACGCTCAGCGACTTCTCGGTGATGTATCCGGCGAAGAACTCACCGGCGGGGGTGGCACCGCCCCAGATCCAGAGGCCGATGCCGAACAGGGCGGCCAGCACGATCCAGACGATCGTCCAGATGCCGGCTTCCTTGATGGACACGTCGTGCGGCTTGCGACCGATGAAGAAGTCGGCCCCGATCAGGACACACAAGCCCACGATGGTGAGGACCCATAGGGTCATGGAAACATCCACTGCGCCTCCGGCAGTACGTAACGGCAGGTTCCAGCGTCGTCCGCTGCCGGAGGTCTCTTCCACCCGAAGAGCGCGGGACGTGTGACGTCCTGTGTTCCATGGGCCGGCGCCCCGGGTCCCTGTCGGGTCCGTATTGACGGGTACGCCGCAGATTAGGGAGTACTCCCCTCCGCGTGAGCCAGGTTACCCGAAGGACCAAAGAGCGGTAAAGCAGAAGGTAAAGTGAGAGCCAAGTCACCTGGTCAGGATGGGTTTTGGGGCATCTTGTCACCTACATTGACCCATTCGGGTGACATTGACCGGCGCGCGCGCCCTCAGCTGCCCCGCGCCCGCCGGGCGGCGGCCACCTCGGCCAGCACCCGGTGGAGGACCCGCCCGCCGGACGGCGGGAGCAGCGGCTCGTAGGTCCAGGCGTGTCCGACCCAGGGATCGGCGAGGTGATCGTCCGGAACGGGCGTCAACCGGAGCAGCGAGCGCCAGAGCGGATCGAGCAGCGGACCGTACGCGGCGGCGTCCTCACGGTCGGCGACCATCAGCAGGTGCACCCCGACCTCGGGGCCCTCGTCGGCGAGGTAGCGCAACCGGGTGACGGCCCGGTCGTCGAAGCCGTGCGGGAAGTCGTGGAGGATCAGGAGCTGCCGTGCGGTGTCGAGGTCGTCGGGCAGGGCGTCCACGGCCTGGTTGCGCAGCGCCATCTGGACGAGGTCGACCCGCCGGGTGAGGTGTTCCAGCATCCGGTTCACCCCGCGGGCCCCGCGGGCCGGGGGCGCGGCGAGGACTCCGCTGTCGAGCAGCGGGGCGAGGGCGTTCGTACCGGCCCCCGCCGCGTCGATGACGTGGAGGGTGAGCTCGCCGGGCAGGTGCACCGCGAGCATGCGGGCTGCGTGGGCGACCGCGGTCTCCAGGGCGAGGCGTCTGAGGGTGTCCCCGTCGGCCGAGGAGGCGGGGACCTCCTCGGTGCGGCCGCTGTCGATCCACAGGCCACGCTCCAGGGGGAGCCGTACGAGCATGGGGATGCGCAGCCGGTCCGCCTCGGGAAGGTGGAGGTCACCCATCCGCAGGGCCAGGGGGGCCTCGGTCGGAGTCCGGTACGCCTGCCACACGGCGTTGTCCCAGCGGGCGAAGGCGGCGGGCAGGGCGGTCTCCACGACGGCGGACTCGGCCGTGAGCTGGGCGAGGTCGCGGTCGAGGGCGGCCCGGGCCCGGTCGACCAGGGAGGCGTACTTGGCGCGGGCCGACTCCCGGGCCGCGTCACTCGCCCCGCCGATGCGGGCGCGGGGGTCCGCGAGGGCGCGGTCGAGTTCCTGTTCGCGGCGGGACTCGGCGAAGTCGACGGCGCTGCGGTACGCGGAGACGCTCCGGGCCAGGTCTTCGAACATGCCCCGGACCTGGTTGTAGAGCCGCTCGTCCAGCGACCAGCCGGCGGCGTCGCCCGCGACGGGGCCCCCACCGGACGGCACGGGCGCCGGGGACGGCGAGGCGGCCGTGTCGGGCGGGTCGACCGGGGCTGCTGGGGCCGTTGGAGCAGTGGGGGCCGCTGAAGCGCGGTCGCGGTGGGTGTAGTCGATGGAGCCGCCGGCGTTGCGGGCGGTGCTCCCCGCCGCGGTGGCGCCGTCGGCGGTGGCGGAGCGTGCGGCGGGGACCCCGGCCGCCCGGGTCCCCCCGGTGGGGCGGGGCTCGCTGCGGGCCACGGCCGCGTCGATCGCGGCGGCCAGCTCGGCCGCCCGCGACAGGCCCTGGTCGCCGAGCAGGTCGACGAGACCGCCCGCGTACCCCTGGCCGACCGCGCGGACCTTCCAGGCGTCCCGTCTGCGGTAGACCTCCAGGGCGACGACCGCGGACTCGGCGCCCAGCCCGGTCACCGTGTAGCTGACGAGCTCGGTGCCGTCGGGACCGACGAGGGCCGTGAAGGGCGCCGGCAGCGCACCGAAACCGGCCGGACGGTCACCGGACGCCGGGAGGGCCAGCAGGAGGTGGACCCGGTGCACGGTGTCCGGCAGCGCCTCCAGGTCCAGGGCGAGACGGTGGTCGGCGGCGGCTCCCGGGGACGTCTCCAGGCCGGGCAGCGACGGGCCACCCGGGTGGGCGACCCCGTCGGTGTCGAGCACCCGGCCCGATGCGTCACAGAGCGTGGCGGCGACGACGACCCGTCCGCCGGCCGACACCCGTACCTCCAGACGGGTCCGGGTGAGGGGGTGGTTCTGCCCCCGGACCAGTTCGGCCGTCATTGCCCGTGTCCCCCTGTGTCTGACTGGCGTGCGTCCAGCTGGCCGGCGGCCCTGGCCGGCCCCCTGCTTCTACAGGTGCGGCAGGATCGCCGGCATGAGGTCCTGGAACGTGCGGCCGTTGGCCGCCTGTCCGACGGCGGTCATCTGCCAGCCGGCACCCGCGCGGTGGACCTTGGCCATGATCTGCGCGGTGGAGCGCTTCCAGGCGTCGCCCACCGGAGCCGCCGGCGCCCGGTCCTTGGAGATCCCGCCGGCCTCGCTGCCGTCGAGCGAGTAGCGGGCCAGCTCCTGGCCGTTCGTCTCGTCCACGAGGCGACAGAACGCGTTCTGGACCTCGGCGAAGGTCTGCCCGGTGAAGGAGTTCACCGTGAAGACGATCTGGTCGATGTGGACCGGCAGACGCTGGAGGTCGACGACGATGGCCTCGTCGTCGCCGCCCTGCCCGACCCCACCGACGACGTTGTCCCCGGTGTGCCGCACGGAACCGTCATCACTGACGAGGTGCCGGAAGAACACCACGTCCACGGGGCTCTTGTCGGCGAAGAGCACGGCCGACGCGTCGAGGTCGATCTCCCGGGTGCGCGAGCCGAACAGCCCCCGGCGCGGCGCGGCCTGCCAGCCGAGTCCCATGCGCACCGCGGTCAGGGTGCCCCCGTCGTTCTTCTGCAGGTTGATGGCCTGACCCTTGGTCATGTTGACCGTCACGCGCTGTCCCCTCTCGAACCGTCCCCTGTACCGCGGTGACCGCGGTTGTCGAGAACCCTACGCACGGGCTGCGACAACGCCGCCCCGGCGGTCGGCATTTGTGTCGCTCTTGCAACACACCGGCCGACCGCTCCCCGCCGTGGCCCCGACCGTGCGGTCAGGCCTGTCCGGCTTCCTTCATCTGCCGCAGTTCCTTCTTCATCTCCGACACCTCGTCGCGCAGCCGTGCCGCGATCTCGAACTGGAGGTCCGCAGCGGCGGCGCGCATCCGGGCGGTCATCTCCTCGATCTGCTCGGCGAGCTCCGCGGCGGGACGGTCCGTGGGCACCTGGGCCGCCTTGGCCCCGCCCTTGCCCTTGGCCCCCTGGCCCGCGGCGCCGCGTGCGGGGACGGGGGTCTTCGTCGGCTTGCCGTCCTTGGCCGCCCGGTAGCCGGTGCCGAGCAGTTGCTCGGTGTCGACCTCTTCGCGGGCGATGGTCGCCACGATGTCGTTGATCTTCTTGCGGAGGGGCTGCGGGTCGATGCCCCGCTCCTTGTTGTACGCGACCTGCTTCTCCCGGCGGCGGTTGGTCTCCTCGATGGCCTTGTCCATCGCCGCGGTGATCTTGTCGGCGTACATGTGGACCTGGCCGGAGACGTTGCGGGCCGCGCGTCCGATGGTCTGGATCAACGAGGTGCCCGAGCGCAGGAAGCCCTCCTTGTCGGCGTCGAGGATCGCGACCAGGGAGACCTCGGGGAGGTCCAACCCCTCGCGCAGCAGGTTGATGCCGACCAGGACGTCGTACTCCCCGGCCCGTAGTTCCCGCAGGAGTTCGACGCGGCGCAGCGTGTCGACGTCGCTGTGCAGGTAGCGGACCTGGATGCCCAGCTCCAGGAAGTAGTCCGTGAGGTCCTCGGCCATCTTCTTGGTGAGGGTGGTGACCAGGACGCGTTCGTCGCGCTCGGTGCGCTTGCGGATCTCGTGCACCAGGTCGTCGATCTGGCCCTCGGTGGGCTTGACGACGACCTCGGGGTCGATCAGGCCGGTGGGGCGGATGATCTGCTCGACGAAACCGTCCCCGCGTGACAGCTCGTAGTTCCCCGGCGTCGCGGACAGGTAGACGGTCTGGCCGATGCGCTTCTGGAACTCCTCCCACTTCAGCGGGCGGTTGTCGAGCGCGGAGGGCAGTCGGAAGCCGTGGTCCACCAGGGTGCGCTTGCGGGAGGCGTCCCCCTCGTACATGGCGCCGATCTGGGGGACCGTGACGTGCGACTCGTCGATGACGAGGAGGAAGTCCTCGGGGAAGTAGTCCAGCAGCGTGTTCGGCGGGGAGCCCGGTTCGCGGCCGTCGAAGTGCATCGAGTAGTTCTCCACGCCGGAGCAGGAGCCGATCTGGCGGAGCATCTCCAGGTCGTAGGTGGTGCGCATCCGCAGCCGCTGCGCCTCCAGGAGCTTGCCCTGCTTCTCCAGCTCGGCCAGCCGGTCGGTGAGCTCCTTCTCGATGTCGTTCGCCGCGCGTTCCAGGCGCTCGGGACCGGCCACGTAGTGCGTGGCGGGGAAGACGTGCAGCCGCTGGTCGTCGGAGATGATCTCGCCGGTGAGCGGGTGGAGGGTGGAGAGGGCCTCGATCTCGTCGCCGAACATCTCGATCCGGACGGCGAGCTCCTCGTAGACCGGGAAGATCTCGATGGTGTCGCCGCGCACCCGGAAGGTGCCCCGGGTGAACGCCGTGTCGTTGCGGGTGTACTGGATGTCGACGAAGCGGCGCAGCAGCTCGTCCCGGTCGACCTCCTCGCCGACCTTCAGGGAGACCATGCGGTCGACGTACTCCTGCGGCGTGCCGAGGCCGTAGATGCAGGAGACGGAGGCGACCACGACGACGTCGCGCCGGGTGAGCAGGGAGTTCGTCGCGGAGTGCCGTAGCCGTTCCACCTCCTCGTTGATCGAGGAGTCCTTCTCGATGTACGTGTCCGACTGGGGGACGTACGCCTCGGGCTGGTAGTAGTCGTAGTACGAGACGAAGTACTCGACGGCGTTGTTCGGCAGCAGCTCGCGGAACTCGTTCGCCAGCTGGGCGGCCAGGGTCTTGTTCGGCGCCATCACCAGGGTGGGGCGCTGGAGCTTCTCGATCATCCACGCGGTGGTCGCGGACTTGCCGGTGCCGGTCGCCCCGAGCAGGACGACGTCCTTCTCCCCCGCACGGATGCGCCGGTCGAGCTCGGCGATGGCCGCGGGCTGGTCGCCACTGGGGCTGAAGGGGCTGACGACCTCGAAGGGTGCCACCGTGCGTTCGATATGGGATACGGGCCGCATGACACCCACCGTACGGCGCGCCACTGACATCGGGCGCGGGCCGGGCGCGGCGGCGGCGCCGACCGGGCCGGCGCCGCGTCGTGCGGGCCGGCCCGGTGCGGGTCACCAGTTCTGCGGTCCGGGCGGGGCGGCGGACGGGGCGGGGACCGGGCCGGAGGCGTCGAAGAGGGACGGGTCGGCCGGTGCGGGGCGCGCCTGCCGGGCTTCGTCGCGGGCCCGGGCGGTCTCCCACTCCGTGCGCCCCATGATGAGCATCGGGTCGAACATCACGACCACGCCGGCGAGCAGCAGGAACACCAGCGGGCCGATCAGCATCGGGGTGAGCAGTTCCGCGGGCGAGTCGCCGGCGGGGTTGCCGGGGATCCCGTGGAGCTTCACGCTGAGCGCGGCCATCCCCGTGTAGTGCATCCCGGTGACGGCGACCCCCATGACCAGGCTGGCGCCGAGCGTCCAGCGGAAGCCGCGCACCTGGGCGGCGGCCCACAGGGCGGCGGTCGCGGCGACCACGGCGACCACGACCGACAGGACGACGACGCCGGTGTCGTAGACGAGGCGCCCGTTCATGTGCATGGCCGCCATGCCCATGTAGTGCATGGAGGCGACGCCGAGGCCGGTGAGGGTGCCGCCGGTGAACAGGGAAGCCTTCGTCGCGCCCTTGTAGCCGACGATGAAGACCCCCACGCCGACCATGACGATCGCCACGCCGAGGCTGGCGAACGTCAGCTTGACGTCGTAGCGGATGGGCGTCTCCTGGATGGTGAAGCCCATCATCGCGACGAAGTGCATGGTCCAGATGCCGGAGCCGATGGCCGCCGAGCCCATAAGCAGCCAGCCGGGCCGCCAGGAGTCGTTGATGAGCAGCGATCTGGTGGTGCAGCGCAGGCCGAGCCCCGCGCCCAGACAGGCCATGGCGTACGCGATGACCGGGGTGACCCATCCGTAGCTGAAGCCGTCGACGGTGCCTTGCATGAAACGGTTTGCCTTTCGCTCTGTGCGAACCCCCCTGTTGGCGTCCGTTTCCCCCTTCCCAGGGCCCGGAACGTCATGGGCTGCAACGTGATTATGACCCCAGAAAGAACGTACGAGCGATTCCGGTTCAAAGGATCATGTTCGTTCCCCTCCGCACCGTCGGTCCCCCTTCCGCCTCGGACGTGCGTCCGACCGGGTCATCCGTTCCGCGCGTGTGCACGCGCCGTACACGGTCCGTTGCGATGGTGCTGGCAGGGTCGGTCCCGTGCTCGTTCATATGATGCGAAAACTGCCGGTACCTCTACGGACGGGAGCCGTGTCCTCGGTCGTCGTGCTGGGCGCGGCGGCCGTGGCCTTGCCCGCCCTGTCCAGCCAGGCCCTCGCCACCGAGGACCAGGTGGCCGTGATCGCCCACCGCGGTGCTTCGGCCCAGGCGCCCGAGAACACCCTCGCCGCGGTGGACCGGGCGGACCAGCTGGGCGTCGACTGGGTCGAGAACGACGTCCAGCGCACCAAGGACGGCGTCCTCGTGGTGATCCACGACACCGACCTCCAGCGCACCACCAACGCCGAACAGGTCTTCCCCAGACGGTCGCCGTGGAAGGTCGCCGACTTCACCGCGGCGGAGATCTCCCGCCTGGACGCGGGCGGCTGGAAGGGCGAGGAGTACGCGGGCACCCGGGTGCCCACCCTGCGCGACTACCTGCGGCGGGTCGACGTCAACGACCAGAAGCTGCTCATGGAGATCAAGGCCCCGGAGCAGTATCCGGGGATCGAGGACGACGTCCTGCGGGTCCTCGGCGAGGAACGCTGGCTCAACCAGCGCCACCTCAGGAACCGGCTCGTCGTCCAGAGCTTCAGCACGGACAGCATCCGTACCCTGCACGGCGCCCGCCCGGACGTGCGCACCGGATTCCTCGGCACCCCCTCGCTCGCGGCACTGCCCTGGTACGCGCAGTTCACGGACCAGATCAACCCGAAGCACAGCACGGTGTCCGCGGCGTACGTGGCGGCCGTGCAGAGCTTCGGCGGGCCGCACGGCCGCCGTCTGGAGGTGAACACCTGGACGGTGAACGCGGCGCCGGAGGCGCGGCTGGCCGCCCGCAACGGCGTGGACGGCATCATCACCAACACCCCCGACGTCGTGGCGGAGGCGCTCGGTCAGGTCGACTGACGGCGGCGGGCCCGCGCTGTCAGGGGGTGGGCGTACGGTGGGCCGCATGGTGAGCACGGAGGACGGGCAGCACGCCAACGGCACGGACGGTACGGGCGGCGTAGTCGACACGGACGGCACGGACGGCGTAGTCGGCACGGGCGGCACGGGTGAGGCGGGTGGGTCCGGCGGCGCCCGCCCGGGCGCCCGGGTCCCCGCCTGGGAGGTCGTCGACAGCGCCATCGGCCCGCTGCTCCTGGTCACCACGGACCGGGGTCTGGTCACGGTCGCCTTCCACGCCACCGACGCGGTGCGCGACGACACCCTGGACGCCCTGGCGGCCCGGCTGGGCACCCGACCGGTGCACGCCCCCGCCGAGCCGCTGCTCGCGGAGGCGATCCGTCAGGTGGCGGCGTACTTCGCCGGCGAGCTGCGCACCTTCACCGTGCCCCTGGACTGGTCGTTGGTCTCGGGGTTCCACCGCGAGGTGCTGCGGGAACTGCTGGCGGGCGTGCCCTACGGCGCGGTCGCGGGGTACGGGGAGCTGGCCGGTCGGGTCGGGCAGCCCGGCGCCGCGCAGGCCGTGGGGGCGGCCATGGGCGCCAACCCGCTGCCCGTCGTCGTGCCCTGCCACCGGGTCGTCGAGCGGGACGGCGGCATCGGTGGCTTCGGGGGCGGGCTGGAGGCCAAGCGGACGCTGCTGGCCCTGGAGGGCGTCCTGCCGCAGCCGCTGTTCTAAGGGCTCCCCGCCGTTTACGCAGGTCAATGGGGTGTTCCGAGCGGCGGGTGCGCTGTCAGACTGCGGCGGTGAATCCTTCCAGCACGCCCGAACCCGACACCACGGCCCCCAGGCCCGGGCCCGACCGCGGCCCGAGCCTCCCGGTGACGACCCCGGTGGCGAACCCGGTGACCGTCCCGGATGACCTGCCCGCGCTGCGCCGACGGGTGTCGACCGCCCTGATATCCAGCCAGATACTCGGCGGACTCGGGGTCGCCATCGGGGTGGCCCTCGCCGCGGTGCTGGCCGAGGAGGTCAGCGGAACCGGCTCCCTGGCGGGGCTCGCCCCCACCGCGACGGTCGCCGGGACGGCCCTCCTGGCGCTGCCGTTGGCCGCGCTGATGAACGCCCGCGGCCGACGCGCCGGGCTGGTGCTCGGGTACCTGATCGGGGCGGTCGGCGCCGGGGTCATCGTGGTCGCGGGGGTGGTGGACAGCTTCCCGCTGCTGCTGCTCGGCATGGCGGCGTTCGGTGCGGCGACCGCGGCGAACCTCCAGGCCAGGTTCGCCGCGGCGGACCTCGCGGAACCCGGCCACCGGGCGCGGGCCATCTCCCACGTCGTGTGGGCCACCACCGTCGGCGCGGTCCTCGGCCCGAACATCGCCGGTCCGGCCGGGGCGAGCGCCGCCCCGCTCGGGGTACCGGAGACCGCCGGGCCGTTCCTGTGGGCGGCGGGGGTGTTCCTGGCCGCCGCGGGGGTGGTCGCCCTCCTGATGCGCCCCGATCCGCTGCTGGTGGCCCGCGCCCTGTCCCCCGGCGACGCGGCGCCGGGGCGGGGCGGCACCCTGCGTGTGGGCTTCGCGGCCGTCTCGGCGTCGCCCCGGGCCCGGCTGGCGCTGGTGACCGTCGCACTCGGGCACACGGTGATGGTGGGGGTCATGGCGATGACCCCGGTGCACCTCGGGCACCACGGCGCCGGCATCGAGCTGATCGGTCTGGTGATCAGCGGTCACATCGCCGGCATGTACGCCTTCTCCCCGGTCATGGGGTGGTTGTCGGACCGGCTGGGGCGCGATGCGGTGATCGGCCTGTCGGTGGTGCTGCTGGCGTGCGCCGCCCTCCTCGCGGGTACCTCGGGCGGTGCGCACGGCCGGACCGCGGCCGGTCTCTTCCTGTTGGGGCTGGGCTGGTCGGCGGCGCTGGTGGCCGGTTCGGCGCTGCTCACCGAGTCGGTCCCGAAGGCCGCGCAGGCCGCCGCCCAGGGCCTGTCCGACCTGGTCATGAGTGCGGCGGCGGGCGTGGGCGGCGCCCTTGCGGGACTCGTGGTGGCGGCGGCCGGCTACGCCTGGCTGAACCTGTGGGCCGCGCTGCTGTTGCTCCCGCTGAGCGCATTGACCCTGCTCACCCGGCGAGCCGACCGGAGCACGGCTCCCCGGCGGGACCGCGGACTCTAGGGCCGGTCGGAACGCCCGGAGCCCGCTGTTGCACCAGGGGCGCACGGGGCGAACCCGCAGGCCACCGGGGTGAGCTGGACCACTGCGGAACCCCCGCTCCCGTCCCCACGGCACCCGTCCTGCTGGCAGACTGACCCGCCACATCGCAGTACGACACGAGGAGTTCGGCATGTCGATGGCGGGAAGTCTGCGGAGGGCCGGTGGCCTCCGGGGGGTCGGCGGCCTGCGCAAGGTGGCGCAGTTGACCCGTGGCCGCCGACGGGTCGACCTCAGCCACCCCGCCCGCTCCCCGCTGGGTTCCGCCGTCGTCAACTGCGTGCGCTACCAGGGCGGGGTGCGTCAGACGGACGGGCCGGCGCTGACCGGCGAGGCCCTGGCCCGGGCCGTGGAACGGGTGCGCGCCCGCGGCGACGGCTTCTTCTGGATGGGGCTCCACGAACCGACGGAGGAACAGTTCGCCGGCATCGCCGAGCTGTTCGACCTGCACCCCCTCGCGGTGGAGGACGCCGTCCACGCGCACCAGCGGCCGAAGGTGGAACGTTACGGGGAGACGCTGTTCGCGGTGTTCAAGACCGTCGCCTACGTGGAGCACGCCGAACTCACCGCGACCAGCGAGGTGGTGGACACCGGGGAACTCATGGTCTTCGTCGGCCGCGGGTTCGTCATCACCGTCCGGCACGGCCAGCACGGTTCGCTCGGTCCGGTCCGGGAGGAGTTGGAGTCCGAGCCGGAGCGGCTGGCGAAGGGGCCGGCCGCGGTGCTGCACGCCGTGGCCGACCACGTGGTCGACGACTACCTCCGGGTCACCGACGCGATCCAGGCCGACATGGACCAGATCGAGTCCGCGGTGTTCGCCGAGGGCGGTGCCCGGGTCGACCCCGGGCGGGTGTACCAGCTCAAGCGCGAACTGCTGGAGCTGAAGCGGGCCGTCCTCCCCCTGAACCGACCGCTCCAGATCCTCTCCGGTCACCCGACGCGCTCCGTGGACCCGGAGATGCAGACGTACTTCCGGGACGTCGCCGACCACCTGTTGCGGGTCGGCGAGCAGATCAGCGCCTTCGACGACCTCCTCAACTCGATCCTCCAGGCCCATCTGGCGCAGGTGACGGTGGCCCAGAACGCCGACATGCGGAAGATCACCGCCTGGGCGGCCATCATCGCGGTCCCGACGATGGTGTGCGGGGTCTACGGCATGAACTTCACGCACATGCCCGAACTCCGGTCCCCGTACGGTTACCCGGCCGTGCTCACCGTGATCGCCACGGCGTGCGTCCTGGTGTACCGGGGGTTCCGCCGCAACGGTTGGCTCTGAGTTCCGGGCAGGGTCAGCGCGTGGCGTACACGCTCTCGACCCAGTGGGCGATCTGCTCGTCGGACAGGTGCCCGGCGAGGTCCGATTCGCTGATCATGCCGACCAGCCGCTTGTCCTCCAGGACCGGCAGCCGGCGGATCTGATGGCCCTGCATCTCGTTGAGCACCGCGTCCACGTCGGCGCCCGCATCGACCCAGCGCGGGGTGCCCTGGGCCAGGTCGCCCGCGGTGACCTTGGCCGGGTCGTGGCCCATGGCCACGCACTCGATCACGATGTCGCGGTCCGTGAGGATGCCGCAGAGGCGTTCGTCGGCGTCGGCGATGGGAAGGGCGCCGACCCCCAGGTCCCGCATCAGCTGGGCGGCCCGGTCGAGGGTCTCGTGGGCGGGGATCCACTGGGCGCCCCGGTGCATGATGTCTCCGGCGGTGGTCATGCGGTACCTCCCGGTGCCGGACGGCCGGCGCGGCGCGGGACGCGTCGCTAGTCCCGGCGCCCTCCATTGTCACCGCACCGGGAGGGGGCCGCACCCGAGACGCCCCGGGTCAGCCGTTCCACGCCGGCCGCCCGGGGTCGTCCGCCCGTACGAGGACGTCCGCCGCGGCCGCCGGATCGACCTCGGACGCGTACCGGGCGAAGGCGGGCAGCGTCCACCGGTGCGCGGCGGGCGTACGGCGCTCCAAGGCCCCCGCGGAGAGCCCCAGGTGCACCGTGAGGTCGAACGGGAACCAGTGTCCGAGCAGGAACGGGCCGTGCAGCAGCAGCACACCGCCCGGCGGCAGGCCGACGGGCGCGCTGCGGGTGGCGCGGTCCGTGACGGGGTCCCACAGGTCGGGCAGCACCAGGCCGGTGCCTCCCGGGTCCAGCGGCGCGAACACCTCCCGCCACAGGGCGCCGGTGTCGAGCCAGCCGTCGTAGTAGGAGTCGGGGTCCTCGCGCCCGTGTTCGTAGCGGAGCGAGGCGGGCCGCTGGAAGCCCTCCGTCCCGATGACCACGGCGGCCCGGCCGCGCGTCCGCAGCGTTTCGGCCAGCCGCTGCGCCAGGTCCGCGGGCCGGGCCGCCGGAGCGGCGTCGAGGGCGATTCGCAGCCAGGTGCGGTCGGCCTCGTGGTCCGCGACGGGGTCGGCGTCCGGAGCGGGCAGCCGCTCCACGAGGGCGTGGGCGAGCCGGTCCCAGGTGATCGGTTGCAGGCGCACGGGTCCATCCTCCCCGGGCCGGGCGCGGGCCACCGGGCGGGGGGGACGCAGACGCATGCCGGTGCGCGTCTCGGCCATGGTCGGCCAGGGCGGCCGGGGCTTGACTGGGAGCACGGGCCCGGGACCGGGCCCCGGACGAGGGGAGCGGTGATGATCGACGGGGCGTTCTTCGTGGTGGTGTTCGCGGGGGCACTGCTGTGCGGGTTGACGGCGGGGGCGCTGTACGCGTTCTCCACCTTCGTGATGCGGGCGCTGGTCTCGTTGCCGCCGCCCCAGGGCGTCGCGGCGATGCAGGCCGTCAACCGGACGGCGCTGAGTCCCTGGGTCATGGTGGCGTTCGCGGGCGGCGCGGTGCTGAGCGCGGTGATCGTCGGGTTCACCCTGGTGTCCTGGCCCGGGTCGACCGGGGTGCTGCTGCTCGCGGGCGCCGGGCTGTACCTGTTCGGGACCCTCGGGCTCAGCGCCGTGGCGCACTTCCCGCGCAACGACGCGCTGGCGGAGGTCGACCCCGCAGGACCGGACACCGCCGGGTACTGGCGGACCTGGGCGCGTGAGTGGACGCGCGCCAACCACGTCCGTACCGGCGCCGCGCTCGCGTCCTGTGCGCTGTACGTGCTGGCGCTCGCCCGGTGAGCGGGGCCGCCCCCACGGCCGGGGCGCGGCGTATCGTGGCTCGGGAGCGCACACGAGGGAGACGGCCATGGCCGACCCCAAGGGGTTCCTGCGGACGGGGCGCGAGGAGTGGCCGCGCCGCCCGGTGGAGGAACGGGTCCGGGACTGGGACGAGGTGTACGTGCCCGGGGCGCTGCTGCCCCTGGTCCGGCGGCAGGCCGACCGCTGCATGGACTGCGGGGTCCCGTTCTGCCACGAGGCGTGTCCGCTGGGCAATCTGATCCCGGACTGGAACGACCTCGTGGCGCGCGACGACTGGCGGGCGGCCAGTGAGCGGCTGCACGCCACCAACAACTTCCCCGAGTTCACCGGGCGGTTGTGTCCCGCGCCCTGCGAGGCCGGGTGCGTGCTGGCGATCAACCAGCCGGCGGTCACGATCAAGAACGTGGAGGCCGCGATAGCGGACCGGGCGTGGGCCGACGGGCTGCTGCCGCCCCGGCCCCCCGAGCGGCTGTCGGGGCGGACGGTCGCGGTGGTGGGTTCGGGCCCGGCGGGACTCGCCGCGGCCCAACAGCTGACCCGGGCCGGGCACACCGTGGTCGTGTACGAGCGGGAGGACCGGATCGGCGGGCTGCTGCGGTACGGGATTCCCGCGTTCAAGATGGACAAGGGGCAGTTGGACCGGCGGCTGGCGCAGATGCGGGACGAGGGGACGAAGTTCCACCCGGGCACCGCGGTGGGCCGTGGGTGCGGTGCGCAGGAGTTGCTGTCCCGTCATGACGCGCTGGTCCTGGCCACGGGGGCGACGGCGTGGCGCGAGCTGCCGGTGCCGGGGCGGGAGCTGGCGGGCATCCACCAGGCGATGGAGTACCTGCCCTGGGCGAACCGGGTGTGCGAGGGGGATCTGGAGGTGTCCCCGCTGTCGGCCGCGGGACGGCACGTCGTCGTCATCGGCGGTGGGGACACCGGTTCGGACTGTCTGGGCACGGCGCTGCGCGAGGGTGCCGCGTCGGTGACCCAGTTGGACATCAACGTCCTGCCGGAGCCGGACCGCGGGGCGGGGGAACCCTGGCCCACGTACCCCAGGGTCTACCGGTTGTCGGCGGCGCACGAGGAGGGCGCCCGGTTGCACAGTGCACCCGTGTCGGACGCCGACGCGCGGCTGTTCGCCGCGTCGACCCTGGGTTTCGAGGGGGACGCGGAGGGCCGGGTGCGCGGGGTGCGGATGGCCGACGTCGATGCGCGGCGGCGGCCGTTGCCGGGGTCGGAGCGGACCTTGCGGGCCGATCTGGTGCTGCTGGCGCTCGGGTTCTCGGGGCCCGACCGGGACGACGGGCTGTTGTCGGGGTTGGGGGTGGAGGTGGACGCCCGCGGGGGCATCGCCCGGGACCGTTCCTTCGCCACGAACCGCCCGGGCGTGTTCGCCGCGGGTGACGCGGCGCGCGGTCAGTCTCTGGTGGTGTGGGCGATCGCGGAGGGCCGGGCGGTGGCGGCGGCGGTCGACCGGTACCTGGTCGGCACGAGCGGGCTGCCCGCGCCGATCGGGCCGGAGGACCGCCCGATGCGCGCCTGACCGTGCGCCCCGCCGAGGGCACCGCGGCGTGCACCGGTCGCCGCCACCGGTCGGTCGGGGCGCCACCAGGCGGGCCGGGGCGGGGCGGGCCGGTGCAGGGCGGGGCGCCCCTTCCACTGGACCCCTTCCGATCGGCCCCCTTCCGCTGCCGTGCCGGAACGACCCGACGCCGTGGGGGACGCCGGGGTGCGGAGGGGGGAACGTCAGATGCCGGGTGCGACCGCCGACGGCGGTGTCATGACGGGCCGCGGACGGGTCGTGGGGGAGGACGGTACGGGTCCGGTCGGGCGGCGTGGCCCTCGCCGGTCGACCGGGGGCGCGGTCCCGGGTGGCGCGCGGTGCGGGAGCCGATCGGTTCAGGAGAGCAGGAAGTCGGCCTCACCCGCCTTGGCCCCCTGGATGAACGCCCTGATCTCTCCACGCGTGTAGATCAGCGCCGGCCCGTCCGGATCCGCGGACTGACGCACGGCCACCCGGCCGTCGGCCAGCTTCATGGTTTCGACGCAGTTCCCGCCGTTGCCCCCGCTCCAGGGCTTGTGCCAGCCCTCGGCGCCGAGTTCCCGAGCGGGCATGCCGTTGTATATCCCCTGTCGATCCATTCATAGCTCCTTGCGGAGATCCCGCAGGATCTCCTTCGTGCGATGTGCTGTGGCGGCCTGGGCCGCCATGCGGTCCATGACCTCAAGGTGCCGGGCGACCTCGGGACGTGCGTCGAGGTAGACGGCGCCGGTCAGGTACTCGCTGTACACCATGTCGGGCAGTTCCGGCACGGTGAAGCGGAACAGCACGAAGGGGCCGTACGTGCCGGGGTGCGGACCCGACTCGAACTGGGCGATCTGGAGGGTGACGTTCGGCAGCGCCGTGCGGTCCAGCAGCTTGTCGATCTGGTCGCGCATCACCTCGGGACCGCCGGCGGGGCGGCGCAGCACGGTCTCGTCCATGACGACCCACAGCCGCGGGGCGTCCTCGCGGGTGAGCAGGTCCTGCCGTTGCATGCGCAGCGCCACGTGCCCCTCGATGTCCTCGGGGCGGGTCTGCCCCACGGCACCGGAGCGGAGCACCGCGCGTGCGTAGTCCTCCGTCTGGAGCAGTCCGGGCACGAAGTGCGGTTCATACGTCCGGATGAGGCTCGCCGACCCCTCCAAGCTGACGTGCATGGAGAACCAGCCCGGCAGCACCTCGTGGAAGCGCTGCCACCAGCCGGGGCGGTTGGCGTCCTCCGCCAGGGTGACGAAGGTGTCGGCCTCGTCGTCGGCGACCCCGTACGCCTTCAGCAGGAGCTGCACGTACGGGATTTTGAGGGCGACTTCGGCGTTCTCCATGCGGCGGACGGTGGCGGGGGCGACCCGGAGGAGCTGGGCGGCTTCCTCACGCTTCAGTCCGGCGCGCTCCCGCAGGTCCTGGAGGCGACGACCGAGCACGACCTGGCCGACGGTCGGCGCGGACCGCGGTTCGCTCACGTCCACCTCCGGAGAGTCACCGATGATCAGGCAGCACAGAACAGCGGACCCAACTGGGGCCGCTTCGCGTGCTGTTGCGAGCAGTGTGCCATGTGCCCCTCGCCGGGCACACTGCACTCTGCAATTTTCAGAGTGCCACTTGCCAAGTGTTCACGGCGGGGAGATAGTGGCAAACGTGATTCCGTCCGCGCCGTTAGGAACAGAGGCTGCCGAAATGGGTATCGGTGCCGAGGCAGCCGGGGCGCCTCCTGGCGAGGCTGCCAGGCGCCGCTTCCGCTTCGAGTTGGCTGCACATCCGGGCTCGCCCGCACAGGCCAGGCGCCTCACACGGGCCCGGCTGTCCGGCTGGTCCGTCTGTGAGGACACCTGCGACGCGGCCGATCTCGTGGTGTCCGAGCTGGTCACCAACGCCATCGTGCACACCGCTTCCACCCTGATCGTCTGCGAGTTGCACGACGACACCGAAAAGGTGCGCATAGCCGTCAGCGACGAGGGATGTGCCCCGGGCGAGCCCCGGCCCTCGTCGCAGCGGCCCGAGGAGGAGCACGGCCGGGGCCTGCTGCTCGTCGCGGCGGTCTCCAGCGCCTGGGGTGCCCAGGAGACCGGGCCCGGCCTGCTGGTCTGGGCCGAACTGCCGCGGGCCGCCGAGCCGGTGGGCGGCAAGACGGTCCCGGGCGCCCGTGCGGAGGCGTTCCGCGGGACGGGGGCCGAATGGCTGTGACGACCGCACGGACGCTGAGCCTCGACACCCTGGTCACCCGGGAACGTCACCGCAGGGCACGGGGGCGTACGCGCACCACCTGCTCGCCGCGCCTGGCCCTGCCCACGGGCATGTCGCTCCCGCTCGGCTGCGACGCGGTCTCGGTGCCCGAGGCCCACGCCCGCCGGATGGTCTCCCGACTGCCCCGGATCGGGTGTGTGTACGCCGACGAGCGGGACCGCTGGTGGTGGATCGTCCCCGCCGGCTCGGACGTGGCGCTGCACTGGCCCGCACCCGCCCACTACGTGAACGGGGCCCTGCTCCCGGACGGGGGCCGCCCCCCGGGGCTGATCCACCGGCCGACGGCGACGGTCCCCTACACCCCGCCCATACCGCTCTATCTGGCTCTATGCCGCGTCACGGGAACGACGCCCACGTGGTGCCGTCCCGTGACGGCCTGACCGGCGACCCTGGGGGTGTCGCCCGGTCACCCGGTCCGACCGGCGGCCCGTGGGGGTGCCGCCGGTCGGACCCTTTTTCCGACCTCTGACCCCCGCCCGCGACCCCGCCCCCGGTCCTCGGGGGTGCCGTCCCCCGTTGCCCGTGTGCATCAGTCCTCGTACTCGTCGTGGTAGCGCAGCCAGCCGCCGCCGTCCCGGGCGCCGTGGCCCAGCCCGCGCCCTGGGGGTTCCTCCCACTCCTCCTGCCGGCCGAGCGCGGTCAGGTCGAGCAGGCTCGCCGTCGAACCGAGTCCGTCGAGACCGCGTTCCGTGGTCGAGTAGGTGTGGAACAGCCGCTCCCCGTGCCGCAGGAAGCAACTCACCCCGGACCGTTCGACGAGCCGGCCGCCCTCCCGCACCGTGGCGCCGAAGTCGGTGTTGAAGTCGGCGTCGCGGTCGCACCGGCCCGACGAGTACCACGGCACCGCCCAGCCCATCCGCGCCTGGAAGGGCAGGATGCGGGTGAACGCGGCCCGGGACACGGCGACGAAGGCCGTACTGCGCGCCCTGAGGTGGGCCAGGTTCCCGATCTGGTCGAGGAAGGCGGAGCAGCCGACGCACCCCGACTCCCACTCGGGGGCGAACATGAAGTGCAGGACGATGAGCTGGTCCCGGTCCTCGAAGAGGTCGCGCAGCGTCAACGCCCCGTCGGCGCCGTCGAAGACGTACTCCGTGCGCACCTCGACCATCGGCAGTCTGCGCCGCTCCGCGTTGAGCGCGTCCCGCGCGCGGGTGACGGCCTTCTCCTTGGCCAACAGGTCCTCCCGCGCACTCACCCACTCCGCTCGCGTGACGATCTGCGGAAACGACATCGTTCCTCCTCCGGACGGCGACGGCTGTGGGGGGTGGACCGTGCGGAGGACCGGAACTCATCGGCGGGGCTCAGAATCTGACGGGCAGTTCCCGAAGACCCCTGTTCCGCAGGGTGCGCCGACGCGGTGGGGAGGCCGTCGGACCGCCGTCCAGTGCGAGCCCCGGCAGGCGTTCGAGGAGGACCGCGAGGGCGACCTCCGCCTCCAGCCGGGCGAGCGACGCACCCAGGCAGTAGTGGATGCCGTGGCCGAGGGCCAACTGGCCCGAGGCGTCCCGGGACAGGTCGAGCCGGTCGGCGTCGGGGAAGCGTTCCGGGTCCCGGTTGGCCGACGCCAGGCAGAGGAACACCGTCTCCCCGGCCCCGACGGTGACCCCGGCGATGCGCACGTCCTCGGTGGGGAACCGACGGAAGGCGAGCAGCGCGGGAGTGTCGAAGCGGGTCAACTCGTCGACCGCGGCGGGCCATCGCGCAGGGTCGGCGCGCAGTTCGGCGCGCGCCTCGGGGTGGGTCAGCAGGGCGAGGGCGGCGTTGCCGATGAGGTGGACGGCGTTCTCGTAGCCGGCGAAGTGGATGAGGAAGGCCAACGAGACCAGTTCGTCCTCGGTGAGTCGCCCGTCCGCTGCGGACCCGGACGGGCCGGACGAGCCGGACGGGGATGGTTCGGCGGTCTCGTCGCGGACGGCGACGAGGTCGGACAGCAGGTCGTCGCCGGGGGCGCGGCGCTTGTCGGCGACGAGTCCGGTGTAGAAGCGCAGCATCGCCCCCACCGTCTCCTTCGCGGCGACCGGGTCGGGGCGCTCCGGGCCGAGGAGCGTCGCGGTCCAGCTCCGGAAGTCGCGCCGGTCGCCCTCCGGGACCCCGAGGAGGTCACCGATGACGGTGACGGGCAACGGCCCCGCGTACGCGGTGACGAGGTCGACGCGGCCGGTGGAACCGAAACCGTCGACCAGGGCGTGCGCCGCGCGTCGGACCGGTTCCCGGAGCCGTTCGATCCGGCGCGGGGTGAAGGCGCGCGCCACGAGACGGCGGATGCGGGTGTGGTCGGGAGGGTCCATGTTCAGGAGGTTGGCGTCGAGCGCGGGCGGCAGCCGGAAGCCGTGGTAACCGCCCGGCAGGGCGTTCTTCTTGTCGAGCGAGAGCCGGGGGTCAGCTAGCCCGGACCGCACGTCCTCGTAGCGGGTGACGAGCCAGGCGGGGGTGCCGTCGGGTCCGGTGATCCGGTGGACGGGTGCGGTGGCGCGCAGGGCCGCGTAGGCGGTGAAGGGGTCGGCGAGCAGCCGGTCCGCGGGGTCCTCGGGAGCGCGGCCGGCACCCCGGACGGGGCAACCGTCCGGGGCCGGCGGGAGCTCGTCGGAGGGTTCCGGACGCGGGTGCGCGGAAGGGGTGACCATGGGCGGCAAGCCTAGGTGCGGCCGGCCGGCGGAGCGCACGGATCGAGGCGAGGGGAACACCGCGTTCCGATAATCGGATGCGAGGACCGGGGCGGGCAGCACATGATCGTGCCTGGTACGTCCCGCCCCGACCGGGTGCGGGGCCCGCGTCCGGCCGAGGAGCCCCATGATCCGTCGTGTCACCGTCCCGTCGCTGTACACCCCGCCCACCTACGCGCACGCCTCGGTGGTGGAGGCGGGCACCCGGCTCGCCTTCCTGGCCGGCTCCGTCCCGTTGGACCCGGCGGGCGAACTCGTCGGCGCCGGGGACGCGGTCCGACAGACCGAGCAGGTGATCGCGAACCTCACCGAGCAGGCGAAGGCCGTCGGCGCCGCACTGGAGGACGTCGTCTACACCGATGTGTACGTGGTCACCGACGCGCACGAGACGCTGGACGCGGTCTGGGAGGTGGTCCAGGCCAGCGGTCTGAGCCGCGGCCCGCACTCCTCGACGATCATGGGAGTCACCCTTCTCGGTTACCCCGGCCAGCTGGTGGAGATCACGGCGACGGTGGCGGTGCCCCAGGACTGACCCCGGCCGGGAGCACCCCCGCCGCCCCGGCCGCCGCGGCGAGCACCTGCCGCAGCATCGCGGGGGTGAGCCGACCGGTGAACGTGTTGCGCTGGCTGACGTGGTAACAGCCGAAGACGGTGAGTCCCGGCCCGCCCCGCCCGGCCGCGGTCCGGCCCGGCTCCGGGCCGGCGGGTCGCGACGCGACCCCCACCCGGGTCCCGTGACCGAAGGCGGGGCGGGGCTTCGGCACCGCGAAGCCGGCCGCCGCGAGCGCGGGCCACAACGCCTGCCAGCCGAAGGCGCCCAGCACCACGACGGCCCGCAGGGTGGGGCGCAGCAACCCCACCTCGCGGACGAGCCAGGGCCGGCAGGTGTCCCGTTCCCCCGGGCTGGGGCGGTTGGCGGGCGGTGCGCAGTGCACGGGGGAGGTGATGCGCACGCCCCGGAGGGCCAGTCCGTCGTCGGCCGCCCCGGTGCGGGGTGCGGAAGCCAGTCCGAGGGCGTGCAGCGCCGCGTACAGCACGTCGCCCGAGCGGTCGCCGGTGAACATCCGCCCCGTGCGGTTGGCACCGTGTGCGGCGGGGGCGAGGCCCACGAGCAACAGCGCGGCGTCCGGCGGCCCGAACCCGGGGACCGGCCGCGCCCAGTACTCCTGGTCACGATGGGCGGGGCGCTTGACCCGCGCGGCCTCCTCCCGCCATGCGACGAGCCGTGGACAGGCGACGCAGTCGGTGATCCGCACGTCCAGCGCGGCCAACCCGTCCGCGTCCCGGACGGTCCGCGCGGCGTCCTCCACGGCGCCGGCGTCGCCGATGGCTCCCGTGTGCCCCATGGCACCACGGTAGGCACCCGGCGGCGGGCCCGCAGCGGACGGACGGCACCGGTCGGAGCGGGTCAGCCGAGCACCGCGCCGAGCGCCAGGAACCCGCAGACCAGGACCGCCAGGATCGCCAGCAGGGGCCACACGAACCGCAGGTACCGGTCGTAGCCGACCTTCGCCAGGGCGACCCCGCCGATGGTGACGGCCGTCGTGGGCACCCAGAGGTTCATCCAGCCGCTGGCCGCCGCCCAGGCCGTGACGACGACCGCCCGGGACACCCCCGCGAAGTCGGCGAGGGGCGCGAGGATCGGCATGGCGAGCGTGGCGTGTCCGGAGCTGGAGGGGATCAGGAACGCCAGCGGGAGGTTCACCAGGAAGACGATCACCGCGAACGCGGCCGACGAGGTGCCCGCCACGACCCCTTCGATGGAGTGCAGCACGGTGTCCGTGATCTGTGAGTTGTTCATGATGACCGTGATGCCGCGGGCGAGGACGATGACCAGTGCCGGGGAGAGGAAGTCCGCCGCGCCCCGGACCACGGTGGCGCTCAGCTGCTGTTCGCCCATCCGCGCGACGACCCCGACCAGGACGGCCGCGACGAGGAACAGCGCCGCGAGTTCGGGGAACGACCAGCCGAGCTCCCACCCGTACGGGACCGCGTCCGCGCGCCCGGTGAGTGCGGACGCCCAGGGCACCACCGAGAAGATCATGAAGGAGAAGACCAGGGTGGTGAGCGCGAGCACGGCCCGGTGGGTGCCCGTCAGTTCCGGGACCGCCGCATCGGGGCCGCCGGCCGCGGCGAGCGCCCGGTCACCGGGCAGGAACCCGGACACCGACCGCTCGGGACGGGCCCGCACCCGCCGGGCGTACCGGACGACGTACGTGATGGTGACGGAGGTGAGCACCACCCACATGACGAACCGCAGCACGATGCCGTCGCCCAGTGAGATCCCGGCGGCGGCGGAGGCGACCCCCGTCGCGAACGGGTTGACGGTGGAACACATGACGCCCACCCCGGCACCGAGGATGATCGTGCCCACGGCCGTCATCCGGTCGTAGCCGAGGGCGAGCACCAGCGGTACGACGAGCCCGTAGAAGCCGAGGGTCTCCTCGGCGAATCCTTCGACCGTGCCGAGCACCGAGAAGACCACCATGACGCCCGCGATGAGCAACCAGCCCCGGTTCCGCAGTCGGTGCGCGAGCCGTTCGATGCCGCGGTCCAGTGCGCCCGTCACGAAGACGACGGTGATGAACGCGCCGATCGCGAGGACGAAGAGGAAGACCCCGGCACTGCCGAACAGCTCGCCCGACAGCTCGGGCCCCACTTGCCCGCTGCGCGGGTCGAGGATGCCGTAGAGGCCGTTGACCGGGGCGAGGAACAGGTCGTTCAGCCGGTCGGCGAAGCTCTGCGAGGCATCGACCCGGTGGTACGTGCCCTGGACGGGGGCGCCCCGCGCGTCACGGTCGTAGGTGCCCGGCGGGATCAGGAAGGTGAGCGCCCAGACGGCGAGGGTGACCAGGACCAGGACCGTCTGGGCGCTGGGGAAGCGGAACCCGGGTCGGGGCTCCTGCGCCGGGTCCGGTTCGGCCTCGGGGGTCCGGGTGGTCATGGCCCGCCCCCGGGGGCGGCGGTCGTGGCCTCGGTGTGCACGGGACGCGCTCCCTCCCGGTTCCGCACCGCCAGCTGGCTGTCGAAGGACCGGACCGGGTCCGGCGGGCGGCTGGATGTCAGGATTCCGGGGCCCGGTGCCCGGTGCACCCCGGAGTGGGCCGCTCGGGCGGAATATCCACGGCGTCCGGGGCACGCACCGGGCTAAGGTCGGGGCATGGCTTCTGATCTGGCGGACGGCCCTCCTCCCCCGGCCGCACCGGGTTCCTCCCGTCCGGCCGCAGCGGGTTCCTCCTCCGGCGCCGGGGCGGATGACCCCGGTGGCTCCGGGGACGCGGGCGCGAGCACCGAGCGCGGGGGCACCGGACCGGTGGTGGCCCCCGACCCCGCGCAGGGCAGCGTCCGGGTGGACAGCTGGATCTGGTCGGTGCGCCTGGTGAAGAGCCGGTCCCTGGCGGCGGCCGCGTGTCGGGGCGGCCATGTCCGGGTCAATGGCGAGCGGGTGAAGCCGGCCCACGCGGTGCGCGTCGGCGACGAGGTGCGGCTGCGGCACGCGGGGCGCGAGCGCATCGTGATCGTCAAGCGCGTCCTCCGCAAGCGGGTCGGTGCACCCGTCGCCGTCGAGGCGTACGTCGACAACAGCCCGCCGCCCCCGCCGCGCGAGGCCGTGGCCGTCGCCGGTGTGCGGGACCGCGGTACCGGTCGGCCGACCAAGCGGGACCGCCGGGACATGGAACGCCTGCGGAGCACCGGGGGCCTGGGCATCACCCGGGGCCCGGAAGAGCCGACGGGCTTCGGCCGGGGGCGCGCGGGCGATCGCTGAGCACCCGGGCCCGGAGTCCACCGGACCCGTCCGGCGTCACAGCGGGAACCAGCCCCGCCCGTGGTACCAGTGCCCGCCGGACCTCAGGTGGTCGCCGATCGCCCGCTCGACGGAAGTGCGCCGGGGCAGGTCGTCCCACGCCACCGTGGGATCGCCGAAGACGAACGCCACGGGGCTGTGGTCATCGGGCTCGCTGTCGGGCGGACCGAGCCGGAACCGCTCTTGGAACCGCACGATGTTGGACCCGGGGCGCAGCAGGGTCCGGAGCTGCGTGTCCAGCAGCCAGGAGGAGCAGGCCGCGGTGCGGTACCGCTCTTCGGGGTAGTGGCGCGCGAAGAAGGAACGCGCCCGCTCCAGGGACCGGTCACAGACCTCCGGTGACAGCGGCCCCCGGAAGTCGGGGATGTGGAGACTCGCGCAGAGGTCGGTGGGGTCGCTCGCCGAGCCGGCCGCGATGACGAGCGGGGCGAGCCCTTCGAGCAGGTGCGCCCGCTGGAACTGGAGCCGTCCCAGTTGGTAGAGCTCGCCGCGGAAGGCGAGCGAGCACCAGCCGGGCGGGGTCGTTCCGGTCTCCCCGTGCCGGCGGCGGTGGACCGCGATCTGACGTCCCAGGTCGGCGAGGGAGGCGCGGGAGACCTCGTCCTCGATGCCGCGGGTCCGGTGCAACGCGCGGGTGTGCGGGAGCGCCGCCAGATAGACGAAGATCGGGAAGCAGCGTCCGAGGGGGTCGTCCCCGGTCGGCAGGGTCTGCGGCGCGATGCCCCCGCCGATCTCGTCCGGGCGGTGCAGCAGTCCGGCGACGGCCCGCTCCAGCAACAGCCGCGCACTCGGGTCCCGGTCGAACCGGTCGCGCAGCGCCAGGAGCTCGGCCACTGCTTCGTGGGGCACCGCGAGTCCCAGCAGGACGTCGGGGAGGTCGTCGACGGACGGGAGTTCCGCCCGGACGGGCGCGATGCCCGGGGCTTCCAGTGCCGCCAGCCACCGGGCGGACTGCTCGTCCGTGCGCGCCGCTTCGTCCAGCGGCGGCTTCCCCCGCTCCGCTCCCATGAACGCCCCTTGTCGTCGTGCGCCCGCGTCGGCACCCCGGGAGGACCCGGCCGCCCGTGCCCCGTTCAACGGACCGCCCGCACGAGAAGTGCCCGGACATCACCGTACGTGTCCACCCGGCTCGCCGTCCGCACCGGCCGGCACGGGAGTACCGTGCAGACGAGGAGGGTGTGTGGCGATGCGTACGGGCAGTGAGCCGATGACCGCGCGCAGTCCGCTGCGCATGCGTTTCTGGCTGAGCCTGTGGGGAATGGTCTGGGCGCTCGCCGGCACGGTCGCCTTCGCCTGGGTCGGCCGCCCCGGCTGGGCCGCGGCCTGCGCGGTGCTGTGGCTGATCACCGTGGTCGACACGGTCGTGATCGTCCGCCACATCCGGCAGGGCCCGCACTACCAGCCGGGCCGGGACGTCCCGCCCTACCTCCCGCCGTCGGAGCGTTGACGCCGTGGGGCGCTCCGCGTCCGACGCGGCGGCGTCAGTCGTCGAAGCGGGCCGCGGCGGTGTACTCGGGGTTGGGGTCCAGCGCCGCCGCGAGCCGGAAGTGCCGCAGCGCCTGCTCGGGGCGGCCCGCCCGCTCGTAGGTCCGGGCGAGCGCGAAGTGGGCGAAGGCGTTGTCGGGTTCGCGCTCCAGCACGATGGTGAACTCCAGTTCGGCGGGCCTGAGCTGGGCCGCGGCGAAGAAGGCCCGCGCGCGCAGCAGCCTGGCCGCGGTGTTCTCCGGATGGGCCGCTATGACCCGGTCCAGCAGCTTCACCGCCCCCCTGGGGTCGCGCGCGGCGAGGAGCTGCTCGGCGGCGCGGAAATCGATGACATGCGTCTCCGGGCTTCGTCCGGGTGATCCACTACGCTCGGGCACGCTCCATCCCTTCCCCTCGTTCACCCGTTCAACGCCCGTTCCTGCCGCTGGCATTCCCCGCAGCCGCTCCCCCCGGCCGCTCCCCGCGCTACCCGGTGGCCGCGCGACGGAGCAGTTCCTCCCACACCTGCGCCACCCGCTCCCCCAGTTCGTCCCGCGACACGTCGTTGTCGATCACGATGTCGGCGACGGCGAGGCGCTGTTCACGGGTGGCCTGGGCGGCCATCCGGGCGCGGGCGTCCGCCTCGCTCATGCCGCGCAGCCGCACCAGACGGTCCAGCTGCGTCTGCGGCGCCACGTCGACCACGATCACCAGGTCGTAGAGGTCCGCCAAGCCGTTCTCCGTGAGGAGGGGGACGTCCTGCACCACGACCGCGTCCTCGGGTGCCGTGGCCTTCAGTTCGGCGGACCGCTCCCGGACGAGGGGGTGCACGATGCCGTTGAGCACGGCCAACTCGTCGGGGTCCGCGAAGACGATCGCGCCCAGGGCGGCCCGGTCGAGGGAACCGTCCTCGGCGAGCACGTCCCGGCCGAAGGCGGCCGCCACGGCGGCGAGACCGGGGGTCCCCGGTGCGACCACGTCCCGGGCGATCAGGTCCGCGTCGATCAGCACCGCGCCGTGCCCCACGAGGAGCCGCGCCACCTCGCTCTTACCGGCTCCGATGCCCCCGGTCAGGCCCACTGTCAGCATGACCGCAGCTTAGAGGCAGGGGGTGCGGGGCCGCGGGGCCCGGGTCAGCCCTCGCCCTCGCGCTCCGCGAGGAACCGCTCGAACTCCAAGCCGATCTCGTCGGCGGAGGGGATCTCCGTCGGCTCCGCCAACATGTTGCCCCGGCTCTCGGCTCCGGCGGCGGCGTCGTACTGGTGCTCAAGGCCCTGCACCAGGCTGGTGAGTTCCTCGTCGCCCTCGCGGATCTGTCGGTCGATCTCGGTCTGGGTGCGGTGCGCCTCGGTGCGCAGCGCGTGCGCGACGCCCGGCAGGACGAGTCCGGTGGCGGAGGTGATGGCTTCGAGGACGGTGAGGGCGGCGTCCGGGTACGGGGAGCGCGCAATGTAGTGCGGTACGTGCGCGGCGACGCCGAGCACGTCGTGGCCCGCTTCCATCAGCCGGTACTCGACCAGGGATTCGGCGCTCCCGGGCACCTGCGCCTCCTCGAAGGGGCTGCGGTGACCCGGCACCAGGTCGGTGCGCGATCCGTGCGGGGTGAGCCCGACGGGTCGGGTGTGCGGCACGCCCATGGGGATGCCGTGGAAGTTCACGGCGAGCCGGACGCCGAGACGTTCGATGATCTGTTGGACCGCGGCGGCGAAGCGTTCCCACTCGACGTCCGGCTCGGGGCCGGCCAGCAGCAGGAAGGGCGCTCCCGTGGCGTCCTGGACGAGTCGCACCTCCAGGGCGGGCACCTCGTACTCCGTCCAGCGGTCGCGCTGGAAGGTCAGCAGCGGGCGCCGCGCCCGGTAGTCGACCAGCCGGTCGTGGTCGAAGCGGGCGACGACCTGGTGCGGCATCGAGTCGAGCAGTCGTTCGACGATCTGGTCACCGGTTTCACCCGCGTCGATGTAACCGTCGAAGTGGTAGAGCATCACCAGTCCGGCGGACTCCTGGGCCAGGGCCACGTCGACGACGGCCAGGCCCTTCGGTTCCCACGTGTACAAACCCTGCGGATCAAGCACAGCCGCTCCTCCTCGTGTCCCTCAGTCAGAACACGCTGCGGTACGAAGGAATTCCCGGAGTGACCGTCCGATCGTCCCCGCTCATCCGTCCGTTCGATCACCCGGACACGGTCGGGACGGGTGGTGGCGGTGGTGCACGGGGTGCGTCCGGGAACGGCGTCGGGCCCGCACCCCCGAGGGGGTGCGGGCCCGACGTCAGCGGCTAGCGCCTAGTGGTTGAGCCTCAGCTCTGGCCACCGGCGAGCTTCTCACGGAGCGCGGCGAGCGCCTCGTCGGAAGCCAGGGCACCGGAGTTGTCCGCGGACTCCGAGGAGTACGAACCGCCCGTGCTCGCGGCCTGGGCGGCGATGGCCTCGCCACCCTCGGCAGCAGCCTGCTCGTCGGCCTCGCGGGACTTGATGACCTGGGCCTGGTGCTGCTCGAAGCGGGTCTGCGCCTCCGCGTACTGGCGCTCCCACTCCTCGCGCTGCTTCTCGTACCCCTCCAACCAGTCGTTGGTCTCGGGGTCGAAGCCCTCGGGGTAGATGTAGTTGCCCTGGTCGTCGTAGGACGCGGCCATGCCGTACAGGGTCGGGTCGAACTCGACCGCGGCCGGGTCGGCGCCGAAGGACTCGTTGGCCTGCTTCAGCGAGAGGCTGATGCGACGGCGCTCAAGGTCGATGTCGATGACCTTGACGAAGATCTCGTCGTTGACCTGGACGACCTGCTCCGGGATCTCCACGTGGCGCTCGGCCAGCTCGGAGATGTGGACCAGGCCCTCGATGCCCTCGTCCACGCGGACGAACGCACCGAACGGAACGAGCTTGGTGACCTTGCCGGGGACGACCTGACCGATCTGGTGCGTCCGGGCGAACTGCTGCCACGGGTCTTCCTGCGTCGCCTTGAGCGACAGGGAGACGCGCTCGCGGTCCATGTCCACGTCGAGGACCTCGACGGTGACTTCCTGACCGACCTCGACGACCTCGGAGGGGTGGTCGATGTGCTTCCAGGACAGCTCGGAGACGTGGACGAGACCGTCGACGCCACCCAGGTCCACGAAGGCACCGAAGTTGACGATCGAGGAAACGACGCCGGAGCGGACCTGACCCTTCTGGAGGGTCGTGAGGAAGGTCTGGCGGACCTCGGACTGGGTCTGCTCCAGCCAGGCACGGCGGGACAGGACCACGTTGTTGCGGTTCTTGTCCAGCTCGATGATCTTCGCCTCGAGCTCCTTGCCGACGTACGGCTGGAGGTCGCGGACGCGGCGCATCTCGACCAGGGAGGCCGGGAGGAAGCCACGGAGGCCGATGTCAAGGATGAGACCACCCTTGACGACCTCGATGACGGTACCGGTGACGATGCCGTCCTCTTCCTTGATCTTCTCGATCGTGCCCCAGGCTCGCTCGTACTGGGCGCGCTTCTTCGAGAGGATCAGGCGGCCTTCCTTGTCCTCCTTCTGAAGGACAAGGGCTTCGATCTCGTCGCCGACCTTGACGACCTCGTTCGGGTCGACGTCGTGCTTGATCGAGAGCTCTCGGCTCGGGATGACACCTTCGGTCTTGTAACCGATGTCGAGCAGGACCTCGTCCCGGTCGACCTTCACGATGACGCCGTCGACGATGTCGCCGTCGTTGAAGTACTTGATCGTCTCGTCGATCGCGGCGAGGAAGGCTTCCTCGTTACCGATGTCGTTGACCGCTACCTGCGGGGTGGTGGCGGTGGTCTCGGTGCTGCTCGTCATGTGGGAAAGGGCTCCGGTACGGACATTGAAGTCGTAGGTACTGCTACGCCGGGAGCCGTTGTCGCTCTGCAGAAGCCGGACAGCCTGGGAAGTGCGGGCCCGCTTCCCTGACGGGAGAACGGAACGCACCTCGAAAACCGAGGGGACATACAACAGACGCGAGCGCAGCCTGCTAGGTCTGAGGAGCGCAGGCTCGCAGCGCAACTTGTAGCATACGGGGGCAGCCGGACAGGGTCAATGCGCGAAGGCGCACACCCGGGGCGGATCGCCGCATACCCGGCGCAAGAACTGTCGCCAGAGGCCACGGAGAACGCATCCGGCCACCCGACGCAGACCCCCGGCCGTCCGCCCCGGGCACGATCCCGTGCGGAGGTCCGGCCGGCGGGCGGACGCGGGACGCGCCCCCGGCGATTCACGGAAGAGTACGACGAGGGAGCCGATCATCCAAGAGGTCGAACAGTCCGAACCGGAAGCCACTCGGCGCACCGCATCGGGCACGGAGAGCAGCCGCGCGAACCGCGGCTGGTGGGACCGCAACGCCGACGAGTACCAGAGCGACCACGGCGCGTTCCTGGGGGACGGGAGGTTCGTCTGGGGGCCCGAGGGGCTGGACGAGGCCGACGCCCGGCTGCTGGGTCCGGCGGGCGCGCTGGAGGGTCGCGACGTCCTGGAGATCGGTGCCGGCGCGGCCCAGTGCGCGCGCTGGCTCGCGGAGCAGGGGGCGCGGCCGGTGGCACTGGACCTGTCGCACCGGCAGCTCCAGCACGCGCTGCGGATCGGCGCGGACGGCATCGCCCTGGTCGAGGCGGACGCCGGGGCGCTGCCCTTCCGTGACGGGTCCTTCGACCTGGCGTGTTCCGCCTACGGTGCGCTGCCGTTCGTCGCCGACCCGGTGCGGGTGCTGCGGGAGGTGCGGCGGGTGCTGCGGCCCGGCGGGCGGTTCGTGTTCTCGGTGACGCACCCGATCCGCTGGGCGTTCCCGGACGAGCCGGGTCCCGAGGGCCTGTCGGTGGCCGCCTCCTACTTCGACCGCACGCCGTACGTGGAGCAGGGCGAGGACGGCGAGGCGGTGTACGTCGAGCACCACCGGACGGTGGGCGACCGGGTGCGGGACGTGGTGGCCGGCGGGTTCCGGCTGGTGGACCTCGTGGAACCGGAGTGGCCGCTGTGGAACCGTCAGGAGTGGGGCGGTTGGTCACCGCTGCGGGGGCAGCTGATCCCCGGAACGGCGATCTTCGTCTGCGAACGGCACGAGTGACGCGGGTGCGCTCCGCACGTCCGGGTAAGTCATACGATCCGCTGATCCGACCCTGCCTGTGGACAACTGGAGGCACCGGTCCCGACGAAGCAGCACACTGACCGCATGATCCGAACCGACGCACTCGACCGACTCCCGGTACGCGAAGCCGTTCCGGCCTTGCTGTCCGCCCTGGAGACCCAGGGCACCGCGGTGCTCTGCGCGCCCCCGGGGACTGGCAAGACGACCCTGGTGCCGCTGGCCCTCGCGGGACTCGCGGGGTACGGGGGCGTCGGGGAGGGCGGGGACGGCGGGGTGCCCCGCCGGGTGGTCGTCGCGGAGCCGCGGCGGATCGCGGCGCGGGCCGCGGCGCGCCGGATGGCGTGGCTGCTCGGGGAGCAGCCCGGCGAGAGCGTCGGTTTCACGGTGCGCGGGGAACGGGTGGTGGGCCGGCGGACCCGGGTCGAGGTGGTCACGACCGGGGTCCTCCTCCAGCGCCTCCAGCGGGACCAGGAGTTGGCGGGGGTGGACGCCGTGGTCCTGGACGAGTGCCACGAACGGCACCTGGACGCGGACACGGCGGCCGCGTTCCTCCTCGACGTCCGGGGCACCCTCCGCCCGGACCTGCGTCTGGTGGCCGCTTCGGCGACGACCGACGCGCGCGGGTGGGCGGAGCTGATGGGCGGGGCGCCGGTGATCGAGACGGCCGGCACCTCCCATCCGGTGGACGTGGTGTGGGCACCGCCGCCCCGGGTGGTGCGTCCTGCGCACGGCATGCGCGTCGACCCGGCGATGCTGACGCACGTCGCGTCCGTGGTGCGCCGCGCACTGGCCGAGCGGACGGGGGACGTCCTGTGCTTCCTCCCCGGGGTCGGTGAGATCGCGCGGGTCGCGGGCCAGTTGGCGGACCTCACGGAGCGCAGCGACACGGAGGTCCTCCAGGTGCACGGGCGGGCGCCGGCCGGGGTGCAGGACGCGGTGCTGGCCGGTGGGTCCCGCCGCCGGGTGGTCCTGGCGACGTCGGTGGCGGAGTCGAGCCTGACGGTGCCGGGCGTGCGGGTCGTGGTCGACTCGGGTCTGGCCCGGGAACCGCGGACGGACCACGCCCGGGGCCTCGGCTCCCTGACGACCGTGCGGGCGTCCCGGGCCGCGGCCCGGCAGCGGGCGGGCCGGGCGGGGCGGGAGGCGCCGGGCGCGGTGTACCGCTGTTGGTCACCGGCGGAGCACGACCGCTTGCCCCCGTTCCCCACGCCCGAGATCAAGGTGGCCGAACTGACCGCGTTCGCGCTCCAGTCGGCGGTGTGGGGCGATCCGGACGCGACCGGGCTGGCCCTGTTGGACGCCCCGCCGGCGGGTGCGATGGCCGCGGCCCGGTCGGTGTTGACGGCGATCGGCGCGGTGGACGGGGCCGGGCGGGTCACCGAACGCGGGGTGCGGTTGGCGCGGGTCGGAGTGCACCCCCGGCTCGGGCGGGCCCTGCTGGACGGGGCGGCCGAGGTCGGTGGGCGCCGCGCGGCCGAGGTGGTGGCCCTGCTGAGCGAGGAACCTCCTCGGGAGTACGGGGACGACCTCGCCGCGGTGTGGCGGTCCGCGCGGCGCGGCGACGACGGGTACGCGGCCCGGTGGCGCTCGGAGGTGCGCCGGCTGACCGCCGCCCTGGACGGGGCCGGGCCCTCGACGGGAGCCGGGACGGGCCGGGGTGCCGTGTCGACGGGACCCGGGGCCGGGGCGACGGGACCCGAGGGGCCGACGGGGCGGGGGGCCGTGTCGACGGGGCGGGGGGCCGGGCCGGACGACTCGCCGGCCGACGACCGGGACCGGGCCGGTGGCCTGGTGGTGGCGCTGGCGTTCCCCGAACGGCTGGCGCACGGGCGGGGCGAGGGCGACTACCGGATGGTGTCGGGGACCCGTGCGGAGTTGGGTGGCGGTTCGGCGCTGCGGGGCGTCCCGTGGTTGGCGGTGGCGGTCGCGGACCGTCCGGCGGGCGCCGGGCATGCCCGGGTGCGGCTGGCCGCCGTGGTGGACGAGGACGTCGCGCGCCGGGCCGCGGGGTCCCTACGGACGGAGGGCGAGGAGGTCGCCTGGTCCGAGGGGGACCTGATCGCCCGCCGGGTGGAACGGCTGGGGGCGGTGGAACTGACCGTGCGCCCGCTGCGCGACCCCGACCCCGGGTTGGTCCGGGAAGCCCTGCTCCAGGGGCTGCGACGGGAGGGGCTCGGGCTGCTGCGGTGGGACCGGGACGCGTTCGTGCTGCGGCAGCGCCTGGCGTTCCTGCACCGCACGGTGGGCGGGGACTGGCCCGACGTGTCCGACGATGCGCTGCTCGCCCGGGCCGACGAGTGGCTGGAGCCCGAGCTGGGGCGCGCCCGGGGTCGGGCGCAGCTCGCTCGGATCGACGCGGGGCAGGCGCTCACCCGGCTGCTGCCGTGGGCGGGCGGAGAGGCGGCCCGGCTCGACCTGTTGGCACCGGAGCGGATCGAGGTGCCGAGCGGTTCCCGCATCCGGGTGGACTACGCGGACCCCGAACGTCCCGTGTTGGCGGTGAAGTTGCAGGAGATGTTCGGGCTGGCGCGGACCCCGGAGGTGGCGGGGGTGCCGCTGCTGGTGCACCTGTTGTCCCCCGCGGGACGGCCGGCGGCGGTGACGGCCGACCTCGCCTCGTTCTGGGCGGAGGGGTACCACGCGGTGCGGGCCGAGCTGCGGGGGCGCTACCCCAAGCACCCGTGGCCGAAGGACCCGGCGGCGGCCCAACCCACCCGGCACACCACGGCGCGGGCCGGCAGCTGAGCGCCGCGCCGCTGCCCGGCGGGGCCGACGGGCCGGAGGTGCGCGGGGCCACCGGTGCGGCGCCCCCGCGTCCGTGGTGCCGGTGGACGCGGGGGCGGGCGGGGCGGCGGATCAGGTCGCGGGCGGGGCCTCGACCTTCAGTTCCACCGTGAGCGTGGCGCCCCCGGTGGTGGTGATGCGCAGCAGGAACGTGCCGATGGCGTCGTCGGCGTGCAGCTGTGGCAGCCGCAGCAGTCCGTCCTTGTCGGTGACGAGGCCGGTGAGGGTGCGCACGGGCTTGCCTGCGGCGTCCTTGAAGTGCGGGCCCTTGTCGTTCGGGGTGGCGTCCTGGGCCGACGTGACCAGGGTGGCCGTGGCCGCGACGCGGGCGGCGGCAGCTCCCTTGTAGGTGGCCTTGACCTCGACGGCGTCCGCGAACGGGGCGCCGGGCACGCAGATCAGTTCCTTGTCACCGGTGCGGACGAGGGCGTCGGCCTGGCGAGCGGTGACGGTCGCCGGGAGGTCGGTCCGCACCGCACGCCCGACGAGTGCGGCACGCACGAGGAAGCGGCCGACCTTCTCGCCCGCCACCAGTGCGGGCGCGGTGGCGATGCCGGACCGGTCGGTGAGGACGGTGGCGACGCGCTCGCCGCCGGGGAAGGTGGCGTCGGTGTCGCCGACGAGACTGAAGCGGACGCGCACCTTGCCCACCGGATCGCCCGACGCGTTCTGCGCGCGGACCTTGGCGGCACCGGCGAAGCTCCCGCCCGCGGTCGCCGTGAGTCGCTCGCCGCTCGCGTTCGCCAACCGCTTGACCGAGTCCGTCGGGGTCGTGGTGGGCGGGCTCGTGGGCGGAGTGGTCGGAGGGCTCGTGGGCGGGGTCGTCGGCGGAGTCGTGGGCGGGGTGGTGGGCGGGGCGCTCGGGTCGACGCCACCGGGCGGCTCGGTGGGGTCGCCGGGGTCGGGCGACGGGGTCGCGCCGGGCTTGGAAGGGCTGCGCGGCTTGTCGTTGTCGCCGTTGTCGCCGTTCTTGTCGTTCTTGTCGTCCCCGTTGCCCTGGTCGTTCGTGTTGTCGTCGTCGCCGGAGCGCGGGTTGGACGAACCCGAGCCGCTGCCGGCTCCGCCGCCGGTGCCCCCGTCGCTGCGGTCCCGGGGCACGGAGCCGGAGCCGTCGGGGATCTCGTGGGTGCCCTCGCGGTAGTACTCCAGCCACGACAGCACGGTGTTCGCGTACTCGGTGGACCGGTTGTAGCTGAGGATCGCCGCGCGGAGTTGGGGCGCCTTCGTGAGGTCCCGACCGCCCGCGCAGAGGTACCGTCCGGCGGCGAGCGCGGCGTCGTAGATGTTGTTGGGGTCGCGCTTGCCGTCTCCGTTGGCGTCGGCGCCCCAGCCCTGACCGTCCGGTCCGCCCTGGCCCCAGGTGGAGGGGATGAACTGCATCGGTCCGACGGCGCGGTCGTACGTCGAGTCGCCGTCGAACGCCCCGTTGTCGGTGTCCGAGATGTTGGCGAAGCCGTTGCCGTCGAGGACGGGACCGAGGATCGGGGACGTCGTCGTGCCGTTGCCGTCGACCTGGCCGCCGCGGGCGTGGCCCGATTCGACCTTGCCGATCGCGGCGAGCAGTTCCCAGGGGAGGTTGCACTCCGGCTGGGAGGAACGCAGCGAGGATTCGGCCCGCTTGTAGGCGTCGAGCACGGTCGCCGGTATGCCCGATTCCGATCTTCCCCCGTTGGCCGACTCACCTGCGGTGGGCGGTACGGCCGGGCTCTTGAGCGGCGGCAGTTCGGTGTAGTAGGGCGAGTCACCGGTGGCCGAAGGGTCACCGCCCTGGAAGCCCGGTGCGTTGTCGGCGGCCTGGAGCCCGGACGCCGAGTCGGTGACTCCTTGCGCACCGGGTGCGCCCGACGCGGACAGTGCCGCCACGGCCAACGCCGCGACGGCGGTGGTCGCCGCTCCCTTGCACAGCCTTCTGCCGAGGTACGCCGCCATTGAACCAGTTCTCCTCTCCGCCGCTGACAGATCCCGCGCGCGCGGTCCCTCACGCACGCTGTGACCCTACGGCAACTTCCTGTGCGGAGACATGGGTTCACACCCGATTTAAGGTGATTGATTCACCTATGGGGGACGGGCGACTGTGCAGCCCGGCGGTAGGCGTTTCCCCGTCGGGGACCGCTCATCGGATTCCGCGCGGCGGACGCCCCGTCAGTTCCCAGCGGCCCGCCCCAAGCGACGAGCGACGGGCGACGGGCGACGGCATGCGGACGGCGAGCGGCGAGCCCGGTACGCGTCGGGCCGGAGCGACCGGAGCGGCGCGCGGGTTCAGCCCGTACGACGCGGTGGGCGGTTGCGCGCGCCACCCCCGCGAAGGCGCCGGGCGAAGGAGTGCGGCAGGGCGGTCGTCCCCGGCGGCCAGCGGAAGGCGGTCGGGGACGCGCGGCGCACGCTCGCCGCCGCACACCGTGCCCCGCTCCCGCGCGCCCTCCCCCACGGCCGCAGCGCGCGCAGCCGGCGCGACCACGACGGAGCCGCCCCACCGCCCGGAGGCGGTGGGGCGGCGAGATCCCGTTCCCGGTCGGCGCGGCGCAGCACCGCGGACCGCGCGCCCTCGGCGGCGGCACCCACCGCGGATATCGGTGCCAGCAGCACCGCCACCGCCGTGGCGAGGCCCGCGGTGAGGCCCGCACGCAGGTTGAGACCCATGCACGGCATCCTCGCGGTGCGACTCGCCGGTGTCCCGGGGGCACGGTCCAAGCGGGTGACCCGCCCCGGTGCCGCCGGGGACCGGAGCCGTCAGTGCGCGGCGGACTCCCAGTCGCGGCCGGACCCCACGGACACGTCCAGCGGGGCTCGCAGCTGCACCGCGGCCGCCATCTCGCGGCGGACCAGTTCCTCCAGGGGTTCCCGCTCCCCGGGCGCCACCTCCAGGACGATTTCGTCATGGACCTGGAGGAGCATGCGCGAGGCCAGCCGGGCCTCCTGCATCGCACGGTCGACGTTCAGCATGGCGATCTTGACGATGTCCGCGGCGGTGCCCTGGATCGGTGCGTTCAGGGCCATGCGCTCGGCCATCTCACGGCGCTGGCGGTTGTCGCTGTTGAGGTCGGGGAGGTAACGGCGACGACCGAACAGGGTCTCCGTGTAGCCCGTGGCGCGGGCCTCCTCCACCACGCGGTGGAGGTAGTCGCGGACTCCGCCGAAGCGTTCGAAGTAGGTGTCCATCAGGGCGCGGGCCTCCCCCGCCTCGATGGTGAGCTGCTGGGAGAGGCCGAAGGCCGACAGTCCGTACGCGAGGCCGTAGGACATGGCCTTGATCTTGCGGCGCATCTCCGCATCCACCGCGGACCGCTCCACCCCGAAGACCTGCGAGGCGACGGTGCTGTGCAGGTCCTCGCCGGAGGTGAACGCCTCGATGAGGCCCTCGTCCTCCGAGAGGTGGGCCATGACCCGCAGCTCGATCTGGCTGTAGTCCGCGGTCATCAGGGACTCGAAGCCCTCACCGACGACGAACCCCCGACGGATGGCACGGCCCTCGTCGGTGCGGACCGGGATGTTCTGGAGGTTCGGTTCGGTGGAGGACAGCCGTCCCGTGGCCGCCACCGTCTGGTTGAAGGTGGTGTGGATCCGGCCGTCCGCCGCGACCGTCTTGATCAGGCCCTCGACCGTGACGCGCAGCTTCGCCTGCTCGCGGTGGCGCAGCATGACGACGGGCAGTTCGTGGTCGGTCTGGGTGGCGAGCCAGGCCAGAGCGTCCGCGTCGGTGGTGTACCCCGTCTTGGTCTTCTTGGTCTTCGGGAGGTCCAGCTCGCCGAAGAACACCTCCTGGAGCTGCTTGGGCGAGCCGAGGTTGAACTCGTGGCCCACCGAGGCGTGCGCCTCCTTCACGGCCTGCTGGACCGCACCGGCGAACATCTGCTCCATGGATTCCAGATGGGCCCGGTCGGCCGCGATGCCGTGCCGCTCCATCCGCGCCAGCAGCTCCGAGGTGGGCAGTTCCACGTCCCGCAGCAGGTCCGCGGCGCCGACCTCCGGCAGCCGCACCTCGAAGGCCCCGCCGAGGTCGAGGACGGCCCGGGCCTGCACCATCAGTGCGTCCGCCTCCGCCTGCTCGTCCGCGCCGAACGCCAACTGGCCGTCGGCCGCCGACGCGGGCGCCAGCTCCCGGCCGAGGTACTCCAGCGTCAGCGCGTCGAGCGCGAAGGAGCGGCGGCCCGGCTTCACCAGGTACGCGGCGAGCGCGGTGTCCATCGTGATGCCGTCGATGCCCCAGCCCTGCTCGGCGAAGACCCGCATCACGTTCTTGGCGTTGTGCAGCACCTTCGGGGCCGCGGGGTCGGCCAGCCAGGCGGCGAACGCGTTCTCGTCGGCCTGGTCGAGCTGGGCCGGGTCGAACCAGGCCGCCGCCCCGTCCGCCGCGGCGAGCGCGATCTCGGTGACCGTGCCCGAGCCGAGCGACCAGGTGTCCACCACGGCCAGGCCGAGGGGCCGGCCGCCGTGTGCGGCGAGCCAGGGGGCGACCTCGCCCGTGGCCAGTACCGTGCCGTCGACCTCGACGCCCGCCTCGACCACCGGCTCCTCGGCGATCGCGCCCGGGTCCACCGCGAGCAGCCGCTCCCGCAGCGACGGGTTGCGGATCTCCAGCGTGTCCAGGACCATCGCCACGGCCTTGCGGTCGTAAGGGGCGCGGGCCAGCTCGGGGACCGTGCGCGGCAGTTCCACGTCCCGGGTCAGTTCGGTGAGCCGGCGGTTCAGCTTCACGGCGTCCAGGTGGTCGCGGAGGTTCTGGCCGGCCTTGCCCTTGACCTCGTCGACGCGTTCCACCAGTTCCGCGAACGAACCGAACTGGTTGATCCACTTCGCGGCCGTCTTCTCGCCCACTCCGGGGATGCCGGGCAGGTTGTCGGACGGGTCGCCGCGCAGGGCGGCGAAGTCCGGGTACTGCGCGGGCGTCAGGCCGTACTTCTCCTGCACCTTCTCCGGGGTGAACCGGGTCAGCTCCGACACGCCCTTCGTCGGATAGAGCACCGTGGTGTGTTCGCTGACCAGCTGGAACGAGTCGCGGTCGCCCGTGACGATCAGCACCTCGAAGCCTTCGGCCTCGGCGCGCGTCGCCAGGGTCGCGATGACGTCGTCGGCCTCGAAGCCGTCGACCGCGAAGCGCTCCGCGTGCATCGCGTCGAGCAGTTCGCCGATCAGCTCGACCTGGCCGCGGAACTCGTCGGGGGTCTTCGAACGGTTCGCCTTGTACTCGGTGAACTCCTCGGAGCGCCACGTCTTGCGGGAGACGTCGAACGCCACCGCGAAGTGCGTGGGCGCCTCGTCACGCAGGGTGTTCGCCAGCATCGACGCGAACCCGTAGATCGCGTTCGTCGGCTGGCCCGTCGCGGTGGTGAAGTTCTCCGCGGGCAGCGCGAAGAACGCGCGGTACGCCAGTGAGTGCCCGTCCATGAGGAGCAGCCGCGGTCGGTCGCCGTCCGCGCCCGCTGCCGTCCCGGTCTTCTTCGATGCTGTCTCTGCCACGCCCCCGATCCTGCCACGCCCCACTGACAGCGGACTCCGCCGCCGCCCGCCGCCGGGGCCCTGTCACACCCTCGTGGGAGGATCGGGGCGCCGTGGTCACCGCGGCGACCGGACCCGCTGCTCGACGAGGAGCCGAGATGGCCAGCAAACCGCCCCAGAGCGACCCGGTGCAGGACGTCCCCGAGGTGTCCCCGCCCCCGCACTCGGCGGCCGGGCTGCCCGGCATCGGCCACAGCCTGCGCACGGCGCAGCAGCAGATGGGGGTGCGGCGCGCCGCGCTCACCCTGCTCCGGGTCAACCAGAAGGACGGCTTCGACTGCCCGGGGTGCGCCTGGCCCGAGCCCGAGCACCGGCACGCGGCCGAGTTCTGCGAGAACGGGGCGAAGGCCGTCGCCGAGGAGGCGACCCTGCGGCGGGTCACCCCCGCGTTCTTCGCCGAGCACTCGGTGGCCGACCTCGCCGAGCGCAGCGGCTACTGGCTCGGTCAGCAGGGGCGCCTCACCCACCCGATGTACCTGCCCGCGGGCGCGGAGCACTACGAACCGGTCAGCTGGGACCGGGCCTTCGCGATCGTGGCCGAGGAGCTGAACGCCCTGGGCTCGCCCGACGAGGCCGTCTTCTACACCTCGGGCCGCACCAGCAACGAGGCCGCGTTCCTGTACCAGCTGTTCGTCCGCGAGTTCGGCACCAACAACCTCCCGGACTGTTCGAACATGTGCCACGAGTCCTCCGGCTCCGCGCTCACCGAGACGCTGGGGGTCGGCAAGGGCAGCGTGCTGCTGGAGGACCTGTACCGGGCGGACCTGATCATCGTCGCCGGGCAGAACCCGGGGACGAACCACCCGCGGATGCTCACCGCGCTGGAGAAGGCCAAGGCGTCCGGCGCGAGGATCATCACGGTGAACCCCTTGCCCGAGGCCGGGATGGAACGGTTCAAGAACCCCCAGACCCCCAAGGGCCTGACGAGGGGCACCGCGCTCACGGACCTGTTCCTCCAGATCCGCATCGGCGGCGACCAGGCCCTGTTCCGGCTGCTGAACCGGCTGCTGCTCGACGCCGAAGACGGCGTCGACCGGGAGTTCGTCCGGGAGCACACCCACGGGTACGAGGAGTTCGCGGCGGTCGCCCGCAGCGCCGACTGGGACGAGACGCTGGCCGCCACCGGGTTGGAGCGCAGCGCGATCGAGGAGGCGTTGCGCATGGTCCTCGCCTCCCGGCGCACGGTCGTGTGTTGGGCGATGGGCCTCACCCAGCACAAGCACTCCGTCCCCACCATCCGCGAGGTCGTCAACCTCCTGCTGCTGCGCGGTGCGATCGGCCGCCCCGGTGCGGGGGTGTGCCCGGTGCGCGGGCACTCCAACGTGCAGGGCGACCGGACGATGGGCATCTTCGAGCGCCCGGCGCCCGCCTTCCTCGACGCCCTGGAGCGGGAGTTCGGCTTCGCGCCGCCGCGCGCCCACGGCTACGACGTGGTGCGGGCGATCCGTGCGCTGCGCGACGGCGACGCGAAGGTCTTCCTCGCGATGGGCGGCAACTTCGTCTCGGCGTCCCCCGACACCGAGGTCACCGAGGCGGCGATGCGGCGCGCCCGGCTCACGGTGCACGTCTCCACCAAGCTCAACCGTTCGCACGTGGTCACCGGGGCCCGCGCGTTGGTCCTCCCGACCCTCGGGCGCACCGAGCGCGACCTCCAGGCGCACGGCGAGCAGTTCGTCACCGTCGAGGACTCCATGGGGATGGTCCACGCCTCCCGCGGGCGCCTCGCCCCGGCGGGCCCGGAGCTGCTGTCCGAGCCGGCCATCGTGTGCCGCCTCGCGCGCGCCGTCCTCGGCGGCCGGAGCAGCACCCCCTGGGAGGAGTTCGCCGGCGACTACGCCACCGTCCGCGACCGCATCGCCCGGGTGGTGCCGGGCTTCGAGGACTTCAACGCCCGGATCGCGCGGCCCGGCGGTTTCACCCTGCCCCACGCACCGCGCGACGAGCGCCGCTTCCCCACCGCCACCGGGAAGGCCAACTTCACCGCCGCGCCCGTCGAGTACCCGCGGGTGCCCGCCGGTCGGCTGCTGCTCCAGACCTTGCGCTCCCACGACCAGTACAACACCACCGTCTACGGGCTCGACGACCGTTACCGGGGCATCAAGAACGGTCGCCGCGTGGTGCTGGTGCACCCCGAGGACGCCCGGGCGCTCGGCTTCGCGGACGGGGCGTACGTCGATCTGGTCAGCGAGTGGCGCGACGGGGTCGACCGCCGGGCGGCGGGGTTCCGGGTCGTCCACTACCCGACCGCCCGGGGGTGCGCCGCCGCGTACTACCCGGAGACCAACGTCCTCGTCCCCCTCGACTCGACCGCCGACACCAGCAACACGCCCGCGAGCAAGTCCGTGGTCGTCCGGTTGGAAGCACCCACCACCGCCTAAGCGTGCGCTCAGTCGACCTGATAGAACGGGTCCGGCACATCAGGTGTACCCGACACGCGCAGACGTGGACGAACCCGAACGGAGTGGACCCGTGGGCGAACAGCACGCCGTGAAGTTCCCGCAAGAGGTCATCGACGAGTACGCGAGCCTGGGCGTGGACCTGCCGTCCCTGTTCTCGGCCGGGCACCTCGGCACGCGGATGGGCATCGAACTCGTCGAGGCGTCCGCCGAGCGCGTCGTCGCCACCATGCCCGTCGAGGGCAACACCCAACCGTACGGACTCCTGCACGGCGGCGCCTCGGCCGTGCTCGCGGAGACCCTGGGGTCCATCGGCGCGATGCTGCACGGCGGTGCCGGCAAGATCGCGGTGGGCGTGGACCTCAACTGCACCCACCACCGCGGGGTGCGCTCCGGCGTCGTCACCGGCGTCGCCGCCCCCGTCCACCGGGGCCGTTCCACCGCCACGTACGAGGTCGTCATCACCGATTCCGAGGACCGGCGGGTGTGCACCGCCCGTCTCACCTGCCTGCTCCGCGAGGCGGGCGGCCGGGCGAGCTGACCCGGGACGGCCCCGGAGGGCGTCGCCGGTACGCGGCTGCACGGACGGGGCCGGGTGACCGCCCGGCTCCACCTCCCGGGGCCCGCCTTGTCCACCATGCGGACAGCACGGCACCCCGCCCGCCCCTCCGCACGGCGGCTCGCGGCGCTGCGGGCCCGGCGGCCCGGCGCCCCGTCGGCCCCGGTCACCCTGCGAGACGCCCACCGCGCCCCTGACCGGCCCAATCCCTCGGCGCGGACGCCCCGTCACATCCCGTTCCACACGGACCGAAGGCATCGGTGGCCCTCCGGCGCACCCGCCCGTCGGAACGATCACGCCCCCGTAGCGCGTGCACCCTCCACGCATCGGCCACCCCTGCCGCGCCCACCGGGCGGCGGACCCCCTCCGGCACCGCACCGCGCACCGGCGGGTGCCGCCCGGCGTTCGCGTCCGGAAATCGGGCACCTCGGCGGCCGCGAGACGAACTCGAACCGGGGCGAACCACCCCATCACCCCTGCATTCCGCCCGCACGGCGCCCGACGAGCACCCCGCTGCCGTGCGGGCGCGGCAGTGACGCGCGTCAAGTCGTCCACCCGGGACCCCGCACCGCCCCAGCCCGCCCCGGCAGCCGTCGAATCACGCGGGGCGGCGCGCACCCACCCCGTTCACCATTCACAGGAATCCCAGGAGTCCTTCTTCGTATCACCATCGATTCCCCCCGTTGCCGGGAAAGCCCGGACATCACACACCCCAGGAGCGGACATAGGGGGACGTTCACTTCGAACTCCCACTGAATACCGAACCCTCCTCGGGGAACTTCACGCTACGTAACACGGAAGCAATACTCATCGAACATCTCAATGTTAGCGGCATCTAAATTATCGATCATTTCCGGGTGGTCAAAACGATCATCAAACACCCCTTCTCCGGCGCCCGCCGCACCACCAAGCGGAAGTGCGGACTCTCAGAATGTGGACCACATGGAGAAAGCGCCGAAGCCGTCCGACCGACAAGGAGCGGAATCATAAATTCCGGCCCGTCATAACAAGAGAGTCACAAGCGCGCCCACGCCACTGCCCCGGGCCAGGGCTCAGGCTTAGAGTCACCGCCAGTCACCGCTCCATAGGGAGTTCGGTACCAGCCCGGCATTGTTCCGACCCAAACAGGGACGGACCTGTCGGCGGAAAGGACTGATTGTGCGACAGCGCTCTTTGCTGATACTCACCTCCGTTCTCACCACCGGAGCGCTCACCCTCACCGCTTGTGGATCACGCGACGACGGGGGCTCCGGAGACGACTCAGGCGGCGACACCACCCTCACCATCGGTGTGGACGCGCCCCTCTCCGGCGAGAATTCCGCCACCGGGCTCGGCATCCAGTACGGCGTCAAGATCGCCATTGACGACGCGAACAAGAAGAAGCTCGTCCCCGGCGTGAAATTCGTACTCAAAGCACTTGACGACAAGGCCCAGCCCGCCACCGGTCAGCAGAACGCCTCGGCCCTCGTGGCGGACAAACAGGTCGTGGGCGTGGTCGGCCCGCTCAACTCGGGCGTCGCCCAGACCATGCAGCAGGTGTTCGCCTCCGCCAACCTGGTGCAGATCAGCCCCTCCAACACCGACCCCGCGCTGACCCAGGGCAAGGACTGGCAGAGCGGCGACAAGAAGCGCCGCTACCCCACGTACTTCCGCACCGCCACCACCGACGCCCTCCAGGGCGGCTTCGCCGCGGACTACGCGTACAACGGGCTCAAGAAGAAGAAGGTCTTCGTCGTCGACGACAAGCAGACCTACGGCGCCGGCCTGGCGAAGATCTTCCGCGAGCAGTTCAAGAAGCTCGGCGGCACCGTCGTCGGCACCGACAGCGTCAACACCGGCGACAAGGACTTCGGCGCCCTCGTCACCAAGATCGAGGACGCCAAGGCCGACCTCGTCTACTACGGCGGCCAGTACGACGAGTCCCAGCTCATCACCAAGCAACTGAAGGAGGCCGGGGCGAAGATCCCGCTCTTCGGCGGCGACGGCATGTTCACCCCCACCTACATCGAGACCGCCGGCGGCACCTCCGAAGGCGACCTCGTGACCTCCGTCGGCGTGCCCGTCGACACCCTCCCCGCCGCCAAGCAGTTCATCGACACCTACAAGGCCAAGGGCTACAAGGGCGACTACGGCACCTACGGCGGCTACTCCTACGACGCCGCCACCGCCATCATCAACGCCGTCAAGGCGGTCAAGGAAGCCAACGGCGACAAGCTGCCCACCGGGAACGACCTGCGCAAGAAGGTCGTCGAAGAGGTCGGCAAGAGCAACTTCGAAGGCATCGCCGGCAAGGTCTCCTTCGACGAGTTCGGAGACACCACCAACAAGCAGCTGACCGTGTACCAGGTCAAGGGCGGCAAGTGGGAAGCCGTCAAGACCGGTACCTACAACGGCTGACCCGCCCGCACCACGACCCCCGCACCACCAGACGGCACCGGTTCCGCCCAGGGCCGCGCGGCAGGCAGATCCCCACCGCGCGGCCCCTCGTCTGGCCCCGCCCTGCCCACCCCCAGCGACAATGGAGGCCACGCGGTGAACACTCTGCCGCAGCAGCTGGCCAACGGGCTGCTCCTCGGCTCGATGTACGGGCTGATCGCCATCGGATACACGATGGTCTACGGCATCGTCCAGCTGATCAACTTCGCGCACGGCGAGATCTTCATGATCGGCGGCTTCGGCGCGCTGACCATCTACGCCTACGTCCTGCCGGCCGGCACCTCGATCTGGGCGGCCCTGCCGCTGATGCTCATCGGCGGTGGACTCTTCGCCGTCCTCTTCGCCGTGGGAGCCGAACGCTTCGCCTACCGTCCCCTGCGCGGAGCGCCACGGCTCGCCCCCCTCATCACCGCCATCGGCCTCTCCCTGGCCCTCCAGGAAGTCGTCCGCAACTTCTACCCCCGCGCCGACAAGCCCCGCGTCTTCCCCGAACTCGGCGGGGGCAGCTACGAGATCGGCACCCTCACCATCACCAACGCCGACGTCTTCCTGATCAGCATCGCCGCCGTCTGCATGACCTCCCTCGCCCTCTTCGTCCGGCGCAGTCGCACCGGACGCGCCATGCAGGCCACCGCGCAGGACCCCGACACCGCGCAGCTCATGGGCATCGACACCAACCGCATCATCGTGATCGCCTTCGCCATCGGCGGGTTCTTCGCCGCGGTCGCCGCCGTCGCCTACGGCTTCAAGTACGGTCACGTCGAGTACCGCATGGGCTTCATCATGGGTCTCAAGGCGTTCACCGCGGCCGTGCTCGGCGGCATCGGCAACATCTACGGCGCCATGCTCGGCGGCGTGGTCCTCGGCGTCGCCGAAACCCTCGCCAGCGCCTACATCGACGGCGTCCCCGGCATGGAACAGCTCGGCGGCTCCAGTTGGGCCAACGTCTGGGCCTTCTGCCTCCTCATCCTCGTCCTGCTGTTCCGGCCCCAGGGCCTGCTCGGCGAGCGCGTCGCGGACAGGGCGTGATCACCATGACGACCACCCCGCGCACCACCGCCCTGCTGCCCCTGCCGACCCCCGCGGCCCGTGCCCTGATCCTCGCCGGCGGCCCGGCGAGCATCGCCTCCCCCTTCCTCGCCTGGACCTGGACCAGCAGCTTCCCCGGAGACCTGACCGTCTACGGGTACCCCGGCGGCCTCCAGTGGATGACCCTCATAGCCGGCGTCCTCACCACCCTCTACGCACTGGCCTCCGCCGGCGTGCCCGGCGTGCGCCGGCTGAACCCGGGCGGCGGCGACGCCCCCCTCGCCCTCACCGCACTCGGCCTCTTCGCCACCACCTGGTTCACCGTCATCGCGATCGCCGTCACCCTCGGCGGCCTGGCGAACCTCGAACCGGGTGCGTACGTCGCCGCCGTGGCCGCCGCGCTGCCCCTGGTCGGCGCCCTGGCCCTCCCCCAGCAGGCACCCCCGCCCACCGACACCGGCGGGGGACGGACCGCCGCGCTGCGTCCGCTGTTCACGAAGCCCGACCGGATACCCGCAGCCTCCGCCCTCGCGCCCTGGGCCCAGCGGGCCGTGATCACCCTGGTCGCCTTCGCCGGACTGGGCGTCTTCACCTTCGGGGTGGACACCCCCTCCGAAGAGGGCGAGACCTTCATCGGCTACCTGATCGTGGTCGTCTTCGGCATCTGGGCGCTCAGCACCGCCGGGATCGTCGACCGGCTCTCCCGGCTCACCGCCGACAACCGCGCCTTCACCCTGGCCATGGGCTTCGCCGCGGCCATCGTCTTCCCGTTCACCCAGACCAACGACCACTACGCCAACATCGGCGTCAACATCCTCATCTTCGGCACCGTCGCCCTCGGCCTCAACATCGTCGTCGGCCTCGCCGGACTCCTCGACCTCGGGTACGTGGCCTTCCTCGGTGTCGGCGCCTACGCCGCCGCCCTGGTCTCCGGCTCCGAGTTCTCCCGCTTCTCCGGGGTGCAGTTCCCCTTCTGGGCCGCCGCCCTCACCGGCGCCGCCGCCTCGTTGATCTTCGGCGTCCTGATCGGCGCGCCCACCCTGCGCCTGCGCGGCGACTACCTCGCCATCGTCACCCTGGGCTTCGGCGAGATCTTCCGCATCGCGGTCAACAACCTCGACGGCGAGTCCGGCCCCGACATCACCAACGGCCCCAACGGCATCCCCGCCATCCCCGACCTCACGATGTTCGGCTTCGACTTCGGCGAGAGCCACCAGATCGCCGGCATCACCCTCGGCCGGTTCGCCAACTACTACCTGCTGATGGTCGTGATCATGGCCATCGTGGTCCTCGTCTACAACCGGGCCGCCGACTCCCGCATCGGCCGGGCCTGGGTCGCCATCCGCGAGGACGAGACCGCCGCCACCGCCATGGGCATCAACGGCTTCCGCGTCAAGCTCATCGCCTTCGCCCTCGGCGCCGCGCTCGCCGGGCTCGCCGGCACCGTCAGCGCGCACGTCACCTACAGCGTGGTCCCGAACCCCTACCAGTTCGCCGGGTCCACCCCGCCCAACTCCGCGTTCCTCCTCGCCGCCGTCGTCCTGGGCGGCATGGGCACCGTCAGCGGGCCCCTGCTCGGCGCCGCGCTCCTCTACCTGCTGCCGGAGAAGCTCGTCTTCCTCCAGGACAAGTCCCTGCTCGCCTTCGGCATCGCCCTGGTGCTCCTCATGCGCTTCCGCCCCGAAGGCATCATCGCCAACCGTCGTCAGCAACTCGAATTCCACGAGACCGGGCAACTCGACGTCCCCGATCGAGGGCTCGAACCGGGCCCCGGCGCGCACACCACCAAGGCGGGGGCGTGACCACCATGAGCACCGACACCACCACCGCCGCCGGCACCACCCTCCTCGAAGCCACCGGCGTCACCATGCGCTTCGGCGGCCTCACCGCCGTACGGTCCGTGGACTTCACCGTCAACTCCGGAGAGATCGTCGGGCTCATCGGCCCCAACGGCGCCGGGAAGACGACCTTCTTCAACTGCCTCACCGGCCTCTACGTCCCCACCGAAGGCACCGTCGCCTACCGGGGCACCGTCCTGCCGCCCAAACCCCACCTCGTCACCCAGGCCGGCATCGCCCGCACCTTCCAGAACATCCGGCTCTTCGCCAACATGACCGTCCTGGAGAACGTGCTCGTCGGACGGCACACCCGCACCAAGGAAGGGCTCTGGTCCGCGCTCCTGCGCGGCCCCGGGTTCAAGAAGGCCGAACGCGAGTCCGAGGAACGCGCGATGGAACTCCTCGACTTCATCGGGCTCGCCCGCAAACGCGACCACCTCGCGCGCAACCTCCCCTACGGCGAGCAGCGCAAACTGGAGATCGCCCGGGCCCTCGCCAGCGACCCCGGACTCCTCCTCCTCGACGAGCCCACCGCGGGCATGAACCCCCAGGAGACCCGCACCACCGAAGAGCTCGTCTTCGCCATCCGGGACCAGGGCATCGCCGTCCTCGTCATCGAGCACGACATGCGCTTCATCTTCAACCTCTGCGACCGGGTCGCCTGCCTCGTCCAGGGCGAGAAGCTGGTGGAAGGCACCAGCAGCGTGGTCCAGAGCGACGAACGCGTGATCGCCGCCTACCTCGGCACCCCCTTCGACGGGGCGCCCGAGGACTCCGCCCTCGCCGAGGTCGTCGCCGCCGAGGCCGCCGCCCACGCCGACCCGACCGGTGGTGCCACGGAATCCGACACCCCGCGCGACGCCCCCTCCAGCGGCCCGTCCGACGCCCCGTCCGGCGGCCCGCACGAAGGCACCCGCGCCACCCGCCCGGAAGGGGACACCCCGTGACCGCGCTCCTGGAAGTCAAGGACCTCAGGGTCGCCTACGGCAAGATCGAAGCCGTCAAGGGCATCTCCTTCACCGTGGACGCGGGACAGGTCGTCACCCTCATCGGCACCAACGGAGCGGGGAAGACCACCACCCTGCGCACCATCTCCGGCCTCCTCAAACCGCTCAGCGGCAGCATCACCTTCGCCGGCACCCCGCTCGGCGCCACCCCCGCGCACAAGATCGTCGCCCTCGGGCTCGCCCACTCCCCCGAAGGCCGCCACATCTTCCCCCGGCTCACCATCGAGGAGAACCTCCAACTCGGCGCCTTCCTCCGCAAGGACACCGAGGGCATCCAGCAGGACGTCCAGCGCGCCTACGACCTCTTCCCCATCCTCGGCGAACGCCGCAGACAAGCCGCCGGCACGCTCTCCGGCGGCGAGCAGCAGATGCTCGCCATGGGCCGCGCCCTGATGTCCCGCCCCAAACTGCTCATGCTCGACGAGCCGTCCATGGGCCTCTCCCCGATCATGATGCAGAAGATCATGGCCACCATCGCCGAGCTCAAGGCCCAGGGCACCACCATCCTGCTCGTCGAACAGAACGCCCAGGCCGCGCTCTCCCTCGCCGACCAGGGGCACGTGATGGAGATCGGCAAGATCGTCCTGTCCGGCGCAGGGCCCGACCTCCTCCACGACGAGTCGGTCCGCAAGGCGTACCTCGGCGAGGACTGAACCCGCACACGACGAGGCCCGCTGCCCGGAGATCCCCTCTCCGGGCAGCGGGCCCCGTACCGCGGTGCGCGTGCCTACTGCTGCTGGTCCTTGGCGGCCCGGCGCTCCTTGCCGTCCTCGATCACGGCCTCCGCGACCTCCCGCATCGACAGCCGGCGGTCCATCGACGTCTTCTGGATCCAGCGGAACGCGGCGGGCTCCGACAGGCCGTACTCGGTCTGGAGCACCGACTTGGCCCGGTCCACCAGCTTCCGCGTCTCCAGGCGCTGGGTCAGGTCCGCGATCTCCTGCTCCAGGGTGCGCAGCTCGGTGAAGCGCGAGACCGCCATCTCGATCGCCGGCACGACGTCGCTCTTGCTGAACGGCTTCACCAGGTACGCCATCGCGCCCGCGTCGCGCGCCCGCTCCACCAGGTCCCGCTGGGAGAACGCGGTCAGCATCAGGACCGGGGCGATCGAGTCCTCCGCGATGCGCTCGGCGGCGGAGATCCCGTCCAGCTTCGGCATCTTCACGTCCAGGATCACCAGGTCCGGACGGAGTTCCCGGGCCAGCTCGACGGCCCGCTCGCCGTCGCCCGCCTCGCCGACCACGCTGTAGCCCTCTTCCTCCAGCATCTCTTTGAGGTCGAGGCGGATGAGCGCCTCGTCCTCGGCGATGACGACGCGGGTCGTCAGGGGAGGCACGTGGGACTTGTCGTCGTCTTCTACGGGCTGGGGCGGCTCGGGGGCGGTCACCTGGGGCTCCTCGTGGCGGGCCTGTCTGTCGTGGCAATGCAGCCTACCCAGCAGCGGACACGGGCGCCGACCCGGTATGCTGCTCGGGTGCCCTGCCGGGTTGGCGGAATGGCAGACGCTGATGTCTCAAACACATCTGTCCGAAAGGACGTGCGGGTTCGAATCCCGCACCCGGCACGCTTGAAGCGGAAGTTCACCTCGGTGTGAACCTCCGCTTTTTTTCTACCCGAAGCAGCCGTGCTCACGCAGGGTGGCCACGCCGTGCCCGCCGGGAAAGTCGTGCGTGCTCCCGGCGGGCCTCGGTGGCCGCGCGCCCGCGGCGGTCCGTCAGGACGGGTTGTCCCCGATGTGGTGGATCCGGACCAGGTTGGTGGAGCCGGAGACCCCGGGCGGGGAGCCGGCGGTGATCACCACCGTGTCGCCCTTCTTGCAGCGACCGATCTTCAGCAGTTGCTCGTCGACCTGCTCGACCATCGCGTCGGTGGAGTCGACGTGCGGGCCCAGGAAGGTCTCGACGCCCCAGGTGAGGTTGAGCTGGGAGCGGGTGGCCGGGTCGGGCGTGAAGGCGAGCAGGGGGATCGGCGAGCGGTAGCGGGACAGCCGCTTGACGGTGTCACCGGACTGGGTGAAGGCGACCAGGAACTTGGCGCCGAGGAAGTCACCCATCTCGGCGGCGGCCCTGGCCACCGCTCCGCCCTGCGTACGGGGCTTGTTGGCCTCGTCGAGGGGCGGCAGGCCCTTGGCGAGGAGGTCCTCCTCGGCCGCCTCGACGATGCGCGCCATGGTCCGCACGGTTTCGACGGGGTACTTCCCCACGCTCGTCTCGCCGGAGAGCATGACGGCGTCGGTGCCGTCGATGACGGCGTTGGCGACGTCGGACGCCTCCGCGCGGGTCGGACGGGAGTTCTCGATCATCGAGTCGAGCATCTGGGTGGCGACGATGACGGGCTTGGCATTGCGCCTGGCGAGTTTGACGGCCCGCTTTTGCACGAGCGGAACCTGCTCCAGGGGCATTTCGACCCCGAGGTCACCCCGGGCCACCATGATGCCGTCGAATGCGGCGACGATGCCCTCGATGTTCTCGACGGCCTGGGGCTTTTCGACCTTGGCGATGACCGGGACGAATCGCCCCTCTTCCCGCATGATGCGGTGGACGTCCCTGATGTCCTGTCCGCTCCGCACGAAGGAAAGGGCGATGACGTCGAACCCGGTGCGCAACGCCCAGCGGAGGTCGTCCTGGTCCTTGGTGGAGAGCGCGGGGACGGAGACCGCGACACCGGGGAGGTTCAGGCCCTTGTGGTCGGAGACCATGCCGCCCTCGATGACGGTGGTGCGCACCCGGGGGCCGTCCACGGCGACGACTTCGAGGGTGACCTTGCCGTCGTCCACGAGGATGCGTTCGCCCGCGGTCACGTCGGCGGCGAGGCCGTCGTACGTGGTCCCGCAGGTGTGGCGGTCGCCCTGGACGCCGTCCTCGACGGTGATGGTGAACGTGTCCCCGCGTTCAAGGAGTACGGGACCTTCGGTGAAGCGACCGAGCCGGATCTTCGGGCCTTGAAGGTCGGCGAGGGCGCCGACGCTGCGGCCGGTCTCGTCGGACGCCTTGCGGACGCGGTGGTAGCGCTCCTCGTGGTCGGCGTAGGAGCCGTGGCTGAGGTTGAAGCGGGCTACGTCCATTCCGGCTTCGACCAGTGACTTGATCTGGTCGTACGAGTCGACGGCGGGGCCCAGGGTACAGACGATTTTTGCTCGGCGCATGGTTCGAGAGTAGAGCTTACTGGCGGGTAGGAAATTGGTATGAGGTGACTGCCCAACATCCTTTGCATGAAAGGGTTTTAACAACTGTTGAATTGTGCACAGGGGTGCTCTGATGAGCATTTACCAGCGCCGGGGTGCGGCTATTCGGGCACGTTGGGTAGCCGCGCGTAGCCACTCGGGAAAAGCCGGGCGGGCCGGGTCACAGGCGCGGCGGGACGAGGGTGAAACGGGCGTGCACGGCGGCGTTGACGTACTGGCGCTGGGGTTCGAGGTCGAGCGGCGGGACGTCGGCGCCCTTGACGGCGCCGCCGGCGAACGCCGCGCTCCTGAAGCCGCCGGCCGCCGTGGGCCTCCAGTCGGCGCCGGCCGGCGCGTCGGCGCCGATGTCGGCGATTTCGACCAGATGGGCGACGGTGGTGCCGAGGGCCTCGGCGTACTCCCGGGCCCGCGTGACGGCGTCGTGGACGGCGCGCCGACGGACCTCGCGGTGCAGGGGCGAGGTGGGGCGCAGGTCCCACCAGGGGCCCTCGACCCGGGTGAGGTCCTGGTCGGCGAGCCGGGTGGTGAGTTCGCCGAGCACGTCGAAGTCGCCGAGCTCCGCGGTGAGGTGGATGTGTCCCTGGTAGTGCCGCACGTGGTCGGCCCGGCCGCGCTTGGTGAGGTGCGGGGTGAGGGTGAGGGTGCCGGTCTCCAGGTGCTCGACGGCGTCCCCCTGGGCGCGGATCAGGTCGAGGGTGGCGGTGTTGCGACGGGTGAGGTTGGTCAACAGCCGGGTGCGGTCGGTGTCGCGGGCGGTGAGGGTGACGGTGATGCGGGCGATCTCGGGGGCGGCTTCGAGGTGGGCCTCCCCGCGGACGGCGAGCCGGGGGGTGTCCGGGGTGCCGTAGGGCAGCGCGGTGGACTCGGCGGGGTGCTGAGGGGTGGTCATGGGGCCACTGTGGCACGGGGACGGGACCGGCGGGCGCGGGCGTCGGAGGCGAGCGGGGTGCGACGGGGTCCGGTGGCGGTGGCCCTAGGGGGTGGGGGCGGGTCAGCGGGGTGGTCAGCGGGCGGCGGTCAGCGGGCTTCCTTGAGCGGGGTGAGCGTCAGTTCCCCGACGGGGCCGACGGGTGCGGGTCGGCTGAGCCCGAAGGTGGTGAAGGCGGTGCGGGCCGGCAGTGGGTAGGGGTTCTTGCCGGTCACGGAGTTGAGGATGGTGGCGCTGCGCCAGGCGGCGAGCCCCAGGTCCGGGGTGCCGACGCCGTGGGTGTGGCGTTCCGCGTTCTGGACGTAGAGGTGGCGGCCGGTGGCGCCCAGGGAGGGGGCGAGGACGAGGCGTTGGTGCCGGTCGACGCGGAGCCGTCCGGAGGCGTCGTGGCGCAGATGGGGGGTGAGTTCGGCGAGCAGGGGGGTCAGGGGGCGTTCCCGGTAACCGGTGGCGAGGACGACGGCATCGGTGGTGAGGCGGCTGCGGGTGCTCTGCTGGGCGTGTTCCAGGTGGAGTTCGACCCGGGTGGTGGCGACGCGTCCCGCGGTGCGGACGGTGACGCCCGGGGTGAGGACGGCGTCGGGCCAGCCGCCGTGCAGGGTGCGCCGGTACAGCTCCTCGTGGATGGCGCTGATGGTCTCGGTGTCGATGCCCTTGTGGAGCTGCCACTGTCGGGGGACGAGGGTGTCCCGGACGGGCTCGGCGAGGTCGTGGAAGTAGTGGGTGTAGTCCGGGGTGAAGTGTTCGAGGCCGAGTTTGGAGTACTCCATGGGGGCGAACGCCTCGGTGCGGGCCAGCCAGTGGAGGCGTTCGCGTCCGGGGGGCCGGTGGCGCAGCAGGTCGAGGAAGACCTCCGCGCCGGACTGGCCGGAGCCGATGACGGTGACGTGGTCGGCGGCGAGGAGGCGGGCGCGGTGGGTGAGGTAGTCCGCGGAGTGGTGGACGGGGACGGTGGGGTCGGCGGCGAGGGGGCGCAGGGGGTCGGGGACGTGGGGGGCGGTGCCGATGCCGAGGGCGATGTTCTTGGCCAGGGCACGACCGGTGGGCCCGGGCTCGCCGTCCGGTCCGGTCCGGGTGAACTCCACCTCGAAGAGCGCGCGTTCGGGGTTCCAGCGGATGGTGTCGACGTGATGGCCGAAGTGGAGGGTGGGGAGGCGGTCGCTCACCCAGCGGCAGTAGGCGTCGTACTCGGTGCGCGGGATGTGGAAGCGCTCGGAGAAGTAGAAGGGGTAGAGGCGGTCGTGGGCGCGGAGGTAGTTGAGGAAGGTCCAGGGGCTGGCGGGGTCGGCGAGGGTGACCAGGTCGGCGAGGAAGGGGACTTGGAGGGTGGCGCCGTCGATGAGGAGTCCGGGGTGCCAGTGGAAGGCGGGGTGGGGGTCGTAGAAGGCGGTGTCGAGGGTGGTGAGGGGGTGGGCGAGGGCGGCCAGGGAGAGGTTGAAGGGGCCGATGCCGACGCCGATGAGGTCGCGGGGGGTGCCGGGGTCGCGGCGGGGCGCGGGAGTCACCAAGGGCGCTGCGGGCGGCGGGGTGGGAGTCATCGTCGGGGGTGTCCTTCCACCAGGTCGAGGAGGGTGGTGAGGTCGTGGGGGCTGGTGTGGGGGTTGAGGACGGTGGCCTTGAGCCAGAGGCGGCCGTCCGCGCGGGCGCGGCCGAGGACGGCGTCCCCGTCGTGGAGGAGGCGGCGGCGCAGGGCGGCGAGGTGGTGGTCGTCGGCGTCCCGGGGGCGGAAGAGCACGGTGCTGATGGTGGGGGCGGCGTGCAGTTCCAGGCGGGGGCGGCGGGTGATGAGGTCGGCGAGGGCGTGGGCGTGGGCGCAGACCTGGTCGACGAGGGCGCCGAGGCCGTGGCGGCCGAGGGCGCGGAGGGTGACGGCGAGTTTGAGGACGTCGGGGCGGCGGGTGGTGCGCAGCGAGCGGGTGAGGAGGTCGGGGAGGCCGGCTTCGGTGTCGTCGTCGGCGTTGAGGTAGTCGGCTCGGGTGGTGAGGTGGGCGAGGTCGCGGGGGGCGCGGACGGCGAGGAGTCCGGTGGCGACGGGCTGCCAGCCGAGTTTGTGGGCGTCGAGGGTGACGGTGTGGGCGTGGTGGATGCCGGTGAGGAGGTGGCGGTGGGTGTCGCTGAAGAGGAGTCCGCCCCCGTACGCGGCGTCGAGGTGGAGGCGGGCGCCGTGCCGGGCGGCGAGCCGGGCGAGGTCGGGGAGGGGGTCGATGAGTCCGGCGTCGGTGGTTCCGGCGGTGGCGGCGACGAGGGCGGGCCCGGGGACGCGGCTGAGCGCGGTGTGCAGGTCCTCGGGGTGGAGGGTGCCGGTGGGGGTGGGGATGACGTGGGGTTCGGGCAGGCCGAGGAGCCAGGCGGCGCGGCGCAGTGAGTGGTGGGCGTTGGCGCCGCAGACGAGGGTGGTGCGGCCGTGGAGTTCCCGGGCGAGGAGCAGGGCGAGTTGGTTGGACTCGGTGCCGCCGGTGGTGACGAGGGCCGTGGGGGGTTCGGTGGCGGGCCCGGGGGTGGGGGCGTCGCGGTAGACGAGGGCGGCGAGTTCGGTGGTGACGAGGGCTTCGAGGGCGGAGGCGGCGGGGGCCTGGTCCCAGGAGTCGAGGGAGGGGTTGAGGGCGCTGGCGGCGAGGTCGGCGGCGGTGGCGACGGCCAGCGGGGGGCAGTGCAGATGGGCGGCGCACAGGGGGTCGGCGGGGTCGGCGGCGCCTTCGGTGAGCATCCGGACGAGGGTGTGCAGGGCTTCTTCGGCTCCGGTGCCGTGCTCGGGGAGCGCGGGTGCGGCGGTGGCCCGGACGCGGTGGGTGACGGCGGCGGGTCCGCCGGCCGGGAGGGGTCCGCCGCGGGTGGCGGCGCCGGTGCCGAGGGCGCGGAGCACGGTGGCGACGAGGGGTCTGAGGTGGGTGGGTCCGTGGGTTCCCCCGGCGAGTGGCGGCTGCGCGCTCATGGTGGTGCCTTTCGGGTGCTGGGGCGCGAAATGCCCAGCCTGGCGGCCTGGTTGGGACGGTCGCGTAGATCCACAGGAAGGGAACCCGAAAGAGTTACGGCGGGTGGACGGGCGGGTGGCCCGTCCACCCGCCGTGGGGTGGGGGCGGCCGCGCCGGGGCGGGGCCGCGGGGGGTGGTCAGGTGCCGCGCACGCGCAGGGCCCGGGCGAGGTCGTCGAGTTGGTCGGCGAGCCGCCGGTGGAGGGCGGGGGTGGTGGCGGGGTCGTCCAGGGCGGCCCGGCCGAGGGCGAGGGTGTCGGGGGCGACGGCGTGCGCGGGGAAGCCGTGGTGGCCGACGGCGGTGGCGATGGCGGGGCCGCGGCGGGCGGAGACCGCGATGGCGTCGCTGAAGTACCGGGGCACGTAGTCGGCGACGAGCTCGGCCTGCTCGGGCTGCCAGAAGCCCTGTGCGGTGGCGGTGAAGAGGTAGTTGGAGAGCTGGTCGTCGGAGTGGAAGAGGGCGTCCCAGGCGGCGCGCTTGGCCTCGGGGTCGGGGAGGGCGGCGCGGCAGCGGGCGGCGCCCTCCTGTCCGCTGGCGCTGGGGTCGCGGGCGAGTTCGGCGTCGATGGCGGCCTGGTCGGTGGCGCCGAGGACGGCGAGGCGGCCGAGGATGCGCCAGCGCAGTTCGGGGTCGAGTTCGGGGCCGCCGGGGACGGTGCCGTCGGCGAGCCAGTCCTCGATGGTGTCGGGGTGGGCCGCCGCGGAGATGTAGTGGCGGACGGCGATCAGTCGCAGTCCGGGGTTCTCGCCGTCCTCGGTGCGGCGGATCAGCGAGCGGCAGATCCCGGTGAGGGCGGTCAGCGCTTCGGGGCGCTGGGCGGGGGTGAGGTAGCGGTCGGCGATGTGGGTGGCGGTGAAGGTGAGGACGCCCTGGACGAGGGCGAGGTCGGTCTCGGCCGGGAGGTGGGCGGCGGCGGTGGCGAGGTAGGCGCCGGGTGCGAGGTCGCCGTCGCGGACCATGTCGCGCAGGGTGTTCCACAGCACGGCGCGGGCGAGCGGGTCGGGGACGCCGGAGAGGGTGCGCAGCGCGGTTTCCTCGGAGTGCGCGTCGAGGCGGACCTTGGCGTAGGTGTGGTCCTGGTCGTTGGGCAGGACCAGGGCGGGGCGCACCCCGGTGCGGGGGGCGGTGTCCCCGGTGCGGGGCACGTCGACGTCGAGGCGTTCGCGCAGGACGAGGGCGCCGGCGTCGTTGAGGTCGCGGTCGTAGACGCCGACGGTGACGCGGTGGGGGCGGGTGCCCTCGCGGTCGACGGTGAGGGCCCAGGTGCCGGGTCTGGCGGCGACGGTGGCGGTGAGGGTGTCGACTCCGGTGGTGCGCAGCCAGGCGTCGGCCCAGGCGGGCACGTCGCGTTCGGTGGCGCTGGCGACGGAGTCGATGAAGTCGGCGAGGGTGGCGTTGCCGAACTTGTGGCGGGCGAAGTGGGTGTTGATGCCGGTGAGGAAGTCCTTCTCGCCGAGCCAGGCGACGAGTTGGCGCAGCGCGGAGGCGCCCTTGGCGTAGGAGATGCCGTCGAAGTTGAGCAGGGCGGAGGCCGTGTCGTCCACGGCGTCCGGGGCGACGGGGTGGGTGGTGGGGCGCTGGTCGGCGTCGTAGCCCCACGCCTTGCGGGCGACCCCGAAGTCGACCCAGGTGCCGGTGAAGCGGGTGCACTCGGTGAGGGTCTGGTAGCCCATGTACTCGGCGAAGGACTCGTTCAGCCAGATGTCGTCCCACCACTTGAGGGTGACGAGGTCGCCGAACCACATGTGGGCCATTTCGTGGGCGATGACCATGGCCCGGGTCTGGCGTTCGGTGTCGGTGACGGCGGAGCGGTAGACGAACTCGTCGCGGAAGGTGACGAGGCCGGGGTTCTCCATGGCTCCGGCGTTGAACTCGGGGACGAACGCCTGGTCGTACGAGTCGAAGGGGTAGGGCTCCTCGAACTTCTCGTGGTAGCGGTCGAAGAGGGCCTTGGTCGTGTCGAGGATCTCGTCGGCGTCGGTGTCGAGGTAGGCGCCCAGCGAGCGGCGGCAGTGGATGCCGAAGGGGAGGCCGCGGTGTTCGGTGCGGACGCTGTGCCAGGGGCCGGCGGCGACGGCGAGGAGGTACGTGGAGATGCGGGGGGTGGTGGCGGCGGTCCAGCGGCCGTCGCCGTGGTCGGTGGTGACGGAGTTGGCGAGCACCGTCCAGTCGGTGGGGGCGGTGACGGTGAGGTCGAAGACGGCCTTGAGGTCGGGCTGGTCGAAGGCGGCGTAGACGCGTTGCACGTCGTCGAGGAAGAGCTGGCTGTAGACGTACGTCTCGCCGTCGGTGGGGTCGGTGAAGCGGTGCATGCCCTCGCCGGTGCGGCTGTAGCGCATCGTCGCGGTGAGGGTGAGTTCGTGGGCGCCCTCGGTGAGGGTGAGGGGCAGCCGGTTGTCGTCGAGGGCGGCGGGGTCGAGTGCGGTGCCGTCGAGGGTGACGGAGTGGAGCACGGCGGGCTTCAGCTCGACGAAGGTGTCCGCGTCCGCGCGGGAGACGAAGCGGATGACCGTGCGGGAGGCGAAGGTGTCGTCGCCGGTTGTGAGGTCCAGGTCGACGGTGTAGTGCTGGACGTCGAGGAGCTTGGCTCGGTTGTGCGCTTCGTCGCGCGTCAGTACGGACATGCTGCTCATGCTGCACGATGCGGGGCGCCGGGCACAGAGGCGGTGTCCGCTCCCGAGCGTTCTGGGGCACTTGTGCCTGTTGTTCTCGTGGCTCCCGGGGCGCATCGGGGGGCGCGGGGGCGCGACCTCCCGCTCCGGGGGCGCCGGTCGGGCGGGCGGGGCGGGTGCTCGTGCGGCCCTGGGTGGGGCGGCCGGAGCGGGCGCGGGGTGGCCGTCCGCCGGGAGCCGCCGTGGTGCGGAGGGTGCGCGGTGGCGCGGAGGGTGCGCGGTGCCGTGCCGTGGGTGGGGCCGTGCCGTGGGTGGGGCCGGGGTTCAGCTGCCGCCGGTCACGGATTCGTCCGCGATCTGTTCGTGGTGGCGGATCACTTCGGCGATGATGAAGTTGAGGAGCTTCTCCGCGAAGGCGGGGTCGAGCTTGGCGTTCTCGGCGAGGCTGCGCAGGCGGCTGATCTGCGCGGACTCTCGTGCGGGGTCGGCCGGCGGCAGGTGGTGGACGGCCTTGAGCAGGCCCACCTGCTGGGTGCACTTGAAGCGTTCCGCGAGCATGTGGACGACGGCGGCGTCGATGTTGTCGATGCTGTCGCGGAGGCGGGCGAGTTCGGCCCGGACGGCCGGTTCGGTGACGTCGGGGCGCTCGCCGCGGTCGGTTTCGGTGTCGCTGGAGGTCATGGTGGATCACCCTACGGGGCGGGCGGGGCGGAGGGTCGGGGGGTCGTCGGGGTCGGGGACGGTGGTGGACCAGCCGCCGGGCACCGCACGGCCCTGTTGCTCCCGGAAGCGCACGGGGGCCGTGCCCACCCGGCGGGTGAAGAGCCGGGAGAAGTACGCGGGGTCGTCGTAGCCGACGCGGCGGGCGATGGAGGCGACGGGGAGTTCCGTGGCGGCGAGCAGTTCCTTGGCGCGGCCGAGCCGGATGCCGAGGAGGTAGTCCTTGGGGCTGCACCCGGCGGCGCGGCGGACGGCGGTGCGCAGTTCCGCGGGGGTCATGCCGTGGCGGGCGGCGTGCTCGGCGACGGACAGCGGCTGGCAGGCGTCCCGGGCCAGGGCCTGGAGGACGGGGTCGCCGTCGGGGGCCGCGCCGGCGCGGGCGCGGCGCAGGGCGACGAGGAGTTCGTGGACGGCGGCCCCGGTCTCCACTTCGAGGAGGGGGTTGCCGCGGCGGGCCGCGCGGGCGATGCGGCCGACGGCGGCGCGGGGCCCGGAGGGGTCGGCGAGCGCGACGACGGGCCGTTCGGGTTCGATGTAGCCAAGTTCGGTGTAGGTGGCGGTGGCCGGGCCGGAGAAGTCGACGAAGCTCTCGTCCCAGCCGGTGCCGGGGTCGGGTCCGTAGTGGTGGGGGACGCCGGGGGTGAGCCAGAGCAGGGCGGGCGCGGTGATGGTGGTGCGGCGGCCGTCGGAGCTGCGGTACCAGCCCCGTCCCGCGGTGATGACGACGGCGACGTGGTGGTCGAGGGTGCGGGGTCCGACGGTGGGGAGGGTGCCGTGTTGCAGCCCGACGCCGAGGCAGACGAGTCCGAGTCGCTGGTGCAGCGGGCTCGGCGTGAAGTACCGCATCCAGGTGTGATACATCCGTCATCCCTCGCTCGTCGTCCCCGTCGGCGCCGGTGGACCGGACCGCGGGGGCACGGCCGGTGCCGCGGGGACGGTGCGGAGCCCTTTGCGTCCAATCACCCTTGATCTTTGTCCATGGACCGGGCCGCCCGCCAGGGGTGATCGTGTGGGTGCCGGTGAGCGAGAGGGACGTGATGGCCGAGTTCAGGGTGGGCGAGGACGACTTCGAGTTGGACGGGCGGCCGGTGCGGCTGCTGTCCGGGGCGCTGCACTACTTCCGGGTGCACGAGGAGCAGTGGGGCCACCGGTTGGCGATGCTGCGGGCGCTCGGTCTGAACTGCGTCGAGACGTACGTGCCGTGGAACCTGCACGAGCCGCGGCCGGGCGCGTACCGGGACGTGGAGCAGGTGGGGCGGTTCCTGGACGCGGTGCGGGCGGCCGGCATGTGGGCGATCGTGCGGCCGGGGCCGTACATCTGCGCCGAGTGGGAGAACGGCGGGTTGCCGCACTGGGTGACGGGGCCGCTGGGCCCGCGGGTGCGGACCCGGGACCCGGAGTTCCTGGTGGCCGTGGGGCGTTGGTTCGGGGCGCTGCTGCCGCAGGTCGTGGAGCGGCAGATCGACCACGGGGGCCCGGTGGTCATGGTGCAGGTGGAGAACGAGTACGGCTCGTACGGGTCGGACGCCGCGTATCTGCGGGGGCTCGCGGACCTGCTGGTGGACCTCGGGGTGCGGGTGCCGCTGTTCACCTCGGACGGGCCCGAGGACCACATGCTGACCGGGGGGTCGGTGCCGGGCGTGCTGGCGACGGTGAACTTCGGGTCACGGGCGCGGGAGGGCTTCGACGTGCTGCGGCGGCACCGGGCGACGGGGCCGCTGATGTGCATGGAGTTCTGGTGCGGCTGGTTCGACCACTGGGACGCGGAGCACGTGGCGCGGGACGCGCAGGACGCCGCCGGGGCGCTGCGGGAGATCCTGGAGTGCGGTGCGTCGGTCAATCTCTACATGGCGTTCGGGGGGACGAACTTCGCGGGGTGGGCGGGGGCGAACCGCGCCGGGGAGCTCCACGACGGGCGGCTGGAGCCGGACGTCACCTCGTACGACTACGACGCCCCGGTGGACGAGTTCGGCCGGGTGACGGAGAAGTTCCGGTTGATGCGGGAGGTCCTCGCCGCGTACGCGGACGGCCCCTTGCCCCCGGTTCCGCCGGCGCCCCCGGTGCTGGGCGCGCCGGTGACGGCGGGGCCGTTGGAGCGGGTGCCGTTGGTGACGGTGCTGGAGGGGCTCGGCGACCCGGAGTCGACGCACGGGGTGCCGCCGACGTTCGAGGAGCTGGGGGTGGACCGGGGGCTGGTGCGGTACGCGCTGGAGGTGCCGGGGCCCCGGCAGCCGTACGAGGTGCGGGTGCGGGGGTTGCGGGACCTCGCCCGGGTCCACGTGGACGGGGTGTGGGCGGGGACGCTCACCGAACAGGAGGCGGTGCTCCCGGTGCCGGTCGCGGGGCCGGCCCGGCTGGAGCTGTGGGTGGAGTCGCTGGGCCGGGTGAACTACGGGCCGCGGCTCGGGGAGGCGAAGGGGCTGACGGGCGGCGTCCTGCACGAGCGGCAGTACCTGCACGGGGTGCGGGCGCGGGCGCTGCGGCTCGACGCGTTCGACGACGCGGAGCGGGTGCGCGCACTGGAGCCGGTGGACGGACCGGGCGGCGCGGAGCCGGGCGACGACGGCCGGGGGTTGTACCGGGGCGGCTTCGAGGTGCGGGGGCCGGTGGGGGACGCGGTGCTGGAGCTGCCCGGCTGGGGTCGGGGTTTCGCCTGGGTCAACGGCGTCAACGTGGGGCGCTACTGGTCGGTGGGCCCGCAGCAGCGGTGGTACGTCCCGGGGCCGTTGCTCCGCGAGGGCGTCAACGAGCTGTGGCTGTTGGAGTGCGAGGCGCCCGGCGCCGCGCCCGCCCTCACTCCCCCCTGAGCGGCGGGCGCCACGGCCCCCGGTGCTCCGGCGTCCCCACGAGGGCCGCGCGCAGGCCCGTGCGGGGGGGGGGGGGGGGGGACGGAGCACCGGGGGCCGCGTGCTTCGGCCCTGCCGGTCGGACGCTTACAGGGTGCTGGCCGCGGAGGCGATCTGTGCGGCGAAGGTGGACACCTCGGTGTACACCCCGGGGTAGCCGGGCCGTGCGCAGCCCTGTCCCCAGCTCACGATGCCGACCTGGATCCAGGCCCCGGCGGCGTCCCGGCGGAACATGGGTCCGCCGGAGTCGCCCTGACAGGTGTCCACCCCGCCGTTCTGGACGTTGCCGGCGCACAGTTCCTCGCCGGGCACCAGGGAGGACCCGTACGCCTGCTGGCAGACGGCGTCGCTGACGTACGGGACGTTCGCCTTCAGCAGGTACCGCTGTTGGGCTCCGCCCTCGCGCGCTGCGCCCCATCCGGCGACAGTGAAGGTCCCGGTGTTGTAGGCGGTGGTGGTGGCGATGTTCAGGGTGGGCAGGTTGATGGGCTGGGCGAGCTTGATGAGGGCCCAGTCCTTGCCGGTGCCGTTGTAGCCGGGGGCCTGCAGCACGTAGGTGGAGCGCACCGTGATGGCGCTGGGGCTGCGGAGGTCGACGACCCCGGCGGTCGCGGTGATGGAGGTGTTCGGCCCCGAGCCGCTGACGCAGTGCGCCGCGGTGAGGACGATCTGCTGGGTGTAGAGGGTGCCGCCGCAGCCCATGGAGAGCCGGACCATGAACGGGAACTCGCCCTGGGCCGCCCGGGTGCCGCCGACGACGGGCGAGGGGGCGGCCTGCGCGGTGCTCAGGGGCTGGAGCGAGACGGCGGCGAGGAGGACCGCACCGGCGGCTATGAGCCGTCTGACGCCGGCGAACTTCTTCAGGATCTTCAAGGTGCGTCCCTTCGTGGGGGAGGGTGGCCGCCGGACGGGCGTGGTGCGGGCTCGGTGCGGTGCGCGCCGGTCGACACGTACCACCCCGACCCTGAACATGACATGGACCCGCCAAGCGTTTCTGGATTATGGAGATCGCCCGCGGTCCGCGGCAAGGGCCCGATTCCGGACACCGGCCACACGCGGGCGGCGTGAACCCACCTACAGTGGAAATCGGTTCAGCGCCTTCAGGGGGTTCGGACGTGGCGAACGGCGGAACGATCGAACACGGATTCCCCCACCTGGAGACGGTGCGGTCAGCGATCACCGCCCTGTACCGACGACTGTCCCGCGACACCGTCGACGCCTTCGGCACCAGCGTCACCCCGGCCGACGTGGCCTTCGACGACCTCGACGACCTGCACCTCGGCGCGCAGCGGGTGGCCCGCGAGATGGTGCGGCACTACCGCCTGCCGCACGCCCGGATGATCGTCAGCTTCCGGGAGATGACCCATGCGGCGCACGTGGAACTCACCCCGGGGCCGGAGTACTTCATCGAGCTGAACGACCGGTTCCGCACCCACCGGCGGGACATCGGCGCGGCCCTCGCCCACGAAGTGGCGCACGTGTACCTGCACCGGCTCGACCTGTCGTTCCCCGACACCGGGGACAACGAGATCCTGACCGACACCACCGCCGCGTACCTGGGCGCGGGGTGGCTGCTCCTCGACGCCTACCGGGAGGACGCCGTCTCCTCGCAGAAGCTCGGGTACCTGACCCCCGAGGAGTACGGGTACGTGCTCGCCAAACGGGCGCTGCTGTTCGACGAGGACCCGTCGCCGTGGTTCACCAGCCCGCAGGCGTACGAGGCGTACGCACGGGGGCTGGCCCGGGCCCGGTCGGACGCGAGGCGACCGCCGTTGGCTGCGGCGGGCTGGGCGGGGCGCCGCCGGTACGCACGGGACCGCCGCAGCGCCCGGGACCGCGGGGCGGCGCCGGCCTCCGACGACCGGTACTGCTTCGAGGGCCGTTCACCCCTACGGGTGCGGTTCGCCTGCCCCACCTGCCACCAGCGGATCAGGGTCCCGGTGCGCGGACCGGTCCGGGTGCGCTGCGCACTGTGCCGGACGGTGTTGGACTGCGACACCTGACCCGCGGGGGCGCCCGCCCGCGGAAATCGCCTTGTGCCGGGGCCGCGCCCTCGGTCAGGGTGCCGTCATGGACTCTCCCGGCGACCGGACCGCACCCGGCGCACCGCTCCACGACGCCGTACTGCTGAGCCTCGGGGACCCCGAGGCCGCCGCGCGGGAACTCACCGTGCTGTTGGAGCGCGGGCTCGACCCGGACGGCCCGGACGAGGACGGGCTGACACCGCTGTACGCCGCCGCCGTCCAGGGCGCCGCCGACCTCGTCCGCCTGTTGCTGGCGGCGGGGGCGGCACCCGATCGGCCGAGCGGCACGGAGGGGCTGCCGCTGTGCGCGGCGGCGGTCTGGGGCCACCTCGCGGTGGTGCGGGAGCTCCTGGCCGCGGGGGCCCGGCCGGACGCCCGGGAGGAGTTCGACCTCACTCCCCTGGCCTGGGCGGTGCGCGGCGGGCACGTCGAGGTGGTGGAAGCGCTGCTCGATGCGGGGGCCGACCCCGATCTGCCCGGGGCCGGCGAGGAATCCCCGCTGTGCGCGGCGGCCGACCGCGGCTCTCCCGCGATCGTGCGGGCGCTGCTCGGGCGGGGTGCCGTGGCCGGGCGCGCGCAGGCCCTGGCGACGGCGCGGCGCTGGTCCGCCCTGGACGTCGAGGCGGAGTTGACGGCGAGGCTGCGGGCCGCGCACTCTGCGCCGGGGGCGGCCTTCTCGGTGCGGCGGACGCTCGGTGCTGATGGCACGGAACGTGTTGAGGTATGGCTGCTCGGGTCGGACGGTGCGGCGCGTTCCGGTGACTCCCGGGACGCGGGCCACGCGGAGGTCGTACGGCTCCTGGAGGCCGTGCGACCCGGCGCGTCCGCCTGAGCCCTTCCGGTGCGCTGTCCCGTGCGGGTGCGTGGTGGTTGCTCGCGCCGTTCCCCGCGCCCCTTGGGTACGCCCACCTGCGCGTGCGCTGTCCGGCAGGGTGCATTGCGGTTGCCCGCGCCGTTCCCCGCGCCCCCTTCGGTGCGTTCCGTTCGACGTGCGCTGCTCGGTGCGGGTGCGTGGTGGCTTTGCGCCGTTCCCCGCGCCCCTGGATCTCGGGCGCTTCTCGACGCCGTCGTCCGCAGCCACAACCGGACCCCCGACAGGCCCGCACAAGACAGCGCACCCCCAGCGGAACGCACCGAATAGGGGCGCGGGGAACTGCGCAAAGCGGCCAGCGCACCGAGCCGGACAACGCACGCCCAGGCGGACGCACCCAAGGGGCGCGGGGAACTGCGCAAATCGCACCGCGCACCCGCGCAGGACAGCGCACCGCCAGGTGAACGCACCGGAGGGGTCAGGGCTCGGTGGGGCGGGGCGGGGCCAGGTACAGGACCGCCAGGGTGACTCCGCGGACCAGGAGCCCACCGAGCAACGCGGTCAGGAACCCGTCCACCGTGTGCCCGCCGATCGACCGGTCCGCCGCGTACGAGACCAGTAGCCAGATGAGCGTGTCCTGGACGAAGCCGAACCCCGCGAGGAGGAGCACCACCCCGGCGGGGGCGGTCCGTATCTCGTTCGGGTAAGCGTAGATCAGCTGGTTGACGATGATGAAGATCGAGACCGTGACGACCAGGGCGACGCCCCCGGATTCGAAGGGGGCGACGGAGATTCCGGGGAGGACTCCGACCGCGAGGGAGACCCCGGCGAGCGTCCCGAGGACCCGCGGCAACTGCGTGTGCTTCCTGTGACCTGCCATGGAGACATCTTGACACCCCGCACGACATAAATGCCCGTGAATTCAGTTCACAGTTTTGTATCAGCGTGCGGCGGTCAACAGGTCAGTGGGAGGGGAAGCCCCGCTGCCGCGCCGTCTCGTAGAGCAGGACGGTCGCCGCCGCCGCCGCGTTGAGGGAGCTGGCGGCCCCGCCGATCGGGATGCTGACCGTCTCGTCGCACAGTTCGCGCCAGGCGCCGCTCATCCCCGAGGTCTCGTTGCCGATCACCACGAGCACCGGGCCCGTCAGATCCGTCCGGGTGAGCCCGGCCGTCCCCCGCTCGTCGGTGCCGACGATCCGCAGCGGCACCCCCCGCGCACGGAGCCCCGTCGCCCAGTCCGCGACGGACTGCGGGGAGGGCACCCGGACCACCGGGACCGCGAAGAGGGAGCCGGTGCTCGCGCGCAGCGACTTGGGATCGTAGATGTCGGCGGCGTGGCCGGAGACGATGACCCCGTGGGCGCCGAAGGCGTCGGCCGAGCGGACGAGGGTGCCGATGTTGCCCGGGGTGATGGGGCGGTCGAAGGCCACGCCCAGGAAGTCGGGGCCCGGGGACATCCGGTCGAGCCGGTCCTCCGGCATCGCCGCCACGCCCAGCAGCTCGGGGACCGTGTCCTCCTTGCCGCCGAGTTCGTGCAGGAGCTCCGAGGCGACGGCGATCCGGGAGGTCTCGGCGGGGACCCGGTCGAGGAAGTCGCGCGCCCAGCGGGAGGGGCTGCGGTCCCCGGCGTACAGCACCTCGCGCAGCGGCCAGTCGTGGTCCAGGGCGAGGGTGAGGGGCCGGACCCCCTGCACCAGGAACTCCCCCGCGCGCTGGCGCTTGGTGCGGTTGCCCAGGAGGGCCTGCCACTGCTGGAACCTGGCGTTGCGGGTGGTCACCCTAAGCGGCGGACCGCCTCGGCGCGGCGCACGGTGCTGCTGACTCATCCCTCCACTCTCCCACCCCGCGCGCCCCGGGCAGAACCCGCACCGGAACGCCCGGGGAGCGGCGCCCCCGGGCGGTGGAAGTGCTCGGCGCCCGACCCCCACGTCCGGTCGGGGACGGGGGCGGGCGCCGAGCTGTACCGTACGCCGTTGTACGGAACGACTGGTGACGGACCGACGGTCCGTCGGGCGGTCATGGACCGCGGGTGGGTCAGACCATGATGGACCGGTCGGTGGGCCGCACCGGGAAGGGCAGCTCGCTCGCTCCGGTCAGGAAGCGGTCGACCCCCCGGGCCGCGGAGCGCCCCTCGGCGATCGCCCACACGATGAGCGACTGTCCCCGTCCCGCGTCCCCGGCGACGAACACGCCGGGCACGTTGGTCTGGTACTCGGCGTCCCGGGCGACGTTCCCGCGCGCGTCGAGTTCCAGCCCGAACTGGGCGACGAGCCCGTTCTCCTGGTCGGTGCCGGTGAAGCCCATCGCCAGGGTGACCAGCTGCGCGGGCAGGGTGCGCTCGGTGCCGGGCCGCTGGACCAGCTTGCCGTCCACGAACTCGACCTCGACCAGGTGCAGCGCCCGGACGTTGCCGTCCTCGTCGCCCTCGAAGTGGGTGGTGGACACGGAGTAGACCCGCTCACCGCCCTCCTCGTGCGCGGAGGTCACCTTGTACAGCATGGGGAAGGTCGGCCACGGCTGGTTGGCGTTCCGCTCCTCGCCCGGGCGCGGCATGATCTCCAGCTGGGTCACGGACAGCGCGCCCTGGCGGTGGGCCGTGCCCACGCAGTCGGCGCCCGTGTCGCCGCCGCCGATGACGACGACGTGCTTGCCCTCGGCGGTGATCGGCGGGGTGACGTAGTCGCCCTCCTGCACCTTGTTGGCGAGCGGCAGGTACTCCATCGCGAAGTGCACGCCGCCCAGCTCGCGGCCGGGCACGGGCAGGTCGCGGGAGACGGTGGCGCCGGCGGCGATGACGACGGCGTCGTACCGCTTGCGCAGCTTCACCGCGTCGATGTCCCGGCCGATCTCCACGCCGGTGCGGAACTTGGTGCCCTCGGCGCGCATCTGCTCGATGCGGCGGTTGATGTGCCGCTTCTCCATCTTGAACTCGGGGATGCCGTAGCGCAGCAGCCCGCCCACGCGGTCGGCCCGCTCGTAGACGGCGACGGTGTGCCCGGCCCGGGTGAGCTGCTGGGCGGCGGCGAGCCCGGCCGGACCGGAGCCGATGACGGCGACGGTCTTGCCCGACAGCCGGTCGGGGGCCTGCGGGGCGACGTCCCCGTTGTCCCACGCCTGGTCGATGATGGAGACCTCGACGTTCTTGATGGTCACCGCGGGCTGGTTGATGCCGAGGACGCAGGCCGACTCGCACGGGGCGGGGCAGAGCCGCCCGGTGAACTCGGGGAAGTTGTTGGTGGCGTGCAGGCGCTCGGAGGCGGCCTGCCAGTCCTTGCGGTAGGCGAAGTCGTTCCACTCGGGGATGAGGTTCCCGAGCGGGCACCCGTTGTGACAGAACGGGATGCCGCAGTCCATGCAGCGGCTCGCCTGGTCGCTGATGATCGGCAGCAGGGAGCCGGGGACGTAGACCTCGTTCCAGTCGCGCACCCGCTCCGGCACCGGGCGGGAACAGGCGCCCTGGCGGCCGTGGTTCAGGAAGCCCTTCGGGTCAGCCATTGATCGCCGCCTCCATCATCTTCTCGGTGATCTCGGACTCGGAGAGCCCGTCTCGCTCGGCGGCGTCCTTGGCGGCGAGCACTGCCTTGTACGTACTGGGGATGATCTTGCTGAAGCGGTCGGCGGCGGTGTCCCACTCGGCGAGCAGCTTCCTGGCGACCGTGGAACCGGTCTCCTCGTGGTGGCGGCGCACCACGTCGTGCAGCCACTGCTTGTCGTCGGCGTCGAGGGGTTCCACGGCGCCGAGGTTGCCGGCGTTGACGTGGGCCGGGTCGAGGTCGATGACGTAGGCGGTCCCGCCGGACATGCCCGCGGCGAAGTTCCGTCCGGTCTCGCCGAGGACGACGGCCTGGCCGCCGGTCATGTACTCGCAGCCGTGGTCACCGACGCCCTCGGAGACGACCAGCGCCCCGGAGTTGCGGACGCAGAACCGTTCGCCGGTGCGGCCCCGCAGGAACATCTCGCCGCCGGTGGCGCCGTAGCCGATGGTGTTGCCGGCGATGGTGGAGAACTCGGCGAGGTGGTCGGCCGAGCGGTCGGGCCGGACGACGATCCGTCCGCCGGACAGGCCCTTGCCGACGTAGTCGTTGGCGTCGCCCTCCAGCCGCAGGGTGACCCCGCGCGGCACGAACGCGCCGAACGACTGGCCCGCGGACCCGGTGAAGGTGATGTCGATGGTGTCGTCGGGCAGGCCCGCGCCACCGAACTTCCGGGTCACCTCGTGACCGAGCATGGTGCCGACGGTGCGGTTGATGTTACGGATCGCGACCCGGGCGCGCACCGGGGCCGCCGCCTCCTGCGAGGTGGCGGCGAGCGCGTCGGCGGCGATCCGGATCAGCTCGTTGTCGAGTGCCTTCTCCAGCCCGTGGTCCTGCTCGACGAGCTGGTGGCGGACGGCGCCCTCGGCCAGTTCCGGGACGTGGAACAGCGGCGCGAGGTCGAGGCCCTGGGCCTTCCAGTGGTGGACGGCCCGGCTGACGTCGAGCGCCTCCGCGTGGCCGACGGCCTCCTCGATGGAGCGGAAGCCCAGCTCGGCGAGGATCTCGCGGACCTCCTCGGCGACGAACTCGAAGAAGTTGACGACGAACTCGGCCTTGCCGGAGAACCGGTCGCGCAGCACCGGGTTCTGGGTGGCGATGCCGACCGGGCAGGTGTCCAGGTGGCAGACGCGCATCATCACGCAGCCGGAGACGACGAGCGGCGCGGTCGCGAAACCGAACTCCTCGGCGCCCAGCAGCGCGGCGATCACCACGTCGCGGCCGGTCTTGAGCTGACCGTCGGTCTGGACGACGATCCGGTCCCGCAACCCGTTGAGCAGCAGGGTCTGCTGGGTCTCGGCGAGGCCGAGCTCCCAGGGACCGCCGGCGTGCTTGAGCGAGGTGAGCGGGGAGGCGCCGGTGCCGCCGTCGTGGCCGGAGATGAGGACGACGTCCGCGTGCGCCTTGGAGACGCCCGCGGCGACCGTGCCGACCCCGACCTCGGAGACCAGCTTCACATGGATGCGGGCCTTCGGGTTGGCGTTCTTCAGGTCGTGGATGAGCTGGGCGAGGTCCTCGATGGAGTAGATGTCGTGGTGCGGCGGCGGGGAGATCAGCCCGACGCCCGGGGTGGAGTGCCGGGTCTTGGCGACCCACGGGTACACCTTGTGGCCGGGCAGCTGCCCGCCCTCGCCGGGCTTGGCGCCCTGCGCCATCTTGATCTGGATGTCGTCGGCGTTCACCAGGTACTCGGAGGTGACGCCGAAGCGGCCGGAGGCGACCTGCTTGATGGAGGAACGGCGCGCCGGGTCGTACAGGCGCTCCGGGTCCTCGCCGCCCTCACCGGTGTTGGACTTGCCACCCAGCTGGTTCATGGCGATGGCCAGCGTCTCGTGGGCCTCGCGGGAGATGGACCCGTACGACATGGCACCGGTCGAGAACCGCTTGACGATGTCGGCGACGGACTCGACCTCGTCCAGCGGGACGGGGGCGCGTCCACTGTCGAAGTGGAACAGGCCGCGCAGCGTCATCAGCCGCTCGGACTGCTCGTTCACCCGGTCCGTGTACTGCTTGAAGACGTCGTAGCGGCGGTTGCGGGTGGCGTGCTGGAGCCGGAAGACGGTCTCCGGGTCGAACAGGTGCGGCTCGCCCTCGCGGCGCCACTGGTACTCGCCGCCGATCTCCAGCGCGCGGTGCGCCGGCGCGATCCCGGACACCGGGTACGCCTTGGCGTGCCGGGCGGCGACCTCCTCGGCGATGACGTCGATGCCGACGCCACCGATCTTGGTGGCGGTGCCGTTGAAGTACCGGTCGACGAACGCGTCGGCCAGGCCGACGGCCTCGAAGACCTGGGCGCCCCGGTAGGAGGCGACGGTCGAGATGCCCATCTTGGACATGACCTTGAGGACGCCCTTGCCCAGCGCGTAGATCAGGTTCCGGATCGCGGCCTCGGGCTCGCCCCCGGGCAGGAACGTCCCGGCGCGGACCAGGTCCTCGACGGACTCCATGGCGAGGTACGGGTTGACCGCGGCGGCGCCGAAGCCGATGAGCAGGGCCACGTGGTGGACCTCGCGCACGTCGCCCGCCTCGACCAGCAGGCCCACGTGGGTGCGCTGCTTGGTGCGGATGAGGTGGTGGTGGACGGCGGCGGTGAGCAGCAGCGACGGGATCGGCGCGTGCTCGGCGTCGGAGTGCCGGTCGGACAGGACGATCAGCCGGGCGCCGGCGTCGATCGCGTCGTCGGCCTCGGCGCAGATGGCGTCCAGCCGGGCGGCGAGCGCGTCACCGCCGCCGGAGACCCGGTACAGACCGGACAGCGTCACGGCCTTCATCCCGGGCATGTCGCCATCGGCGTTGATGTGGATGAGCTTGGCCAGCTCGTCGTTGTCGATGACGGGGAACGGCAGGGTGACGCTGCGACAGGACGCGGCGGTCGGGTCGAGGAGGTTGCCCTGCGGGCCCAGCGAGGAGCGCAGCGAGGTCACCAGTTCCTCGCGGATGGCGTCCAGCGGCGGGTTGGTGACCTGCGCGAAGAGCTGGGTGAAGTAGTCGAAGAGCAGACGGGGCCGCGCGGAGAGGGCCGCGATGGGGGTGTCGGTGCCCATGGAACCGATGGGTTCCGTGCCGGACTTCGCCATCGGGGCGACCAGGATGCGCAGTTCCTCCTCGGTGTAACCGAAGGTCTGCTGGCGGCGGGTGACCGAGGCGTGGGTGTGCACGATGTGCTCGCGCTCGGGGAGGTCCTCCAGCTCGATCTCGCCGACCTCCAGCCACTCCCGGTAGGGCTGCTCGGCGGCGAGGCCGGCCTTGATCTCGTCGTCCTCGATGATGCGGTGCTCGGCGGTGTCCACCAGGAACATCCGGCCGGGCTGGAGACGGCCCTTGCGGACGACGCGCGCGGGGTCGATGTCGAGGACGCCCACCTCGGAGCCGAGGACGACGAGCCCGTCATCGGTTACCCAGTAGCGGCCCGGACGCAGTCCGTTGCGGTCGAGGACGGCGCCGACCTGAACGCCGTCGGTGAAGGTGACGCAGGCGGGGCCGTCCCAGGGTTCCATCATCGTGGCGTGGAACTGGTAGAAGGCGCGGCGCTCCGCGTCCATGGAGGTGTGGTTCTCCCACGCCTCCGGGATCATCATCAGCACGCTGTGCGGCAGGGAACGACCGCCGAGGTGGATGAGTTCCAGGACCTCGTCGAAGGACGCCGAGTCGGAGGCGTCCGGGGTGCAGATCGGGAAGATCCGGTCGAGGGCGGCCCGGTCGCCGAAGAGGTCGGAGGCGAGCTGCGACTCACGGGCGCGCATCCAGTTGCGGTTGCCCTTGACGGTGTTGATCTCACCGTTGTGGGCGACGAACCGGTACGGGTGGGCCAGCGGCCAGCTCGGGAACGTGTTGGTGGAGAACCGGGAGTGCACCAGCGCGACGGCACTGGCGAAGCGGCGGTCGGACAGGTCGGGGAAGAACGGTTCGAGCTGTCCGGTGGTGAGCATGCCCTTGTAGACGATCGTCCGCGCGGACAGCGAGGGGAAGTACACCCCGGCCTCGCGCTCGGCGCGCTTGCGCAGCACGAACGCCTTGCGGTCGAGGGCGATCCCGGTGCTCGCGCCGTCGGTGACGAACAGCTGTCGGAAGACCGGCATCGTGGAGCGGGCGGTGGCGCCGAGGAGCTGGGGCGCAACGGGCACCTCGCGCCAGCCGAGGACGGTCAGGCCCTCTTCGGCGGCGAGGGCGTCGATGCGCGCGGTGTGCTCGTCGGTGCCGTGCTGCGGCAGGAAGGCGATGCCGACGGCGTAGGCACCGGCCCCGGGCAGCGGGAAGTCGGTGATCTCGCGGAGGAACGCGTCGGGCACCTGGGTGAGGATTCCGGCGCCGTCCCCGGAGTCGGGCTCGGAGCCGGTGGCGCCGCGGTGCTCAAGGTTGCGCAGAACCGTGAGTGCCTGGTCGACCAGCGTGTGGCTCGCCTCGCCGGTGAGGGTGGCCACGAAACCGACGCCACAGGCGTCGTGCTCGTTGCGCGGGTCGTACATCCCCTGTGCGGCAGGGCGAGCGTCCATGTGCGCCCAGGGGGCGCTCACGGGGAGCTGGGACGGCTGGCGCGGCGTACGCATCGGCACTCCCGTCGTCGTCGTGGCATGTTTCCAGTGCCGAGGGACGACGTTGGCCCTCTGCGAAAATTTCGTGCAGGTTACATGATGGAATGCTTCTCGAAAAGCGGATTACGCATTTCACCATCCGGACACCGGACGGTACCGGAGGTCAAGCGGTCAGCTCCTGCGAGGGGCGGCTCAGCGGGGTGGTGCGGGGGACGGGGACCGTCGGCCGGCCCCGGTGCTGTCCGGGGCCCAGGACGTCGGCGGCCTTGGTGCGGGGACCCCTCTGGTCGGGTCGGGTCGGCGACCAGGGGTCCTCGGGGAGCGGGAGGGCTTCGTTGCCCACAGCGCTTACGGCTCATGCCCAGCCGTCAAAGATTCGAAACCGCGCGGTAACAGTTGTCTCCGCGACTTCTCGCGTACCTCACCGGTGCCGGGCGCCCGACGTCATCCTACGGCCGTCCCGATGAGCACGCCCAGGAAGTAGGTCAGGGCGGCGGCCGCACCGCCCAGGACCAGCTGGCGCAGTCCGCTGTACCACCAGGACCGTGCGGTCACCTTCGCCACGACCGCCCCGCACAGGAACAGTCCGACGAGCGCCACCAGCACCGCGGGCCACAGGGCCCCGGCGCCCAGCAGGTACGGCAGCACGGGCAGCAGCGCGCCCAGGGCGAAGGCCGCGAAGGACGAGACGGCGGCGACCGTCGGGGACGGCAGGTCGGTGGGATCGACGCCCAGCTCCTCGCGGGCGTGGATCTCCAGCGCCTGTTCGGGGTCCTTCGACAGCTGTCGCGCGACCTCGCGGGCCAGTTCCGGCTCCACGCCCCGGGCCTCGTACAGCTGTGCCAGTTCGCGTTCCTCGTCCTGCGGGTGCTTGCGCAGCTCCCGGCGCTCCACCGCCAGCTCGGCCTGCACCAACTCCCGCTGCGAGGCCACCGAGGTGTACTCCCCCGCCGCCATCGAGAACGCGCCCGCCGCGAGGCCCGCGAGACCGGTGATCACGATCGTCCGCTGGGAGACGTCACCGCCGGCGACACCGGTCATCAGGGCCAGGTTGGAGACCAGGCCGTCCATCGCGCCGAACACCGCGGGCCGCAGCCACCCACCGTTGACGTCCCGGTGCGTGTGGTTGTCCCGGTGCGCCTCATGAAGGGGCGCCTGAGTGTCGATGATGGCCATGGCCCCGCCGACTCCCTTCCTCGATCTTCGTACGAACACTCCCGAACTTACGCACGAAAAACGTCTCTCACCAGCAAGGAAGGCCATACTTACCCGCCGCGGCCGGGGTGCTGGCGGGTGCGGGCACGCCGAGAGGGGACGGACACGTGGTCCGTCCCCTCTTCGGTGCGTGCGGTGCGTGCGGTGCGGCCGCGCGGGACCGGTCAGCCCTTGTCGGCTCCGGACCCCGCCGCCTTCGTCGTCGGTCCCCGCGGCTTGCGGGGCTCCTTGCCCGCCCCGTCGCCGGTCTCCTCGGCCGCGTCAGCGGCGTCGGTGTCCGCGTCGGCGGCGTCGGTCGGGCCCTCGGTGGAGTCCGTGGTCCCCGTGCCCTCGGCCGGCTCGACGATCTCCTCGCGGCCGGGGCGCTTCTTCAGCGACAGCACGAAGTAGACGACGGCGAGCACGAAGACCAGGAGCGCCGTCCAGTTGTTGAGGCGCAGCCCGAAGATGTGGTGGGCCTCGTCGACCCGCAGGTACTCGATCCAGAAGCGGCCGACGCAGTAGGAGGCGACGTACAGGGCGAAGGCCCGTCCGTGTCCCAGCCGGAAGCGGCGGTCCGCCCAGATGACCAGGACGGCGACGCCCACGCACCACAGCGACTCGTACAGGAACGTCGGGTGGTACGTCCCGGGGACGCGACCGTCGGTGGAGGCGGTGATCTCCACGGCCCAGGGCAGGTCGGTGGGCCGACCGTACAGCTCCTGGTTGAACCAGTTGCCCCAGCGGCCGACGGCCTGGGCGAGGGCGATGCCCGGGGCGACCGCGTCCGCGTAGGCGGGCAGCGGGATGCCGCGCTGGCGACAGCCGATCCAGGCGCCGAGCGCACCGAAGGCGATGGCGCCCCAGATGCCGAGGCCGCCCTCCCAGATCTTGAAGGCGTCGACCCAGTCCCGGCCCGCACCGAAGTACAGCTCGTAATCGGTGATCACGTGGTAGATGCGACCGCCGACCAGGCCGAAGGGCACGGCCCAGACGGCGATGTCGGCGACCGTTCCGGCCCGTCCGCCCCGGGCGATCCAGCGGCGGTTGCCGAGCCAGACCGCCAGGAAGACACCGATGATGATGCAGAACGCGTAGCCGCGGAGCGGGATGGGCCCGAGATGCACCACACCGCGTGACGGGCTGGGGATGAAGGCAAGTTCCATGGCAGGTCCGACGCTACCCTGACCGGCGCCGCATCCGACAACCGACCCCGGACACGTCTGGGTAACGGGCCCGGCCGTGGTGCGGGGCGCGGGGCCCTTGTCCGATCTTGTCTCGATGTCGGCGCCCCGCCGCCCCTGCCGGACCGCTCCGGTCAGCTCCGGTCAGTCCCGGGTCAGCCCTGGTCGGCGTTCTCGACCAGTTGCTTGAGCTTCGCCGGGGTCAACGGGTTCGCCTGGTCGCCGTAGACGTCCTTGCCGTTCAGCAGGACGGTCGGGGTGCCCCGCAGGTCGCCGTCCTGGAACGCCTTGTTGGACTTGGCGACCCAACTGTTGTGCGTACCGTCGTTGACGCAGCTGCGGAAGGAGTCCGTGGCGAGGCCGTCGACCTCGCCGGCGAGGTCGATCAGCTTGGCGTTGCTGGCGAAGGCGTCATCGGTCTCGGCGGGCTGGTTCGCGAAGAGGACGTCGTGGTAGGCGGGGAACTTCCCGACCTCCTGGGCGCAGGCCGCCGCATTGGCCGCGTGCAGCGAACCGCTGCCGCCCATGTTGCCGTCGATCAGGGTCGCGAAGCGGTAGTCGACCTTGAGCTTGCCGCTGTCGGTCAGCTCGTGGATGGTCGACCGGTAGGTGTCCTCGAAGATCTTGCAGACGGGACAGCGGAAGTCCTCCCAGATCGTGAGGGTCGACTTGGCGTTGCTCTCGCCCACCGGGATGACCAACCCGTCCTGCCCGGTGGCGCCCTTCGGCACGACCACGGGACCCGAGGTCTCGCCCTTGCTGCCGCCGGAGTTCGCGGCGATCACGCCGATCACGCTGGCCAACCCCAGCACGCCGACGACGGCGCTGCTGACGATCAGGGTCCGGCGGCGCTTCTCGCGCCCCTTCTCACGCTCGCGTTCGACCGCCAGCCGCTCGCGGGCTGTGCGCTTTCCCTCACGGTTCTTGTCACTCACACCCGGCAAACGACACAGTGCCGCCGCCGTCCCCACCCGACGGGAGGACCATCCCTTCGGGTGAAGCGGCCCCGAGGGGAGCTCCCGGAACCGCCACCGCTCCGGGGCGCGCGCACGATGACCGCGCGCCCCGGAGCGGGACCGGCTCAGCGGTGGCTTCGCACGCCCTCGGCGAGCTCGGCGGCCAGTTGTCGCACCGCGGCCAGGCCCTCGGCGGGGCCCTCCGCGTCCAGCATCCGCTTGACGAAGGCCGAGCCGACGATCACCCCGTCGGCGAAGCCGGCGACCTCGGCGGCCTGTCGGGCGTTGGACACCCCGAGCCCGACGCAGACCGGCAGCTCGGTGCTGGTGCGGGTGCGGCGCACCAGGTCCTGCGCCTGCTCCCCCACCGACTCCCGGGTGCCGGTGACCCCCATCAGTGAGGCGGCGTAGACGAATCCGGAGCCGGCGGCCGTGATCTCGGCCAACCGGGCGTCCCGGCTGCTGGGCGCCACGACGAACACGGTCACGAGCCCGTGCTTGTCGGCGTTCTCCCGCCACGGCGCCGACTCCTGGACCGGCAGGTCGGGCAGGATGCAGCCGGCGCCGCCGGCCTCGGCCAGCTCCGCGGTGAACCGCTCGACGCCGTAGCGGTCGATCGGGTTCCAGTACGTCATCACCAGGACCGGCTTGCCGGTGGCGAGGAACGCCTCGCGGACCGTGCGCATCACGTCCGCGATCCGCACCCCGCCGCGCAGCGCGATGTCGTCGGCGGTCTGGATGACCGGCCCGTCCAGGACGGGGTCGCTGTGCGGGAGCCCGACCTCCACGACGTCGGCCCCGCCCTCGAAGACCGCCTTGACGGCGTCGATGCCGCCGTCGACGGTGGGGAACCCGGCCGGGAGGTAGGCGATGAGGGCCGACCGGCCCTCGGCGCGCGCCCCGGCGAGGGTGGCGCTCAACAGTTCGCCCTGGCCGCCGAGGTGCGCTGCGGCCTCCGGAGCGCTGGTGCTGGTCGTCCCGCTCACTTCGCGTCCCCCTGGATCTCGGCGGCGCCGCCGTCGCTGTTCGCCGCGACGACGGCGTCGGTGTGGGCGGCGGTGTCGCCGTCGTCGTACAGCCCGAAGTACCGCGCGGCGGTGTCCATGTCCTTGTCGCCGCGTCCGGAGAGGTTCACCAGGACCAGTCCGTCCGGACCGAGTTCCCGGCCCACCTCCAGGGCGCCGGCCAGCGCGTGCGCGCTCTCGATGGCCGGGATGATGCCCTCGGTGCGGGACAGCAGGCGCAGCGCCTGCATCGCGGCGTCGTCCGTGACGGCGCGGTACTCGCCGCGCCCGCTGTCCTTGAGGTAGGCGTGCTCGGGGCCGATGCCCGGGTAGTCGAGACCCGCGGAGATGGAGTAGGGCTCGGTGATCTGGCCCTCGTCGTCCTGGAGGACGTACGAGCGGGAGCCGTGCAGGATGCCCGGCTCGCCGGCGGTCAGGGTCGCCGCGTGCTCCCCGGTTTCGATGCCGTGCCCGGCCGGTTCGCAGCCGATGAGCCGGACCGCGGCGTCCGGGAGGAACGCGTGGAACAGACCGATGGCGTTGGAGCCGCCGCCGACGCAGGCCACGGCGGCGTCGGGCAGTCGGCCGGCCCGCTCCAGGATCTGTCGGCGGGCCTCGACGCCGATGACCCGGTGGAAGTCGCGCACCATGGCCGGGAAGGGGTGCGGGCCCGCGACGGTGCCGAACAGGTAGTGGGTGCGGTCCACGTTGGCGACCCAGTCGCGGAACGCCTCGTTGATGGCGTCCTTGAGGGTGCGGGAACCGGACTTCACGGCGACGACCTCGGCGCCGAGGATGCGCATCCGGGCGACGTTCAGCGCCTGGCGCTGGGTGTCGATCTCGCCCATGTAGATGGTGCATTCGAGGCCGAACAGTGCACAGGCGGTGGCGGTGGCCACGCCGTGCTGTCCGGCACCGGTCTCGGCGATCACGCGGGTCTTGCCCATGCGCTTGGTGAGCAGGGCCTGCCCGAGCACGTTGTTGATCTTGTGCGAGCCGGTGTGGTTGAGGTCCTCGCGCTTGAGGAACACCCGGGCGCCGCCGGCGTGTTCGGCGAAGCGCGGGACCTCGGTCAGGGCGCTGGGACGCCCCGTGTAGTGGACGAGGAGGTCTTCGAGTTCGGCGGCGAACACGGGGTCCGTCTTGGCCTTGTCGTACTCGACGGCGACCTCGTCGACGGCGGCCACCAGGGCCTCCGGGATGAACTTCCCGCCGAACGCGCCGAAGTACCCCTCGACGTCGGGGACCCGACCCTCGGGGTCGGGGACAAAGAAATCACTGGGCATGTGTGTTCCTCGCGGGGCGCAGTGCCCCGGATGTAGTCCGACGATGGCCACGGTGCACAGGACGGCGCGGCGGCCGGGCGGGCGCGGTCCCGGGCGGGCCCGGCGCCGGTGCGCCGAACCGCCCGGACCGCGTGTCGTCCCGGCGTGACCGGTCACCGCACCGGGTCCGGACCGCGGGGCGTGCGTCAGCCCCGCGCGGACCCCGCCGTACGGGTGGTCTGCCTTGCTCCTGTGCCGTCGGGGGCGCACCATCGCATCCCGTTGACCTGCCCCGGCTCGTCCCCGATCACGTACCGCACCCGGCGTCCGCGGACCTTGCGCGCGGGCGCGCGGCAGCCGCGCGGCTTGCAGCCGCGGGCGAGTCGGGACGCGATGGGCACCGGTCGGTCAGCTCCTGCCGTGCCGCAGGGCGGGGTGCGCGCCGGCGGCGACGAGGTCGGACACGGCGGTCTTGGGGTCCTTGCCGGTCACCAGGGACTCTCCGACGAGCACCGCGTCGGCGCCGGCGTTGGCGTACGCGATGAGGTCGTGCGGACCGCGCACGCCCGACTCGGCGATCTTGACGATCCCGTCCGGGATCTCCGGCGCGACCCGGTCGAAGGTGGCCCGGTCGACCTTGAGGGTCTTGAGGTTGCGGGCGTTCACGCCGATCACCCGGGCGCCCGCGTCGACGGCCCGTTCCACCTCGTCCTCGTCGTGGACCTCCACCAGCGGGGTCAGCCCGATGGACTCGGCCCGCTCGATGAGCGACACCAGGGCGGGCTGGTCGAGGGCGGCCACGATCAGCAGCGCGAGGTCGGCCCCGTACGCACGGGCCTCCCACAGCTGGTAGGAGGTGACGATGAAGTCCTTGCGCAGGACGGGGATGTCCACCCGGGCCCGGACGGCCTCCAGGTCGGCGAGGGAGCCGCCGAACCTGCGCTGTTCGGTGAGGACGGAGATGACGGCGGCGCCGCCCGCCTGGTAGTCCGCGGCGAGCGCCGCGGGATCGGCGATCGCGGCGAGCGCGCCCTTGGAGGGGCTCGACCGCTTCACCTCGCAGATGACCTGGACGCCCTCGCCGCGGAGTGCGGCGGCGCCGTCGCGGACCGCGGGAGCCTTCGCCGCGCGCTCCTTGAGCTCGTCGAGGCTGACCCGCGCCTGCCTTTCCGCGAGGTCGGCACGGACTCCGTCGATGATCTCGTCGAGCACACTCACGCGAGCGGCCCCCTTCCCTGACGGTTGACGTGTGAGGCGGTGATCCCGGATCGCCGGTGAGCGGTTCGGGTGGTCACTGTGATGGTATCCGCAGGACCGCAGCGGGTCCGCATCCGGTGCCGTGCGGTCCCACTACCTGGACGTTCTTTGATGATCAAGGTCTGAGCCAGCCACCGAACGGCAGGTTCCGGACAACCGTGAAGGCGGCCAGCAGCGCGCCGGTGGCCCAGAGCACCGCGGTGGGCGGAACGACGCCGAAGGAGCGTCCGCGTGCGCTCCGCACCGCCCACGTCGTCCACAGGACGGCGAAGGCGAGGTAGGCGAGGACGGCGGGTGCGTTGGCGCCCAGGGCGGCGCCCAGGTCCCCGTGGACGAAGGCGTGGGCGCTGCGCAGTCCGCCGCAGCCCGGACAGAGCAGGCCGGTGAGCCGGAACAGCGGACAGGCAGGGTAGTGGCCGGGTTCGCCCGGGTCCACCGCACCCACGTAGGCGAAGCCCGCGGCCACCGCGCCGAGGACGCCCACCGGCACCAGGAGCCGCCGCAGGGGCGGGTCGGGGCGGGTCGGGGCCGCTCCGGCGGGGGCCGGGGCCGGGACGTACTCGGATTCGGCGCTCACGCGAGCATTCTGCCCCCGGTGTCCCGCCCGCGCGCGACGTGCGGGGCGGGCGGGGGTCGTCTCCCCCCAGAACGCGCGGGCTGGCCCCGGACGCACGGAAGGCGGGCCCCGGTGTGGTCACCCGGCCCGCCCGTCCCCCGGGGCGCGTCGCGCGGGTCGGCCCCCGCGCGCGGCGTCCCCGTGGCCTCAGCTCTCGGCGCGGAGGATGTCCTTGGGCCGCTTCTGTCCCATGCCGGCCATGCTCATGGCGCCGCCGACGATCGGGGAGAGCGCGAGGATCGCCATGCCGGCCCAGAAGCCGACCGTGTTCGCCATGACCATGAAGGCACCCGCAACGCAGAAACCCACGAAGGCGATGATGACGCTGACCCAGGCGGCCGGGGTGTGACCGTGGCTGCTGCCCGACATGACTTGCTCCTCGTTGCTGAAAGGCGGCTGTGTGCGACCGGCTGCGCGTAGCGACCCGGACGCTCGGGGTCATTCTCCCGCACGGAGGGGTCCGGTGTGCGCGCGGGGTGGGCGGCGGCGCGCGCCCGTACGGCTGAACGGGGGCCGAGGGCCCCTCCTCCTGGGCGTCCCCCTACGTGGCGGGCGACGGGCCGTCCGCCTGGGTGGGGTCCTCACCGCGGTCGATGGCCTTCCACAGGTCCTCGGGGCGGTCGGGGTCGACGACCGGGGCGCGGCGACGGCGCGGGGTGCCGTCGCGTTCGTAGCGGCCGGACATGGCGGGCCACAGCCGGCCGTAACGCAGCGCCAGGAGCCCCGCGAGCAGGATGAGCAGTCCCCCGGCGGCGGCGACGTACGGCCAGCTGCTGTGGCTGAGGGCGTCCACGGTCGCGGAGGCGTCGCCCGAGACCTCGGCGGCCCGGTCGTCCAGGGCCGCGCTGTCGCTCGCGCCGAGCACGGCGGCGACGACGGTGCCCGCACCGCAGAGGGTGAGCAGCGCGGCGACGAGCACCCGACCGGCCCGGCGGACCGCGAACACGGCGACCAGTGCGGCGAGTCCGACGACCGCGAGGGCCGCGGGAACGCCGGTCACCTCGCTGCCCTTGGCGGTCAGCGGGAAGTCACCGCCCGGGACGGAGGCCGTGCCCTCGGTCCACCCCTGACGGCTGGCCAGCAGGGCGACGGCGGAACCGACCGCGCCCAGCAACAGGGCGACGGCCAGGCTGCGGAGCCCGGCCCGGCCCCCGGCGGACGGTCGTTCGGTGCCCCCACGGGGCTGCGGTACGGCGGAAGTCACTCCCCCACTATCCCTTGCCCGACCCGCCGGACCGACCCGGGGGTGGGGCCCGTCAGCCGCGCCCGGTGTCCCGGGCGCCGGCGAGGCGGTTCGCCGTGTGGACGGCCCGGAGCACGGCCGCCGCCTTGTTGCGGCACTCCTGGTCCTCCATCTCGGGGTCGGAGTCGGCGACGACCCCGGCCCCGGCCTGCACGTACGCCGTGCCGTCGCGCAGCAGGGCGGTGCGGATGGCGATGGCCGTGTCGGAGTCCCCGGCGAAGTCCAGGTAGCCGACGCACCCGCCGTACAGGCCGCGCCGGGAGGGCTCCAGCTCGTCGATGATCTGCATGGCCCGGGGCTTGGGCGCGCCGGAGAGCGTCCCGGCGGGGAAGCAGGCGGTCAGCACGTCGTACGCGGTGCGGCCGGGGGCGACCCGGCCGGTGACCGTGGAGACGATGTGCATCACGTGCGAGTACCGCTCGATGGACATGAAGTCGACGACCTCGACGGAACCCGGCTCGCAGACCCGGCCGAGGTCGTTGCGGCCGAGGTCGACCAGCATCAGGTGCTCGGCGCGTTCCTTGGGGTCGGCGAGGAGTTCGTCGGCGAGGGCCTGGTCCTCCTGGGGCGTGGCGCCGCGCGGCCGGGTGCCGGCGATGGGGTGCAGCAGGGCGTGCCCGTCCTCGACCTTGACCAGGGCTTCCGGCGAGGAGCCGACGACGTCGAACCCGTCGAAGCGGATCAGGTACATGTACGGGGACGGGTTGGTGGCCCGCAGGACCCGGTACACGTCCAGGGCGCTCGCTTCGCACGGGGTCTCGAAGCGCTGGGAGGGCACCACCTGGAACGCCTCGCCGGCGCGGATGCGCTCCTTGATGTCCGCCACGGCCAGCTGGTAGTCGGGGCCGCCCCAGCGGGCGGTGAACTCGGGCAGCTCCGAGGGCGGCAGCGCCGCGGGGGGCTGGGCGAGCGGCCGGGAGAGGTCGGCCTCCATGGCGTCGAGCCGGGCGACGGCGTCGGCCCACGCCTCGTCCACCCCGGTGTCGAGGTCGTTGTGGTTGATGGCGTTGGCGATGAGCATCACCGTGCCGTTCCAGTGGTCGAGCACGGCGAGGTCCGAGGTGAGCAGCATGGTCAGCTCGGGCAGCTTCAGGTCGTCCTGTTCGCCGGGGCCGATCTTCTCCAGGCGGCGCACGATGTCGTACCCGAGGTAGCCGACCATGCCGCCGGTGAACGGGGGCATCCCGGCGGTGAGGTCGCGGGGGGTGTGCAGGGTCTCGACGGTGGCGCGCAGCGCGGCGAGCGGGTCGCCGTCGACGGGGACGCCCACCGGCGGGGTGCCCTGCCAGTGCGCCCGGCCGTCCCGGGTGGTGAGGGTGGCGGCGCTGCGGACCCCGACGAAGGAGTAGCGGGACCAGGAGCGGCCGTTCTCGGCGGACTCCAGCAGGAAGGTGCCGGGGCGTTCGGCGGCGAGCTTGCGGTACAGCCCGACCGGGGTGTCGCCGTCCGCGAGGAGGGTGCGGCTGACGGGGACGACGCGGCGGTCGGCGGCGAGCTTGCGGAAGGTCTCCAGGTCCATGGCGGGTGACCCTACTGGCCCAGCGGCAGGGTGCCGGCATCGAAGCAGGTGCGGTCGCCGGTGTGACAGGCGGCGCCGACCTGGTCGACCTTGACGAGGAGGGTGTCCGCGTCGCAGTCGAGGGCGACGGACTTGACGTGCTGGACGTGTCCGGAGGTGTCGCCCTTGACCCAGTACTCGCGGCGGCTGCGGGACCAGTAGGTGCAGCGGCCGGTGGTGAGCGTGCGGTGCAGCGCCTCGTCGTCCATCCACCCCAGCATGAGCACCTCGCCGGTGTCGTACTGCTGGGCGATGGCGGGCAGGAGGCCGTCCGGGGTGCGCTTGAGGCGGGCGGCGATCCGCGGGTCGAGGGCGCCGGGCTCACGGGGCGTGCTGGTCATGCCGTCCATTGTGCTGCACCCGGGTGGTCCGGTGGGGCGGCGGTCCGCTCACTGGACGCGTTCGGGGGGCGCGCGGGGGCACCCGTCCGGACGGGGCGGGGGAGCCGGACGGCGGGGGCGAGGGGGAGCCGGCGGACGGGGGCGGGGGTGCACCCGGGGGGCGGGGCGGAGGGGGCCGGAGGGCGGGGGGCGGGGGTCGTCGCCTGGCAGGGCCGCGGGGGGCGCCGTACCCTGGGCCGCATGTCGACCCATGCGAAACGCGAACGACTGCTCCTCGCTGACCTGTTGGAGTCGGCGGGACCCGAGGCGCCGACGCTCTGCGAGGGCTGGCGGACGCGGGACCTGGCGGCGCACGTCGTGGTGCGCGAGCGCCGCGCGGACGCGGCCGGCGGAATCCTCTTCAAGCCCCTCGCGGACCGGCTGGAGCGGGTGCAGGCGGAGTTCGCGGCCAAGCCGTACGAGGAACTGATCCAACTGATCCGGACGGGCCCGCCGAAGTTCTCGCCGTTCTCGTTGAAGCAGGTGGACGAGGCGTCGAACGCGGTGGAGTTCTACGTCCACGCCGAGGACGTGCGCCGGGCGCAGCCCGACTGGACGCCGCGCCCCCTGGACCCGGTCTTCTCGGACTCCCTGTGGTCCCGGCTGGAGCGCACCGCGCGGCTACTGGGGCGCAAGCTCCCGGTGGGCGTGGTGCTGCGGCGCCCGGACGGTCAGACGGTGGTCGCCCACCGCGGCACGCCCGTGGTGACGGTCACGGGCGAGCCGGGTGAGCTGTTGATGTTCGCGTTCGGCCGCCAGGACGCCGCTTCGGTGGACCTGGCGGGCGACCAGGAGGCCGTCGAGAAGCTCCACGGGGCGAAGCAGATCGGCATCTGACGTCCACGGGGCCGACGGACGCCGCAGCTGACGTCCGTCGGGGCCGGCGCCCGGGCTCAGCGCACCGGGTGGCCGGCCTCCCGCAGGGTGTCCTTGACCTCGCCGATCCGCAGGTCGCCGAAGTGGAAGACGGAGGCGGCGAGCACCGCGTCGGCGCCCGCGGCGACGGCCGGCGGGAAGTCCGCGAGCCGTCCGGCGCCGCCGGAGGCGATGACCGGCACCGTGACGTGACGGCGCACGGCGGTGATCATCTCCAGGTCGTAGCCGTCCTTGGTGCCGTCGGCGTCCATCGAGTTGAGCAGGATCTCGCCGGCGCCGAGGTCGGCGGCGCGGTGGGCCCATTCGACGGCGTCGAGCCCGGTGCCCCGGCGCCCGCCGTGGGTGGTCACCTCGAAGGTGCCCGCGGGGGTGCGGCGGGCGTCGACGGACAGGACGAGCACCTGACGGCCGAAGCGCTCGGCGATCTCCCGGATGAGGTCGGGGCGGGCGATGGCGGCGGTGTTGACGCCGACCTTGTCCGCGCCGGCGCGCAGCAGCTTGTCGACGTCCTCGGCGGTGCGGACGCCGCCGCCGACGGTCAGCGGGATGAACACCTGCTCGGCGGTCCGGCGGACCACGTCGTAGGTGGTCTCCCGGTTGCCGGACGAGGCGGTGATGTCGAGGAAGGTCAGCTCGTCGGCGCCTTCGGCGTCGTACACCCGGGCCATCTCGACGGGGTCGCCCGCGTCCCGCAGGTTCTCGAAGTTGACGCCTTTGACGACCCGGCCGCCGTCGACGTCCAGACAGGGGATGACACGGACCGCGAGGCTCATGCTGCACCGCCCCGGTACGCCTCGACCTCGACCTCGACCAGGAGCCGCGGGTCGACGAACCCGGACACGATGATCATGGAGGCGGCGGGGCGGACGGCGTCGAACAGCTCCTTGTGGGCGCGGCCGACCTCGTCCACGTCCCGGGCGTGGGTGAGGTACATCCGGGTCCGCACGACGTGTTCGGCGCCCAGGCCCAGCTGCGCCAGGGCGTCGAACGCGACCCGGAAGGAGTTGACCGCCTGCTCGTGGGGGCCGCCGTCGGCGATCTTGCCGTCGACCACCGAGGTGCAGCCGGAGACCAGGACGAGGCCGTTCGGCAGCTCCACCGCGCGGGAGTAGCCGAAGGCCTCCTCCCAGGGGGCGCCCGTCACCACCTTGCGCACGGAGTCGGTCATGCGGAAGCCACCGCCTCCAGCGCCTCTTCGAGGGTGAACGCCTCGGCGTAGAGCGCCTTGCCGACGATGGCGCCCTCGACGCCCTGCGGGACGAGGGCGGCGATGGCGCGCAGGTCGTCCAGGGAGGAGACGCCGCCGGAGGCGACGACGGGACGGTCGGTGGCCGCGCAGACGTTCTTCAGCAGTTCCAGGTTGGGGCCCTGGAGGGTGCCGTCCTTGGCGATGTCGGTGACGACGTAGCGGGCGCAGCCCTCGGCGTCGAGACGGGCGAGGGTCTCGTACAGGTCGCCGCCGTCGCGGGTCCAGCCCCGGCCGCGCAGGGTGGTGCCGCGCACGTCGAGGCCGACGGCGATCTTGTCGCCGTGCTCGGCGATGATCTTGGCGACCCACTCGGGGGTCTCCAGGGCGGCGGTGCCGAGGTTGACCCGGGTGCAGCCGGTGGCGAGGGCGGCGGCGAGCGAGGCGTCGTCGCGGATGCCGCCGGACAGCTCGACCTTGATGTCCATGGCCCCGGCGACCTCGGCGATCAGCGTCCGGTTGTCGCCGGTGCCGAAGGCGGCGTCGAGGTCGACCAGGTGCAGCCACTCGGCGCCCGCCCGCTGCCAGGTGAGGGCCGCCTCCAGCGGGGAGCCGTAGGAGGTCTCCGTACCGGACTCGCCGTGCACGAGGCGGACGGCCTGACCGTCGCGGACGTCGACGGCGGGGAGGAGTTCAAGCGTGCTCACAGGGTTCCGATCCAGTTGGTGAGGAGCTGGGCTCCGGCGTCGCCGGACTTCTCGGGGTGGAACTGGGTGGCCCACAGGGCGCCGTTCTCGACGGCGGCGACGAAGGGCTTTCCGTGCGTGGACCAGGTGACGAGCGGGGCGCTCATCGCCGGGTTGGTGATCTCCAGGGTCCAGTCCTGGACGGCGTAGGAGTGCACGAAGTAGTAGCGGGCGTCGGCGTCGAGCCCGGCGAACAGCCGGGAGTCGGCGGGCGCGTCGACGGTGTTCCAGCCCATGTGCGGCACCACGTCGGCCTGGAGGTGCTCGACGGTGCCGGGCCACTGGTCGAGGCCCTCGGTCCGCTCGCCGTGTTCGATGCCCTCGGCGAAGAGGATCTGCATGCCGACGCAGATGCCCAGGACGGGTCGGCCGCCGGAGAGCCGGCGGTCGACGATCCAGTCGCCGCGGGCCTGGCTGAGGCCGTTCATGCAGGCGGCGAACGCGCCGACGCCGGGGACGAGCAGTCCGTCGGCGTTCATCGCGGTGTCGTAGTCGCGGGTGATCTCGACGTCGGCCCCCACCCGGGCGAGGGCGCGTTCCGCGGAGCGGATGTTGCCGAAGCCGTAGTCGAAGACGACCACCTTCTTGCGGCTGCTGCTGGTGCTCAAGGCGGCCTCCTCAGTTCCAGTAGTCGAGTCGCAGGACGCCCGCGACCAGGCACATGCCGGCGCCGATGGACAGGAGGACCAGCAGGCTCTTCGACAGGCCCTGCTTGGCGAAGGAGACGATGCCGCCGACCAGGAAGAGCCCGACGAAGATGAGGACGGTGGACAGTCCGTTCATGGCTTACAGGGCGCCCTTCGTGGACGGGAGGATGCCCTCCGCGCGCGGGTCCCGCTCGCTCGCGTAGCGCAGGGCGCGGGCGAGGGCCTTGAACTGGCACTCCACGATGTGGTGGGCGTTGCGCCCGTAGGGCACGTGGACGTGCAGCGCGATCTGCGCCTGGGCGACGAACGACTCCAGGATGTGCCGGGTCATGGTGGTGTCGTAGGTGCCGATCATGGGCGCCATCTGCTCGGGCTCGCTGTGCACGAGGTAGGGGCGGCCCGACAGGTCCACGGTGACCTGGGCGAGGGACTCGTCCAGGGGGACCGTGCAGTTGCCGAAGCGGTAGATGCCGACCTTGTCGCCGAGGGCCTGCTTGAAGGCGGCGCCCAGGGCGAGCGCGGTGTCCTCGATGGTGTGGTGGGTGTCGATGTGCAGGTCGCCCTCGGTCCTGACGGTGAGGTCGAACAGACCGTGGCGGCCGAGCTGGTCGAGCATGTGGTCGTAGAAGCCGACCCCGGTCGACACGTCGACCTTGCCGCTGCCGTCGAGGTCGATCTCGACGAGGACGGAGGTCTCCTTGGTGGAGCGTTCCACCCTTCCGATGCGTGCCTGGGGGGTCATGCGCTGAGCTCCTTCTTGACTTCGCGGACCGCGTCGAGGAAAGCGTCGTTCTCTTCGGGGGTGCCGGCGGAGACCCGCAGGTATCCCGGTACGCCGTTGTCGCGGACGAGGACGCCCCGGTCCAGGATGCGCTGCCACACGGCGTGCGCGCCGCCCTCGCCGTCGAAGCGACCGAACTGCACGAAGTTCGCGTCGGAGACGGTCACCTCGTAGTCGAGGGCGCGCAGTTCGGTGACCAGCCGGTCCCGTTCGGACTTGAGCTGCTCGACGTAGCCGAGGAGGGTGTCGGTGTGCTCCAGGGCGGCCAGGGCGGTGGCCTGGGTGACGGCCGACAGGTGGTAGGGCAGCCGGACGAGTTGCACCGCGTCCACCACGGCCGGGTCGGCGGCGAGGTAGCCGAGGCGCAGGCCCGCGGCGCCGAACGCCTTGGACATGGTCCGGGAGATGACCAGGTTGGGGCGGCCTTCGAGCAGCGGCAGCAGCGATTCGCCGTGGCTGAACTCGACGTACGCCTCGTCCGCGATCACCAGGGACGGTCGGGCGGCCTGCGCGGCCTCGTACAGGGCGAGGACCGTCTCGGCGGGCACCGCGTTGCCGGTGGGGTTGTTGGGCGAGGTGATGAACACGACGTGCGGCCGGTGTGCGGTGACGGCCCGGGCCGCGGCGTCGGCGTCGATGGTGAAGTCGGCGTTGCGGGGCCCGTCGATCCAGCCGGTGCCGGTGCCGCGGGAGATCAGCGGGTGCATCGAGTAGGAGGGCTCGAAGCCGATCGCGGTGCGGCCGGGGCCGCCGAAGGTCTGGAGGAGCTGCTGGATGACCTCGTTGGAGCCGTTGGCCGCCCAGACGTTGGCCGTGTCGACGCGGTGGCCGCCGGTGCGGGTGAGGTACGCGGCGAGTGCGGTGCGCAGCTCGATCGCGTTCCGGTCGGGGTAGCGGTTGAGGTGCCGGGCGGCCTCGCGGACCCGCTCGGTGATCCGCTCGACCAGGGCGTCGGGCAGCGGGTACGGGTTCTCGTTGGTGTTCAGCCGGACGGGGACGTCGAGTTGGGGCGCGCCGTAGGGGCTCTGGCCGCGCAGCTCGTCGCGCACGGGGAGGTCGTCGATGCGGGTCACTTGCTCTGGGGAACCTTCCATCCGAACCGTGCCTTGATCGCCGCGCCGTGCGCGGGCAGGTCCTCCGCCTCCGCGAGGGTCACCACGTGGTGGGCGACCTCGGCCAGGGCCTCACGGGTGTAGTCCACGATGTGGATGCCGCGCAGGAACGACTGCACGGACAGCCCGGAGGAGTGGCAGGCGCAGCCGCCCGTGGGCAGGACGTGGTTGGAGCCCGCGCAGTAGTCGCCGAGGGAGACGGGGGCCCAGGGGCCGACGAAGACCGCGCCGGCGTTCTTGACCCGGTCGGCGACGGCGGCGGCGTCGGCGGTCTGGATCTCCAGGTGCTCGGCGCCGTAGGCGTCGACGACGCGCAGCCCCTCCTCGATGCCGTCGACGAGGACGATCGCGGACTGGCGGCCGGTGAGGGCGGGCACGACGCGGTCCTCGACGTGCTTGGTCGCGGCGACCTGGGGCTTGAGTTCTTCCGCGACCGCGTCGGCGAGCGCCGCGGAGTCGGTGACCAGGACGGCGGCGGCCAGCGGGTCGTGTTCGGCCTGGCTGATCAGGTCGGAGGCGAGGTGGACCGGGTCGGCGGTGTCGTCGGCGAGGACCGCGATCTCGGTGGGGCCGGCCTCGGTGTCGATGCCGATGCGACCGGTGAAGTAGCGCTTGGCGGCGGCGACCCAGATGTTGCCGGGGCCGGTGACCATGTTGGCGGGCGGGCAGGACTCGGTGCCGTAGGCGAACATGGCGACGGCCTGGGCGCCGCCGACGGCGTAGACCTCGTCCACGCCGAGCAGGGCGCAGGCGGCCAGGATGGTGGGGTGCGGCAGGCCGTCGAACTCCGCTTGCGGCGGGGAGGCCAGGGCGATGGAGGCGACGCCGGCCTCCTGGGCGGGGACGGCGTTCATCACGACGGAGGACGGGTACACCGACCGGCCGCCGGGGGCGTAGAGCCCGACCCGCTCGACGGGCACCCACTTCTCGGTGACGGTGCCGCCGGGGACGACCTGGGTGGTGTGCGCGGTGCGGCGCTGGGCGCGGTGGACCAGGCGCGCGCGACGGATCGACTCCTCCAGTGCGGCGCGCACGGCGGGATCGAGGGCGGCCAGCGCGTCGGCGAGCGCCCGGGCGGGAACCTTGACCCGGTCGAGGACGACCCCGTCGAACCGCTTCGCGAAGTCGATCAGCGCCGCGTCGCCCCGATGGTGCACGTCCTCGCAGAGGGGTCGCACCTTCTCCAGGGCGGCCTCGACGTCGAAGTCGGCACGGGGCAACAGGTCGCGCAGGGCGCCGCCCTCGGGGAGGGCGTCACCGCGCAGATCGATTCGGGAGATCACGGACCCAATTCTCTCAGACGGCGCGAGACCGTCGGGCGGGCGTATCAATGACTGATACGGGGCACCCGAAGGCGCCGGGAGCATCCGAACGTGACGCTGCGCCAGCACGCCCCCAATCGACCTCACCGTACGTGTTCATATCATCACCCAGGGGGTATGAACGATCGTACGAGCCACCGAGGTGGATGAGCCGCGCGGGGTCGAGGGGATCGCGCCCCCGACACGGACGTCACGGACGACACGGCCAGCGCGGAACGGCCTCGATGGAACGGACCGCCCAGGATCGCCACCCACCACGAGCCGTCACCCTGCGTGACCGGCGAGCGGCTGATCGGCGTCCTCGCGATACGGGCGGCACCGACGACGCGCACGGTGCGGCGATGCCGTGCGTCGACGCGGGCACGGACCACGGAGCAGTGCGACCCACGAGACAACCCAGCGATTCAGCAACTCGGCAATTCAGCAACTCGGCAGTTCGGCAGTTCGGCAGTTCGGCAGTTCGGCAACTGAGCAGGGAGCAGCGAGGAGGCGTGGTGGTCGGCAGTGGCGCGGACGACGGGGGTACGGCGACGAGCACCGGCGATCCGCCGGACGGTCTCACCGCGGCGGAGATCGGCATGTGGCAGGCGTTCCGCAACGGGAGCCGCTACGACCTGCGCACGGGCGATCCGTTCGCGGACGATCCGCACGGCGGACGGCCCTGGGGTCCGGAGCGGACGGTACGGGCGAGGGTCGTGTGCTGGCTGTTGCTGGACGGGCCGCCCGCGCTGCCCGGACGGGTCGCCTCGCTGAAGCTGACGGGACTGTTCGTCTCGGGCACCCTCGATCTGGCGGGCGGCACGGTCTCCCCGTACGTGGAGCTGAACCGGTGCCGCTTCGAACGGGAGGTGCTGCTGCCGGAGGCCGGGTTCGTGACGCTGCGGATGGTCGACTGCGCGGTGCCCCGGCTGGAGGCGGCCCGGGTGCACACCGAGGGCGACCTGCACCTGCCGCGCTGCCGCTTCCAGCACGGCATCCGCATGACCGACGCCCAGATCGGCACGGACCTGTTGCTCAGCCAGGCCGTCGTGTTCGGCGACCGCCGCGGCCGGGCGCTGGTGGCGGACGGCATGAGCGTCGGCCAGGACCTCCAGGCGGAGTTGCTGGAGGCGTACGGCGAGGTGAGCCTGCGCGGGGCGAAGGTCGGGGTGTCGCTGAGCCTGCGGGGCAGCCGGCTGGTCAATCCGTACGGCGACCGTGCGCTCAACGCCCCGCAGTTGACCGTCGAACGCTCGCTGTACCTGACCCCCGCCGCCGTCATCGACCCGGTCGCCAACGGCGGCACGACCCCCGCGCACGGGACCCGGGTGCGGCGCTTCGAGTGCCGGGGCGGCGTCCGCCTGGACGACGGACGATTCGGGGACGCCGTGGACCTGGCCGGGGCGCGGTTCGTGATGACCGACGACCAGGAACTGTCGCTGCGCCGGGTGCAGACCCCGGAGTTACGTTTCCTCGGGGAGCGCCCCGACCGCGGGCGGGCGGTCCTGTCGGGCGCGCGGGTGGTCAACCTGGTCGACCGGTCGACCAGCTGGCCCGGTGCCGGCCGGCTCCAGATGGGCGGCTTCTGGTACGAACACCTGGTGCCGACGGGGAGCTTCCCGCTGGCGCGCCGGCTGGAGTGGGTGGCGGCGGCCACCCCGGAGTACCACCCCGAGCCGTACGAGCGGCTGGCCGCGGTGCTGCGGGACAGCGGGGAGGACGCCGAGGCGCGCGAGGTGCTGCTCGCCAAGCAGCGCCGACGACGGGAGACGCTGCCGATCGGGGCCAAGTTGTGGGGGTACGCCCAGGACTGGGCCGTCGCCTACGGGTACCGCCCCGGCCGGGCGGCCCTGTGGATGGCGGTGCTGTGGGGTGCCTGCGGGGTCGCGTTCTCCCGGGCCGCGCCGCCCCCGCTGAAACCGGACGACCACCCGGACTGGAACGCGGCGCTGTTCGCCCTGGACCTGCTGATCCCGGTGATGGACCTCGGCCAGGACGGTCACTGGCGGCTGTCCGGGTGGTGGCAGTGGTTCGCCACCACGATGATCATCGCGGGGTGGATCCTGGCGACGGCGGTGGCGGCCGGCGCGACCCGGCTGTTGCGCCGGGGCTGAGGGTCCGCCCCGGGGCCGGGGCCTTTGCCGGGACTTGACCGTCGCGGAAGCAACCCGGACGCGGTTACCGAACCGTCACCGGGTTGCCCTGGCGCCCCGTCCGACCTGCGGTTTTCAATGGTTCGGACCATGGCTCTGCTGCGTGCCCTCATCCGTACCGCCCGGATGGCCCGACACACCTCCTCGCTCGCTGCGGGACTCCCCGCCGACGATGAGGTCCTGCTCGACGTTCCGGACCACCGGCTGGGCCCCGCGCTGGTGGCCGCGGGACGCGGTGAGCACCGCCCCGCCGCCGATCTGCTCGCCGCCACCCGCGAGGGCGCCGAGTGGGAGGACCGCGACCGCTACGTCACCCGCCTCGCGGCCTTCGCCGGGCCCCGACCCGAGTGGCTCGCCCGCTGGCGCGACGCCGCCCCGCACGACCCCGACCTCCGGCTGCTCACCGCCGAGCAGGCGGTGGCCGACGCCTGGGCGGGGGCGGCCCCCGCCCGCGCCGAACGGCTCCACGCGCTCGCCGCGCTGGTCACGGCCGCCGCCGAGGGCGACCCGCGCGATCCGGTGCCCTGGCGGGTGGCCCTCGACCACGCCCGCGGCGGCACCGATCCGCAAGCCCGCTTCGCAGCGCTGTGGGGCGAGGCGGTGCGCCGCTCCCCGCACCACTACGGCTGCCATGTGGCCGCCCTGCGCTTCCTGGCCGCCACCGGGGGCGAAGCCGGACACGGACAGTGCTTCGACTTCGCGGAGCGCGCCGCGCACGACGCACTGCCGGACTCCCTCGTCCAGGCCCTGCCGGTCCGGGCGGTCTTCGGCCATCTGACCACCCGCACCGGTCCCGGCGCCGTGCCCCGGCACCGGCTCGACGCCGCCGTGGACCGGGCCGTGCGCCTGTCCGCCCGCCATGCGCCCGCCGACCCCTGGCCGGCGGAGGTGCGCAACATCCTGATCTGCGTGCTGGTGCGCCTGGAACGCTGGTCCGAGGCGCTGGAGCAACTGCGGCGGACCGGCCCGTACGCCACCTCGTTCCCGTGGGACCGGTTCTCGGACGATCCGCTCGGACAGTTCCTGGAGTTGCGGGACGGGGTCCGGATCGAGGTGGCCGCCTCGACCCCGCTGCGTGCCCGCCGGAGCCCGGCACTCCCCGGCGACCACTAGGCTTGCACGTCGTGACCACCGTCCGGCTGCCGCTGTTCCCGCTCAACTCGGTGCTGTTCCCGGGGCTCGTCGTGCCCCTGAACGTCTTCGAGGAGCGCTATCGCGCCCTGATGCGCGATCTGCTGAAGACCCCCGACGACGAACCCCGGCGCTTCGTGATCGTGGCGATCCGGGACGGCCACGAGGTGGCCCCCAGCGCACCGGGTCTCCCCGACCCGACCGCGTTGCCCGAGCGCGGTCCCGCCGCGGGCTTCGGCGACGACCCGTTGAAGGCGTTCCACGGCACGGGCTGCATCGCCGACGCGGCGACCCTGCGGGAGCGCCCCGACGGCGGGTTCGAGGTGCTCGCCACCGGGACCACCCGGGTGCGGCTGCACTCGGTCGACGCGTCCGGGCCCTATCTGACGGCCGAGGTGGAGGAGCTGGCCGAGGAACCCGGGGACGAGGCGGGCGCCCTGGCCGAAGGGGTGCTGCGGGCCTTCAGGGCCTACCAGAAGCGGCTGGCGGGGGCCCGTGAGCGGTCGCTGGCCACCAACGGGGAGCTGCCCGACGAACCGTCGGTCGTCTCGTACCTGGTCGCCGCGGCGATGGTGCTGGACACCCCGACCAAACAGCGGCTGCTCCAGGCGCCGGACACCGCGTCCCGGCTCCGGGACGAGCTGCGGCTGTTGCGCGGCGAGACCGCGATCATCCGCACCCTGCCCTCCGTGCCGGCGGTGGACCTCACCCGTGCCCCCACCAGCCTGAACTGACCCGCACCGGCCGAGGCGAACGAGGAGCCCGAGCGTCCCGATGGCGAAGAAGCAGAAGCAGCAGACGGGCGGTACGCCCGCGACCGTGGCCCTGACGGCGGCCGGCACGGCGTTCACCGTCCACGCCTACGCCCACGATCCCGCCCATCCCTCGTACGGCGAGGAGGCGGCACAGGCCATGGGCGTCTCACCCGATCGGGTGTTCAAGACCCTCGTCGCCGACGTGGACGGCGAACTCACGGTCGCGGTGGTCCCGGTCGCCGGGAGCCTGGACCTGAAGGCGCTCGCCACCGCGGTCGGGGGCAAGAAGGCCGCGATGGCGGACCCCGCGGCGGCGGAACGCGTCACCGGGTACGTCCGGGGCGGGATCTCGCCGCTCGGGCAGCGCAAGCGGCTGCGCACCGTCCTCGACGCCTCGGCCGGGGAGCACGCCACGATCTGCGTGTCCGCGGGCCGTCGGGGTCTGGAGGTCGAGCTGGCCCCCGCGGACCTGGTGGCCCTCACCGGCGCGGCGCTGGCGTCCATCGGCCGGACCTGACCCGTGGTCCCGCAGCGGCACGGTCGCTAGCGGGACGGTCCCGGACCGCGCCCGTCGTCGTACGCAGGACCACCGTCCTGCGGCGGAGGCGCGTACGGGTCCCGCGCCGGACCGTCGACTCCGGAGCCGGTCGGCCCACCGGCCGCGGGCGTCTGGTCCCAGGGCCCGGGACCGTGGGCGAGCGGCAGGTCGTACGGGTCGGGGTCGCGGGGGGCGAACAGGGCGGTCAGGCACAGGTGCAGCAGCAGGGCGGTGACCGGCCACACCAACAGGGTGCCCAGGGCCTCCAGCTTCAGCGGCGCGTCGAAGGTGACGCCCTTGCCTACCTCCTTCGCGTGCGCGACCACGTCCTCGGTCGGGCCGAGCCACACGCCGAGCCGCCACGCCAGCAGCCCGCCGAGCAGACTGCCGACGGCCAGGGCGACGACCAGCGGGATGCCGCCGCGCTTGCGCCACAGGAACACCGCGAGGGCGCTGAGCGCGCCGAACCCGATCGCGAGCAGGGTGAACGTTCCGTCGATGCCGATGGCCTGTTCCCCCTCGGTGTCCCCGAGGTAGACGGCGTCGGCGTCCGAGACGAGCGGCACCCGGGGCGCCAGCCACAGCCACAGCAGCCCCAGCAGGACGCCCGCGGCGGCGACCGCGACCGTGATCACGGCGGCCTCGCGGAGTTCTTCCCGCAGCCCCGGCTCCGTCCCCTCACCGGACTCCCCGGGCCCCGCCGAGGGGGGGCCGGAGGGCGGAGTGCCCCAGCCGCCCTCGGCGGGCGGCTGGTCGTGGGGTGGCTGCGGCTGCGGCGGCGTAGGCGGCGTTGACGGTGTGGTCACCCTGACATCGTGCCAGCCCGGCGCACCACCCGCGTCATCGGACGGCGGCCCGCCGGTACGCCCAGGTCGCCACGGCGAGCGAGATGACGCCGACCCCGGCGCAGACCGCGAGGTGCAGCCCGATGACCCCCCAGTCGGGGTGCGGCGCGAACGTCCGCGCGAACGCCTCCACGCCGTAGGTGGAGGGCAGCAGATCGCGCCCGTACTGGACCGCCAGCGGCAGTCGCTCGGGCGGCAGCACCCCGAGCAGCAGCGCGGCGGACATGCCCAGTTGACCGAGCAGGGTGGCCAGTTCCGGGCGGGGCGCGAGGAGCCCCAGGGCGGCGCCGAGCCCGGCGAGGGCGGCCCCCGCCAGCGGGATCACCGCCAACAGCACCCACAGGTGGGTGAACGGGAGTTGGAACAGGACGCAGCCCACGGCGGCGGTGACGAAGGTGCCGGGGACCGTGAAGGAGGCGTACGCGGCGGCGGCCCCGAGGACCACCGCGGCGGGCGGCACGGGCAGCGTGGCGTAGTGGTCGAGTCCGCCGTCCGCCCGCAGCCGGCCGAAGTACTGGGCGAGCAGGTTGAGCGCGACGAACGCGACCACCAGGACGCTGGACCCGGCGACGACCGCCCGCGCCTCCTCGCCGCCGTCGACGACCCCCCGCATCAGGACCATGATCCCGACGGACTGGAAGGTGGCGACGAACAGCAGCGGGATGCGGGCGACCCGCGCCCGGGAGAGCTGGGCGCGGTAGACGGCGACGAGCGCGGGCAGCAGTCGGGCGCGCGGCGCCAGGGGCGCGGGGACCGGACGGCTCGCGGGACGCGCGGGCTCACTGCGACGGTGGGAGAGCACCTCGGCGGGTACGACGGTCACGGGGTGAGGCTCCTGTTCCTGGCAGCGTGCGGCAGGGCGTCCGTGGGTGGTCGGTGGGTCATGCCTTCACCAGGCCCGTCGCTTCGGTGTCGGTGCCGCCCAGGGCCAGATAGACGTCCTCCAGGCTGGGGGTCGCCAGCGTGAAGTCGTCGAGGGCGGCGAAGGCCGCGCCTCCGGTGACCGCGGCGACGGCGGCCCGCGCCTCGTCGGGGGCGAGCCGCAGCACCCAGCGGCGACCGGATTCGGTGGCGGAGGACCGCAGCGCGGCGACCTCCGGGATGTCGAGCGGGGCGCGCTCGCGCCACACGAGTTCCACCCGCACCTCCCCCGCGAGGCGTTCCTTCAGCCCGCCGGGCGTGTCACAGGCGATCACCCGCCCCCGGTCGAGCACGGCGACCCGGTCGAGGACGGTCTCCGCCTCGATGACGTTGTGGGTGACCAGCAGGACGGTGGTGCCGTACCCGGCGCGGCGCCGGTCGATCGCGGCCCACACGGCGCGCCGCGCGATGGGGTCCATGGCGGTGGTGGGTTCGTCCAGCACCAGCAGGGGCCGCTCGCCGACCAGCGCCGCCGCGACGCAGGCGAGCCGCCGCTGTCCGCCGGAGAGCTTGGCGATCGGGCGGGACGCGAGCGGGGTGAGGCCCAGTTCGTCGAGGACGGCGTCCCGCTCGGCGCGGGCCGCGGCGGCGTCGAGGCCGCGCAGCCGGGCCGTGGTCTCCGCGGCGAGGGAGACGGTCAGCTCGTCGAGGGCGCTGGACTCCTGGCCGAGGTAGGCGAGGATGCGGGCGGCCCGGTCGGGGTGGCGCACGATGTCGTGGCCGAGGATCTCCACGCTGCCGGAGTCCGGCCGCATCAGTCCGGTGAGCTGGCGCACCAGGGTGGACTTCCCGGCGCCGTTCGGGCCGAGCAGCCCGAAGATCTCGCCGCGTCGGATGTCGAGGCGCACGTGGTCGGTGGCCCGCACCTCCGGGGTGCCGGGGGCGCCGCGGCGGCCCCGGGTGGCCCGGTACGTCTTCACCAGGTCACGCACCGCGCACACCACGTCACCGAGGTGGTCAGGGTGTGCGGGGCGCGTACTCACGAGGATGGAGCCTACGGGGTGCGGGGGGCACGGTGGGTCCCCGGGGTGGGCAAGCCCGCCGGGGACGGGCCGACGGGCCCGCCCGCCCCGGGGGCGTCAGGGCCCCGGTTCCGGTCCGGCGGGGCGGGGGGTCACTCCCCGGCGGGGGCGTGTTCGGCGGTCCGCAGGTCGACCTCGCGCCAGAAGCCGGCCCGGATCGCGTACCGGTCGTTCTCGTCGATCTGGTCGTCCTTGTGGGCGAGGAGACCGAAGCGGGCGGCGTAGCGCAGGAGTTCCCCGTCGATGCGGTGCGGGACCCTGGGGTAGAGCACGGAGAGGCGTTCGAGGACGGCGGGCTCGGGCAGTCGGCCCATCCAGCGGCGGGCGAAGACCTGGCCGACCTCGTAGGGGTCGCCGCCGACCGTGGTGATGTCCTCCTCGCGGTCCGCCCAGCGCTGTTCGGCGCTGGTGAGCTGGGCGAGGGTGGGCAGGGTGGCGAGCTCGGGGGGTTCGGCGGTGCCGGGGCGGTCCACCCAGCCCTTGTCGGAGGACCAGCGCAGGGTGGCCCCGGTGGCCCCGCCGGGCACGGAGGGTGCGGCCGGGCCGCGCAGCGCGGCGAGGTCCTTGGGGGTGGGCACGGTCTTGGCGCGTTCCGCGGTGCCGTTCTCGTGGTGGGCCGGCGCCTCGTGCCGGGGAGCGGCCACGTGGTCGGCGGTCGGGGCGGCGACCGGCCCGGGCAGCGGGGGCGCGGGCAGGGGTGCGTCGGGCAGCGGGGCGGAGAGGATCGCGGCGATCTCCGGCCGCGGCACCGGCGGCGGGGCGCAGGCTCCGGTGCCGTCCTTGGCGCGTACGGCCCGGGTGATCCAGGCGCGGTCGAGGACGCGGCGCTCGTCGGCCTCGGCCACCAGGTCCTCGGACTGGTTGTAGTCGCCGTCGGCGGCCTGGACCGCCCACAGGTGGACGGCGACCCCGTGCTCCTTGGCGGCCATCATGCCGGGCAGCAGATCGCCGTCGCCGGTGACGAGGACGACGTCGGAGCACGCCCGGTTGCGGGCCAGTTCGGTCAGCTCGGCGTGCATGGCGGCGTCGACGCCCTTCTGCGCCCACCGGCCGTCGCTGCGGGTCAGGGCGCCGAGGCGGACCGTGACCCGGGGCATCACGCGCAGTCTGCGGTGGTCGGGTTGCGGTACGCGGTCGGGGGCGCCGTCGAACCAGTAGATCCGCAGCAGCGGGCGTTCGGTGTCCCGCTCGGCGCGTTCGCGGAGCCCCTGGATCAGGGCGGCGTGGTCGACGGTGATGCGGGACCGCGACGGTTCTCCGGCGAGGAGACTCGCGGCGGCTCCCAGCAGGTACCCGGCGTCCACCAGGACGACACAGCGTTCCACGTGACCCACCCTCTTTCCTGAACTGTCCCTGCGACGAGCAACGGGATGTCTGAAAGCGCCCCTTCAGGGTGGTGGGGCCGCTGAGCCGCTGGGCCACCGGGCCCCCTCCCCGACGCGGGCGCTCGTCGGGTTTCCTCAGGCTTGCTTCGAGTCTGCCCGACCGACGGGGGGTTAACGGCCCGAACTCGATCTTCGGCGTGGCGGATTCACCCGGGGCGCCCCGCCGGCCGCCACTACTCAGGGTAAATCTCCGACATGCGCGACTTGTCGGCTTATGTGAATCTGGTCCCGGCTCTGGCCCCCAGATCCCCCTACAGGAGGCAGATCACCATGGCCAAGAACAAGAACCGCAAGCACGGCGGCCAACAGCACCGTTCCTCGGCGGCCGAGCAGGGCACCCAGGAAGCCCAGCGGTCCTCCCTAGAGTCCCAGACCGACCAGCGCCAGTCCCAGGTCACTCCCGGCGACGTGGCGCGCAAGGGGCGCCAGAAGCGCTTCGGCCACAACTGATCCGTCGTACGACCGCACGCCGTACGACGACGGAGAGGGGCGCGCCCGGTCGGGCGCGCCCCTCTCGCTCGTTCACCCCCCGCACGGGGGTGCGGAACTCAGCCGGCCAGGCAGGACGGGCCGAGCAGCACCTTCAGGTCGCCGAAGAGCGCCGGGTCGGGCTGCACCCGGTGCCGGTCCAGCCGCAGGACGGTGGTCTTGCGGGGGCCCTCCAACCTGATCCGCACCTCGCTGTTGCCCTTGTGGTGCCCGAGGATCTCCCCGAGGCGGCTGATCATCGGCGGGGTGACCTTCACCGCCGGGATGGTGATCACCACGGCGGCGTCGGTGCCCGCGTTCGACAGGTCGGGGACCATCAGCTCCATCGCGACCAGCCGGGGCACGTCCTCCCGCTTGTCGAGCCGGCCCTTGACGAAGACCACGGCGTCCTCGACCAGCTGCGTGGACACCAGTTGGTAGGTGGCCGGGAAGAACATGCACTCGATGGAGCCGGCCAGGTCCTCCACGGTGGCGATGGCCCAGGCGTTGCCCTGCTTGGTCATCTTGCGCTGGAGGCCGGAGATGATCCCGCCGATGGTGACGACCGCACCGTCCGCGTGTTCCCCGCCGGTGAGCTGGGAGATGGAGGCGTCCGCCTTGTCCGACAGGACGTGCTCGATGCCGAACAGGGGGTGGTCGGAGACGTAGAGGCCGAGCATCTCGCGCTCCTGGGCCAGCAGGTACGTCTTCTCCCACTCGTCGGGCGAGAACTCCACGTCCAGCCCGAAGCCCGGCTCGTCGGCGGCCTCGTCACCCATCCCGCCGAAGAGGTCGAACTGCCCCTCGGCCTCCTTGCGCTTCACCTGGACGACGTTGTCGATCATGGGCTCGTACTGGGCGGTGAGGCCCTTGCGGGTGTGCCCCATGGTGTCGAAGGCGCCGGCCTTGATCAGGGACTCGGTGGTGCGCTTGTTGCAGACGACCGCCTCGACCTTGTCCAGGTAGTCGGGGAACGACCCGTACTTGCCCTTGGCCTTGCGGCTGCGGATGATCGAGTCCACGACGTTCGTGCCGACGTTGCGCACCGCGGAGAGCCCGAAGAGGATCACGTCGTCACCCTGCGCGGCGAAGTTCGCCATCGACTCGTTGACGTTGGGCGGCAGCACCTTGATGCCCATCCGGCGGCACTCGTTGAGGTAGACGGCCGACTTGTCCTTGTCGTCCTTGACCGAGGTGAGCAGCCCCGCCATGTACTCGGCCGGGTAGTTCGCCTTGAGGTACGCCGTCCAGTACGAGACCAGTCCGTACGCCGCCGAGTGGGCCTTGTTGAACGCGTACCCGGCGAACGGCACCAGCACGTCCCACAGGGACTGGATGGCCTCGTCGCTGTACTCGTTGCGCCGGGCGCCGGCCTGGAAGATCGCGAAGTTCTTCTCCAGCTCCTCCGGCTTCTTCTTGCCCATCACCCGGCGCAGGATGTCGGCCTCGCCGAGCGAGTAGCCGGCGACGATCTGGGCGGCCTTCTGCACCTGCTCCTGGTAGACGATCAGGCCGTAGGTGACGTCCAGGACCTCCTTCAGGGGCTCTTCCAGCTCCTTGTGGATGGGCGTGATCTCCTGCTGGCCGTTCTTGCGCAGGGCGTAGTTCGTGTGCGAGTTCATGCCCATCGGGCCCGGCCGGTACAGGGCGGACACGGCGGAGATGTCTTCGAAGTTGTCGGGCTTCATCAGCCGCAGCAGGGACCGCATGGGTCCGCCGTCGAACTGGAAGACGCCGAGGGTGTCGCCGCGCTGGAGGAGTTCGAAGGTCTTCGGGTCGTCCAGCGGCAGTCCCAGGAGGTCGATGTCGACGTCCTTGTTGGACTTCACCATCTTGACGGCGTCGTCCATGATCGTCAGGTTGCGCAGCCCGAGGAAGTCCATCTTCAGCAGGCCGAGCGACTCACAACTCGGGTAGTCCCACTGGGTGATGGTGACCTGGTCGGAGTGGCGCACCCAGACCGGCACGTGGTCGGTGATCCGCTCGCTGGACATGATCACGCCGGCGGCGTGCACGCCCATCTGCCGGACCAGGCCCTCCACGCCGCGCGCGGTGTCGATGACCTTCTTGACGTCCGGCTCGTTCTCGTACATCCCCCGCACCTCGCCCGCCTCCGAGTAGCGCGGGTGGGTGGGGTCGATGATGCCGGACAGCGGGATGCCCTTGCCGAGGACGTCGGCGGGCATGGCCTTGGTGATGCGGTCGCCCATGGCGTACGGGTAGCCGAGGACGCGCGCGGAGTCCTTGATCGCGTTCTTGGCCTTGATGGTGCCGTAGGTGCCGATCATGGCGACCTTGTCGGCGCCGTACTTCTCCGTCACGTACCGGATCACCTCGACGCGCCTGCGCTCGTCGAAGTCGATGTCGACGTCGGGCATGGAGATGCGCTCGGGGTTGAGGAAGCGCTCGAAGATCAGACCGTGCGGGATCGGGTCGAGGTCGGTGATGCCGAGCGCGTACGCGACGATCGAGCCGGCCGCGGAGCCCCGGCCGGGGCCCACCGCGATGCCCTGGTTCTTGGCCCACATGATGAAGTCGGCGACCACGAGGAAGTACCCCGGGAAGCCCATCGAGATGATCGTGTCCATCTCGTACTCGACCTGCTTGATCCGGTCGTCCGGGATGCCCCCCGGGAAGCGGCGCTCCATGCCGCGCATGGTCTCCTCGCGGAACCAGGAGACCTCGGTGTAACCCTCGGGGATGTCGAACTTCGGCATCAGGTCGCGCTTGCCGAACATGCCTTCGGTGTCGACCTGCTCCGCCACCAGCAGCGTGTTGCGGCACCCCTCCTGCCAGGCGTCGGAGGAGTCGATGGCGTACATCTCCTCCGTCGACTTCAGGTAGTAGCCGGTGCCGTCGAACCGGAACCGGTCCGGGTCGGAGAGGTTCTTGCCGGTCTGGATGCACAGCAGCGCGTCGTGCGCCACCGACTCCGACGCGTACGTGTAGTGCGAGTCGTTGGTGACGATCGGGGGGATGCCCAGCTTCTTGCCGATCTCCAGCAGCCCGTCGCGCACCCGCCGCTCGATCTCGATGCCGTGGTCCATCAGCTCCAGGAAGTACCGGCCCTTGCCGAAGATGTCCTGGTAGTCGGAGGCGGCCTTGAGCGCCTCGTCGAACTGGCCGAGCCGCAGTCGCGTCTGGAGTTCGCCCGAGGGACAGCCGGTGGAGGCGATCAGCCCCTCCGACCACTGGGCGATGGTCTCCCGGTCCATCCGCGGCCACTTCTGGAGCCACCCCTCGGCGTACGCGTCCGAGGACAGCCGGAAGAGGTTGTGCAGTCCCGTCGCGTTCGACGCCCAGATCGTCTTGTGGGTGTAACCACCCGAACCGGACACGTCGTCCCGCTTCTGGTGCGGCTGGCCCCACTGGATCTTGCGCTTGTTGCGCCGGGACTCCGGCGCCACGTACGCCTCGATCCCGAGGATCGGGGTGATGCCCGCCTTCGTCGCCTGGTGGAAGAAGTCGTACGCCCCGTGCAGGTTGCCGTGGTCGGTCATGGCGATGTGGGTCATGCCCATCTCACCGCAGGCGTTGAACATGTCCTTCAACCGCGCGGCACCGTCCAGCAGCGAGTACTGGGTGTGGACGTGCAGGTGCGTGAACGGCGGTTTCGACACGGAGCGGCCTCCAGCGGAAGGGTCGGCGACGGTCTGGGGGGACAGCGTGGAAGTCTACGTCCGACGGCCCGGCCCGTCCCCCGCGACGGCGGCGGGCGGAACCACCCGACGGGCGGACCGCCCTTCTCACGGGTGACGCGGGAACGTCCGTTCGGGCACTCGGCGGCGGGCCCGGACGTTGGGAGGGAGGGGCACCGTGCGCGCCGGCGACGACGTCCGTGCACGGCACCCCCGGATCCGTGATGTTCCGCAGCAGGAGGCACCCTCATATGTCGGTTCTGTCCGTACCCCCGGTCCAGCGGCCCAGCGCCGGGCAGCGGGCTGAGGAGATCCTCAGCGTCTTCGACTCCGCCTTCGGCGAGCTGCTGGCCGCCGACCCCGCGGCGTTCCGGGTGAAGTTCCGCAAGATGGCCGCCTCCGCCTTCGCCTTCTACCGCGGCACGGCCTGCCTCTTCTACCGGGACCTCGCCGCGGAGGGCGCCGGCGTGGCGGCGCCGGGCACCCCGGGCCCCACCGGCGGCCCGTACCTGGACGAGCGGACCTCCCGGGTGTGGATCCACGGCGACCTGCACGCCGAGAACTTCGGCACCTACATGGACTCCCAGGGCCGGCTGATCTTCAACGTCAACGACTTCGACGAGGCGTACGTCGGGCCCTTCACCTGGGACCTCAAGCGCTTCGCGGCCTCCGTCGCACTGATCGGCTACGCGAAGGCGCTGAGCGACGACCAGATCTCCGGCCTGGTGCGGACGTACGCGGACGCCTACCGGGAGCGCATCCACACCCTCGCGAGCGGGACACCGGGCGAGGAGGTGCCCCCGTTCAGCCTGGACACCGCCGAGGGCCCGCTGCTGGGCGCGCTGCGCACCGCCCGCTCGCTGACCCGGTTCTCGCTGCTCGACTCGATGACGGAGATCCGTGACTTCGAGCGCCGCTTCGCCCCCGGCGGCGGCTCCATCGAGCTGGACGCGGCCACCCGGTACAAGGTCCTCGCGGCCTTCGACGGCTATCTGGAGACGCTCCCCGAGTCCTCCCTGACCCGGCCCGACTCGTACCGGGTGAAGGACGTGGTCGGCCGGCGGGGCGTCGGGATCGGCTCGGCGGGCCTGCCCTCGTACAACATCCTCCTGGAGGGCAACAGCGACGCCCTGGAGAACGACGTCGTCATCTACCTCAAGCAGGCCCAGACCCCCGCCGTGTCCCGGCACGTCACGGACCGGGCGATCCGGGAGTACTGGCAGCACGAGGGGCACCGCACCGTGATCTCGCAGCGTGCCCTCCAGGCGCACGCGGACCCGTGGCTGGGCTGGACCGAGCTGGACGGCGCCGGCCAGCTGGTCGCCGAGGTGTCGCCGTACGCGGTGGACCTCGACTGGTCGGACATCGACGACCTGGACGAGATCACCGCGGTGGTCGCCGACCTCGGCCGGGCGACGGCCACGATGCACGCGGCGGCGGACGACGAGAGCGGGCACTCGGAGCTGGTGCCGTTCTCCACCGAGCGGGCCATCGACGCCGCCATCGCCGCGGACGAGGACGGCTTCGCGCAGCTGCTGGTCGACTTCGCGCACCACTACGGGGCGCGGGCCCGCCACGACCACCAGACCTTCGTCGACCTGTTCCGCAACGGCCGGATCCCCGGCCTGTAGGCCCGCCGGGGCGGGCCCGCCGCAGCGGATCACCCGCCCCGCAGCACGCACAGCAACCCTTTAGTGCTCTCTTACCCCCGGCCATGGGAGACTCCTGGGCGATGGACATACCCGGTACCCCGCTCAGAGCCGTGCGCGCGGCACTGTTCACGGCACTGACCGTGACGCTGTCGACCGCGTCGCACGTGCTGCTGTCCGGGGTGCCGCTGCCCCTGTCGACGACCGTCTGCGTCACCGTCGTCGTCTTCCTCCTCGCCTACGCCCTGGCAGGACGACGGGAACGCGGCTTCGGCCCCATCGCCGCGCTGCTGGTGCCGCTGGAACTCGTCGCGGACACCGTGTTCACCGTCGGGCAGCACACCTGCTACGGCCCGGCCGGCGGTCCCGTCACCGGTCCGCTGCGCTCGGTGGGCCTGGACGTGCTGTGCGCGGGTACGGAGGTCGGCACCCCGCTGGCGGCGGCCGTGGTGGCCGGCGAGCGGGGACGCGCGGCGGACCTGCTCGTCCACACCACCCCCGGCACCGCCTGGCTGCTGCTCGCCGCGCACCTGGGCATCGGGCTGCTGGCCTCGGTCTGGCTGTGGCGCGGCGAGCGGGCGTTGGCGCGGCTGCTGCGCACGGTGGCCGTCAGCACCTTCCGACCGCTGTTGCTCGCGGTCGCCGCGGTGTGCGCCCACCGGGGGACCGGACATCCGCCGGTCGCCGCCCCGGCCTTCCCCGGCGTGATCGTCCGCCCTCGGCTGTGGGCGCACTCGGTGGTCCGCAGGGGCCCTCCCCCCGCCCTGCTCCTCGGCTGACCGGTCGCCCCCGCGGCTGACCGGTCCCCGTCACGACGGACCCGCCGGGCGATCCGGCAACCCCACTTCCCATCCCGTACTCCGCCGCGCGCGGAGACGTCATCACACGGAGATCTCCCCCATGAGCAAGAGGAACAGCCAGGCGGCGAAGACGGCGGCCCGCGAGCGGCTGCGGATCGAGCGCGAGAAGCAGGCCAAGCGGGACAGGACGCGGCGCCAGATGATCGTGGGCGCCTCGATCGTCGGCGTGCTCGCGGTCGCCGCCGGCGCCGGCTACCTGGTCATGGAGGCCAACAAGCCCGAGTACTGGGAGAAGGCGGCCAAGGCCAAGCTGGTCAAGCCGGCGAACTCCAGCGGCGAGAACGGCACCACCGTCGTCATCGGCAAGGACTCGGCCAAGAAGACCCTGAAGCTGTACGAGGACCCGCGCTGCCCGGCCTGCGCGGGCTTCGAGCAGACCCTCGGGTCGACCATCAAGCAGGACGTCGCGGACGGCAAGTACAAGGTCCAGTTCATAGGCGCCTCCTTCCTCGACGAGCGGATCATGGGTGAGGGCTCGCGCAACGCGCTGAGCGCGCTCGGCGCCGCCCTGAACGTCAGCCCCGAGGCGTTCATGGACTACAAGGAGCAGCTGTACTCGAAGAAGCACCACCCCGAGGAGTCGAAGGACTCCTTCAAGGAGGACTCGTACCTCATCAAGGTGGCGAACGACGTCAAGGAGCTCAAGGGCAACAAGGAGTTCCAGAACGCGGTCGAGGGCGGCACCTACGACCGCTGGGCGCTGGAGATGTCGAAGACGTTCGACGAGAACAAGGACGGCGTCACGGGGACCCCGTCCCTGGTGATGGACGGCAAGAAGGTCACCGCCGAGGGCTCGGAGAGCTCGCCCGGAACGGTGGAGGAGTACAACAAGGCGTTGGACAAGGCCCTCAAGGGCTGACGTCCGCACGCCCGTCGTACGGGGTGCCCGCAGGGCGCCCCGTACGGCTCACCGGGGCGCCCGGACGGAGCGCGCGACTGGGTCCGCGCTCCGTTCCGAGCGCCCCGTCGTCTTGCGGTTCGCCGGGGCCCGGGTCCCGGGACGGGCACCGCCGAGCGGGGGTCGAGCCCCCCGTTCGACGGTCCCACCTGCACCTTTCAACACCACGGCCGGTCCTGTCGGGAAAGGACCTTGTTCGCTTCCGCGCCCCGCACATAGTCATGACACGCAAGCCTTCTGCACCTCGATTCCACGACGAGAGGGATCCATGAGCATGCGTATGAAGACCCTGGGTGGCGGATTGGTCCTCGGAGCCGCCGCACTGATGTTCGCGGCCGGCCCGGCCGTGGCGGGCACGGACGTCTACGTCGACACCACGGACCCGTTCAACGGCGGAGCCGCGGGATTCGCCTCCAACGGCGACATCTTCACCGTCTGCGACAACAGGTCGGACGGCCTGCGCGCGAGCGGCCACATCGGTTGGTCCACCCCCCAGCAGAGCTACTGGATCCCGCTGGAGGACGCCAACGGTTCCGGCAACCCGTGCGCGCGGACGGACCTGAGCATTGCCGCGGGCAAGCGCGTCACCGTCCAGATCTGTCTGAAGGACGGGGCCGCCGGCACTCCGCAGTACTGCGCCACGGAGCACGGCGTCGCGTAGCGCCCCGGTTCCCGGCGAGGGCCCGAAGGACCAGGTCCGGACGTCGGGGAACGGGTGAACCCGGGCGTGGGGGGGGGGGGGGGCCCCCCCCCCCCCCCCGGGGGGCCCCCGGGGGGGGCCCCCCCCGCCCCCCCCCCCCCCCCCCCGGCCGCGCCGGGGGGCGGGCGCCCCCGGGGCCCCGGGGGGGGCCCCCCCCGCCGGGGGGGGGGGGGGGGGTCGGGGGGCCCGGGGGGGGGGGGGCCGGCCCCCCCCCCCCCCCCCCCCGGCGGTCTTCCCCGGTCGGGTCACTCCTGCAACTCCCCCAGCCGCCGCAGGTCGTCGCCGACCCGGGCGCGCTCCGGTGCGGTGAGGGGGACCGCCGCCGCCCGGGCGAGCACGGACGCGGCCCCTTCCGCGTCGCCCAGTCGGCCCGCGACGTCGGCCCGGAGCACCAGCAGGCGCAGCAGTTGCACGGGCGTGGGTCGTTCGTCCCGCAGGTCCAGCACCCGGTCGATGACCTTGGCGGCGGCCGCCGGGTCCTCCTTGGAGCCGGCGAGGAGCCCGGCGTGGTGCAGGGCCCGCGCGAAGGTCTCCCGGGGCGCGGGCCGGTGGTGCTGGTCGCCGTCCGTGGGTTGGCCCACCCGGACGCAGTTGCCGCCCGGGTCGGTCAGCAGGAACTGGCGCACGCCGTGCGAGGTGTCGCTCAGCGCCCCGATGCGGGGCAGCCCCCGGGTCGGGACCTTGCCGTACGCCGCCTTGAGCCCGGCGCGGAAGGCCCGGTGCAGTCCGTCGACGTCATCGGTCCGGACGTAGCACGTGCTGTACGACTCGGTCGGCTCGTACCGTTTCATCGCGAAGAAGTGCAGCTCCGCACCGCCGCGTCGGACCACCGCGTAGGGATTGGGGCTCTGCTGTCGGAAGGTCACCTCGAACCCCAGCGCGGTGTAGAAGTCGAGGACCGGCGGGAGGGTCCGACAGGGAAGGATCGGATGGGTCGTCTCACTCATCACCGCAGTCTAGTCAAACTTGTCTAGCCGTCCATGAGCCTTCTTCAAATCGCCGGGAACCGGCGCGCCCGACTTTCGGGCAGACCGGGCGGGGGGCGACCCGCCGACCCGACCCCGCAGACTGGCGGGCGAAGTCGGGGAGCGGACGGTCATGGACGGGCCCGGAGGCGAGCCGGTCGCCCGCGGCGGATCACGCCCCGTTCAGATCGGGCAGGCCGGAGAGGGAGTCGAGGAAGTCGGCGATCAGGGGGGCGATCCCGGGGAGGTCCTCCTCCAGGGCGAAGTGGCCGGTGGGGAAGGTGTGCAGCGCGGCCTCGGGCACGTCCTTGAGGTAGGCGTGCGCACCGGGCTCGGGGAAGAACGGGTCATCGCTGCCCCAGACGATCAACACCGGCGGGGTGTGGGTCCGCAGCCACTCCTGCCACCGGCCGTACTGCTCGACGTTGGTGTGGTAGTCGAAGGCGAGCGCCTCCTGGGCGTCCTTGCGCCCGGGCTGATCCAGGAAGTACTGGTCGAGGATCCAACCGTCGGGGGCGATCCGCTCCGGATCGCGGGTCCCCGACTCGTACTGGAAGCGCGTGCCGGAGAGGGTGAAGAGCGCGCGGACGGTCTCCCGGGCGCCTTCCTGTTCCGGGCGCAGGGCGATGAAGTCCCGTGCGGCGTCGGACAGCCCCTCCTCGTACGCATTGCCGTTCTGGACGACCAGTCCCGCGATCCACTCGGGGTGCCGGGTCGCGAGCCGGAACCCGACGGGCGCGCCGAAGTCGAAGACGTACAGGGTGAACCGGTCCAGACCGAGCCCCTGCACGAACCCCTCCATGACGTCGGCGAGCCGGTCGAAGGAGTAGGTGAAGCCGGCGGGCGCCTCGGTGTGGCCGAAGCCCGGGTAGTCGGGGGCGATCAGCCGGTACCGGGAGCCGAGGGTGTCGATCAGCCGCCGGAACTGGTGGGAGGCGGAGGGGAATCCGTGCAGCAGGAGGAGGACCGGGGCGTCCGGGCGCTCGGGCAGGGACTCCCGGTAGAAGACCCGCACGCCGTCGACGTCGAGGTGACGGTGGACCGCCGGGGCCGGCGCCGCGACGAGCGGACGGGTGGGGGGATGCGCACTCACTAATGCCTCCATGGCGAGTTGATGCGTTAGCCTGCACTGACCATACCTAATGGTTAAGCACGGCGGTATAGCATTAGGTTCATGAGTGATACGGCACCGTTCACCGGTGAGCCCCTCGCCCTCGACCTGGTCAACACCCGGCCGAGCAGCGGCGATCTCCTCACCACGGCCGAGCAGCTGCGCAGTTGGCTCGCGCTCCAGGCCGACCGGCTGCCCGAAGGCCACGGAGCGGAGGTGACGCTCGCGGACCTGGAAGCGGTGCGGGAAGTACGGGACGCCACCGCGACCGTCCTCGCACGGGTGCGCAGCGGCGCGCGGCCCCCCGAATCCGCGCTGGCCACCCTGAACCGGGCGCAGCGCACGGCGCCCGGCACGCTCCGACTGGCCTGGGACGGAACGGCCGTCACCGCGGTGACCCGACGCACCGGCGGCACTCCGGGGCAGTGGATCGCCGCCCGGTTGGCCGAGTCGGCCGCCGCCCTCATCGCCGGCCCCGACCTCCAGCGGGTGCGCGTCTGCGAGGCCCCCGACTGCGTGCTGCTGTTCCTCGCCGCGAACCCCCGTCGACGCTGGTGCTCGGCCACGCGCTGCGGCAACCGCACCCGGGTGGCCCGCCACTACCAGCGGCACAAGCACCACCAGGACGAGGACCGGTCGGCGTCGACGGAGCCCGGCACCCGACCGTGAGCGGGGCGCCGCCCGGAGATCGGATGTTCACGACCGGTCGGAGCCGGTAACAAGCGCAGGCATGGAGAACGTACTACGCCCCGCCCTGGTCCTCGGCGGTTCCGTCGTGCTCACCCTGCTGCTCGGGTGGGCCGTCGACCGACTGCTCCGCCGGGCCGACCGCCGCCACCCCGAGGCCCCGTTGTGGGGACTCCTGCGCCGCTGCCGACTCCCCCTCCAGGTGGTGCTGTGCACGGCCCTGCTCAGGGGCTCGTACCGACGGGCCGGCCTCTGGGGTGACCACACGGCGAGCATGGGACGGCTGCTGTCGCTGGTCCTCATCGGGGCCACGGCCTGGCTGCTGGTGCGCGTCGCCGCGGCGGTCGTGGAGTCCTCGTACCGCCGCTACGCCACCGCGCACCGCGACCCCGCGCGACTGCGCAGGGTCCGCACCCAGGTGACCCTGATCCAGCGGGTCGTCACGGCCGTGGTCGGAGTGGTCGCCGTCGCGGCGATGCTGCTGACGTTCCCCGCGATGCGGACGGCGGGCACCTCGCTGCTGGCCTCCGCGGGGGTGCTCGGGATCGTGGCGGGTGTCGCCGCGCAGTCCACCCTGGGGAACCTGTTCGCCGGTTTCCAGATCGCCTTCGGCGACATGGTGCGGCTCGGCGACACGGTGGTGGTGGACGGCGAGTGGGGCACGGTGGACGAAATCACGCTGACCTTCCTCACCGTCCGCACCTGGGACGAGCGACGCATCACCATGCCCGTCTCGTACTTCACCAGCCAGCCGTTCGAGAACTGGTCCCGGGGCGGGGTGCAGATGACCGGCACCGTCTTCTTCCACCTCGACCACAGCGCTCCGGTGGACGCGATGCGCAAGCGACTGGCCGAGGTCCTGGCGCAGTGCCCGGCCTGGGACCGGCGCGAGTTCACCCTAGCCGTCACCGACACCACCCCGACCACGATGCAGGTGCGCGCCGTGGTCACCGCGAAGGACGCCGACGACATCTGGACGGTGCGGGTCGCGGTCCGCGAGCGGATGCTGAGCTGGCTCGCCGAGCACCACCCCTACGCGCTGCCGCGGATCAACACCACGGCAGCCGTCCTGCCCCCCGGCTAGGGGGTCTCCTCCTACGAGGACTCGGCGCGCACCCGGTCCAGCGCCCGCTGGAGGTCCTCGGGATAGGTGCTCTCGAACTCCACCCAGCGGGCCTCCCCCGGGTGCTCGAACCCGAGGCGCACCGCGTGCAGCCACTGCCGGGTCAGCCCGAGCCGGGCGGCGAGCGTGGGATCGGCCCCGTAGGTGAGGTCGCCGACGCACGGATGGCGGTGCGCGGCCATGTGCACCCGGATCTGGTGGGTGCGGCCGGTCTCCAGCTTCACGTCGAGGAGCGAGGCCGCCCGGAACGCCTCCAGCAGGTCGTAGTGGGTGATCGACGGCTTGCCCTCGGCGACGACCGCCCACTTGTAGTCGTGCTGGGGGTGCCGCCCGATCGGCGCGTCGATGGTGCCGCTGGTCGGGTCGGGGTGCCCCTGAACCAGGGTGTGGTACCGCTTGTCCACGGTCCGCTCGCGGAACTGCTGCTTGAGCGAGCTGTACGCGTACTCGGACTTCGCGACCACCATCAGCCCCGAGGTCCCCACGTCGAGCCGGTGCACGATGCCCTGGCGTTCGGCGGCGCCCGAGGTGGAGATCCGGTAGCCGGCGGCGGCCAGCCCGCCGATGACGGTGGGGCCGGTCCAGCCGGGGCTCGGGTGCGCGGCGACCCCGACGGGCTTGACGATCACCACGACGTCGTCGTCGTCGTGGATGATCTCCATGCCCTCGACGGGCTCGGCGACGACCTGCACCGGGGCGGGCGGCAGCGGCATCTCCACCTCCAGCCAGGCCCCCCCGTGCACACGCTCGGACTTGCCGACCGCCGTACCGTCGACCAGCACCTTGCCCGCGGCGGCCAGCTCCGCCGCCTTCGTACGGGAGAAGCCGAACATCCGGGAGATGGCGGCGTCGACGCGCTCGCCCTCCAGGCCGTCCGGCACGGGCAGGGTTCGGATCTCGGGAATAGCGCTCACCCGTCGAGTATGCAGGACGCAGCAGGTGCCCCCGCCCGGACCGCGTCGTTCGCCGGGTCCGGCCCGCCCCTCAGCCGGGGGCCGGGGACCTCAGTCCTTGTGGACGGTTCCGTCCGGGTCGAGCCCGCGGAAGGACAGCAGCACGATCAGGATGCCGCCGCACACGATCGCGGAGTCCGCGAGGTTGAAGACCGCGAAGCCCTTCGGCGCGATGAAGTCCACGACGGCGCCCTCGAAGACGCCCGGGGCCCGGAAGATCCGGTCGGTGAGGTTCCCCAGGGCACCACCGAGCAGCAGGCCCAGGGCGATGGCCCAGGGGGCGCTGTACAGCTTGCGGGCGAGCCGGATGATCACCACGATCACGGTCGCCGCGATCAGCGTGAAGATCACGGTGAACGCCTCGCCCACGCCGAAGGCCGCGCCCGGATTGCGGATCGCCTCGAAGCGGAGCCACTCGCCGATGACGTTGATCGGCTCGTGGTGCTCCAGCTTGGCGACGACGAGCAGCTTGCTGCCCAGGTCGAGCGCGTAGGCGAAGGCGGCCACCGCGAGCAGCACCGCGATCCGCCGCTTGCCGCGCGGGACCGGGGTCCCTTCCCCGTCCGCGACGGCACCCGCGACCGCGTCCCGCTGGTCGTCGTGCTCGCCGCCGGGGGCCGACGCCGCGCCGGCGGGGTCCGGGGAGTCCGGGGTGTCGATGGTGCGCTCCGCCTCTGCCACGTGAGTCCCTCAGCCTAGGTACCTGACTGAGGACGAGGGTACGGCACCGGCCCCGCGGCTGATCAGGGGAGCAGCCGCACCGCGGGCGCCGTCCGGGCCCCGGCGGCGGAGGGGGTCAGCCCCGCCGCTCCTGCTTCTGCTTGCACTCCACGCACAGGGTGGCCCGGGGGAACGCCTGCATGCGGGCCTTGCCGATGGGCTTGCCGCAGTTCTCGCAGAGCCCGTACGTCCCGGCGGCGAGCCGTTCGAGGGCGTGCTCGGTCTGTTCGAGCATGATGCGGGCGTTGGCCGTGAGCGAGAGTTCGTGCTCGCGGGTGATGTTCTTGGTCCCGGTGTCGGCCTGGTCGTCGCCCGCGCCGTCCCCGGAGTCCCGCATCAGCCCCGCCAGCGACGCCTCGGAGGAGCTGATCTCCTCGCGCAACCGGGTCGCGTCGGCGGACAGCAGTGCCCGGGCCTCGGCGACCTCCTCGGGCGTCCAGGCGTCCTCACCGGGGCGCACCGGCAGTTCGCCGGGTTCCGCCGCGGCGAGCCGTGCTCCCGGCACCGAGGTGGGCGCCTTCGTCCCCGTGGTCGTGCCCCGCGTCTTCTTCGCAACCACTGTCGTGGCTCCCGTCGTCTCCGCGACCGCAGTCGCCCTGTCGGTACTGCGTGTGCTGCTACGGCTCCCCGAACGTTTCGTCGCCCCGCCCGGGGTGGTCCCGGCCGCCCCTGGGATGTCTGCCCGGCCGGCGGCCCGCTTACTGCTCCTGCCCGCGCTCGTGGACGTGGTCGTGCTCGTGCGCCCGCCCTTCCCGGCCGTCGCCTTCCTGGCGGCCGTCCGCTTCGCCGCGGTCGACTCCTTGGCGCCCCCTTCACCGACCACCGGTCCCCCGCCCACGGCCACCTCGCCCACGGCCGCCCCGCCGACGGTCTCCTCGGCAGCGACCTTCTCGGCGACCGTCTCCTTCGCAGCCGCCTTCTTGGCCGTCGCCTTCTTGGCAGGGGCTTTCTTGGCGGCGGCTTTCTTGGCGGCGGCCTTCTTGGCAGGGGCCCTCTTCGGGGCCGCCTTCTTGGCCGCCGTTCCCTTCGCAGCCGCCTTCTCGGTCGCCTTCTTGGCCGTGGCCTTCGCCGGCGCCTTCTTGGCCGGCGGAGGCTTCTTCGCCGGCGTTTTCCCGGCGGCCTCGGGCCCGTCGCCGCCAGCACCGCCCGGAGGGGGGTCCGCCCCGGAGGGCGCGTACTGCGCGGCGGTCCGTTTCGCCACCATGGCCGCGGCCCCCTTCAGCTGTCGGGATCGTGCACCCACATCGCTCTGGGGACGATAAGTCGCCACGACAAGAGCGGCAAACGGTGACGAACCCACCGGAACGGTCACTCCCGGTCGACGGGCCGCTCCCGACGGCGCCGAGCACGCACCGGTACGCGCGGGCCCGCCGTCCCCCGTTCGAGTCACCGCCGGCACGCTCGGCCTCCCGGAGCGCCCGGGGAGGGACGGCCCTCGGCAAACCGGTTCGGCAGGCGCGCCCGGGGCCCGTACACTGACGGGGCGAACAGGTGTGGATGGGGCCGAGTAGCGGCGTACGCAGCCCAGAGCGACCCGGGGACGGTGGGAGCCCGGGGGCGAGCGCGGTGTGAAGATCTCCCCGGAGCCGTCGGAGGAAAACCCCGCCCACCGGGCGCCAGGGGCCGGTAGAACCGACATCGCACCCCAATGAGGGGGCCGTCCGGCGCAGCCGTACCGGAAGGCCAAGGAGGGTGGTACCGCGGGAGCACGCCTCAGCAGGCGCACCGGCTCTCGTCCCTCCGACGGAAGGCAGCAGTCCGTTGGAGGAGCCGTCGCGATGACCCCGCCCCCGCAAGAATCCGTGCACAGCGTCGAGGCGCAGTACCAGCAGGTGCCCGCCCAGATCGACCTGCCCGCCCTGGAGCACGCCGTGCTCGACTTCTGGCGCGAGAACAAGATCTTCGCCAAGAGCCTGGAGCAGTCGGAAGGGCGCCCCGAGTGGGTGTTCTACGAGGGCCCGCCGACCGCGAACGGCATGCCCGGCGCCCACCACATCGAGGCCCGGGTCTTCAAGGACGTGTTCCCCCGCTTCCGGACCATGCGCGGCTACCACGTGGCACGCAAGGCGGGCTGGGACTGCCACGGCCTGCCGGTGGAGCTGGCCGTCGAGAAGGAACTCGGCTTCAGCGGCAAGAAGGACATCGAGGCGTACGGCATCGCCGAGTTCAACGACCGGTGCCGCGCCTCCGTGACCCGTCACACGGACGCCTTCGCCGAGCTGACCAACCGCATGGGCTACTGGGTCGACCTGGACGACGCCTACCGCACCATGGACCCGGAGTACATCGACTCCGTGTGGTGGTCGCTGAAGGAGATCTTCGGCAAGGGCCTGCTGGTGGAGGACCACCGGGTGGCGCCCTGGTGCCCGCGCTGCGGCACCGGCCTGTCCGACCACGAGCTGGCCCAGGGGTACGAGACGGTCGTCGACCCGTCGGTGTACGTGCGCTTCCCCCTGACCTCCGGCCCGCTGGCGGGCGAGGCGGCGCTCCTGGTCTGGACGACCACCCCGTGGACGCTGGTGTCCAACACCGCCACCGCCGCGCACCCCGAGGTCGTCTACGACGTGGTGACCGACGGCACGGAGAAGCTCGTCGTCGCCCGGCCGTTGGTGGCGAAGGCGCTCGGCGAGGGCTGGGAGCCCACCGGACAGAGCTACACCGGCGCCGAGATGGAGCGCTGGTCCTACCGGCGCCCGTTCGACCTGGTGGAGTTCCCGGCCGACGCCGGCCCCGCGCACTACGTCGTCAACGCCGACTACGTCACCACCGAGGACGGTACGGGACTCGTCCACCAGTCCCCCGCCTTCGGTGAGGAGGACCTGTTGGTCTGCCGCGCGTACGGGCTGCCGGTGGTCAACCCGGTCCGCCCGGACGGCACCTTCGAGGAGGACCTGCCGCTCGTCGGCGGCACCTTCTTCAAGAAGGCGGACGAGGCGCTGACCCGGGACCTCCAGGAACGGGGCCTGCTGTTCAAGCACATCCCGTACGAGCACAGCTATCCGCACTGCTGGCGCTGCCACACCGCGCTGCTGTACTACGCCCAGCCCTCGTGGTACGTCCGCACCACCGCGATCAAGGACCGTCTGCTCGAAGAGAACGAGAAGACGAACTGGTTCCCCGACTCCATCAAGCACGGTCGCTACGGGGACTGGCTCAACAACAACATCGACTGGGCGCTGTCCCGCAACCGCTACTGGGGCACCCCGCTGCCGATCTGGCGCTGCGAAGAGGGCCATCTGACCTGCGTCGGCTCCCGCGCGGAACTGACGGAGCTGACCGGCACCGACCAGTCGGAGCTGGACCCGCACCGGCCGTTCATCGACGCGGTCACCTTCCCCTGCCCCGAGTGCACGGCCACCGCGACCCGCGTCCCCGAGGTCATCGACGCCTGGTACGACTCGGGTTCGATGCCGTTCGCGCAGTGGGGCTACCCGTTCCAGAACAAGGAACTGTTCGAGAGCCGCTACCCGGCGCAGTTCATCTCCGAGGCGATCGACCAGACCCGCGGCTGGTTCTACACGCTGATGGCGGTCGGCACCCTGGTGTTCGACAAGTCTTCGTACGAGAACGTGGTCTGCCTCGGTCACATCCTCGCCGAGGACGGCCGCAAGATGTCCAAGCACCTCGGGAACATCCTGGAACCCATCGCGCTGATGGACCAGCACGGCGCCGACGCCGTGCGCTGGTTCATGGCCGCGGGCGGCTCCCCCTGGGCGGCCCGGCGCGTCGGGCACGGCACCATCCAGGAGGTGGTCCGCAAGACGCTGCTGACCTACTGGAACACGGTCGCCTTCCAGGCCCTGTACGCCCGTACGTCCGGCTGGGCGCCCTCCGCGGCCGACCCCGCGCCCGCCGAGCGCCCGGTGCTCGACCGGTGGCTGCTGTCGGAACTGCACGCCCTGACCGACCAGATGACCCGGGCGCTCGACGCGTACGACACCCAGCGCGCCGGCAAGCTGCTGTCGGCCTTCGTCGACGACCTGTCCAACTGGTACGTCCGGCGCTCCCGCCGCAGGTTCTGGCAGGGCGACAAGGCCGCGCTGCGGACCCTGCACGAGGTGATCGAGACGGTCACCCGGCTGATGGCGCCGCTGACCCCGTTCATCACCGAGCGGGTCTGGCAGGACCTGGTGGTCCCGGTGACGCCGGACGCGCCCGGCTCGGTGCACCTGTCGACGTGGCCCGAGGCGGACCTCGACGTGATCGACCCCGAGCTGTCCCGACAGATGGCGCTGGTGCGACGGCTGGTGGAACTCGGGCGGGCGACCCGTGCGGAGTCCGGGGTGAAGACCCGTCAGCCGCTGTCCCGGGCCCTGATCGCGGTGTCCGGCTTCGACTCGCTCCCGGTGGAACTGCACGCGCAGATCACCGAGGAGCTGAACGTCACCTCGCTCGCCTCGCTGTCCGAGGTGGGGGGCTCCCTGGTCGACACCACGGCGAAGGCGAACTTCCGTGCCCTCGGCAAGCGGTTCGGCAAGGGCGTGCAGGCGGTCGCCAAGGCCGTCGCCGAGGCGGACGCGGCGGCGCTGTCGCTCGCGCTGCGCGAGGGCACGGCGTTCGTCGAGGTCGACGGCGAGAAGGTGGAGCTCGCGGCGGACGAGGTCATCATCACGGAGACCCCGCGCGAAGGCTGGTCCGTGGCGTCCGACTCGGGGGCGACCGTCGCCCTCGATCTGGAGATCACCGACGAGCTGCGCAGGGCCGGACTCGCCCGGGACGCGATCCGGTTGATCCAGGAGGCCCGCAAGAACAGCGGGTTGGACGTCGCGGATCGGATCGCGTTGCGTTGGGACGCGGGGGACGAGCGGGTCGTCGAGGCGTTGTCGGAACACGGAGGGCTGGTGTCCGAGGAGGTGCTCGCCGCGGAGTTCGTTCGGGCGGAGCCCGAAGCTCCTGTCTTCTCGGACCCTGCGCTGTCCCTGACGTTCAGCCTCCGCAAGGTCTGACCCCGCACGGGGCGCACCCTCACGACGGTGCGCCCCGGCTCCTTCGTTCCCCTGCGGGTGCGCGGCGGTTGCCCGCGCCGTTCCCCGCGCCCCTATCCGGTGCGCCCACCTGACGGTGCTTTGTTCCGTGCAGTGCGCTGGGCGCTTTGCGCAGTTCCCCGCGCCCCTATTCGGGGCTGCTGCTGGGTGCGTCGCCGGGTGCGGGTGCGCTGGCGTTGCTCGCGCAGTTCCCCGCGCCCCTATCGGGGCCCACGTGGCACTTCGTCGGGCGGACGACGACGGCGAGAAGCGCCCGGAATCCAGGGGCGCGGGGAACTGCGCGGGCAACCGCAGCGCACCGCGCGGAACAGCGTACGTGGGGGTGGACGTACAGGGCCGCGCAGCAAAAGGGCGGGGCCCCCGGCGTACCGGGGGCCCCGCCCTACTCGGGTCAGCGACCCGTCAGTTGTCGTCCTCATCGATGAGGAAGCCCCGCATGGGAGAGGGAGCCTGCTGCATCGGCTGCGGCGCCTGCGGCCGAACCGGAGCCATCGGCTGCGTCATCGCGGGCGACATCGCCTGCTGCCCGCCGTACGACGGACCACCCTGCGCGGGCGCCCCACCCATGGACTGCCCGCCGTAGGAGGGCGCACCCGCCCCGGCCGGAGCCATCGACGGCGCGGGCGACGGCGGCAGCGACGCGGCGGACGGCGTCCGCGGCGGAGCCAGCGAGTCATCGGCCTGGGTCTCCAACTGACGCAGCTGGGACTCCAGGTACGACTTCAGCCGCGTGCGGTACTCGCGCTCGAAGCCGCGCAGGTCCTCGACCTTGCGCTCCAGCGTGGCGCGGGCGGACTCCAGGGAGCCCATCGCGACGCGGTGCTTCTCCTGCGCGTCCCGCTCCAGCGCATCGGCCTTGGCGCGGGCGTCCCGCTCCAGACCCTCGGCGCGGCTACGGGCCTCACCGACGATCTTGTTGGCCTCGGACCGCGCTTCGGCGATGGCCTGGTCGGCCGTCTGCTGAGCGAGCGAGAGCACCCGGGCGGCGCTGTCGCCACCGGGGCCCTGACCGGGCTGGGACATCTGCGGACCGTGGCCGCCCATGGGTCCACCCATGGGGCCGCCCATCTGCTGCATGGGGCCGGGGCCCTGCTGCATCTGACCGGGACCCTGCTGCATCGGTCCGCCAGGGCCCTGCTGCATCTGGCCGGGGACACCCTGCTGCATCGGTCCACCGGGACCCTGCTGCATCTGACCGGGGACACCCTGCTGCATGGGACCGGGGCCCTGCTGCATCGGGCCGGGACCCTGCTGCATGGGGCCCGGGCCGTGGCCACCCGGACCGGCCGGCAGCTGCGGTGCACCACTCGGCAACTGCGGCGGGCCGCCCATCGGGCCACCCATCTGCTGCTGTTGCTGCGGCGGCACCGGCTGCGGTCCCGATATGGCAGCGGGCACCGGACCCGGTCGCTCCTGCTGCTGCTCCGGAGGCTTGCGCATTCCGGCCTGCTGCTGGTTCTGCGCGGCGGCCCGGGTCGCCGCGGCCAGTTTGGCGCGCAGGTCCTCGTTCTCGCGTAGCAGGCGGGTCAGTTCGGCTTCGACCTCATCGAGGAAGGCATCGACCTCGTCCTCGTCATAGCCTTCTCGAAGGCGGACGGTCGTGAACTGCTTGTTCCGCACGTCCTCGGGGGTCAATGGCATCTCTTTACCTCAACGTAGTCGTCGGCGGGATCAACCCCCGCATCAGCGGGGACCGTCATCGTTCACAGTCGGCTCACGACGGAGATCAAGATGTAGACGATGATCATCAGAACGAAGAAGGACAGGTCGAGCGCCACGCCCCCGAGACGCAGCGGTGGGATGAACCGTCGCAGCAACTTCAGCGGTGGATCAGTGACAGTGTAGGTGGCCTCCAGAACGACCACCATCGCCTTGCCGGGTTGCCACGAGCGGGCGAACTGGAAGACGTAGTCCATGACCAACCGGAAGATGAGCACGATGAGGAAACACATCAGCGCGATGTAGATCACGTCCAAGAACACGCGCATCTGGTGCTGTCCCTCTCCCCTGGTTCGTGCCTGCGTCGTCGTACCGGATTATCGGCCTGCGGCCGGTCCTGCGTCTCAGCTCTGGTTGAAGAACCCGCCCTCTGCGATGCGAGCCTTGTCCTCCGCCGTGACATCGACGTTAGCAGGAGACAACAGGAACACCTTCTGGGTCACGCGTTCAATACTGCCGTGCAGACCGAAGACGAGGCCAGCGGCAAAGTCGACAAGTCGCTTCGCGTCGGTGTCGTCCATCTCGGTCAGGTTCATGATCACCGGAGTGCCCTCACGGAAGTGTTCGCCGATGGTACGGGCTTCGTTGTACGTCCGCGGGTGCAGCGTGGTGATCCGGTACGGCTCCCGTTCGGACACGACCTTGGGCATGATCACCGGCGCGTTCTTCTCCAAGCTCTGGCGGTCGGGTGTGATGGATGCCACGGGAGCGATGCGCGCCGGGCGTGCCGATTCCACCGCGAGCGCGGCGGACTGGGGCACGGGGTCGCGCTGCACGGGGGGTTGCACCACTCGTACCGATTCGTCCCGCTGGGACTGTAGCGGTTGACCGTGGCCCTGATGGGACTGGTGCGGCGTGTCGTGCCGTCGGTGATCCCGCTCGGACTCCGGGTCCAACTCGGGTTCGAAATCGTCATCGGGGTCGAAACCCCTGCCGTCGTACCCATCGTCCTCCACGAGGCCGAGGTAGACCGCCATCTTGCGCATCGCGCCGGCCATGCTCTGAGTCCTCCGCTCTGTGGTGGATCGGCGTGGTGGATCGGCTGACGCCAACCAAGTCTCCGCGATCCACGTGGTCGACCCGTCAAATCAACGGTAATGACCATATTTTCTGCTGTGGTCCGACTTCTTGGTGACGTTACCCGAGCCCGGGACGGACTCCGAGTACCGCACTACCGACGCGCACATGTGTCGCTCCGGCCGCAACGGCCTCTTCGAGGTCCCCGCTCATCCCTGCTGACACCATGTTCGCAGCAGGATGCTCCGCGCGCAGGGCAGTCGACAAATCCATCAACCGCCCGAACGCCTCGCGTTGCCGTCCGGCGTACGGACCGGTGAGCGGTGCCACGGTCATCAGACCGTCCAGCCGGAGCCCTTCGGCCCCGGCGATCAGGGCCGCCAACTCCCCGATCCCGCCGGGTCCGACCCCGCCGCGCTCACCGCGGGCGCTCTCCCCGGCGTCGAGCGCCACCTGGACGAGACAGCCGACCTCGCGACCGGCGCGCACCGCCTCCCCCGACAGCGCGGTCACCAGCCTGGCCCGGTCGACGGACTGCACCTCGGAGGCGTAACCGAGGACCGAGCGGACCTTGTTGGTCTGCAACTGCCCGACGAAGTGCCAGGTCAGCGGGAGGTCGGCGCAGGCGGCGGCCTTGGGGGCGGCGTCCTGGTCCCGGTTCTCCGCGACCTGCCGGACGCCGAGCTCCCACAGGAGGCGGACATCACTGGCGGGGTAGGTCTTGGTGACCACGACGAGCGTGACGTCCGCCCGGTCCCGTCCCGAGGCGGCACAGGCCGCCGTGAGGCGTTCCTCCACCTTCGCCAGATTGGCCGCTAGTTGTCCCTTACGGTCAGTCATGTCCTACCAGTCCAACCAGACGTAGCCCGCGAGCCGACCCGTGGTGCGGTCGCGGCGGTACGAGAAGTGGTGGTGCGACTCCCGCGTGCACACCTCGGAACGCTTCCGGTCGTGCACTCCGAGGCGCTCCAACTGCGCGTGCACTCCGGCGGACACGTCAACGGCGGGAGTGCCCCAGGTGGTTTCCGCGTGGGCGGCCGGTTCGACGGCGGCCACCTCGGCGCGCATCGCCTCGGGCACCTCGTAGCAGCCGCCGCAGACCGCGGGACCGGTCCGCGCGACGATCCGGGCGGGTTCGGCGCCGAGTTCCGTCATGGCGGCCACCGCGGCGGGGACCACCCCGGCGACCAGGCCGGGGCGTCCGGCGTGCGCGGCGGCGGCGACCCCCGCGACCGGGTCCGCCAGCAGGACGGGCACGCAGTCCGCGGTGAGCACGGCGAGCGGGACCCCGCGCCGGGCGGTGACGACGGCGTCGACCCGGGGGGCCGGGGACTCGCCCCAGGGCCCGTCGGTCACGACGACGTCCTTGCCGTGGACCTGGTTCATCCAGACGACGGCGGCCGGGTCGAACCCCAAGTTGCCGGCGACGATACGACGATTGGCACGGACTGCGGCGGGGTCGTCTCCGACGGCCCCGCCGAGGTTCAGCTGTTCATACGGAGCGGCGCTCACCCCGCCCCACCTGTCGGTGAAGGCGAAGTGCGCGCCGCTCGTGGTGCTCCGGTCCGGGATCACCTCGCCGGATCGACCTATCACTTGAGGAAGTCCGGCACGTCCAGTTCCTCCGCGGCGCTGTCGTACCGGGCGGGCGGGACCTGCGGCGAAAGGCCGGAGGAACCCGGGGCGCCGGAGGAAGCCGACGTGTAGTCACCCGAGACCGGTGCCTCGACGGGCTCCGACTTCACCGGCGGCTCCTCGCGCGGCGTGACGCTGCCGAGGCCGCCGTAGGTCGGACGGGACTCGGCGGAGCGGGCGGGAGCGGACTCCTCGCGCTTGGTGCTGCTGGCGCCGAGGCTGCCGTGCTGCTTGGCCGGGGGCTGGCCCCCGTCGAACCCGGCGGCGATGACCGTGACCCGCACCTCGTCACCGAGGGCGTCGTCGATGACGGCGCCGAAGATGATGTTGGCTTCGGGGTGAGCGGCCTCACTGACCAGTTGGGCGGCCTCGTTGATCTCGAAGAGGCCGAGGTCCGAGCCGCCGGAGATGGACAGCAGCACGCCGCGGGCCCCGTCGATGGAGGCTTCGAGCAGCGGCGAGGAGATCGCCATCTCGGCGGCGGCCACCGCGCGGTCGTCGCCGCGGGCGGAGCCGATGCCCATCAGCGCGGAACCGGCTTCGGACATCACGGACTTCACATCGGCGAAGTCGAGGTTGATGAGGCCGGGGGTGGTGATGAGGTCGGTGATGCCCTGGACGCCCGAGAGCAGGACCTGGTCGGCCGACTTGAACGCGTCGAGCACGCTGACCTGGCGGTCCGAGATGGACAGCAGTCGGTCGTTGGGGATGACGATGAGGGTGTCGACCTCTTCGCGGAGTTCCGCGATGCCGTCCTCGGCCTGGTTGGCGCGGCGGCGGCCTTCGAAGGTGAAGGGCCGGGTGACCACGCCGATGGTGAGGGCGCCCAGCGAGCGGGCGATGTTGGCGACGACGGGTGCGCCGCCGGTGCCGGTGCCGCCGCCTTCGCCGGCGGTGACGAAGACCATGTCGGCCCCCTTGAGGACCTCCTCGATCTCTTCGCGGTGGTCCTCGGCGGCCTTGCGGCCGACGGCCGGGTTGGCCCCGGCTCCCAGGCCCCGGGTGAGTTCGCGACCGACGTCGAGCTTGACGTCGGCGTCGCTCATCAACAACGCCTGGGCGTCGGTGTTGATCGCGATGAACTCGACACCCTTGAGGCCGACCTCGATCATCCGGTTGATGGCATTGACACCACCGCCGCCGACACCGATGACCTTGATGACTGCGAGGTAGTTCTGCGGTGCTGCCACGTCGAGAGCCTCTCGCCTCGATTACGTGCCGTCGCTCGCCGTGTCGCGCCGCGACGGCCAATGCCGAATTGGGACGGTCCGAACGCCGACCCGAACCCTAACGCTGAAGTTTAGGGTTACCAGTGTGCCTGTTCCCTGGACTCTTCCGAACAGGACACTAAGTCGACAAGTGGCGCGCGTTCAACGAACACGCCGAACCTCCCGTTTTTCTTTTCACCCTATGTGATCAGCCGTAGCGCTGCCCACTCAGGGTGCTGGCCTGGGCAAATGTGCGTCAACTCGCCGCTGACGCCGGGGCGGTGGGAACGCTGACGTCGAAGTGCCTGGCCTTGGGAGCCGCTTTCATCAACGCGGTGAGGGTGACGCCCTTCGCCTCGCCCTTCTCGACGCTGCCCCAGTCGACCGTACGACCACCGGCCAACTCCAGCGTGATCGAGTCATAACTGCGGACCTTGAGGGTACGCGTCTGCCGGGCCACCCGGGCCGGGACGGCGGACATGACCTCGACGGCGGCACGGGTGAGTTCCCCGGTGGCGAAGCGCTGGGGCCCGGGGGTCCGACGGGGCGTCAATTCCAGTACGGGAACGCCCGCGGGAGCCCGGGCGACGGTCGCGAACCGCACCGCTTCCTCGTCCACTTCGATGAACTTTCCGCCCTTTTCCACGATCAGGACCGGTTTCCGCTCGGTGACTTCCAGGCGGATTCCCCGCGGCCAGGAACGAACGACGTCAATCTCGTCGATCCGGGGCAACTCGTCGGCGAGCCGATCCGCGATCCGGTCCGTGTCGACGGAGATCAACGGGGTGCCGAGCCGGATTCCGGCGGCCTCCCGCACCTCGTCCGGGCCGAGCACGCCGGTTCCGGAGACGTTCACCTTGCCGACCCGCAGCCACGGGGACCCGTAGAGCGTCCAGATCCCCCCGCCGACGAGGACGGCCAGGGCCGCCGCGGACAGTACCAGCGTGCGGGTACGGGACCGGGGCAGACGGCCGGTCAGCCGGGACGCCAGGGCGGCGAACCGGCCCGGCTCCCCCGGGGGACCGGGCGGGCCGGAGCCCGGGTCCCGCTCACCGTCCGCGGTCGTCGGTCCGGCCACGTTCCCTGCCTTCCGTCACGCTCTGGGCGCGAACCGCACTGGGGTCACGCCCTGGCGCGTGACGCGATCGCTTCGTACACCATGCCGACGAGCAGGTCGTCGGCGTCCCGGCGGCCGAACTCCGACGCGGCACGGGACATCTGGTACAGCCGGTGCGGGTCCGCCAGCACCGGCAGGACGTTGCCCTGCACCCACTGCGGCGTCAGCTCGGCGTCGTCGACGAGCAGTCCACCGCCCGCCTTGACCACCGGCTGGGCGTTGAGCCGCTGTTCCCCGTTGCCGATGGGCAGCGGGACGTAGGCGGCCGGAAGTCCGACGGCGGACAGTTCGGCGACGGTCATCGCGCCCGCGCGGCAGAGCATCATGTCGGCCGCGGCGTACGCGAGGTCCATCCGGTCCACGTACGGTACCGGGATGTAGGGCGGCATCCCGGGCATGTTGTCGATGTGCGGCAGTTCGTTCTTGGGGCCGACCGCGTGCAGGATCTGGATGCCGGCCTGCTGGAGGTACGGCGCGGCCTGCTGGACCACCTCGTTGAGGCGGCGGGCGCCCTGCGACCCGCCCGACACCAGGAGCGTCGGCAGGTTCGGGTCCAGCCCGAAGGCGGCCCGCGCCTCGGGCCGGACGGCCGCCCGGTCGAGGGTGGCGATCGAGCGGCGCAGCGGGATGCCGATGTAGCGGGCGCCGCGCAGCTTGTTGTCCGGGGTGGAGACCGCGACCTGGGCCGCGTACCGGGAGCCGATCTTGTTGGCCAGGCCGGGGCGGGCGTTGGCCTCGTGGATCACGATGGGCACGCCGCGGCGCTTGGCGGCCAGATAGCCGGGCAGGGCGACGTAGCCGCCGAAACCGACCACGGCGTCCGCCCGGGTGCGTTCGAGGATCTGCTCCGCCGCCTTGATGGTGCCGCGCAGCCGTCCGGGAACGGTGATCAGTTCCGGGGTCGGTTTGCGGGGCAGCGGCACGGCGGGGATCAGTGCCAGTTCGTAGCCCCGCTCGGGGACCAACCGGGTCTCCAGGCCGCGCTCGGTGCCCAGCGCCGTGATCCCCACGGTCGGATCGTGCCTACGCAGGGCGTCCGCCAGGGCGAGCGCGGGCTCGATGTGTCCGGCGGTACCTCCGCCGGCGAGTACGACATGCACCGAAATTCACCGCTCTCCGGACGGGCGCGTCCTGACGCGCCGTCGCATCGTGTTCCAACTCCGGGACGCCCGGTCCGTCCCGGAGCCCCTTCCCGCGGTCCGCTTGCGGCCGTGGGCCCGTTGCCGGGCGAGTGCCGCCCGGGCCGCGGGTTCGTCCCTCGCGAAGGCGATCAGCAGGCCGACGGCGAACATGGTCGGCAGCAGGGCCGATCCCCCGTATGAGAACAGCGGGAGCGGGACACCGGCGATCGGCAGCAGGCCGAGCACCGCACCCATGTTGATCACGGCCTGGGCCATGATCCAGGTGGTCACGCCACCCGCGGCGTACCTCACGAAGGGGTCCTCCGTGCGTCCGGCCACGCGGATACCCGCATAGCCTAGAGCCGCGAAGAGCCCCAGCACGGACAGAGTGCCCGCGAGACCCAGTTCTTCACCGGCAATCGCGAAGATGAAGTCAGTGTGGGCTTCCGGGAGTTGACCCCATTTTTCCACACTGGCACCGAGTCCGGAACCAAAGAGTCCGCCGGACGCCAGTGCGTAGATTCCGTGGACGGCCTGCCAGCAGGGGTCGGTGGGGCCGCCCAGTTCCGAGGCGCCGATGCACTGGAGGCGGGACATCCGGTTGGGGCTGGTCCTGATGAGGACCGCGCCGACCACCAGCGCGACCGCGAGGACCCCGGCGAACAGCCGGGTGGGCGCCCCCGCGAGCCACAGCAGTCCGAACAGGATGGCGGTCAGGATGATCGCCGTCCCCATGTCCCCGCCGAGCATGATCAGGCCCAGCACCATGAACGCGACCGGGACCAGGGGCACGAGCATGTGCTTCCACTGGTTCAGCAGTCGTTTGTCCTGTTTGCGGGCGAGGAGGTCGGCGCCCCACAGCACGAGGGCCAGCTTCCCGAACTCGCTGGGCTGGAGCTGGAAGATGCCGAACTCGATCCAGTTCTGGTTGCCGTTGACCGCGACCCCTATCCCCGGCACCTGGACGAGCACCATCAGGGTGACCGCACCGGCGAGCATCGGATAGGCGAGCGCCCGGTGCAGCTTGATGGGCATGCGGGAGGCCACCAGCAGCAGGATCGCGCCGAGCGCGGCGGCCAGCAACTGCTTGCGGAAGAAGTACGACCCGGGCAGGGAGAGCTGCAACGCCCGGATGATGGACGCCGAGTAGACCATCACCAACCCCAACAGGGTGATGAGGAAGCTACTGCCGAGAATCAGATAATAGGCGGTCAACGGGCGGTCCCAGGCCCGTCGGGCCCGGCCGCGAAGGCGCCTCAACGACGACTCGCGCCGCCCCGTGACGGGCACCGCGGGCGCCGGCTCCCGCCGGGTGGCCGCCGCGGCCCGCCCGCTGCCGCTCACCATGCGCAACCCCGACCGCCACCACGCTCCGGCCACGACGCACTCACGCGAACCCTCCCAGACCTACGGGCGCCCCGCGCGTCCACGTGACCGGCTCAGGCGCCGTCGGAGTCGAGTTCGCGGACCGCCGCCGCGAACGCGTCCCCGCGCTCGTTGTAGTTGGTGAACATGTCCATGGAGGCACAGGCCGGGGCCAGGAGGACGGTGTCCCCCGCGCGCGCCAGCCCCCGGGCGGCCCCGACCACCGCGGACATCGCCCCAGTGTCGGTCCGGTCCACGTCGACCACGGGCACCTCGGGCGCGTGTCGCGCCAGGGCTTCCCCGATCAACGCGCGATCGGCACCCAGCAGGACCACGCCCCGCAGCCGCTTGGCCGCGGAGGCGACGAGTTCGTCGAAGGACGCCCCCTTGGCGAGTCCGCCCGCGATCCACACCACCGGCTCGTAGGCGGCGAGCGACGCCTCGGCGGCGTGCGTGTTGGTGGCCTTGGAGTCGTCCACGTAGGCGACCGAGTCCACGTCGGCGACGTGCGAGATCCGGTGGGCGTCCGGACGGAAGGCGCGCAGCCCGTCCCGTACCGCTGCGGCGGGCACGCCGAAGGCCCGGGCGAGCGCGGCGGCCGCGAGCGCGTTGGCGATGTTGTGCGGGGCCGGCGGGTTCACGTCCGACACCTCGGCGAGCTCCTGGGCCTGCCGCTGCCGGTCCGCCACGAACGCGCGGTCCACGAGGATGCCGTCGACGACCCCGAGTTGGGAGGGTCCGGGCGGGCCGAGCGTGAAGCCGACCGCCCGGCAGCCCTCTTCGACGTCCGCCTCGCGCACCAGGTCCTCGGTGGCCCGGTCGGCGGTGTTGTAGACGCAGGCGACCCGGTTGCCCTCGTAGACGCGTCCCTTGTCCCGGGCGTACGCGGCCATGGAGCCGTGCCAGTCCAGGTGGTCGGGGGCGAGGTTGAGGACGGCGGCCGAGTGGGCGCGCACCGAGGGCGCCCAGTGCAGTTGGTAGCTGGAGAGTTCCACGGCGAGCACGTCGTGGGTCGCGCCGTCGGCGCGTTCCTGACCGAGGACCACGTCGACGATCGGGGTGCCGATGTTGCCGACCTCGGCGGTGCGCAGTCCGGCGGCGCGCAGGATGGAGCCGAGCATCCGGGTCGTCGTGGTCTTGCCGTTGGTGCCGGTGACCGCGAGCCAGGGGGCCGCGTCCGGGCCGCGCAGCCGCCAGGCGACCTCGACGTCACCGATCACCTCGACGTCCGCCGCGGCGGCCGCGGCGAACAGCGGCGAGGAGGGCTTCCAGCCGGGTGAGGTGACCACCAGGTCGGTCCCGTCGGGCAGGGAGTCCGCGTCGCCGAGGCGGACCGCGATGCCCTCCTCGGCGAGAACGGCCGCCGTCCGCCGGCGGGTGTCGTCGTCACCGCCGTCGACGACGGTGACGTGCGCACCGCAGCCGGCCAGGGCGCGGGCGGCGCTGAGGCCGCTCACGCCGAGGCCGGCGACGGTGATGTGCTGTCCCGCGAAGGAATCCGCGGGCCGGGTGCCCTCGAAGGTCACTTGTCCGCTGCCCATCCGGCGTAGAAGAGGCCGAGTCCGACGATCACGCACATGCCCTGGATGATCCAGAAGCGGACCACGACCAGGACTTCGGACCAGCCCTTGAGTTCGAAGTGGTGTTGGAGCGGTGCCATGCGGAAGACGCGCTTCCCGGTGAGCCGGAAGCTGCCGACCTGGATGACGACCGACATGGTGATGAGGACGAAGAGGCCGCCGAGCAGCGCGAGCAGCAGCTCGGTGCGGGAGCAGATGGCGAGGCCCGCGAGGGCGCCGCCGAGGGCCAGCGAACCGGTGTCGCCCATGAAGATCTTGGCCGGCGAGGTGTTCCACCACAGGAAGCCGAAGCAGGCGCCCATCAGGGCGGCGGCGACCACCGCGAGGTCCAGTGGGTCCCGGACCTCGAAACACGCGCCCGGGTTGGTCAGCTTGTTCGCGTCGGCACAGGACTCCTGGTACTGCCAGACGCCGATGAAGGTGTAGGCGCCGAAGACCATCACCGAGGCACCGGTGGCCAGGCCGTCGAGTCCGTCGGTGAGGTTCACGCCGTTGGACATGGCGAGGATCATGAACAGCGCCCACACCACGAACAGGACGGGGCCGATGGTCCAGCCGAAGTCCATGACGAAGGAGAGCTTGGTGGAGGCCGGGGCGAGTCCGCGCTGGTCTTTGAACTGCAAGGCCAGGACCGCGAAGGCGATGCCGACGATGAGCTGTCCGGCCATCTTCGCCTTGGCCCGCAGGCCCAGCGAACGGCGCTTGACGATCTTGATGTAGTCGTCGAGGAAGCCGACCAGGCCCATTCCGGCCATCAGGCCGAGGACCAGGAGCCCGGAGACCGTGACCGGGGCACCGGTGATGAGCTTGCTCAGGAAGTACGCGATGAGCGTCGCCAGGATGAAGGCGATGCCGCCCATGGTCGGCGTACCGCGCTTGCTGTGGTGCTCGCGCGGGCCGTCGTCGCGGATGTACTGGCCGTAGCCCTTGCGGGCCAGCAGCTTGATCAGCAGCGGCGTGCCCACCAGTGTCAGGAACAGACCGATGACACCGGCGAAGAGGATCTGATTCATCATCGGGCGGCGACCTCACCCTCGCCGCTCGCGTCCCCTTCCAGCAGCCCCAGGGCCACCCGCTCCAAGCCGATCGCCCGGGATGCCTTGACGAGGACTACGTCCCCCGGCCGCAGTTCACCGCGCAATAGGTCGATCGCCGCCTGTGCGTCGGACACGTGCACCGACTCCTCACCCCACGAACCCTCGTTATAGGCGCCCATGCGCAGCCAGGCCGCTTCCCTGCCCCCGACTGCCACGAGCTTGCTCACGTTGAGCCGGACGGCTAGCCGTCCGATCGCGTCGTGCTCGGCGAGCGCCTCGTCACCGAGCTCGGCCATCGCACCGAGCACCGCCCACGTGCGGCCCCCTCGGTCCCGGGAGCCGCCTCCCATCGCGGCAAGCGCGCGCAGGGCGGCCCTCATGGACTCGGGGTTCGCGTTGTAGGCGTCGTTGACCACCGCCACGCCGTCGGGGCGCTCGGTGACCTCCATCCGCCAGCGGGAGAGGGTGCCCGCTCCGGAGAGCGCGCGTGCGACCTCATCCACGGGCATGCCCAGCTCATGGGCGACGGCCGCCGCGGCAAGCGCGTTCGACACGTGGTGCTCACCGTACAGGCGCAAGGTCACGTCTTCGCACCCGGAGGGTGTGTGAAGGCTGAAGCAAGGCTGTCCGGAGGCTGTGAGCCGGACGTTCTCGGCCCGTACGTCCGCTTCGCCGGATTCCCCGAAGAGCACGACCCGGGCCTTGGTGCGGGCGGCCATCGCGCGGACGAGCGGATCGTCGGCGTTGAGGATCGCGATCCCGCCCTCGGCGGCGGCCGGGAGGGCTTCCACGAGTTCGCCCTTCGCCCGGGCGATCTGCTCCCGGCCGCCGAACTCGCCGATGTGGGCGCTCCCGACGTTGAGGACGAGTCCGATGCGCGGCGGGGTCAGTTCGGTGAGGTACTGGATGTGGCCGATTCCGCGCGCCCCCATCTCCAGGACCAGGTAGCGCGTGTCGTCGGTGGCGCTGAGGGCGGTGAGCGGCAGCCCGATCTCGTTGTTGAGCGAGCCCGGCGTCCAGACCGTCGGCCCGTGGTGCTGGAGCACCTGGGCGAGGAGGTCCTTGGTGCTGGTCTTGCCCGCCGAGCCGGTGAGGGCGACCAGGGTGGCGCCGAGGCGTTCCACGACGGCCCGGGCCAGGGCGCCCAGGGCGCTCTGGACGTCGTCCACGACGATCGCGGGGACGCCGACGGGCCGGGCGGCCAGCACCGCCACCGCGCCCGCGTCGACCACCTGGGCGGCGAAGTCGTGGCCGTCGACGCGTTCCCCGGCGAAGGCGACGAAGAGGCTGCCGGGGACCACCTCGCGGGAGTCACGGACGACGGGTCCGGTGACGCGTACCGAGGGGTCCGGTATGTCGTGCGGCTGTCCGCCGACTACGGAGGCGATCTCGGCGAGGGAGAGGGCGATCACGTGTTCATCCCTGGGTCTGCTGGGCCGCTTCGCCGGCTTGCGCACCGCCGGCGTCGGCAGCGGCGGCTGCGGGGGCGGGGCCGTCGGCGGCGGCGAGGGCGCGCCGGGCGGCACGGGAGGACTCGATGGCGTCACGCAGCACGTGGCGGTCGTCGAAGGGGCGGACCACCCCGCCGATGTCCTGGCCCTGTTCGTGGCCCTTGCCCGCGACGAGCACGGTGTCGCCCGGTCCGGCGAGCGCGACGGCCGCGGTGATCGCGGCGGCCCGGTCCTCGAAGACCCGGACCTCGCCGCGTTCGTGGGCGGGCACCTCGGCGGCGCCCGCGAGCATGGCCGCGAGGATCGCGAGGGGGTCCTCGGAGCGGGGGTTGTCGGAGGTCAGCAGGGCGGTGTCGGCGAGCCGCGCGGCGGCGGCGCCCATCGGGCCGCGTTTGGTGGTGTCGCGGTCGCCGCCGCAGCCGAGCACGACGTGCAGCCGTCCCTCGGTGACCTTGCGCAGCGCGCGCAGCACCGATTCGACGGCATCGGTCTTGTGGGCGTAGTCGACGACCGCCAGGTAGGGCTGGCCGACGTCGACGCGTTCCAGCCGACCGGGGACCCCGGGGACGGCGGCGATGCCCTCGGCGACGGCGTGCGCGTCGAGCCCGGCGGTGGCCAGGGTGACGATCGCGGCGAGGGTGTTGGCGACGTTGAACGGGCCGGGCAGCGGGGCGCGGGCGCTGAGCCGCTCCCCCGCCGGGCCCCGCACGGTGAAGGTGGAGCCGAGCGGGCCGACCTCCACGTCCTCGGCGCGCCAGTCGGCGTCGGGGTGGCCCTCCGCGGAGAAGGTGACGACCGGCACGGTCGCCTCGGCGACCAGGCGACGGCCGTACGCGTCGTCGTAGTTGACGACGCCCTGTTTGCTGCGGTCCGGGGTGAACAGCTGTGCCTTGGCCCGGAAGTAGTCCTCCATGTCGGAGTGGAACTCCATGTGCTCCGGGCTCAGGTTGTTGAAGACGGCGACGTCGAAGACGCAGCCGTCGACCCGACCGAGGACCAGTGCATGGCTGGAAACCTCCATCGCGACCGCCTCGACGCCCCGTTCGCGCATCACCGCGAACAGCGCCTGGAGGTCGGTGGCCTCGGGGGTGGTGCGCTCGGACTTGACGCGTTCGTCGCCGATCCGCATCTCGACGGTGCCGATGAGCCCGCTGACCCCGCCGGCCGACGCGTCCAGGCCGCCCTGGACCAGGTACGCGGTGGTGGTCTTGCCGGAGGTGCCGGTGATGCCGATCTGGAGCAGCTCCTCGCCGGGGTGCCCGTAGACGGTGGCCGCGAGGGCGCCCATCCGGGCGCGGGGGTCGTCGACCACGAGGACCGGGAGTCCGGTGGCGGCGGCGCGGTCGGCTCCCGACGGGTCGGTCAGGACGGCCGTGGCGCCGAGCCCGGCGGCCTGGTCGGCGAAGTCGGCACCGTGGAGCCGGGCGCCGGGCAGCGCGGCGTACAGGTCGCCGGGGCGCACCGCGCGGGAGTCGTGGGTGATGCCGGTGACCTTCCCCCGGGCGGGGGCCGTCAGGCCCAGCTGATCGGCCAGCTCCGCGAGGGTGGTCTCAGGGACATGGGCCGGTCGCGGCGGCCCCGGGTAGCTCACGGAAGCGCCCTTCTGGGTGAGGTGGGACGGATCGGCGTGTGACACGGCGGTGAGCGTACCCGGCGCACCGTACTGGGGGCTAAATGGCCGGTTCGCGACGGTCACGGCCGGTCCGTCGGTGGGTGCGGGGCGCCGGGCGGGAACTCCGGGTCGGTTCCCCGGCGGAGGGGTGTTCGTGGTCACGGGCGGTTCCTGGTGGCTCTCGGGTGGTGCGGCGGTCGCTCGGTGGGCCGGTCAGGGCCACCGCGTGCGGTCAGGGCGTGAACGTGACGGGGAGCCGCGCGGGCGGGGTGCCGGTCGGCGGCACCTGGAGGCTCTTGAGGGCGAACTGCATGACTTCCTTGTAGACGGGGCCACAGATCTGGCCACCGAAGTAGCTGCCCTTGGTGGCGTTCTGGATGGCGCAGTAGACGGTGACCCGGGGTTGGTCGGCCGGGGCGAACCCGGCGAACGACGAGGTGTAGCCGCGGTACTTGCCGGTGACCGGGTCGACGCGGTTGGCGGTGCCGGTCTTGCCCGCCACGCGGTAGCCGGGGATGCGGGCCTTGACGCCGGTGCCCTGCTCGTCGTCGACCACCGACTCCAGCATCCGGGAGAGGGTCCGCGCGGTGCGCTCGCTGACGACCCTGGTCTCCTCGGGTTCGGGAACGGGGGTGAACCGGTCGTCGGGTCCGTGGTGGCCGCGCACGAGGCTCGGTTCGATGCGGACCCCGCCGTTGGCGATGGTCGAGTAGACGGAGGCCGCCTGCATCGCGTTGATGGACACGCCCTGGCCGAAGGGGATCGTGTACTGCTGCGAGGTCGACCACTTGTCGGGGGCCGCGAGGATGCCGGGGGTCTCGCCCGGGAAGCCGAGCCCGGTCGGGCCGCCGATGCCGAACTTGCGCAGGTACGAGTGGAGGACCCGGTTCGCCTGGGGCTGCGTCTTGCCGAGTTGGCCGGTGGCGAGGATGGTGCCGATGTTGCTGGACTTGGCGAGGACGCCGTTCAGGGTGAGGTACCAGGTGGGGTGGTCGACGTCGTCCTGGAAGAGCCGGTCGCCGCGGTGCAGCCGGTTGGGGACGGTGACCTTGGTGGACGGGGTGGCCGCGTTCTCCTCCAGGACGGCCGCCATCGACATGACCTTGGCGGTGGAGCCGGGTTCGAAGGCGTCCTGGAGCGCGGCGTTGCCGAGGGAGGCGGAGCCGGCGGCGGAGAGGTCGCTGGGGTCGAAGCCGGGGGCGTTGGCCATGGCCAGGACCTCGCCCGTGCGGGTGTCCTGGACTATCACGTAGCCGCGGTCGGCCTTGGACTTCTTGACCTGCTCGGCGATGGCGTTCTGGGCCGCCCACTGGATGTCCCGGTCGATGGTCAACTCGACGTCGGAGCCGGGGACCGCCGGTGTCTCGGTGCCGCCCGCGGTGGGGACCTGGCGACCGCCCGACTGGGCGTAGGTGACCTCGCCGTCACGGCCGGCGAGGCGCTTGTCGAGTTGCTGTTCCAGGCCGCCGCCGCCCTTGCCCTGGGCGTTGACGAAGCCGAGGAGGCCGGCCGCGAGGTCGCCGTTGGGGTAGACGCGCTGGCTGGTGGGCTCCTGGAAGACGCCGCCGAGGACGTTCGCGGCGTCCTTGTCGCCGGCCGCCCCGTCGGCCCGGGCCTTGTCGGCGAGCGTGCTCTTGAGGTCCTTGATCTGGTTCCAGACCTGCGGGGTCTGACGGCGCGCCAGCACCACGTACCGGGTCTTGGGCGTCCTGAGCTTCTTGGTCAGTTCGCCGGTGTCCTGGCCGAGGATGGGGGCGAGGAGCGCGGCGGCCTGCTCGGCGGCGTCCGCGATCTTGGTCTCCTCGGGGCTGAACATCACCGGGTCGGCGGTGATGTCGTACGCGTCGACGCTGGTCGCGAGGGCGACCCCGGAGCGGTCGGTGATCGCGCCGCGCTCGGCGGCGACCACCCGGGTCAGATAGCGGTTGGCCTCGGCCTTCGCGGAGTACTCGCGCGCGTCGACGGCCTGGACCTGGAGCAGCCGGACCACGAAGGCGAGCATGACGAGGGTCATCGCCACGCTGACCATCCGCAGCCGGGGCCGGGGGCTGCCCAGCCGCAGCGTCTTGCCCTGCCGGGGTCCCTTGGGCGGGCCGGAGGAGCCGGTGGAGGGACGGGGGCGGCGCGGGGGGCGCACGCTGGCGGCGGGCTCCGCTTCACCGGTCCGTGCGCGTTCGGAGCCGCTGGGGGGGCGCGGGGCGGCGGGGCGGCGGATGCGTTCGGGCCCGCCCCGGCGGTCGCCCTCGCCGTGCGCGTGCCGGTCGGCGCCGTCCGGCCGGCCGCGGTCCGGACGGGACGGGCGGTCGGGGTCGTGGGAGAGGCGTTCACCGGGGTCGCGGCGGGGCCGGCGGTCCGGACGGGACGGGCCGGGGACCCTGCGTCGCGGAGGTTCCCTGTCGGTCACCGTGTCACCTGCCGGAGGTCGTCGGTTCGGGGCTGGGCGAGGAAGCGGGCGAAGCCGAAGAGGGGGGCGCGGCCGGGGCTCCGGAGGTCGACGGGGCGGCGGTCGCGGACGGCGTCGAGCTGGCGTCCCCCGTCGGTGCGGTGGACGGGCTCGCGGTGGACGGGCTCGCTGCGGGGGCGGCCGGGGTCGAGGGCGCCGGGGACGGGGTGCCCGAGGCGGCCGGGAGCGTTCCGGGGGCGCTCAGCGCGGTGGGCGCCGGCTCGCCGGGGACCCCGCGCACCCTTCCGTCGGGTTCCAGGAAGGCGGGGTTGCCCCCGGGCACCATGCCGAGCTCCTGGGCGCGGCGCAGCAGCGCACCGGGCTTGGAGTAGGCGTCGACGTCCCGTTGCAGCGCCTGCTCCTCGTCGGTCAGCTCGGTGGTCTCCCGCTTCAGTTCGCTCAGCCGGAAGGACCCCTCGTTGAGGGACGAGTTCAGCATCAGCAGGGTGATCAGACCGCCGCCGAGCAGCAGCACCATCAGCAGGACGAAGGGGGTGCGGGCGGCCCGGCTGGGCCCGGCGGGCAGCAGCCCGGCGAGTCGGGCGGCCCGTCCGCGCAGTGCCGGTCGCCTGCTCATGCGCTCCTCCCGGGTCGGACCGCCCGGGCCGCGTGACCGCTCGCCCCGCGGGTCATCCGGCGTCGTCCTCGCGGATGCGTTCGGCGCCGCGCAGCCGTGCGGGGGCGGCCCGGCGGTTCTCGGCGATCTCCTGCTCGGTGGGGAGTTCGGCGCCGCGGGTCAGCAGCCGCAGCCGCGGCTGGTACCGCTCCGGCACCACGGGCAGCCCGGGGGGCGCGGTGTTCGCCGCGCCCGCCGCGAGCACCTGTTTGACGAGGCGGTCCTCCAGCGAGTGGTACGACAGGACGGCGATCCGGCCGCCGACGGCGAGGGCGGCCACCGCGGCGGGGACGGCCCGTTCCAGTACGGACAGTTCGCCGTTCACCTCGATCCGCAGCGCCTGGAAGGTGCGTTTGGCGGGGTTGCCGCCGGTGCGCTTGGCGGCCTGCGGCAGGGCGTCGCGGATCACTTCGACCAGTCGGGCGCTGCGGGTGAACGGTTCCTTCGCCCGCTCCTGCACCACGGCGGAGACGATCCGCTTGGCCTGCTTCTCCTCGCCGTAGGCGCGCAGCAGTCGGACCAGTTCGCCCGGCGGGTAGGTGTTGAGGACCTCGGCGGCGCTGATGCCGGTCGTCTGGTCCATGCGCATGTCCAGGGGGGCGTCCTGCGCGTAGGCGAAGCCCCTCTCGGCCTCGTCCAGTTGCATGGAGGAGACCCCCAGGTCGAACAGGACGCCCGCGACCGAGGGCACCCGCAGTCGGGCGAGGACCTCGGGCAGTTCGTCGTACACGGCGTGCACGAGGGTCGCCCGGTCGCCGAAGGGCGCCAGGCGCTCGCCGGACAGGCGCAGGGCTTCCGGGTCCCGGTCCAGGGCGATCAGCCGGGCGGCGGGGAACTCGGTGAGGAGGGCCTCGCTGTGGCCGCCGAGCCCGAGGGTGCAGTCGACCACCACGGGCGCCGGGCCGGTGGTGGGTTGCAGGGCGGGGGCCAGCAGGTCCAGACAGCGCCGCAGCATCACGGGAACGTGCCGGGTACCGGGGGGCCGCGGTGCGCCCCCGGCCGCGGGAGCCCCGTCGACCCCTTCGTCACCGCTGCTGGTGACGGTGCTGCCGTCGGGTCCGGGGGTGTCCCCTGCGCGCCCTTGCATGTGCCCTCTCAGGTCCGGGCGCGGCGCCCGCACCGCCGGGCCGCCGCCCGCCGGTGGGGAGAGGGGACCGCCGGCGCGGGCCCCGTCGTCGGGGAGCGCGCGGCCGTCCGGAGCGGGAGGGGGCCGAGCCGTACGGGGCGCGTCGCGCGCGCGGGGAGATCGTTCGGATCTCTGGATGTCCACAGTCCAGCAGGGAGCGCTCGGGGCCTCCCGCTTCGCGTCACTTTAGTCCACCCTGTCGCACGGTCAATCAACGCGCCTGCGCGTCGCGGGCGGCGTTCGCACACAGACTCGATGAGTGCACGGCCGGGACGGGACCGCGGGTGCGTCACCCGTTCGGCGGGGTGACCTGCCCGTCTGTGGGTTACCTCACAACAAGGCGCAATGACGTTCTTTGTCCACTCCCGCGCCCTGCCCGTCGGGCCGGTCCGCACTACGGTCGGAGCATGACGACTTCCGCACCCCTACCGTCAGGCACCGAAGCCGCCATAAGTGCCGGTCACACCGTCACCGACCGGCTCATCGAGGCGAACGCCGACTACGCCGCAGCATTCACCGACCCGGGCATGGACGCCCGCCCCGTCCTCAAGGTCGCCGTGGTGGCCTGCATGGACGCCCGTCTCGACCTGCACGCGGCGCTCGGCCTGGAGCTGGGCGACTGCCACACCATCCGCAACGCCGGCGGCGTCGTCACCGATGACGTGATCCGCTCGCTCACCATCAGCCAGCGGGCGCTCGGCACCCGCAGCGTCGTCCTCATCCACCACACCGGATGCGGTCTGGAGACCCTCACCGAGGAGTTCCGGCACGACCTGGAGATGGAGGTCGGCCAGCGGCCCGCCTGGGCGGTGGAGGCGTTCCGGGACGTCGACCAGGACGTCCGGCAGTCCATGCAGCGGGTGCGGACCTCTCCGTTCCTGCTGGAGACCGGCCATGTGCGCGGATTCGTCTTCGACGTGCGCACCGGACTGCTGCGCGAGATCGACCCGTCCACCGGAACTCCCCTCCCCACCGGGACGATCCGCCCGGGAACCCGCCACGGACCACGCCACCCGCCGGGACGGCATACGCTGAGGCACCGGAGCACCACAAGCGGGGCATACGACGCGGGCCTTGTCCGGCGCCGAGTGACACGAGGCGGCCGGGACACGTCAGAATGCGCGTACGAGCACCGCGCCGAACGCCTGACGCGTGGTGCCCGTGTTTCGGGGTGGGTCGGTCCGCGGCGCAGCGCACCGGCCCGAAGTTGGGGAATCCCCGGCACCGCGAGGAGCCAGGGGGAGGGCCGAGGAGGGCCGGGTGACGACCTATGACGATCGAGCGAGCCTCACTGATCTGACCACCACAGCGGAGCGCGTCCGCGGGTCGGTGGAGAGCGTGATCGAGGGCAAGCCGGAGGTCGTACGGCTTTCGCTGACCGTGCTCCTCGCCGAGGGGCACCTGCTCATCGAGGACGTACCGGGCGTGGGCAAGACCATGCTCGCCAAGGCGCTGGCGCGGTCCATCGACTGCTCGGTGCGCCGCATCCAGTTCACGCCCGACCTGTTGCCTTCGGACATCACGGGCGTGTCGATCTGGGACCAGGAAGCACGGGACTTCGAGTTCAAACCGGGCGCGATCTTCGCCCAGATCGTGATCGGCGACGAGATCAACCGGGCCTCGCCGAAGACGCAGTCGGCGCTGCTGGAGTCGATGGAGGAACGACAGGTCACCATCGACGGCCACAGTTACGAACTGCCGGACCCGTTCATGGTGGTGGCCACGCAGAACCCGGTCGAGATGGAGGGCACCTACCCCCTCCCCGAGGCCCAGCGCGACCGCTTCATGGCCCGGGTCTCCATCGGCTACCCGAGCCCCGAGGCGGAGTTGGAGATGCTCGGCGTGCACGGCGGGGTGTCCCCGCTGGACGACCTGCAACCGGTCGCCCACGCGCACGACATCGTGAAGCTGATCGAGGCCGTCCGCTCGGTCCACGTCGCCGACACCGTCCGCCGCTACGTGGTGGACCTCGTGTCCGCGACGCGCAGCCACCCGGACCTCCGGCTGGGCGCCTCCCCGCGCGCGACGCTGCACCTGCTGCGCGCCGCCAAGGCCGCCGCCGCCCTCGCGGGCCGCGAGTACGCGCTGCCGGACGACGTGCAGTCGCTCGCCGCGCCCGTGCTCGCGCACCGGCTGCTGCCCACCCCGCAGGCCCAGCTGAACCGACGCACCGCCGAACAGGTCGTGCTGGAGATCCTCCAGCGCACCCCCGCACCGGTGGCGCACCAAGGTGCGGGCGGTTACCCGGGCCGCGGGCCGGTCCCCCCGGCCTACGGCGAGCGTCCGCCGGGCGCCCGGAGGCTGTGATGACGGCTCCCGCCGATCCGTCGGGCGCCCGTCCCCAGGAGGACCGGGGCGGGGCCCGCGCGGCGCTGGCGGGGCTCACCACCCGCGGCAGGTCCTTCCTCGCCGCCGGGCTCGCCGCCGCGGTCTGCGCCTACGTGCTGGGCCAGGGCGACCTGCTGCGCGTGGGGCTGCTGCTCGCCGTCCTGCCGCTGGTGTGCGCGCTCGTCCTCCAGCGCACCCGGTACCGGGTCGCGAGCAGCCGCCGGCTCTCGCCCGGCCGGGTGCCGGCCGGTTCGGAGGCCCGGGTCCACCTGCGGATGGAGAACGTCTCCCGGTTGCCGACGGGGCTGCTGATGCTCCAGGACCAGGTGCCGTACGTGCTCGGGCCGCGGCCCCGGTTCGTACTGGACCGGGTCGAGGCGGGCGGCCGGCGCGAGGTGTCCTACCGGGTCCGGTCCGACCTGCGGGGCCGCTACCCGCTGGGGCCGCTCCAACTGCGGCTGAGCGACCCGTTCGGGATGTGCGAACTGACCCGCTCCTTCGCCACCCACGACGACCTCACGGTGGTCCCCCGCGTCGAGCCGCTGCCGCCGGTCGGGCTCAGCGGCGACGCCAAGGGGTACGGGGAGGGGCGGCAACGGTCGCTCGCCCTCGCCGGGGAGGACGACGTCATCCCGCGCGGCTACCGCTACGGCGACGACCTGCGTCGGGTCCACTGGCGGTCCACCGCCCGCCACGGCGAACTGATGGTCCGCCGCGAGGAACAGCCGCAACGCGCCCGCTGCTCGGTCCTGCTGGACACCCGGTACCTCGCCTACGAGGGGGCGGGGCCCGACTCCGCCTTCGAATGGGCCGTGTCCGGGGCCGCTTCGGTCCTCACCCACATGATCGAGCGGGGCTTCTCGGTCCGACTGCTCACCGACACCGGGGCCTCGGCGCCCGACGAGGGGGGCGACGGCTTCGCCGGGGCCGCCCAGGAGTCCGCGGAGACGGCCGGGCTGATGTTGGACACGCTGGCCGTGGTCGACCACTCCGACGGGGAGGGCCTGTCGCGCGCCTTCGACCAGGTGCGCGGCGGCCGTGAGGGGCTGTTCGTGGCGTTCCTCGGCGACCTCGACGAGGAACAGGCCGCCGTGGTCGCCCGGATGCGGCAGCGGGTGGGCGCCGCCGTCGCCTTCGTCCTGGACCCGGTGCAGTGGACGGGCGGACCGGGCGCACGCCCGGGCGACGAGGCCGCGCACCGCCTGCGGCTGCTCCAGGAGGCGGGGTGGACCGCCCTCGCCGTGGCGCCGGGGTCGAGCGTCGCCGAGGCGTGGCGCAGGGCGGATCAGGAACGCGTCGGATCGGGCCCGGCACCGGGAACCACGGGGGGTTGGTCATGAGCGGCCGGATACGACTGGCGCTGTGCGCCTGGCTGGCCACGTTGCTGGCGGCGACGGCGCTGGTCCCGCTGGTCGAGCCGACCTCCTGGCTGCTCCAGGCGGCGGCGCTGCTGGGCGTGCAGACGGCGGTGGGGGCACTGGCCCGGCGCGTCCCGCTGTCCCGGGGGTTCACGGTGTTCGCCCAGTTCCTCGTCACCGTGCTGCTGCTGACCGCGTCCTTCGCCGGGGACCGGGCGCTGCTGGGGTTCGTCCCCGGTCCCGACACCCTCAACGCCTTCGCCGATCTGCTGCGGGACGGGGGCGACGACGCGAGCCGTTACGCGCCCCCGGTGCCGCTCTCGGACGGGATACGGCTGATGCTGGTCAGCGGGGTCCTGCTGATCGGGCTCGTGGTGGACCTCTTCGCGGTGACCCTGCGCAGCGCGGCCCCAGCGGGCCTGCCGCTGCTCGCGCTGTACTCGGTCGCCGCGGGGATCGCCGGCGGCGACGCGGGCTGGGCCTGGTTCCTGCTGGCCGCCGTCGGCTATCTGCTGCTCCTGCTCGCCGAGGGGCGGGACCGGCTCGCCCAGTGGGGGCGGGTCTTCGGCGGACCGGTCCCGTCCCGTGGCGGGCCGGTGACGGCCGGGATGGAGAGCGGCCGGGCCACCGTCCGGGTGCGCACCGGTCACCGGATCGGCGCCCTGGCCCTCGGGATCGCCGTGGTCGTGCCGCTGGCGCTGCCCGCGCTGGACGGTGGCCTGCTGGACCGCGAGCGCGGCGGAACGGGCGACTCGGAGGGCGGCACCATCTCCGCGGTGAACCCGTTGGTCTCGCTCCAGAACAGCCTGAACCAACCCCAGGACCGGGAGGTGCTGAAGTACACCACCAGCACCCCCGACACCCAGGAGCTGTACCTGCGGATCGTCGCCCTCGACGATTTCGACGGCAGTGCGTGGAAGCCCTCGCAACGCGAGGTCACCGACGTTCCGGCGTTCCTGCCGACGCCCCCGGGCCTCAACCCCGAGGTGGCGCGCCGCGGGGTCACCACCCGGATCGAGGCCGCGGACTGGTACGCCCAGGACTGGCTGCCGATGCCGTTCCCGGCGAGTCGGGTGGACATCGACGGACAGTGGCGGTTCGAGCCGGTGGGCCGCACCCTGGTGGGTGACCACGAGCAGACCACCCGGGGCGCCCGGTACACGGTCGAGAGCCTGATCGTGGAGCCCACGGCGCAGCAGTTGGCGAACGCCCCGGCACCGCCGCCGGAGTTCGAACGTGAGTTCACCAAGGTTCCGGCGTCGCTGCCGGACGAGGTCGCCGAGCAGGCCCGCAAGGTCACCGCGGGCGCCTCGAACGACTACGAGCGGGCCGTGAAGCTCCAGGACTGGTTCGCCTTCGACGGCGGCTTCACCTACGACACGGAGGTGACCGCGGGCACCGGGAGCGCCGCGATCGCCCGGTTCCTCCAGCAGAAGCAGGGCTTCTGCGTGCACTTCTCGTTCGCCATGGCGGCGATGGCCCGCACCCTCGGCATACCCGCCCGGGTCGCGGTCGGCTTCACCCCCGGCTCCCCCGGTTCGAACGGGGAGATGTCCGTGGGGCTGAAGGACGCGCACGCCTGGCCCGAGCTGTACTTCGAAGGGGTGGGCTGGACCCGCTTCGAGCCGACGCCGAGCCGCGGCTCGGCACCGGACTACACGCGGCCCGAGGCCCCCTCGGCGGCGCCGAGCACCGAGGCGCGGCCCACCGAGTCGGCGTCCGACGCTCCGTCGACGGCGCCGTCCGAGACGGAGAGCTGCTCGGCGGAGCAGAAGCGGTTGGACGGCAGCTGCGGGACCACGGCGCCCGCCGTGGCCACCGGTTCCTCGGGCGACGGCGGTCCGCGGTGGCAGGCCGTACTGATCGGGGCGGGGGTGTTGGTCGCGCTGGCGCTGCCGTTCCTGCCGATGCTGTGGCGGGCCCGGGTGCGGGCCCGCCGGCTGGGGTCCTCACCGGGGCGCACCGGAGCGGACGCCCAGGCACGGACGCTGGCGGCGTGGCGGGAACTGGTCGACACCGCCTGGGACCACGGGATCGGTCCTGACGTCTCCGAGACGCCCCGGGCCGCGGCGGCCAGGATCGTGCGGGTCGCCCGGCTGGACGAGGCGTCGGCGGCAGCGGTGCGGCGGGTGGCCGAGGCGGTGGAGCAGGCGCTGTACGCGCCGGTTCCCCGGCCGGTGACGGGGCTCGGGGACGAGGTCCGGACCGTGCGGGGGGCCCTGCGGGCGGCGGTGGGGCGCGGGGCTCGGGTGCGGGCGCTGTGGGTGCCGCGGTCCGCGGTGCGGGTGCTGTGGTCGGTGGCCGACGGGTGGACCGGGGTGCGGGTGCGGGTGGCCGGGGTGGTGCCCTCCTGGGCGGGGGTGCTGCGTCGCTGAGCGGTTCTTGGGCGCCCGCTCTTCGGTACGTCCACCTGGCGGTGCGCTGCTCCGTGCGGGTGCCCGGTGGTTCCCCGCGCCGTTCCCCGCGCCCCTTTCGGGGCACGTCCACCTGCGGTGCGCTGTCCGGGGTGGGTGCGCTGCGGTCGTCCGCGCCGTTCCCCGCGCCCCTTCGGGGCGCACCGAGCAACGCAGGGCCAGGTGGACGTACTGAAGGGGCGCGGGGAACTGCGCGAGCAAGCACCGTGCAGCCGCACCCGGCGACGCACCGCCGGAGGCAGCCCCGAAAGGGGCGCGGGGAACTGCGCGAAACGACGACGCACCCGCACGGAGCAGCGCACCGCCAGGTGGACGTACGGAGGGGGCGCCGGGAACGGCGAAGGGTGCCCTTCCGGAGAGGGGCACCCTGGGAGAAGCCTAGGGACGGGCGGGCGCCTCAGCGACCGCCTTCTTGCTCGTCACGGCGGCGCTGCCACCGCTGCTCGATCCGGTTCATCATGGACCGGCGCTGCCGGTTCTGCGGCCGAGCGGACGGAGCACCGGGTGGGGAACCCGCCTGTTCGCCCGGCTTGGGCGCCTTGCGCCATCCGGTTACGGCGAGCACCGCGCACCCCAGCATGACGAGGAAGCCGACCACGCTGATCCAGATCTGCTGGGCGACCATTCCGGCCATGAGGAGCGCAATACCCACCAGGAAGCCGGCGACCGCCTGGTACACCCGACGCCGGGTGTACGTACGCAGCCCGCTTCCCTCAAGCGCTGTCGCGAACTTAGGATCTTCGGCGTACAGCGCTCGCTCCATCTGCTCGAGCATTCGCTGCTCGTGCTCCGAGAGCGGCACGGAGTCCTCCTCATCGTGCAGTCGCCGGGGCGACCGGGGGGTTCCCTTCAGGATAGGCAGGGAATCGCCCCCGTGAAACCCGCCCCTCTACGCCAATTCGCCAGTCAGAACCCGTCGTGGCGGTTCGGCCCGCTGAGGCGTCCATTCCCCGACGGGCAGTCCGTCATGCCGGACCGTCTCCCTCGATCATACGGCGAGTGGCGCCCGATCGGGTGGCCGGTGGCGTACTCCATGTGCTGCTGCGTTCCTGATCAGCGGCATCCCGGCCAGGAGCTCAGGCGTCCGCGGGGTCCTGACGGGCTCCGAGCAGGTGCAGCTGGGTGGCCACCGAGTGGAAGGCGGGCAACTCGGCGGCCGCCGCCTCCAGCCGCAGCAGGGCGTCCAACGCTCCCGGCTCGGTGTCCACGAGGACGCCGGGGACCAGGTCGGCGAAGACCCGCACGCCGTGCACGGCGTCCACCCGGACGCCCGAGGCGGTCACCAGTTCGGTGAGCTGTTCGGTGGTGAAGCGACGGGGCACGGGATCGCTGTCGCCCCAGCGCCCGTCGGGGTCGCCCAGGGCCCGGCGGGCCTCGGTGAAGTGGCCGGCGAGGGCCCGGGCGAGGACGGCGCCGCCGACGCCCGCCGCGAGCAGGCTGAGCACGCCGGCGGGGCGCAGGGCGCCGATCGTGTTGCGCACCCCCTCGGCGGGGTCGTCCACGTACTCCAGCACTCCGTGGCACAGCACCGCGTCGTAGCCACCGCGCTCGACGACGTCGAAGAGGCCGTGGGCGTCCCCCTGGACGCCCTGGACCAGGCCGTCGACACCGGCTTCCGCGGCCCGGCGCTCCAGGGCGAAGAGGGCGTTCGGGCTCGGGTCGACGACGGTCACCCGATGGCCGAGCCGGGCGACGGGCACGGCGAAGTTGCCGCTGCCGCCGCCCGTGTCCAGGACGTCGAGCACCTCGCGTCCCGTGGAGGCGGCCCGCTGGTCGAGGGCGTCCTTCAGCACGTCCCAGACCACGGCGGTACGGAGAGAGGCGCGGGGGCGCATCGGGTCCGACACTGCAACTGACTCCTCGGCACGGCACCGCCCGTCCTGCGGCGGTAGCGATCGGGTGGGCCTCGCGCTGTCCCGGCCGGGCACGGGGCCCGGGCGTGTGCCCGGCGAAGCTTCAGGTCGTCCCACCCTATTGCCTCGCCGCGGCACCGGGCCGCCGCCCCGCGTCCGTCCCGCGCCTGCCGCCGCCGGGGGCGTCAGACGGCGTCCGGCACGGCGGGCGGCTCCCGGTCCCCGGGCGCACCGGGGCGGTGCCGGGGACGGGGCACCGGCTGGAGCACCAGCATGCGTTCGACGAGCCTGAGGAACATCGCGGCGTCCCGCAGCAGGTCATCGGCGTCCCTGGGGCTCGCCGCGTCCTTGATCCCGGCCTCGGCACGGGCCCGGCGGGCGGCGCCGGAGGCGAACAGCGCACTCCACTCGGTCAGCTCCGGGGCGATCTCCGGCAGGACCTCCCAGGCGCTCCGTATGGGGGCCCGGCGCCGGGCGGGCGGCTCGGGGCGGCCCCGGGCGGCGAGGACGGCCGCCGCGGTGCGCAGGGCGGCCAGGTGCGCGGTGGCGTAACGCTCGTTGGGAGTGGTGAGGGCGGCGGCCTCGGCCAGCCCGGCGCGGGCCTTGGCGAGCATGTCGAGGGCGGCGGGCGGGGCTCCGGTGCGGCGCGGCACGGGGTGCACGTCGCCGGCGGGACCGGTCGGCGAAGGGGCGGGGCCGGCGGCGACGTGGCGGAGTGCGGCGGCTGCCGCGGGGGAACTGGCCATGACGAGCCTCCTGTCGTCAGTTGACAACACTGGTGCCGTTATGTGCCCCATCGTGGAGTACGCCACTGACAATGCGGGCTGACCTGCGGTTCCTTGCCGGTTTGGGCGCGGGCGGACCATCGGGATAGTTTTTGAACTGACCAGTCAGTTCAAAAGTGCTCGGAGGGGAACGGTGGACGGAGCCGCGGTGACGGCGGACCGGCTGGGGGTCAAGGGACCCCGGGGCTGGGCCTTCGAAGGGGTCGGGGTCGATGCGCCGCCGGGTTCGCTGGTGGTGGTCGAGGGCCCGTCCGGGTCGGGCCGCACCTGCCTGCTGTTGGCGCTCACCGGGCGGATGCGGACCTCCGCGGGCCGTGCCGAGGTGGCCGGCCTGCGGCTGCCGAAGCAGTCGGCCGCGGTCCGCCGGATCAGCGCCCTCGCCCACGTTCCCGGGGTCGCCGACCTGGACCCGGCGCTCACCGTCGACGAACACCTGCGGGAACGGGCGCTGCTCCAACGGCGGTTCGGCGGCTCCCTGCGGTCGCTGCTGCGTCCGCGCGCCGACCGGGCGGCCGAGACCCGTCGCCGGATCGACGGCGCGCTCACCGCCGCGGGCCTCGACCCCGAGGCCCTGCCCAAGGGGGCGCGGACCGCGGTGCGGGACCTCGAACGGCTGGCGGCGCTGCGTCTGTCGGTGGCCCTGGCCCTGATCGGACGGCCGCGGGTGCTGGGCGTCGACGACCTGGACCTCAAGTTGTCGGACCGTGAGCGCGCGGCGGCCTGGCGGCTGTTGCGGGACCTCGCCGCCGAGGGGCTGACCGTCCTCGCGGTGTGCAGCGAGGCGCCCCGGGACCGGGGGGACGCCGGGGACGTGATCGTCGTGACGACGGCGCCCGCCCCGCAGGAGCAGGAGGAGTGCGATGCGTCCGCCTAGGCTCGCCGTGCTGGAACTGCGACGGTTCGGCCGGGGACGGCTCCCGCGCGCGGCGCTCGTCGCGGTGCTGTTGCTGCCCCTGCTGTACGGGGCGCTGTACCTGTGGTCGTTCTGGGACCCGTACAGCCGCATGGACCGCGTGCCGGTCGCCCTGGTGAACGAAGACGAAGGCGGCACCGCCACCACCTCCGCCGGGGAACGGATCGCGGTGGGCGACGAGATCGCCGGGAGACTGCGGGAGAGCGGCGCGTTCCAGTGGCACGAGGTGGACGCCCGGCAGGCGCGGGAGGGCGTGGCGGACGGCAGGTACTACCTCTCCCTGACGATCCCCGCCCGCCTCAGCGAACGGATCGCCGGCGGCGCCGGGGACTCCCCCGCGGCGAGCGCCCTGAAGGTGCGCACCAACGACGCCAACAACTACCTGGTCGGGCAGTTGTCCCGCTCGGTGTTCGCGGAGGTGCGTCGGGCGGCCTCCGCCGATGCGTCCCGCCAGTACCTGGACCGCATGTTCGTCTCGTTCTCGGACCTCCACGGGGAGGCCGAACGGGCGGCCGGCAGCGCCGACGCGCTCGAAGGCGGGATCGGGAAGGCCAAGCAGGGCGCCGAGGACCTCGCGGACGGCCTTCGGGACGCCAAGGACGGCAGCGGCGACCTCGCGGGCGGTCTGGGGAAGCTCACCGGCGGGGCCCGCACCCTGGAGACGGGGACCCGGGACATCGCGGACGGGACCCGAGCGCTCGTGGACGAGGTCAGCGGGGCGGCCGAGCGGGTGCGCCCGTTCCTCAAGGACGACGGGCGCCGCGTCGAGGACACCGCGCGGGCGGTCGCCGGGGCGGCCGGCACCCTGCGCGAACACCTGGAGGCGGTCGTGACCACGGCCCCCGCGGCCCGGACGGGCACCCGGGAGGCCGCCGACGCCCTGGACTCGGTGTACGAGCGCCGGTGCGCAGCACCGGGCGCGCCGACGGCCGCCGGCGCTCCCCCGGCCGCCCCGCAGGGGACGTCCGGACCGCAGGACGCCCCGGGCCCGCAGGAGTCCTCCGCCCCGGCGCCGGACGCGACGCCGCAGGCACCGCGGGCACCCGGCCCCGACGCCTCCTGCGCCGACCTCAAGAAGGCACGGGACGAGTCGGCCAGGGCCGCCCGGCTGGTGGCGGAGGTCGACACGGTCGTCACCGACCACCGGGGCGACACCACCGCCCTGGAGAAGGACCTCGCCACGCTCCAGACCCAGGCCGAGGCCCTGGCGGACGCGGCGCCGACCCTGAGCAAGGACCTGGACGGCGCGGTCACCGGGGTGACCGCGCTCGACGAGGGCGCCCAGAAGGTCGCCGACGGCGCCGCGGACCTCCAGCTGGGGCTCACCGCGGCGGCCACCGGCTCCGCCGACCTGGACGCCGGCGTGGAACGTCTGAAGACCGGCGCCGGTGATCTGGACGGGGGCCTGTTCCCCCTGGTCGACGGCGTGCACGCGCTGGCGAGCGGGCTGCACGACGGGGCGGGGAAGATCCCCGACCACTCCGCCGACGACCGCGACCGGCGCACCGAGGTGATGGCCGATCCGGTGCGGCTGGCCGCCGAGTCGGTCCACCGGGCGGCCAACTACGGCACCGGCTTCGCGCCCTACTTCATCCCGCTCTCCCTGTGGGTGGGCGCGATGGTGGCGTACATGGTGGTCGCACCGCTCAACCGGCGGGCGCTGGCGGCCGGGGCACCCGCCTGGCGCGTCGCGCTCGCGGGCTGGCTGCCGGTGGCCGCGCTGGGGGCGCTCCAGACGGGCGCCCTGATGTCGGTGCTGCACTGGGGGCTGGGACTCCAACTGGCCCGTGCGGCGGGGACCGTGGCCTTCCTGCTCCTGGTCACGGGGTGCTTCGCGGCGATCGTCCAGTGGCTCAACGCCCGCTTCGGCGCGGCCGGGCGCATCCTGGTCCTGGCGATGCTGATGCTCCAGCTCACCTCGGCGGGCGGCACGTACCCGGTGCAGACCAGTCCGGGGTTCTTCCAGGCGATCCACCCGTTCCTGCCGATGACCCACGTGGTGGCGGCCCTGCGGCGGCTGATCACCGGCGGAGACGTGGGCCCGGTGTGGCAGGCGTGCGCGGTGCTCCTCGCCTTCACCGCGGGGGCGCTCGCACTGACCGCGCTGACCGCCCGCCGGCGCCAGTCGTGGACCCTGGACCGGCTCCACCCGGAGCTCAGCCTGTGAGACCCGGGGCCGAGCCTGTGAGAATCGACGCCATGCAGAGCAGCACCCGACGTCAGGCGACCCGTCAGAAGCTGTACGAGGCCGCCGTGACCCTGATCGCCGAGCAGGGGTTCTCGGCAACGACCGTGGACGAGATCGCCGAACGGGCCGGAGTGGCCAAGGGGACGGTGTACTACAACTTCGCCAGCAAGTCGGTCCTGTTCGAGGAACTGCTCCGGCACGGCGTGGGACTGCTCGCCGCGTCCCTGCGGGACGCCGCCGACGGCTCCAGACGCGCCGGCGGCAGCAACGTCGACGCGTTGGACGCGATGGTCCGGGCCGGGCTCGTCTTCATCGAGCGCTACCCGGCCTTCACCCAGCTGTACGTCGCGGAGCTGTGGCGCACCAACCGGGCCTGGCAGTCCACGCTGATGGTGGTGCGCCAGGAGGCCGTCACGGTCGTCGAGGACGTGCTGCGGGCCGGCGTCGAGGCGGGTGAGCTGAACGGTGAGATCGATGTCCCGCTGACGGCTTCGGCGCTGGTCGGGATGGTGCTGGTGGCGGCGCTGGACTGGCAGTCGTTCCAGCCCCAGCGGTCCTTGGACGACGTCCACGCGGCGTTGTCCCGGCTGCTCCAGGGGCGGGTCGCCGGCGGCTGACGGGGAGCGCGCCGCTCCGGCGGGGCTCATCCCCCTGAGCCCTCGCCGCAGCGGCGCGTTCCCCGTCGCTCCCGTCGCCCGGTCAGTCCCGTGACCGGGCGGACGGGTTCCCGGCCTGAGCCGCGGTCGAGGGCTGCGGCCGCTCCGCCGCCCCGTGTCGGCGGTGCGGTCCGCGGTGTCCCTCTCCCGTGCCCTCACTCTTCCGGGTCCGGGGGCCGCTTCCATCCGTACGGGTACTCAGGTGGCCCTCTGAGTACCCGTACGGACCCCGGGCGGCCACGACCGGCGGTCCCCGGGCGCGTGGCGGGGCTGTCAGTGGCGGCGGATAGGGTCGCGGCATGGGACGGATTGCGGTGATCGGCGCGGGCATGGGCGCCATGGCTGCCGCCGCGCGGCTGGCCGTGGCGGGCCACCGCGTGGTGGTCTACGAGCGCGGGGAGACGTACGGCGGGGCGCTGGGCCGCTTCGAGCGGGACGGCTTCTCGTTCGACACCGGGCCCGGACTGCTGCTGTTGCCCGCCGTGCAGCGCGACCTGTTCGTCAAGACGGGCAAGGAACCGCTGGAGAGTCGCGTCGAGCTGTGCCAGGTGGAGCCCGCGGTGCGGCACGTCTTCGCGGACGGCACGGTGGTGTCCCTGCCGAACGCGTCCCGCGCGGGCGTCGCCGAAGCCCTGGACGCGGCCCTCGGCGGGGGCGCGGGCGACCGGTGGGCCGCCTTCGTGAACCGGGCCCGGGACGCCTGGGACCGGTCCCGCCGTCCGCTGCTGGAGGAGCCCCTGTGGCCCAACTGGCAGGTGTTGGCCGAGCGGGAGCCGTATCCGGCGCGCCCCGTCAGGCGGCTGCTGCGCCGGGACCGGACGGCGACGACGGTCCGGGAGATCGCGGAGCTGGAGTTGGCGGGCGAACCGCGACTGCGGGCGCTGCTGGAGTGCCACCCCCTGGCCTGGGGGCTCGATCCGCGCACGGCCCCGGCGAGCGCCGCGGTCCTGCCCTATCTGGAGCAGACGTTCGGCGTCTGGTCGGTGGGCGGCGGGATGCGCGCCCTGGCCCGTGCCGTGTACGAACGCTGCACGGCCCGTCGGGTGGAGTTCCGGTTCGGCACGGCGGTGACCCGGATCCTGGCGGCGGACGGCCGCGCGGCGGGCGTCGAGCTGGCCGACGGCACGGTGGTCGAGGCGGACCATGTGGTCGCCGGGGTGGCACCGCCCGTACTGGCCTCGCTGCTGCCGGACACCGAATTGCGCGCTGCGGGTGACGTACCGCCCCGGCCGGGCGGTGCGAGCCGGCTCACGGTCTTCCTGGCACTGCGCGGGGCACGCCCCGAGGGCACCGCACACCGCACGGTGGTCCACTCGACGGATCCGGAGGGCGAGTTGGACGCCCTGTTCGGCGCCGTGCCCGGTCTGCCCGCGCACCCGACGGTGGAGGTGCTGCGCACGGGCGACCCGGCGGGCGCACCGGACGCGGAGCACGAGGCGGTGACGTTGACGGCGACCGTCCCGGCGCTGGGCAGCGGGGGAGACAGCGCGCTCGTCGAGCACCGTCGGGCGGCGGAACGGATGGTCGAGTCGGCCGGTCGGGCCGTGCCGGACCTGCGGGAGCGGCTGCTGTGGCAGGAGGTGCGCACCCCCGCGGACGTGGCGGTGGCCACCGGGGTACCGGACGGGGCGGTGCCCGGCCCGGCGCTCGCGGCGGCCGGGGGGCGGCTGCTGCACCAGGCGAACAGCACCCGGTTGCCGGGGCTGTTCCTGGTCGGCGGGTGGTCGCACCCGGGCGGCGGGCTGCCGCACGCGGGCATGTCGGGCGCGCTGGTCGCCGGACTCGTCGTCGAGGGGCCGGAGTTCCGCGGCTCCCAGTGACGGGCGGTCACCGGGGCGCGGGACGCCGGGCGGTCAGTAGCGGTACGGCTGACGCTCGTCGTGACCGGGGTCGTAGACGCCCTGGCCGTCGTCCGACTGCGGATACGGGTACGGGTAGGGCTGTGCGTCCGGGAAGTCGTCGCCGTAACTGCCGTCGGCGGCCGTGGTGCGCTGCTGGGGGACCCAGACCCCACCGGGCGGCGTCTCCTGGTAGCCCGCGCCGTACGGGTCCTGGCCGGGTGCGGGCTGGGCGTAGGGGTCGTGCGGGGCGCCCCCGTACGGCGGGGCGGCGGTCGGGTAGGGGTCCGCGTAGGCGGCGTACTGCTGTTGCCCCTGGTCGTAGCCGTAGTCCTGTCCGGGGCCGGGGTGGGCGTCGTGGCCGAACCCCTGATCCGGGCCGCCCGGGCCGCCCTGGCCGTGCGGGGTGGGCCCGGGGTCGCCGTACACGCCGTACTGGCCGGTGTCGTCCGGCATCGGCTCGGGCGCGTAGACCTCGGTGGGGTGGTCGGGGCCCGTGGCCCCGGGGGCGAAGGCGTCCGCGTCGAAGACCGGCCCGATGGTGGTGGCGGCGTTCGCGAAGGCGGCGTCGGAGGGGTACCCGCCCGTCTCCTCCATGCCGGACACCTGGAGCGTGGGCTCCTGTCGTCCCTCGGTCTCCGTCTTGCGGCGCTTGCTGGCGCCCGGCCGGCCGCCGATCGCCCAGCCCGTGGAGAAGCCCTTGCGGAAGGACATGGTCACGTACGTCTGCCCGATGGCGAAGGCGATCGCGCCGATCCCGATGACCACGACCGACGAGACGACGACGCCGATGACCACGCCCAGGAAGCCGCAGAAGGCCAGCAACCGCCAGCGGAGCCTGGCCTTGTACTGCAACAGCACTTCGCCCAGCAGCCACAGCGCGACGACGCCGAACGCGATGTAGAGGACCGCCCAGCCCATGTACGCCCCTCTCGTGCGGTCGGCGCCCCACCGCGCACGACCGATCTAGACCTGCGTGTGGTGCAGCCCCAGATTCTCGTAGATTTCCAGCGTCGCGGTCGAGTTGTTGAGCGTGATGAAGTGCAGCCCGGGAACGCCCTCGTCCAGCAGCCGCGCACAGAACTCGGTCGCGAACGCGATTCCCATGGAGCGTACAGCGGCGGGATCGTCCCGCGCGGCGAGGATGCGGTCTTTCAGCTCGGCCGGGAAGGCGGCGTTGCTGAGCTGGGACAGCCGTTCGAGCTGTCTGACGTTCGTGACCGGCATGACCTCGGGAATGACGGGCGTGTCGCACCCGGCCGCGACCACCCGGTCACGCAGCCGCAGATAGGACTCGGGGTCGAAGAACATCTGGGTGATGGCGTAGTCGGCGCCCGCCCGACACTTGTCGACGAAGTGCCGGATGTCCGCGTCCCAGTCGGGGGAGCGCGGGTGCATCTCCGGGAAGGCGGCGACGCCGACGCAGAAGTCCCCCGACTCCTTGATGAGTCGGACGAGTTCGGCCGCGTAGGTGAGGCCCTGCGGGTGCGGCACCCAGGCGCCCATGGGGTCGCCGGGCGGGTCGCCGCGGACGGCGAGCATGTTGCGGATGCCGGCGTCGGCGTACTGGCCGATGATGTTGCGCAGCTCCGCGATGGAGTGGTCCACCGCCGTGAGGTGGGCGACGGGGGTCAGGGTGGAGTCGGAGGCGATCTGCTCGGTGGCCCGGACCGTGCCCGCGCGGGTGGAGCCGCCGGCACCGTAGGTCACCGAAACGAAGCTCGGCGCGACGGCCTCGACGCGCCGCAGCGCGTTCCAGAGGTTCCGTTCGCCCTTCGGGGTTTTCGGTGCCCAGAACTCGAACGAGTACGTCGTTTTACCCGATGCGAGCATGTCACGGACCGTGCGCGCGCGATCCGTCCTGGTGGAAGCTGTCCCAAGGGCCATACGGGCAGGTTAGCCACGCCGGGGCCGTCCCCCAACCGGGCGAGGGACAAATCCGACGAAAGACCCCCGCGGTGTCCACCCCTCGGACACTCTCCGTCCTCAGAGTGGGCGGAGCGGGGGCCGGGGTCTACGGGTTCCGCAGCCGGCGCGCGAATTCGGCGGCTGCCGCGCCCGGGTCGGTGGCCTCGGTGAGGGCCCGGACGACGACCACCCGACGGGCCCCTGCCTCGATGACCTGGTCGAGGTTGCCCAGGTCGATGCCGCCGATGGCGAACCAGGGCCGCTCGGGGCGCAGCCCGGCGGTGTGGCGGACCAGGGCAAGCCCCGGGGCGTGCCGTCCCGGCTTAGTGGGGGTGGGCCACACCGGGCCCGTGCAGAAGTAGTCGGCGCCCGGTTGCCGGGCCGCTGCCTGCGCCTCCTCGTCGGCGTGGGTGGAGCGGCCGATCAGGACGTCCTCGCCGAGGATCGCCCGGGCGGCGGGGACCGGGAGGTCGCCCTGGCCCAGGTGGAGCACGTCGGCGCCGATGGCGTGGGCGACGTCCGCCCGGTCGTTCACCGCGAGCAGCTTGCCGTGCCGCCGGCAGGCGTCGGCGAACACCCGCAGGTGGTCCAGTTCCTCGGCGGCCTCCATGCCCTTGTCGCGCAGTTGCACGACGTCCACGCCGGACGCGAGGACGCGGTCGAGGAACTCCGGGAGGTCGCCCTGGCGGGTGCGGGCGTCCGTGCAGAGGTAGAGGCGCGCGTCGGCGAGCCGGGCGCGGCGCGTGGGAGTGGAATCTGCCATGGCGGTACTGGTCCCCCCGTGGACGGTGCGGTGGTGCGTGGGCGGTCCGCGCAGGACGGCGCACGCCGAGCAGGACGCGCCCGATCAGGGGCGCGGGGAACTGCGCGCGAAGCCACCGCGCACCCCCACCGAACAGCGCACCGCAGGCGGGCGTACGGAGGGAACGCGGCGTACCGCGCAGGTGAGTACGGTGCGCGGACCACCTCGGGTCCGCGCACCGACGGCGTCGGCCGCTCAGTCGGCGGCGGGTGCGCGGCTCAGACGGCGAGCGCCTGCGCGCGGCGCTTCACCTCCGTACCGCGGTTCTCACTCAGGGCCTGGGCGGGCGTGCCCGGCAGGCTGGGGTCGGGGGTGAAGAGCCATTCGAGCGTCTCTTCGTCCGTGAAGCCGTCGTCCCGCAGGAGCGTCAGGGTGCCGCTGAGGCCCTTGACGACCTTGTCGTCGTCGATGAAGGCCGCGGGTACGTGCAGGGCCCTGTTCTCGCCGCGGCGCACCGCGATCAGCTGGCCCTCCTTGACGAGCTGCCGAACACGGGTCACCTCCACGCCGATCCGCTCGGCGATGTCCGGGAGGGTCAGCCAGGCGGGGACGAGAGCATCAATCTTTGCGTCAATCTCGGTCACGTACCCAAGCCTGCCACTTCCTTCTGACATCGGAAAAGCGGCCCGCTGCCGGTGGGGCCGGTCGGCCCCACCGGCGGCCCGCCCCGACGGGTCAGCGGACGGCCGACTTCAGGGGGCGCGCGGGGTCCACCAGCAGCCCGGTGTCGAGCACCGCGCCGGACTCGATCAGCTTGCGGCCCTGGGCCAGGTCGCGGGGGCGCCCCACGGCCAGCAGCGCCACCAGCCGCCCGCCGCGCAGCCAGCACACCGACCAGGCGGCACCCGAGGGCTCCCCGCGCCAGACCACCGTGTCGGCGCCTTCGTGGTGGCCCGCGTACTGGACGAAGCGCCCGAACTGCTCGGACCAGAAGTACGGCACCGGGTCGTACACCGCGGGCACCTCGCCGACGATGCCGGCGGCGACCGTGCGCGGGCCCTGGAGCGCGTTGTCCCAGTGGTGCACCAGCAGGCGTTCGCCGTACCGGGCGGAGGGGAAGGAGGCGCAGTCGCCGACCGCGTAGACGTCGGGCACCGAGGTCCGCAGGTGGTCGTCGGCGAGCACGTCCCGGTGCGCGCCGAGCGCGATCCCGGAGCCGGCGAGCCAGTCGGTGGCGGGGCGGGCGCCGATGCCCACCACCACCGCGCCCGCGGGCAGCACGCTGCCGTCGTCCAGGACCACTTCGCCGGGCTGCACGCGGACCACGCGCGCCCGGGTGCGCAGGGTGGCCCCGGCCTCCGCGTACCAGTCGGTCATGGGGGCCGCGACCTCGGCCGGCAGGGCGCCCGCGAGCGGCCGGTCGGCGGCCTCCACCACGGTCACCGCGCAGCCCGCCTCACGGGCGGCCGTCGCGAACTCGGCGCCGATCCAGCCGGCGCCCACCACCACGACGTCGTGTTGGTCGGCGAGCACCGGGCGCAGCCGCTCCGCGTCGTCCAGGGTGCGCAGCAGGTGCACCCCGGGGACGCCGTCCGCGCCCGGCAACCGGACCGGTTCGGCGCCGGTCGCGATGACCAGCGTGTCGTACGGGACGGGTCCGGCCTCGGTGTCGAGTGCGTGGTCGTCGGGGCGGACGCCGGTGACCTCCAGGCCGAGCCGCAGGTCGATGCCGAGCGCCGCGAAGTCCACGTCGAAGGCGGAGTCCTCGGCCTTGCCCAGGAGCACGGCCTTGGACAACGGCGGCCGGTCGTAGGGCTGGTGGGGTTCGGCGCCGATCAGGACGACCGGTCCGGCGAAGCCCTGTTCGCGCAGGGCCACCGCGGTCTGCACCCCGGCCATGCCCGCGCCCGCGATGACGACGCCCGGTGGCCGGTCAGCCGTGCCACCCGGTTCGGCCGTCGCGGTCGACCGGCCCGCCGCGCCCGTCTCCGTCACCCCGGACACCCCGGACACCCCGGACACCCCGGCCGTCTCCGTCGCCCCGGTCGTCTCGTCCGTTTCGACTGCCGCGGCTGTCTCTTCCGGCCCGGCTGCCCCGGCTGTCCTGGCTGTCCTGGCCGTCTCGTCTGTCTCTTCTGTCTCGTCTGGCATGTCGCCCTCGTCCGCCTCGTCGGGTGGTGGGGCCGTCGGCCGGCATCCGGCTGTCCCCGGTCGTCACCCTAGACACCCGGACGCCGGCTCAGTCGGCGGTCGGTCCCGGCTCGGGCGGTGTCTCCTCCACCACGCTCGTTCCCCGCCCCTCGCGCGACTCCCACTCCCAGGTCTCCAACAGCCGCACCCGCCCGTCCGGCAGGGCGACCACCCGGGACGCGCAGTGTCCGGATGCGGTCGTCCCGTCGGTGCGCAGTTGGACGTACCGGAAGTCCAGCCGGTCCCCGGTGCGGGTGCCGACGAGGTGGCCGCGGACCACCTCGCCGCCCGCGTAGTCGGCCCAGACCACGCCGTCGCGCTCGTGGTAGGCGAAGCGGGTGCGGGTGCCGACCTGGCCGGGCGCCTGGTCGGCCACGGGTACCAGGACCCGTCCGTCGAGCGAGGGCGCGGCCGGTGCGTCGGGGCGGTGCGGCTGGTCGGGCACGGGACACGACTCCCTTACTGGGGTGCGGGGCATCGGGTTAGGGTGGCCAACGTAACTCGCGGGAGCCCGGACGCACCGGGCTGAGAGGGAGGCTGACCGGCCTCCGACCGTACGAACCTGATCCGGGTCATGCCGGCGAAGGGAGGAGCGGAGCACCCATGTCTCGTTCAGCGGACGTCCTGGTGGTGGGCGGCGGGATCATCGGTCTGGTGACGGCCTGGCGGGCCGCCGGGCGCGGTCTGAGCACCGCACTGGCGGACCCCGCGCCGGGCGGCGGCGCCGCGCAGGTGGCGGCCGGGATGCTCGCCGCGGTCACCGAACTGCACCCCGGCGAGGAGCAGCTCCTCGCCCTCAACACCGCCTCGGCCCGGGCCTATCCGGCGTTCGCCGCCGAACTGTCCGAGGTCACCGGGGCGGACCTCGGCTACCGGCGCTGCGGCACCCTCGCCGTCGCCCTCGACGCCGACGACCGGTCCCAGCTGCGGGAGTTGCACGCCGTGCAGACCGCGGCGGGGCTGACGCCACAGTGGCTCAACGGTCGGGAGTGCCGGCGGCTCGAACCGATGCTGGCCCCGGGCGTGCGCGGCGGGCTGCGGGTGGACGACGACCACCAGATCGACCCGCGGCGACTGGCCGCGGCCCTGGTCACCGCCTGTGCGTCGGCCGGTGTGGTCTTCCACCGGCAGCGGGTCGAACGTCTGGTCACCCGCCGGGAGCGGGCCTCGGGCGTCCTGCTCGCCGACGGCACCGAGCTGGCGGCCGGGCAGGTCGTGCTCGCCGCGGGCAGTCTCAGCGGACGGCTCGCGGGCGTCCCCGAGGAGGTCCTGCCTCCGGTACGACCGGTCAAGGGACAGATCCTGCGGCTGCGGGTGCCGCCCGGCCTCGGCCCGTTCCTGAGTCGGACCGTGCGGGCGGTGGTGCGCGGCGGACAGGTGTACCTGGTGCCGCGCGAGGACGGTGAGCTGGTCCTCGGAGCCACCAGCGAGGAACTGGGCTGGGACACCACCGTCACCGCGGGCGGCGTGTACGAACTGCTGCGGGACGCCCACGAGCTGGTCCCCGGCATCACCGAGCTGCCGCTCGTCGAGACCCGTGCGGGGCTGCGGCCCGGCTCGCCCGACAACGCCCCCCTGCTCGGCCCCACCGCACTGGACGGGCTGCTGCTGGCCACCGGCCACCACCGCAACGGCGTGCTGCTCACCCCCGTCACCGGGGACGTGCTGGCCCACGCCCTGGTGCACGGTGAACTGCCGGACGCCGCACGCCCCTTCACCCCCCTCCGGTTCGCCCGCCTCCCCCAGGAGCAGCCCGCATGAGCGCGTCACCCGCCCCCGGGTCCACGACCCTGAGCGTCACCCTCAACGGCGAGCACCGGGAGGTCTCCCCCGGGACGACCCTCGGCGACCTCGTCGCCTCGCTCACCACCGCGCCCGGCGGAGTGGCCGCGGCCCTCAACGAGACCGTCGTCCCGCGCACGGGCTGGCCGCGGGTCGTGCTCGCGGACGGCGACCGCGTCGAGGTCCTCACCGCGGTCCAGGGAGGCTGACGTGGCCGACGACCCCTTCGTCCTCGGCGGGCGGAGCTACGGCTCCCGGTTGATCATGGGCACCGGCGGCGCCCCCAGCCTCGACGTGCTGGAACGCTCGCTGGTGGCCTCCGGCACCGAGCTGACCACCGTCGCGATGCGTCGGGTCGACCCGACGACCGCCGGCTCGGTGCTCTCCGTGCTGGACCGGCTCGGCATCCGGGTGCTGCCCAACACCGCGGGCTGCTTCACCGCCGGGGAGGCGGTGCTCACCGCGCGGCTGGCCCGGGAGGCGCTCGGCACCGATCTGGTCAAACTGGAGGTCATCGCCGACGAGCGGACCCTGCTGCCCGATCCCGTCGAGTTGCTGGACGCCGCCGAGATCCTCGTCGACGACGGTTTCACCGTCCTGCCGTACACCAACGACGATCCCGTCCTGGCGCACAAGCTGGAGGACGTGGGGTGCGCGGCGGTGATGCCGCTGGGCTCGCCCATCGGCTCCGGGCTGGGCATCCGCAATCCGCACAACTTCGAGTTGATCGTGGAGCGGGCGGGGGTCCCGGTCATCCTGGACGCGGGGGCCGGGACCGCCTCGGACGTGGCGCTGGCCATGGAGCTGGGCTGTGCGGGGGTGATGCTCGCCTCAGCGGTGACCCGGGCCCGGGTGCCGGTGCTGATGGCCGAGGCGATGCGGCACGCCGTGGAGGCCGGCCGCCTCGCCCACCGCGCCGGGCGCATCCCCCGGCGCTTCTTCGCGCAGGCCAGCTCGCCCGCCGCGGGGCAGGCCCGGCTGGACCCGGAGCGCCCCGCGTTCTGACCCCGCTACGGGGCGCGGACCGTCCGGGGCGCGCCCCCCGGGTCGGCACGCCCCCACTGCGCCGGCTCTTAGACTGCCTCCGTGGACACTTCGCTTCAGGACCCGCTGCTCGGGCACGTGCTGGACGCCCGCTACCGGGTGGACGCGAGGATCGCCACCGGCGGCATGGCCACGGTGTACCGCGCCCTGGACATCCGGCTGGACCGGGTGGTCGCCCTGAAGGTGATGCACCCCGCCCTCGCGGTGGACGCGGGCTTCGTGGAGCGGTTCATCCGCGAGGCGAAGTCGGTGGCCCGGCTCTCGCACCCGAACGTGGTCGGCGTCTTCGACCAGGGCGCCCAGGGCGCCTACGTGTACCTCGCGATGGAGTACGTGCCCGGCTGCACGCTGCGGGACGTGCTGCGGGAACGGGTCGCACTGCGCCCGCGGGCCGCCCTGGACGTCCTGGAGTCGGTGCTCGCCGCCCTCGGCGCGGCGCACCGGGCGGGTCTGGTCCACCGGGACATGAAGCCGGAGAACGTCCTGATCGGCGACGACGGCCGGGTCAAGGTCGCCGACTTCGGGCTGGTCCGCTCGGTGGACTCCCGGACCGGTTCGACCGGTCCGGTGCTCGGGACGGTGGCGTACCTCGCGCCGGAGCAGATCGAGGACGGCGCGGCGGACACCCGGGTGGACGTGTACGCCTGCGGGATCGTGCTCTACGAGATGCTGACCGGCGGCAAGCCCCACACCGGCGACACCACGGCGCAGGTCCTCTACCGGCACGTCAACGAGGACGTCCCGGCCCCTTCGGCGGCGGTCCCCGGGACGGCCGTGGAACTGGACGAGCTGGTCGCCGCGGCGACGGCCCGCGACCCCCGGCTGCGTCCGCGCGACGCGGTGGCGCTGCTCGCGGCGCTCCGGTCGACCCGGGCCGCCCTCACCGAGGCGCAGCTCGACGCGGTCCCGCCGGGGGCCGACGAGGCGGCGCACGACGGCGCCGAGGACCGGACCAGCGTCATCCCCCGGGCGCTCGACATACCCCGCCCGCTGCCGGTGAACGAGGACGGTCCCGACGACGTCCAGCGCACCGCGTTGCTGGGGAGTCCGGTACCCGTGCGGTCCCGGTTCGGGGGCCTCCTGCGCACCGGTCGGCCGCCGCGCCGGGCGGTGGCCGGGCTCGGGGCCCTGCTGCTGGTCCTGCTGGCCGGGATCGGCGTCTGGTACATCAACTCGGGACAGTTCACGAAGGTCCCCGCGCTGCTCACGCAGACCGAGGCGGAGGCCCGGGAGCGGCTCACGGACGCGGGGCTGGACGTCGGGGACGTCCGGCGGGAGTACAGCGACACCAACCGGCGCGGCACGGTGATCGCCACCGACCCGACCGTCGGGTCCCGCATCCGCGGCAACGGCAGCGTCGGGCTGACGGTGTCGCTGGGGCCGCAGACCGTGCGGGTGCCCGATGTGACGGACCGCACGTTGGCCGTGGCGCGCAAGGAGATCACGGCCGCCGGGCTGGAGCCGGGGATGGTCACCGACGCCTTCGACACCACCGTCCCGCGGGGCGAGGTGATCAGCACCGACCCCGCTGCGGGTACGGAGCGCCGGGCGGGTTCGGCCGTGGCGCTCACCCTGAGCAGGGGCGCCCCGGTGGAGGTGCCCGAGCTCGAAGGGAAGGGCCTCAAGGCGGCGCAGGAGGCGTTGGCGGAGCTCGGGCTGAAGTCGGAGATCGCGCCGGAGCGGGTCACCGCGAAGGTGCCGGCGGGCGAGGTGGCCCAGCAGTTCCCCCGGGCGCGGTCCGAGGTCGCCGAGGGGGACACGGTCACGCTGACGCTGTCCGAGGGGCCGGAGATGATCGAGGTGCCGGACGTGGTCGGGGACGGCGTGGACGACGCGCGGCAGACCCTGGAGGCGGCCGGGTTCGAGGTGAAGGTGGACCGGGGCATCCTCGGGCTGTTCGGGGACACGGTGGACGAGCAGTCGGTGGCCGCCGGCGAGGAGGCCCCCGAGGGCTCGGAGATCACCCTCCACATCGGCTGACGGGCCGCGCTCCCCTCCCCCGCGCAGACGGGCCGGGCCGGGACCGGGGCGGGCGGCGTTCGGGAGCCGCGCTCGCGCGTGCCACCCTGGCGGGGTGACAGTCACCCCGCTCCGCAACCCCGTCGGCGGCCACGTCCCGGTCGCCGGGGGCCTCGCCTCCACCGGTCTCGCGTACGCCCGTGAGATGGGCGCCGAAACCGTTCAGGTCTTCGTCGCCAATCCGCGCGGCTGGGCCACTCCGCCCGGCAACCCCCGGCAGGACGAGGAGTTCCGCGCGGTCTGCGCCGCCGAGGGCGTTCCGGCGTACGTGCACGCCCCCTATCTGATCAACTTCGGCTCGCACACGGAGGCGACCGTCGACCGCTCGGTGGAGTCGCTGCGGCACTCGCTGCGCCGGGCCCGGGCGATCGGGGCGCTGGGGGTGGTGGTGCACACGGGGTCGGCGACCGGCGGCCGGGAGCGTGCGGTGGCCCTGGCGCAGGTGCGCGAGCGGATGTTGCCGCTGTTGGACGAACTGACGCACGAGGACGATCCGTTCCTGCTGTTGGAGTCGACGGCCGGTCAGGGGTCCTCGCTGTGTTCCCGGGCGGAGGACTTCGGACCGTACTTCGAGGCGCTGGACTCCCATCCGATGCTGGGGATCTGTCTCGACACGTGCCACATCTTCGCGGCCGGGCACGACCTGGCCGGTCCGGGCGGGATGGACCGGACCCTGGACGCGTTGGTGGGGACGGTCGGCGCGGGACGGCTGAAACTGATCCACGCCAACGACTCCCAGGAGGGCGTCGGTGCCCGCAAGGACCGGCACGCCAACATCGGGGCCGGCCACATCGGGGAGGATCCCTTCCGTGCCCTGCTGGCGCATCCGGCGACCGAGGGCGTGCCCCTGGTCATCGAGACTCCCGGCGGCCCGAGCGGGCACGCGGACGACGTGGCGCTCCTCCAGAAGATCAGGGACGGCCTGCCCACCCCCTAGGGGTGGGTGCGGCGCCACTGAGACGGTACGCGCTTTCCGTGGGATCCCATGAGGCGGCTCCGGACCCGAGGGCCGGCGTCGGCCGGTGTCAGAGCTCGGGGCCCTCGCCGGGCTCCTCCTGGTACGAGTAGCGCTGTTCCCGCCAGGGGTCACCCACGTTGTGGTAACCGCGTTCTTCCCAGAAGCCCCGTCGGTCCGCGGTCATGTACTCGACGCCCCGCACCCATTTGGGGCCCTTCCAGGCGTACAGGTGGGGCACCACGAGGCGCAGCGGGAACCCGTGTTCCGCGGTGAGCGGCTCACCGTCCTTGTGCGTGGCGAAGATCGCGTCCTCGACGGCGAAGTCGGACAGCCGCATGTTGGAGCTGAAGCCGTACTCTGCCCAGACCATCACATGGGTGACGTTCGCGGCGGGCGGTGCGAGGTCCAGGACCGTCCGGGCCGGCACCCCGCCCCACTCGGCACCGAGCATGCTGAACTTGGTGACGCAGTGCAGATCGGCCACGACCGTGGTGTACGGGAGCGCCGAGAACTGCTCGTGGTTCCAGCACTGCTTGTCGCCGTCGGCGGTCGCGCCGAAGACCCTGAACTCCCAGCGTTCGGGGCGGAATCTGGGCACCGGACCGTAGTGCGTGACGGGCCATCCGCGTTGGAGTCGCTGCCCCGGCGGTAGCTGCGGCTGCGCCGCCTGTGGAGATTCGCTACCGACCGGTTGACCCATGACTCCATCCTGACAGACCGGGTAGGTGTTCATGACCAGGTCAGGCCCGGTGGGGGCAACTCCTACTAAGGAGGCACTTACTGGACGGCCTCGGAATCACGGTGCGAGGATGCGGCCACCGAACCGGTCCCCACCTGGAAGGAGCCTCTGCGATGCAGGGCGACCCCGAGGTCATCGAGTTCCTGAACGAACAGCTCACGGGTGAGCTGACCGCGATCAACCAGTACTGGCTGCACTACCGCATCCAGGACAACAACGGCTGGACCAAGCTCGCGAACTACACGCGGTCCGAGTCCATCGACGAGATGAAGCACGCGGACCGCCTCACCGAGCGCATCCTCTTCCTGGACGCCCTGCCGAACTACCAGCGGTTGTTCCACGTCCGGGTCGGTCAGACGGTGACGGAGATGTTCCAGGCCGACCGACAGGTCGAGGTGGAGGCCATCGACCGACTGAAGCGCGGCATCGACGTGATGCGCGCCAAGGGCGACGTCACCTCGGCCCGGATCTTCGAGGACATCCTCCAGGACGAAGAGCACCACATCGACTACCTGGACACCCAGCTGGAGCTGATCGAGAAGCTCGGCGAGCCGCTGTACCTGGCCCAGCAGATCGAGCAGCCGAGCAGCTGACCCCGACGGGTCACGGCCGCCCGACGACCGTCCGAGACCCCTCCCCAGGCCGTCCCGGGGCCGTCCACGACCCGCCAGCGACGTGGAGAAACGGTCAGGCGGCTTCTTCGAGTCCTGCGACACGCCCGCCGGAACGCGGGACTCCGATCTTCGCGAGGGCGGGCTCACCCTGCTCCACCAGCGCCCGACGGGGACACGTGCCCCGGCCGAGCAGTGCCTGGATGCTCCGGACGCAGGAACCGCAGTCCGTGCCCGCCTTGGAGGCGGAAGCGATCTGACGCGGGGTGCAGGCCCCGTCCGCCGCGTGTTGACGCACCTGGGCTTCGGTGACACCGAAGCAACTGCACACGTACACGCGGTCACCTCCCCGGTGGAATCGCTCGGGACCGGCGCGAGCCGATCGCTGGTGCCGTCCCGAGATTTCGGTGAGGCTTGCCTAACCTTACCCGTCCCGCGGGTGACGTAAAAGTCCCGGACGTGCCGATGGGGCGCGGATCACAGCATCCACGCCCCATCGGTACACATCCGGGCAAGATCACCCGACTTCCACGGCCACGGGCCTACTGGTCGCGGTACATCTCCGCCACCAGGAAGGCCAGGTCCAGCGACTGGCTGCGGTTGAGCCGCGGGTCGCAGGCCGTCTCGTAGCGCTGGTGGAGGTCGTCGACGAAGATCTCGTCGCCGCCGCCCACGCACTCGGTGACGTCGTCGCCGGTCAGCTCCACGTGGATGCCGCCCGGGTGGGTGCCCAGGCCCTTGTGGACCTCGAAGAAGCCCTTGACCTCGTCCAGGACGTCGTCGAAGCGACGGGTCTTGTGACCGGAGGCGGCCTCGAAGGTGTTGCCGTGCATCGGGTCGGTGACCCAGGCGACGGTGGCGCCGGAGGCCGTGACCTTCTCGACGAGGTTCGGCAGCTTGTCGCGGACCTTGTCGGCGCCCATCCGGACGATGAACGTGAGCCGGCCGGGCTCACGGTCGGGGTCCAGGCGGTCGATGTAGGTCAGCGCCTCGTCGACGGTCGTCGTCGGGCCCAGCTTGATGCCGATCGGGTTGCGGATCTTCGACGCGAACTCGATGTGCGCGCCGTCGAGCTGCCGGGTGCGCTCACCGATCCACACCATGTGGCCGGAGGTGTCGTACAGCCGCCCGGTGCGGGAGTCGACCCGGGTGAGGGCGCCCTCGTAGTCGAGCAGCAGCGCCTCGTGGGAGGCGAAGAACTCGACCGTCTTGAACTCCTCGGGGTCCGTGCCGCAGGCCCGCATGAAGTTCAGCGCGTTGTCGATCTCGCGCGCCAACTGCTCGTAGCGCTGGCCGGACGGCGAGGACTTCACGAAGTCCTGGTTCCAGGCGTGCACCTGGCGCAGGTCCGCGTAACCACCGGTGGTGAAGGCGCGGACGAGGTTCAGCGTGGAGGCCGACGCGTGGTACATCCGCTTGAGGCGCTGCGGGTCCGGGACCCGCTCCTCCTCGGTGAAGGCGAAACCGTTCACCGAGTCGCCGCGGTACGTCGGCAGGGTCACGCCGTCGCGGGTCTCGGTGGGCTTGGAGCGCGGTTTGGAGTACTGGCCCGCGATCCGGCCGACCTTCACCACCGGCACCGAGGCGGCGTAGGTGAGGACGGCGCCCATCTGGAGCAGGGTCTTGAGCTTGGCCCTGATCTGGTCGGCGCCGACCGCGTCGAACGACTCGGCGCAGTCCCCGCCCTGGAGCAGGAACGCCTCGCCCTTGGCGACCGCGGCCAACCGGGCGCGCAGTTGGTCGCACTCACCGGCGAAGACCAGTGGCGGATAGCTTTCGAGGTCGGCGATCACATCGCGCAGAGCCTCGGCATCCGGGTACTCGGGCTGCTGCGCCGCGGGCAGGTCGCGCCAGGTGGGCCCGGCGTCGACGGACTGGGATTCAGCGTTCACGGTCACCTCCCCAACATTACGGGGTGACCGGGGGTGTCCATCCGTCCGCTCATCTTTTGAGACGCACATCGCAGATGAGCGCGGGATGCGCCGCCGGAGCGCGGGCGGGTCGGAACCCGGCGGGGAGGATCGTGTGCCGGGGCACCGGCGCATCGGGTAGGGTGCCCGGCATGTTCGTGCACTCGACCCGTAGCTGGTGGTGGACCGCTCATCCGGCGGCCCACTGACTGCGCGTACCCGAGATCACGCGAAGGCCGCCCGAGGGGCGGCCTTCCTGCTTTTCCGGGGCCGTTCCCTCCGCTCCGCCACCGGGCACCGCCCGGCCGGCGCCCGCCAGGGAAGGAACCGATCACCCGTGGACCTCAACCGTCTGCTCGACCCCCACTCCCCTCCGTTCGCACTGCTGCGCCGCCGCACCCCGGGCCGCGACCACGACACCGTCGAGGTGCTGATCGGCCCGGTCGTCCACCACGAGCGGCTCGCCGACATCCCGGACGGGCTGGCCCTCGTCCCGTTCCGCCAGATCCGCGAACGCGGCTTCGACGTGCGCGACGACGGCACCCCGCTCGCGGTACTGGTCCCCGAGGAGTCGTACGAGGTGCCCCTCGCCGAGGCGCTGGCCGCACTGGCCGCGCTGGCCGGGGAGCCGGTGCAGGTCCTGGACGGCGGCTTCGACGTCAGCGACGAGGAGTACGCGGGCATCGTGGAGCGGGTGCTGCGCGACGAGATCGGCCGGGGCTCGGGCGCCAACTTCGTCATCCGGCGCACCTACACCGGTCGCGTCCCCGGCTTCGGACGGGCCGGGGCGCTGGCCCTGTTCCGGCGGCTGCTGCTCGGGGAGGAGGGCGCGTACTGGACGTTCGTGGTGCACACCGGTGAGCGCACCCTGGTCGGGGCCAGCCCCGAGGTGCACGTGCGGATGAACGGCGGCACCGTCGTGATGAACCCGATCAGCGGGACGTACCGCTACCCGGACGAGGGGCCCACCCCCGAGGGGCTGCTCGACTTCCTCGCCGACGGCAAGGAGATCGAGGAGCTGTCGATGGTGGTGGACGAGGAACTCAAGATGATGTGCACGGTCGGCGACCGCGGCGGGGTGGTGGTCGGGCCGCGGCTGCGGGAGATGTCCCATCTGGCGCACACCGAGTACGAGCTGCGCGGCCGGTCCTCGCTCGGGGTCCGCGAGGTGCTGCGGGAGACGATGTTCGCGGCGACGGTGACCGGGTCGCCGGTGCAGAACGCGTGCCGGGTGATCGAGCGCTACGAGCCGGCGGGGCCGGACGGCAGCGGCCGCGGGTACTACGCCGGGGCCCTGGCCCTGGTCGGGCGGGACCCGGGGGGCGCGCAGACCCTGGACTCGCCGATCCTCATCAGGACCGCGGACATCGGCGCCGACGGAACGCTCAAGGTGCCGGTCGGGGCGACCCTGGTGCGCGGTTCGGACCCCCGGGGCGAGGTCGCGGAGACCCATGCCAAGGCCGCCGGGGTGCTCACCGCCCTCGGGGTGCGGCCGGGCCCCGCGCACCGCGGCACGGTGCGGGGCGCGCTGGCGGACGACCCCCGGGTGCGGGAGGCCCTCGCCGGGCGGCGGGCCGCACTGGCGCCGTTCTGGCTGCGGATGCAGGAGCGCTCCGACGCGCTGGCGGGGCACGCCCTGGTGGTGGACGGCGAGGACACGTTCACCGCGATGCTGGCGCACCTGCTGCGGTCCGCGGGCCTGGAGGTCACGGTCCGCCGCTACGACGAACCGGGGCTGCGCGCCGCGGTGCTCGCCCATCCGGGTCCCGTGGTGCTGGGCCCCGGTCCGGGGGACCCCTCGGACCCGGCGGACCCGAAGATGCGGTTCCTGCGGGAGCTGGCCGCCGAGCTGATCCGCCGCCATCCGTACGGGGTGCTCGGGGTGTGCCTGGGGCACGAGCTGATCGCGGCGGAACTGGGGCTCGCCGTCGTCCGCAAGGAGGTCCCGTACCAGGGGGCGCAGACGGCGGTCGACCTGTTCGGGCGGACCGAGACCGTCGGCTTCTACAACAGCTTCGTCGCCCACTGCGACGCGGACGCCGCCCTGGAACTGGCCGCGCACGGGGTGGAGGTCAGCCGGGACGCGCGGGGCGAGGTGCACGCACTGCGCGGGCCCGGGTTCGCGGGCGTCCAGTTCCACCCCGAGTCGGTGTTGACGCTGCGCGGGGCGGCGATCGTGCGGGAGTTGGCCGGTCAGCTGTTGGGCGATGCCGGGACCAGGACGTTCCCGCTGCGGCGGCCGGCGAGGTAGTCGAGCACGTTGGAGGCGGTGGTGTCCACGATCTGGGCCACCGCGTCCACCGTGTAGTACGCCTGGTGGGAGGTCACCACCACGTTCGGGAAGGTGACGAGGCGGGCCAGGACGTCGTCCGGGACGGCTTCCAGGGACTTGTCGAGGAAGAACAGGCCCGCCTCCGCCTCGTACACGTCCAGGCCGACACCGGTGAACCGGCCCGCCCGCAACTCCTCCACCAGGGCCTTGGTGTCGATCAGGCCGCCCCGGCTGGAGTTGACGAGGATCGCGTCGTCCTTCATCGTCCGCAGCGCCGACGCGTCGATCAGGTGCTGGGTGTCCGCGAGGAGCGGGACGTGCAGGCTGATCAGGTCCGCCTCGGCGAACAGCCGGTCCTTGTTGACGTACTCCATGCCGAGGGCGGCGCAGGCCGGGTTCTCGGCGACGTCCCAGCCGAGCAGCCGCATCCCGAAGCCGTGGGCGATCCGGGCGAACGCCTCGCCGATCTTGCCGGTGCCGATCACCCCGGCGGTCCGACCGTGCAGGTCGCGGCCCATCAGCCCGTCGAGACGGAAGTCGAAGTCGCGGGTGCGGTTGCTCGCCCGGACGATGCGGCGGTTGACCGCCATGGCGAGGGTCCAGGCGAACTCGGCGACCGCGTACGGGGAGTAGTACGAGACCCGCGCCACGGTCATGCCGAGGCGTTCCGCGACGTCGAGGTCGATGTTGTTGAAGCCGGTGGAGCGCTGGGCGATCATCTGGGTGCCGCCGGCGGCGAGCGTCTGGAGCACCCGGTGCCCCAGGTCCGCGTTGACGCTGGTGGAGACGACCTCGTAGCCGGCCGCGATCGGGGCGGTGTCCTCGTTGAGGAAGACGTCCAGGCAGCGGGCCTCGTGCGGGGCCTCGAAGGCGGCTTCGATCAGGGGCTTCTCGTCGGCTTGTACGCCGAAGGCGAGGATCTCCACGAGGGTCCCTCCAGGTGCGGGGCGATCGGGTGCCGGTTCGGAATATACGCGGGGCCGCCGGGCGGGGCCCGGTGACCGCCCCCCTGGTGGAGGCCCACCCGGGGGGGGCGGTCACCGACGGTCAGTCGTCGAGTCCGCGCTCGATCGCGTAGCGGACGAGTTCCACCCGGTTGTGGAGCTGGAGCTTGCCGAGGGTGTTCTGCACGTGGTTCTGGACGGTCCGGTGCGAGATGACCAGGCGTTCGGCGATCTGCTTGTAGCTGAGTCCCTTGGCGACCAGCCGCAGCACCTCCGTCTCCCGGTCGGTCAGCCGCGGGGCGCCCGGCTCGTCGGACGCGGTGGACGGGGGCTCGGCGGCCAGCCGCCGGTACTCGCCGAGGACCAGTCCGGCGAGCCCGGGGGTGAACACCGCGTCGCCGTCGGCGGTGCGGCGGACCGCGTCGATCAGTTCCTCGGTGGACGCCGACTTGAGGAGGTAGCCGGTCGCCCCGGACTTCACCGCCTCCAGGACGTCCGCGTGCTCACCGCTCGCCGACAGCACCAGCACCCGGAGCGCGGGGTTGTCGGCGACGACCTCCTTGCAGACCTGGACCCCCGGCTTGGCGGGCAGGTTGAGGTCGAGGACGACCACGTCGGGGGCGGTGGCCCGGGCCCGGCGGACCGCCTGTTCGCCGTCGCCGGCGGTGGCGACCACCTCGAAGCCGGCTCCGGCGAGGTCCCGGGCGACGGCGTCCCGCCACATCGGATGGTCGTCCACGACCATGACCTTGATCGTCACCGGTCTCCCGGTCGTGTCCTGCGTCATCGTGCCGCCCTCCCCCGGGTGCCGTCCCTCGGCACCCTCAGTTCCACTTCCGTGCCCTGGCCCGGTACGGAGTACAGCTCGGTCGTACCGCCGATGTCCCGCAGCCGTCCGCGGATCGACTGGGCCACGCCGAGACGCCCTTCGCCCTCGGCCCGCTCCAGTCTGCCTTCGGGAATGCCGGGACCGTCGTCACGGACCGTCACGATCACCGCGTCCGGTTCGTCCTCGATCAGGATCCAGGCCCGCGCCCCCTCGCCCGCGTGCCGCCGCACGTTGTCCATCGCGGCGCCCACGGCCGCGGCCAACTCCCGTGCCGTCGCCGGTGGGAGGAGGACCGGCGCGCCGGGGTCCGAGAGGGTCACCAGGGCGCTCGCGTGCCCGCTGAGCAGGTGCCGCAGGTCGTGCGGTCCTTCGTCGTCGGGAGCAGCGGGGCCGGGAGGGTTCGCGGGATCGCCGGGGTCGTCGACGGCCCGCACGAAGGCGCCGTCGGCCGCGTCCCCCGAGGCGCGGGAGGGCAGCCCCTCGGAGACCAGGGTCCGCAGCGCGACCTCCTGTTCCCCCGCCATCCGGCCCAGCTCGGCGGCCTCCCCGCCCAGGGCGTTGCCGCGGCGCTGCACCATCGCGAGGACCTGGAGGACGCCGTCGTGGATGTCCCGGGCGAGGCGTTCGCGCTCCCGGGTGGCCGCTTCGATCTCCAGGGCCCGGGCGAGCGTCGCCTCCGAGGCCCGGGCGACCTCCACGACGTACCCGATGGCGATGGAGGCGACCCACACCAGCAGCACGTTGTGGACGGTGTCCCGGCTGACGGCACCCCGCTGGATGATGTTCGCGACGCCGACCAGCGCGGAGGCGACGGCGGCCCAGCGCCAGCCGCCCTTGAGCGCGAAGGCGAGCACGGCGCCCGCGGTCCATATCGACGGCAGGGTCGGCGAGCCCTCGACGATGCGGTCGGGCGAGGCGGCCAGCGGGGTGAGCAGGATGCCGGTGAGGGCGATGGTCAGGTCCACGAACAGGAACCGCCGGGTGCAGCGGGCCGCCCCGGAGACCTGGTCGAGGGTCGCGGCGGTCCACACCACCAGCACCACGTAGTACGCGATGGCGACCCAGGGCCGGGCGAAGGTGTCGTACATCGACACGAACACGCCGATCGCGTACAGCGCGGTGAGCACGCGGTACCCGGTGAGGGCGCGCCACAGCGGTTGTTCGACCGACATGCGTGTCACGCGCCAGCGTTTGACCGTCCCGCCCACCGCTCCCCCAGTGTTCCCCCCGGCACCGCGGTCGGTACCGGTTCCCGTGTCGCTCCGGCCGACCGCCCGGACGGCCCCGACCGTCAATCCGACCGACCGCCCGCCCGGTGCCCGGGCCCGTCGTTCAGGAGCCGGACGGCTCCTGGCGGTTCTCCCGGCCCGCGTGACCGGCGGGTCGCTCGCCTTCGGAGGCCTCGCCTTCGGAGGCCTCGCCGTCCGGGCGCTCGGCGTGCTGCGGGCGTTCCTGGCCCGCGTCGTTCTTCGCGGCCTGCTGGGCGGCTGCCTTCTCGGCCTTCGCCGCCTCCCGCTCGGCCTTCGCGGCATCGGCGATCTGCCGCTTGGCGGCGGTCGCGTAGATGTCGACGTACTCCTGGCCGGAGAGCTTCATGATCTCGTACATGACCTCGTCGGTCACCGCGCGCAGCACGAACCGGTCGTGGTCCATGCCCTGGTAGCGGGTGAAGTCGAGGGGCTTGCCGATCCGGATGCCCGGGCGCATCAGCTTGGGGAGCACCTTGCCGGGCGGCTGGATCTTCTCGGTGTCGATCATCGCGACCGGGATCACGGGCGCGCCGGTGGCCAGCGCCACCCGGGCCAGACCGCCCGGCTTGCCCCGGTAGAGGCGACCGTCCGGCGACCGGGTGCCCTCCGGGTAGATGCCGAACAGCTCGCCCCGCTCCAGCACCTCGATGCCGCTGCGGATCGCCGCCTCGCCCGCGCCGCGCACCCCGGAGCGGTCCACCGGGAGCTGGCCGACGCCCTTGAAGAACGCCGCCGTCATCCGGCCCTTGACGCCCGGGGTGGTGAAGTACTCGGCCTTCGCGATGAAGGTGACCTTGCGGTCGAGGACCGCGGGGAGGAAGAACGAGTCCGAGAACGAGAGGTGATTGCTCGCGAGGATGGCGGGACCCTCGGCGGGAACGTGCTCGATGCCCTCCACCCAGGGCCTGAAGGCGAGCTTCAGTGGCCCTCCGATGGAAAACTTCATCGCGCCGTAGATCAACCGACTGCCTCCTATTTCTGTCGAACAGACCATAACCCGGTCCACCCCGAACCGGTCCGATGGCCCTGGTCGGTGTCAGGGCGGTCGCGTACCGTGAAGTGCCCCTTCTCCTTCCCCCGCCCCGGGGCGCCCCGGTTCCCCCCGCCCCCCTCTCACACGAACAGGAGACCGAACGTGACGGTCCTCCCCGGTGCCGAGCCGTTCCGCCACGAAGGCGGTGACATCGGTGTCCTCCTCTGTCACGGATTCACCGGTTCCCCACAGTCCCTGCGCCCCTGGGCGGACTTCCTCGCCGCCCGCGGGCTGACCGTGTCCCTGCCGCTGCTCCCGGGGCACGGCACCCGCTGGGAGGACATGCGGCCCACCGGGTGGCAGGACTGGTACGGGGAGGTGGACCGGGAGCTGCGCGTCCTCAGCGACCGGTGCGCCCGGGTGTTCGTCTTCGGGCTGTCCATGGGCGGGGCGCTGACCCTGCGCCTCGCCGCCCAGCACGGTGACGCGATCAGCGGGATCGTCGTGGTCAACCCGGCGATCGCCGTGCACGGTGCGGGGGCCAGGGTGCTGCCGGTGGTCCGGCACCTGGTGCCCTCGACGAAGGGCCTGGTCGGGGACATCGCCAAGGACGGTCCGGTCGAGATCGGGTACGACCGGGTGCCGCTGCACGCGGCGTACTCGCTGGGACGGTTCTTCCGGCTCGTGGACGGGGAGCTGCCGCAGGTGACCCAACCGCTGCTGTTGCTGCACAGCCCGGAGGACCACGTCGTGCCGCCCTCGGACTCGCGCCGGGTCCTGAGCCGGGTGTCCTCCACGGACGTCACGGAGATCCTGTTGGAACAGAGCTACCACGTCGCGACGTTGGACTACGACGCGGACCGGATCTTCGCGGAGAGTCACGCGTTCATCGAACGGATCGCACCCAGTGTCGGCGAAGAAGGGACGGCCACCGGTGGCTGAGCACGACCGTGAGGAGGGCCGCGAGCCCGACGACCGCGCCGCGGCGGAACAGGCGGCGGCGGGCGAGGCCGTGCCCCTGGACGAGACGGCGGCGTGGGAGGCGATCGTGGCCGGTTACGGGGACGAGCCGGTCGACCCGCCCGGGGCGAAGCCGTTCAAGTCGGTGGAGGACCTGGCCCTGTTGGAGGCCGAGCCGAACGGCACGGACGACGCGCCGTCCACCGCGCCTTCGAACGACGCGGACCCGGCCGACGGGCCGGGCAAACCGCTGGGCAGCTCAGTCGCCTTCGCGCCCGGGGTCGCCGGGCCGCGGGACTACAGCCCGCAGCCGGCGTCCGAAGAGGACTTCGACGGCGATGACGAGGGGCACTTCGTGCCGCCGGAGCCGCCGCCGCTGCCCGCCGCCGACGCCACCGCCAAGTTCGGCTGGCTCGGAGTGCTGGGCGGCCCGCTGCTCCTGTTGCTGGCGGTGCTGTTCGGCTGGCAGATGACCTGGTGGCTGACCCTGCTCGGGGTCGGCGGGTTCCTGGGCGGGTTCGCCACGCTGGTGGGGCGGATGCGCGGCGACGAGGAGGACGACGACGACCCCGGTCGGGGCGCGGTCGTCTAGGCCCCGCTCTCGACGCGGCCCCGCCGCCACCCGCCCCGGCCGGGATCTGTCGTGCCGAGGGCGCGCCGGCACGGGCCGGGGCGGGGTGCGGGGTTACGGTCGGCGGCGTGGACGGTGACCGCCGGGGATGGCGCGCGTGCTTGCTCAGCGGGGCGGTGTTCGCGGTGTGCATGGCCGGCACCACCCTGCCGACCCCCTTGTACCCCCTGTACCAGGAGGAGTTCGGGTTCTCCGAGCTGACGGTGACCGTGGTGTACGCCGTGTACGCCTTCGGGGTCATCGGCGTGCTGCTGCTGACGGGCAACGTCTCGGACGCGGTGGGTCGGCGCAAGGTGCTGGCGTGGGGGCTGGGCTGCGCCGCGCTGAGCGCCGGCTGCTTCCTGTGCGCCACCGGGCTGGGCTGGCTGTACGCGGGACGGCTGCTGTCGGGCCTGTCCGCCGGGCTGTTCACCGGGGCCGCCACCGCGTACGTGATGGAGCTGGCCCCGCCCGGCGGCACCGCCCGGGCCACCTTCGTGGCGACGGCCGCCAACATGGGCGGCCTGGGCTGCGGCCCGCTGCTCGCCGGGCTGCTCGCCCAGTACGCCCCCTGGCCGCTGTACCTGCCGTTCGCCGTGCACCTGGCCCTGGTGGCCGGCGCGGCCCTGGTGCTGCTGCGCCTTCCCGAAACGGTGGGCGAACGACGGCCGCTGAGCGCCGTACGGCCGCGGCGGCCCGGGCTGCCCGCACAGGTGCGGACGGTGTTCGGTCCGGCGGCGATCGCCTCCTTCGTGGGGTTCGCGCTGTTCGGGGTGTTCACCTCGGTCAGCCCCGCGTTCCTCGCGCAGTCCCTGGACGTCGACGACCACGCCGTCAGCGGTCTGGTCGTCGCGCTGGCCTTCTTCGCCTCCACCGCCGGGCAACTGGCGGTCGGCCGGGTCGGGGTGGGCAAGTCCCTGCCGCTGGGTTGCGCGGCGCTACTGGCCGGGCTGGCGCTGCTCGCGGGGGCGCTGCACTGGGACCTGTTGGCGCTGGTGGTGCTGAGCGCGCTCGTCGGGGGCGGCGGGCAGGGGTTGGCGTTCCGCGGGGCGATGGCCGCGGTGGCGGCGGCGTCCCCGGCGGACCAGCGGGCGGCGGTGATCTCGACCCTGTTCGTGGTGGCGTACGCGGGCATCTCGGTGCCGGTGATCGGTGTCGGGCTGCTGACGGGGCCGATCGGGCTGGAGAGCGCGGGGCTGGTGTTCATCGCCTGCATGACCGTCCTGGTCGTGACCGCGGGCGGCTATCTGCTGCGCCGCCCGGTACCCGCGGACACCTGAGCCCGCGGTGGGCCGCCGGGGCCGCGGTCGGTCAGCGGGGCTCGGGGGGAATCCGGAGGGTGGCCAGGACGGGCAGGTGGTCGGTGGCCGCCCTCAGGTCCGCGGTGGTGACGTCCGGCAGGTCCTCGGGGACGCCGCAGCCGAGCACGTCGATGCCGTGCGTCGCGAAGACCGCGTCGATCCGCTGGCGCGGGGCCTCGGCCGGCGAGGTGTACTCGTTCCCCAGGGGGCGGGTGGCCCAACCGTCCTGGAGGGAGTCCGCGAGTCGACGGAAGGCGGGGCCGTCGGGGCGTTCGTTGATGTCACCGCCGGCGATGGCGTGGGGGGTGCCCAGCTCCCCGAGCCGGTCGAGCAGCAGGCCCGACTGGGCGAAGCGCTCGTCCTTCTGGAGCGAGAGGTGGCAGCTGAGCACGCCGACCCGGGCGGCGCCGAACCGGAGGACCGCGGTGGCGAACCCGCGGCGGTGCAGGCCGGGGGTCAGGGGGAGGAGGGTGTCCTCGGTGCGTTCCACGGTGGCCCGCAGCGAGCAGAGCAGGGCGGGGCCGGCGGCGGTCGCTCCGCCGGACAGCACGTACAGGCCGCTCGTCGCGGCGAGCCGGGCCAGCTTCTTGCGCCAGCGGAAGAACCGCGGGGCCTCCTGGACGAGGACCACGTCGGGGGCGCTGGCCCGGATCACCCGGGCCAGCGCCGCGGTGTCGTCCCGCATCGACCGTACGTTGTAGCTCAGCACCCGCACCACGGCGGAACCGTCGGGTTCCGCAACCGAGTTGAAGTCCATGCCCCCAACGTACGCGGCCCCCGGGGCCCGTTCGACGCGACACGGGACCCGCGCGGGCCCGGAGCGGTCAGCCCTGTCGGGCGAGGTCGGCGGCGCCCACCAGGCCGGCCCGGTTGCCCAACTGGGCGGCGAGGACCTGGGCGTGGGGCCGCCAGTGGGAGCCCACGAGCCAGCGCCGGAAGGACTTGCGGATGGGGTCGAGCACCAGATCGCCCTCGTCGGACACGCCGCCGCCCACGATGAAGGCGGAGGGGTCGAACAGCGAGGCGAGGTCGGCGAGTCCGGCGCCGGCCCAGCGGGCCAGTTCCCGGAACGAGTCGACGGCCACCGGGTCGCCGGCCCGCGCGGCGTCGCTCACGTGCTTGCCCTGGATGCCGTCGGGGGTGCCGTCGCCGAGGGCCAGCAGCACCGCGGCGTTCTCGGGGGTGGCCCGGGCGCGCTGCCGGGCGTAGCGCACGAGGGCCCGGCCGCTGGCGTACTGCTCCCAGCAGCCCTGGCTGCCGCAGCCGCACAGCAGTCCGTCGGGAACGACCCGGACGTGGCCGAACTCGGCGGCGACGCCGAAGCGTCCGCGCCGCAGCTTGTTGCCCATGATGATGCCGCCGCCGATGCCGGTGCCGAGGGTGACGCAGATGACGTCCTCGTGTCCGCGGCCCGCACCGAACCGGTACTCGCCCCAGGCGGCGGCGTTCGCGTCGTTCTCCACGACGACGGGCAGCCCGACCCGCTGCTCGACCTTGTCCTTCAGCGCCTCGTGCCGCCAGTCGATGTTGGGGGCGAACAGCACGGTGGCCCGCTTGTCGTCCACGTAACCGGCGGCGCCGATGCCGACGGCCTCGATGGTGTGGCCCCCGCCCGCGCCGCCGACCGCGTCGCAGATCGCCTCGACGATGCCGTCGGGGGTGGACGGCGTCGGCACGGTGTGCGTCTCCAGGATCGCGCCCTCTTCGTCGACCACTCCGGCCGCGATCTTCGTGCCGCCGATGTCGACCCCGATGGTCAGTCCCATGTGTCCCTCAGTTCGGTCGTGCCCCGCACGGCACACGGTACCCGAGGGGGAGTTCAGTCGAGATCGATCCGTCCGCCACCGCTGGTGCCCTCGTCGCCCGGCTGGTCACCGGGGTCGGCGGGGGCGTCGGGGTCGTGGGACGCGGCGCCGTCGGTGCTCTTGCGGGGGTCCTCGGCGGGGCCCCGGGTCCAGCGGGACTCCTGGTTCTGGACGGCGGAGCGGTACGCGGCGAGCAGTTCGCCGCCCGCGGCGGTGAGGTGGTCGAAGACCGCCGGGTTGCGCTCGATGACCGGTTCGACGGCCTCCCGGGCCTGGCGCACCACCTGCTGGACGACGCCCGAGGTGGCGGGGCCGAGCAGCGGGCCGGACAGCCCGGAGAGCTTGTCGGCGACCGCGTCCATCAGCTTGCGCAGTTCTTCGGTGGCGGAGCCGGGCGGCGGGCCGTACTGGGCCCGGCGGCGGGCCTGCTCCTCGGCGAGGTCCTCGGCGCAGGCCGTGGACCAGGCGTCGGTGTCGAAGCCGGGGTCGGACGGGGCGGCGCCCCGCTGGTCCTTGCCGCCCGAGCCGCCTTCGGCACCGGGGCTGGAGCTGGGGGCGGGGCGCTCGGCATCGCTCATGACGGGCTGACTCCTGAAGAGGAAGACGACGGTTCGCCCCTTCGACGGTACCCGAACGGCGGTGTCCCCTTCACTTCGCCGGCCACAGTCCGGGGTCGGGCGCGCAGCGGATCCGGAGCTCCCCGTCGCGCAGGCCGGCGCCGACGACCGTGCAGCGGCGCAGTGCGGAGGGGAGCGGAACGATCCTGCGGAACCGTCCCGCGGTGATGACGAGTTCGTCGCCGCGACGGACCAGGTCGAGCTCTTCGCGGACGGCCCCGGGCAGCGGGATCGCCCACACCAGTACGCCGTCGGCGGCGATCCGGTCGGTGAGCGACCAGGTGACGGGGGTCGGGGGCGCGGGGTCGAAGGGGACGGCGAGTGCGGCGAGGTCGTCGTCGCCGCGCGGCTCGCGGCCCAGGTGCGGCACCTCGTGCACGGGGTAGGGGGCCCAGTCGGCGAGGGCCTTGCGCTGCTGGGCGACCGCGCCGGCCAGCCAGTGGCTGCCGGTGTCCTCGGGGAGCACCCGGTTGGCGAGGAGGGTGTCCACCCGCAGTCCGTGCAGGGCGAGGCCGGTGGCGGCGGTGTGCAGGGCGTCGGTGGCGGCGGAGCCGGGTTCGGCGACCAGGCGCACGGTGGTGGCCGGGTCGGCGATGACGGCTTCGACGGCGGCGAGTTCCCCGTCCCAGCGTTCCACGGTCTCGTACAGGGCGGCGGTGGGCAGCGGGACGCCGGCGAGCCGGCCGAGGACGGGGCGCAGGGCGCGGGCCGCCCGGCGCTCGGGGGGCAGCAGTCGGCGCAGGTAGCGGCGGAGCTGCTGGGGCAGGGCGAGCAGGGCGAGGGCCCGGTCGAGGGGCGGCAGGTCGACGACGACCACGTCGTGCGGGGCCCGGACGGCTTCCCGCAGGGCGCGGAAGACGGCGGCTTCCTCCGCTCCGGGCAGCGGGGTGAGTTCCTCGCCGTCCAGCCGGGCGGCTCCCGCGAGGTCGAGTGCGGGGGCGGCCCAGTCCTGGAGGCGCAGCAGTTCCTCGCCGAAGGAGGGCGCCGCCGAGGGACGCCAGGCGGTGAGGCCGGGCGCGAGTTCGACGGGGTCCTGGCGGGTGGGGGTGCCGAGGGCCGCGCCGAGGCCGTCGGCGGGGTCGGTGGACAGGACCAGGGTCCGTTGTCCCGCGCGGGCGGCGGTCAGTGCGGTGGCGGCCGCAGCCGTGCTGCGGCCCGCTCCGCCGGGGCCCGTGACGAGGATCGTTCGCATGCCCGAACGCTAGTGCCTGCCGCGGTGCCTGCCGACGGCGCGGCCGTGCGGGGGGCGTGGCCGTACGGGAGGGGGCGCGGCCGTAGGGGCGGTCGGGGAGCCCGTACGGACCGGTCGGTCCCCCGACGTCGGTCGGTGGCGAGGCAGACCCGGCGCGTCAGGCCGACCCGCCGTGTCAGGGGCGGACCCGTCGTGTCAGGCGGACTCGACGCGCTTCTTGAGTCCGGCGAGCGCGCGGTCGATGATGACCTTCTCGGCCTTGCGCTTGATCATCCCCAGCATGGGGATCTTGACGTCCACGGTGAGCTGGTAGGTGACCTCCGTCACCGCCGCCCCCACCTCCTTGAGCAGGTACGAGCCGTCCAGCGAGCGCAGCATCTGCGACTTCACCAGCGTCCAGCTCACCTCGTGCGGACCGCCCCAGGTGTAGGCGAGGGTCTGGTCGTCCTTGATCGCGCCGGCGTCCATGACGAGCCGCACCTCTTCGGCGCGGCCGTCGGCGTCGGTGGCCAGCACCTGGGCCTCCTTCACCTCGCCGGTCCAGTCGGGGTAGCGGGCGAAGTCGGCGATCACGGCCATGACCTCGGCCGGGGCGGCCTCGATCCTGATGCTCGAACTGGTGTACTCCGCCATCGCCGTGGCTCCTCCAGATGCGGTCAGGTGGGTGCGGGGTGCGCGTGTGCCGCGCGGGACAGGGATGAAGGCTACCGCGCAGCGCTGACCGGCCGTTCCCGGCCCCGGGCCGCCGGTCGGCCGGCGGCGGCCCGCGACGGGGTGCGGGGGCGGTTCACCACTCCAGGACCCAGGGCCGCCCGGTACGGGCGAAGTGCCCGACGTTCACGCACTCGGTGGCGCCGATCCGCATCCGCCGGGCGAGCGGCTGGTGGACGTGCCCGAAGAGGGCGTACCGGGGGCGGGTGCGGCGGATGGCGTCGAGCAGGGCGCGGCTGCCCCGTTCGAAGCGGCGCGGCACGGTGTCGTAGAGCAGCTCGGGCACGTCCGGCGGGATGTGGCTGCACAGCACGTCGACCTCGCCCAGCGCCTCGACCTTGGCGGCGTACTCCTCGTCGCCGATCTCGTAGGGCGTGCGCATGGGGCTGCGCAGCCCCCCGCCGACGAACCCGAAGGTCCGCCCGCCGATCTCGACGCGCTGTCCGTCCAGGACCGTGGTGCCGGGGCGGGCGTACTCGGGCCACAGGCCCGGTATGTCGACGTTGCCGTAGGTGGCGTACGTCGGAGTGGGGAGGGCGGCGAACAACTCGGCGTACTGCTCGCGCACGGCCTGCTCGACGGCCGCGTTCCGGTCGACGCCCGCCCAGAGCTCCGCCGCGAAGGCCCGCGCCTCGTCGAAGCGGCGGGCGGTGCGCAGCGCGATGAGCCGCGTGGCGCTCTCCGCGCCGAACAGCTGGGGGAAGATACCGCGCGCGTGGTCGGCGTAGTCGAGGAAGAGCACCAGGTCACCGAGGCAGAGGAGGGCGTCGGCACCGTCCCCGGCGCGGGCGAGGTCCCGGGCGTTGCCGTGGACGTCGCTCACCACGTGAACGCGGGTGCGGGGGCGGGGGTGGCGTGTTCGGGACGCGGTGACTGCCATGGCCCGACCCTAGAACGGGAGCGGTGGGCCCACGGTGCTCCGACAGGGCCGTAGGGGCCTACCGGAGGGCGCCGGACCTGCGGTTACTTCCCAGTCGGGAAGGGGGTGGACTACTGTGCGCGCAGGAACACCATGACATGTGACGCAGCGAACATCTGGCCGGAACCCTCTATCGAAGAGTCGTACCGGTCGGTAACGTCCGGGCCGTCCCGTCGTGCCGTCGAGCTCCGAGCCCGGCGCCGTGTGCCGCGCCCCGGTCGCGGGGCCCGGTAGCGGAGTCCGCGGCACTGCCGAGCCGTGACCGGACCGCCGCAGCGACACAGTGTCGTGGCGCCGGCGCCCTATGAGGAGCAGCAGCCTTGCGCGAGTTCAGCCTTCCGGCCCTGTACGAGGTCCCGACGGACGGCAACCTGACCGACATCGTCCGCAGAAACGCGACGCGCCACCCCGAGGTCGCCGTGATCGCCCGCAAGGCGGGCGCCGCCTGGCAGGACGTGTCCGCACGCGCGTTCCTCGCCGAGGTCGAGAAGGCGGCCAAGGGCCTGATCGCCGCCGGGGTGGGCCCCGGCGACCGGGTCGGCCTGATGTCCCGCACCCGCTACGAGTGGACCCTGCTGGACTTCGCGATCTGGAGCGCGGGCGGGGTCACCGTCCCGGTGTACGAGACCAGCTCGTCCGAGCAGCTGGAGTGGATCCTGTCCGACGCGGGCGCGGTGGCCTGCGTGGTCGAGCTGGACTCCCACGCGGCCGAACTGGCGGCGGTGCGCGATCGGCTCCCGGCGCTGCGGCACGTCTGGCAGATCGACGCGGGCGGGGTGGAGGAGCTGGGACGGCTCGGCGCCGAGCTGGCGGACGGTGACGCGGTGGTCGCCGAACGGGGCTCGCTCGCCAAGGCCGACGATCCGGCGACCATCATCTACACGTCCGGCACCACGGGCCGGCCGAAGGGCTGCGTGCTGACCCACCGCAGCTTCCTCGCGGAGTGCGGCAACGTGGTGGAGCGGCTGCGGCCCCTGTTCCGCACCGGCGAGTGTTCGATCCTGTTGTTCCTGCCGCTCGCGCACGTCTTCGGCCGCATGGTGCAGATCGCGCCGATGGTGGCGCCGATCCGGCTCGGCTGCGTACCGGACATCCGCCAGCTCACGGACGAACTGGCCTCGTTCCAGCCGACGTTGGTGCTCGGCGTGCCCCGGGTCTTCGAGAAGGTCTACAACGGCGCCCGGGCCAAGGCGCAGGCCGACGGCAAGGGCAAGATCTTCGACCGGGCCGCCGACACGGCCATCGCGTACAGCCGGGCCCGGGACACCGCGCAGGGCCCGTCGCTGGGACTGCGGATCAAGCACAAGATCTTCGACAAGCTGGTCTACCGCAAGATCCGCGCGGTGCTGGGCGGGCGCGGCGAGTACGCGATCTCGGGCGGCGCACCGCTCGGGGAGCGGCTGGGCCACTTCTTCCGGGGCATCGGCTTCACCGTCCTGGAGGGGTACGGCCTCACCGAGAGCTGCGCGGCGACCACGTTCAACCCGTGGGACCGGCAGAAGATCGGCACGGTCGGACAGCCGCTCCCCGGTTCGGTGGTCCGGATCGCCGACGACGGCGAGGTGCTGCTGCACGGCGAGCACCTGTTCACCGGCTACTGGAACAACGAGGCCGCGACCGCCGAGGCGCTGCGCGACGGCTGGTTCCACACCGGGGACATCGGCACCCTGGACGAGGACGGTTATCTGCGGATCACCGGCCGGAAGAAGGAGATCATCGTCACCGCGGGCGGCAAGAACGTGGCGCCCGCGGTGATCGAGGACCGCATCCGCGCGCACGCCCTGATCGCCGAGTGCATGGTGGTCGGCGACGGGCGTCCGTTCGTCGGCGCGCTGATCACCCTGGACGAGGACTTCCTCGGTCGCTGGGTGCGGGAGAACGGCAAGCCCGCCGACGCCACGCCGGCCTCCCTGCGCTCGGACCCGGATCTGCTGGCCACCCTCCAGCGCGCCGTCGACGACGGCAACGCCGCGGTGTCCAAGGCGGAGTCGGTGCGCAAGTTCCGCGTCCTGGACTCGCAGTTCACCGAGGACTCGGGGCATCTGACGCCGTCCCTGAAGCTGAAGCGGAACGTCGTCGCGAAGGACTTCGCGGACGAGATCGAGGCGCTCTACCGACCGTAGGGCCCGGCCGGTCATCCGCGGCCGATGACGTCCGGCAGGGCCCCCCGGACCGCGGTGATCAGGGCGTGGCTGACCTCGTGGGCGGCGGCCCCGCCGGCGACCGGGTTGCTGCCGGCGCGCTGCCCGAGGACCACTCCGAGGACCAGCCGTGAACTGCCCGCGACCTCCTGCCGGACGGCCCACACGAGGTTGCCGCCGGCCGGGGTGGAGGAGCCGGTCTTGAGGCCGACGACGCCGTCCCGGCCGAGGAGCTTGTTGGTGTTCGCCACCCGCGCCCCGCTGCCGCCCGCGACCTCCTCGGTGGCGACGACCTCCCGGAAGACCGGGTCCTTCATGACGGCGCGGGCCAGCCGGAGTTGATCGGTGGCGGTGCTCTTGGTGCTGGCCTCCATGCCGCTGACCCCGGTGTACGTGGTGCGGCCCATGCCGAGGTCGTCGGCGGCCCGGTTCATCTTCGCGACGAACGCCTGCTCGTCGCCCGCGTCCCAACGGGCCAGCAGTCGGGCCACGTTGTTGGCGGAGCCCACCATCATGTACTCCAGCAGCCGCCGCTGGGAGTACGTGCGCCCTTCGTCCACCGGGACGGTCGACTCGACGGACGAGTACGACTCGTCGGCGGCCCGCTGGTCGGCCGTGACGTCGGCGCCCCCGGAGCCGGCCCGGACGGGGTGTTCCTTCAGGATCACGTAGGCGGTCATGACCTTGGTGAGGCTGGCGATCGGCACCGGGGTCTGGGCGCCGCGGGTACCGAGGCTGCCGACCCCCTCGACCGTCACGCTCGCCTGGCCCTCGGCGGGCCACGGCAGGTCCAGCGCCCGGGCCGCGGAGAGCGTCGGCGGGGCCTCGGTGACGGCGGGGGCGAGGCGCCGCTCGTCGCCGCCGAGGAAGAGCCAGGCTCCGGTGCCGGTCGCCAGCACGGCCGCCGCGACGAGCGGGGCGAGCACGGTGCGTCGGCCCGCCGGACGGAAGGTCGGACGGGGGGCCGGACGGGTGCGGGGACCGACTGACGGGTGGTCGACTGACGGGTGGTCGACTGACGGGTGGTCGACTGACACGGGGAACCTCCGGAAGACGTGTGCGCCGGGTACGCACCCCACCTTCGGGGAGTCGTTCTTCCGGGCCGGTGCGGCGCCGTTTCGGCCGCCGCGTAGTCCCGTTTCGGTTCCGTTTCAGAGGGTGCCGGAGGTCAGGTGGAGGGTCGCGACCGCCCCGCCGTCCGGGGCGTCCTCGAAGGTCAGCCGGGCTCCGAGCACCCGTGCCTGGCCCTCGGCGACGGTCAGCCCGAGGCCGTGGCCGCGTCCGCGCTCGCTGGCCCCGGTGAGGAACCGGCGCGGCCCGTGCTCCAGCAGCGCCGCGGGGAAGCCCGGCCCGTGGTCGCGCACGACGATCCGGGTGCCGGTGACGGTGACCTCCACGGGCGTCGCCCCGTGCCGGTGGGCGTTGGTGACCAGATTGACCACGATGCGCTCCACCCGGCGCGGATCGGTCTCCATCACGGCGGCGTCCCGGACGGTGATCCGGGTGTCCGCCGGGGAGCCGGCGCCCGAGCGCCGCACCACGTCCTCGACGAACTCCGCGAGCGGCACCCGGTCCAGCCGGGCCCGTTCGACCCCCGCGTCGAGTCGGGAGATCTCCAACAGGTCCTCGACCAGCACGGTCAGCGCCCGTACCCGGTCCCGTACCAGGGCGGTCGCCTCGTCGTCCTCGCCGAGCAGCCCGGCGGCGGTCGCCAGGCCCATCAGCGGGGTGCGCAGCTCATGGGCGACGTCCGCGGTGAACCGGCGTTCGTCCTCCAGCTTGCGTTGCAGGGCGGCGGCCATCTCGTCGACGGCCGCCGACATCTCGGTGATCTCGTCACGGGCCCGTCCGGGTCGTCCGATGCGGGCGTCGAGGTCGCCGTCGGCGATCACCCGGGCGGTGCGGGCGCCGTAGCGCAGCCGCCGGTGGACGGGCTCGGTGGCCAGGGCGGCGAGCGGGACGACGACGGCGAGCGAGGTGAACAGGGAGATGAGGATGCGGCGGTCCAGGAGCTGGCGGTTGCGTTCCTCCCGGCTCATGTCCATCCGGACGACCAGCACCCGGTCCCCGACCGCGGCGGCGCCCCACATCCAGTACCAGTTGGGCGGGTCGACGTCGTACCACAGGGCCTTGTTCCAGCCCGCGGACTGCTCGGCGGCCAGCAAGCGGGCCAGGGGCGCGGGCAGCTCCTCGGGGGCGCGGGCGTCGACGGGGAGCCCCACCCGGCCCGTGCGGACGTACTCCTTCTCCGCCGCGAGCAGTCGGTCCTCGACGTGCTCGCGCATCACTTTCATGCCCCGGTCGTGGACCGCGTCGCGCACGAGGACGCCGATCACTCCGGCGACCGCGCAACAGGCGACGGCGGTCAGTACGGCGATCTTCCAGCGCAGGGTGCGGAAGGCGGACAGGCTCACCGCGGTCAGCCGCGGACGAGCTTGTAGCCGAAGCCGCGGACGGTCTCGATCCGACCGCTGCCGATCTTCTTGCGCAGCCGCAGCACGCACAGGTCCACGACCCGGGTGTCGCCCTCCCACCCGTAGTCCCAGACGTCGCGCAGCAGCCGCCGGCGGTCGAGGACGGCGCCGGGCGCGGCGGCGAACTCCAGCAGCAGCCGCAGCTCGGTGGGGGTCAGCGGGACGAGGTGTCCGTCCCGGCGCACCTCCATGCCCAGGGGGTCCACGCTCAGGTCCCCGAAGACCAGCGGCCGTACGGGGTCCCGGTCGGCGGCCGTCACGGACTCCGCGGGCGGCCGGTAGGTGGCGCGGCGCAGCAGGGTCCGGATGCGGGCCACCAGGACGTTGGTCTCGACGGGTTTGACCACGTAGTCGTCGGCGCCCGCCTCCAGTCCGGCGATCACGTCGAGGGAGTCGCCGCGGGCGGACATCATCAGGACCGGGACCAGGCTCTCCTCACGGATGCGGTGGCACAGCCCGATCCCGTCGAGCTCGGGCAGCATCACGTCGAGGAGCAGCAGGTCGTGGCCGCCCGCGCGGAAGCCCTCCAGCCCGCTGAGCCCGTCGGCGGCGACCGTGACCCGGTAGCCGTACCGCTCCAGGGAGAGTTGGACACCGCGGCGGATCGTGGCGTCGTCCTCGACGAGCAGCACGTGTACGGGGGCGGGTACGGGGTCGTTGGCCCGGGCTTGCGGCACGGTGCCTTCCTGGTCGTGGGGGGTGTCGGTCGTTCGCATCGTAGCCCCGGCTCCGGCCGCCCGGCGGTGGGCGGGGACGCATCTCACAGCGTGAGGGAGGCGGCGACGGGAAGGTGGTCGCTGCCGGTGGCGGGCAACGTCCAGGAGGAGCGCGGGGTCATTCCGCGGACCAGGACGTCGTCGATGCGGACCATCGGGAACGCGGCGGGCCAGGTGAACCCGAAGCCGTCGCCCGCTTCCCGCTGGGCGGAACGCAGCCCGGAGGTGAGGGGTGCCAGGGAGCGGTCCCGGTCCGTGCCGTTGAGGTCGCCCAGCACCACGACCCGGGGCAGCGGCTCCGCGTGGACCGCGTCGGCGAGCAGGCGGGCCGCGTCGTTGCGGCGCTCGGTGGTGAAGCCGTGGAAGGGGTGGACGCGGACCGAGGCGAGGTGGGCGGCGTAGACGGCGACGGGTCCTTCGGGGGTGCGGACGGTGGCCCGCACCGCACGGGTCCACGGCATGATCGGCACCACCTCGACGTCCTCCAGCCGGTGTCGGCTCCACAGTCCGATCCCGCCGTGCACCGTCCGGTGCGGGTAGGCGCCGGCCAGTTCGCGGGCGTAGACGGGGGCGGCGTCCCGGCCCAGTTCCTCCAGGGCCAGGACGTCCGCCTCCGTCGCGGCGAGGGCGCGGGCGGTGCCCTCCGGGTCCCGGTTGCCCTCGTCCACGTTGTGGCTGACCACCACCAGCCGGCCGGCACCACCTCCGTGCGCACCCGACTTGTCCGTGAGCACACCGCCGAAGAGCGAGGCCCACACCACGGCGGGAACCAGCGCGGCGACGGCGGCGAGCCGGGAGCGGCGCAGCGCCGCCAGGGCGAGCAGGACGGGCACGCTCAGGCCCAGCCAGGGCAGCAGCGTCTGGACGAGGCTGCCGAGGTTGCCGACGGTGTTGGGCAGCGAGGCGTGCAGCGCCATGAGGGCCCCGGTGAACAGGGCGGCGACCGCCGGTCGGCGGCCGCGGAGGCGGGACCGGGGGGCGGTGCACTCCGCGGCCTCCCCGGCTGCCTCTCCCGCTGCCTCCCGGGCGGTGTCCCGCTCGACGCCCCGCTCGGCGTCCGGGGCGGCGTCCGGGGCGGGGCGCACGGGAGGGGCGGCGGGGGGCGCGGTGGCGGTGGCGGGCGCGGTGGCCCTCGGAAGGCTCGGCACGGTAGGTGTCTCCCCACGGTCACGGACACCCGGGGCCCGGGTACCCCGACACCTTCCGGGAGGCGCGCTTCCGGTTGTTCAGGGGAGCGCTTCAGAAGTCGCGCGGCTGTGTATCGAGTCTGTATCGAGGGTCGACGGTCGACGGCCGGCCGTCGGGGTGGCACCCGGCGCCCGGGAGCGGTCAGCCCGGGGCGCCCGGGTGGGCGTCCCGGCAGAGCAGCGCGGCCTGGACCCGGTTGGCGCAGTCGAGCTTGGCCAGCACCCGGCTCACGTACGTCTTGATGGTCATCTCCGTCATGTGGAGGCGGCGGGCGATCTGGGCGTTGGACAGCCCCTCGGCGACCAGTGCCAGCACCTGGGACTCGCGGGTGGTCAGCCGGGTCAGCCGCTGCACCGCCTCCTGGCGCCGGGCCACCCGTTCGGCGCCGACGGTGTCCAGCAGCAGTCGGGTCACCTGGGGCGAGAGGAAGGCGTCCCCGGCGTGTGCCGCGCGGACCGCCCGGATCAGCTCCCCCGGTTCGCAGTTCTTCAGCACGAAACCCGCCGCGCCGTGTTGCAGGGCCGCCAGGACGTGGGGCTCCGCGCCGAAGGCGGTCAGGACCACGCACCGGGTCGACGGCGCCTTGCCGCGCAGTTCCGCCACGGCGCCCAGTCCGTCCAGCACCGGCATGACCACGTCGAGCAGGGCCACGTCCGGCCGGTGGCGCACCGCCTGTTCCACGGCGCCGCGCCCGTCGCCCGCCTCCGCGACGACCTCGATGTCCGCGGCGGAGGTGAGGACGGTGCGGATGCCCGCCGTGATGAGCGGCTCGTCGTCGGCGATCAGGACCCTGATCATTCAGCGCACCCCCAGCATCAGGGAACCGGGCACCACCACGAACACCAGCACGGCGACGGCGACCCCCTGGACGACGGACCGGACGGTTCCGTCGGGCACCGCAGACCACGGCGGCACCGGGCCGTCGAGATCGACGTCCCCCGCTGCGACGGACCGCACGCCCCTGCCGTCCTCCGCGTCGGGGCGGCGCGCGGGCAGCATCGCCAGCAGCCGGAAGCCGTCCCCGGTGGGCCCGTGGTCCAGCAGGCCGCCGGCGTGCCGCACCCGTTCCCGGAGCCCCGCCAGGCCGTGCCCGGCGCCCGGTGCGGTGCCCCGGTCGGGCCCGGTCGCGCCCCGGCTGACGACGGTGAGCAGGGCGGCGTCGCCCTCCCAGTCGAACGCCACCGTCACGGGCTGACCGGCCGCGTGCTTGACCGCGTTCGTCAGCCCCTCCTGCACCACCCGGTAGGCGGCGCGCCAACCGGCGTCGGTGAGCTCCAGCGGCTCCCCGCCGCCGGACAGCACCACGGGCACCCCGGCCTCCCGGAACTCCGCGACGACCCGTTCGACGGCGGCCGGCCCCGGCTCGGGCGACGCCTCCTCCGCCCCGCGCAGCGCCCCGACCAGTTCGTGCAGGTCGTCCACGGCGCCCCGGGCGGACCCGGCCAGCCGTCGCACCCCGTCCCGCTGGGCGGGCGGCAGGTCCGCCACCTCCAGCGCGGCGGCCTGCACCGACACCAGGCTGAGCCGCCCGCCCAAGGAGTCGTGCATGTCCCGCGCGATCCGCAGCCGCTCCGCCAACCGCTCCCGTTCGGCGAGCAGTTCCTGTCGGCGGACGAGTTGCCGGTTGCGTTGGGACAGGGCGGCCACCAACTGGTCGTGCTGCGCCTGGTGACGGCCCACCAGCAGCGGCATCGCGACGAACACCAGGTAGCCGGTGACGACGGTGGCGATCCCCACCCCGGCGGCCCGCAACGCCAACTGGGCCGCGAGACCGCCGCAGGCGGCGCCCACGGTGATCGCGGTACCGGCGCGGGTGGCGGGTGCGTGGCCGGCCCGGTACCCGCTCCACAGCAGCAGCGTGTACGCGCCGGGCACCACCGAGACCACCACGGTCGCCGCGAAGGCCGCGGCCGGGGCGCGCCGGCCCCACCAGACGAGGGCGACGGCGAGCGCCGCGTACCCCGGGACCGTGACCCACCGCGACGGACCACCCAAGTGGGCCGCGGTCAGCAGGAGGGTGTCCGTCGCGACCACGGCGGGCGCGGCGACCGCGGCGAGGATCGGGCGGATCATGGCGAGCAGCGTAGGACGCGCCGCGCGGACGGCGCCACACCACGAAGGCGGATCGGCTCCGCCCACTTTCGGGGGCGGTGCCGCGGCGGGTCGCGCCCCTAGCGTCGCAGCATGATCAACGTACGGAACCTCGCCAAGAGGTACGGTCCCCGGGTCGCGGTGGACGACCTGACCTTCACGGTCCGCCCCGGGCGGGTGACCGGGTTCGTGGGCCCCAACGGCGCGGGCAAGTCCACCACGCTGCGCATGGTCCTGGGGCTGGACCGCCCGACGTCCGGCACGGCACTGATCGGGGAGCGGCCCTACCGGGAGCTGACCCGTCCGCTGTGCCACGTGGGGGCGCTGCTCGACGCCGGCGCCCTGCACGGGGGCCGGCGGGCCCGGCACCACCTGCTGTGGCAGGCGCACAGCAACCGGATACCGGCCCGCCGGGTCCGCGAGGTGCTGGACCTGGTCGGGCTGGGTGACGCCGGGTCGCGACGCACCAAGGGGTTCTCGCTGGGGATGACGCAGCGGCTCGGGATCGCCGGTGCGCTGCTCGGTGATCCTCCGGTGCTGATCCTGGACGAGCCCGTCAACGGACTCGACCCGGAGGGCGTCCGCTGGATCAGGAAACTGCTGCGGGCCCTCGCCGCGGAGGGCCGCACGGTGCTGGTGTCCAGCCATCTGATGGCCGAGATGGAGCTCACCGCCGATCATCTGCTGGTGATCGGGCGGGGCAGGCTGCTGGCGGACGCGCCGCTCGCCGAGGTGGTGGCCGCGGGGGGCGGGGGCACGTTGGAGGAGTCGGTGTTGCGGCTCACCGACGCCGCCGTGGAGTACCGGGGGGCGGGACGGTGAGCGTGTTCCGCGCCGAGCTGACCAAGATCCTCACCGTGCGGTCGATGCCGTGGTCCCTGGCGGCGGTGGTGGCCGTCGGCGGGGGCGGGGCGGCGCTGATCGGGCGGGCGTTGCGGGCGGGCTGGGAGGACCCGTCGGCGGACGGGCCGGGGCTGGTCGACCCGGTCTTCGCGAGCACCTACGGTCTGACGCTGGCCCAGTTGGCCGTGGTGGTGTTCGCGGTGCTGGCGGTCGGCGGCGAGTACGCGACGGGCACGGTGCGCGTCTCGCTGGTCGCGACCCCGGGCCGGGGCCGCTACTACGCGGGCAAACTGGGCGCGGTGACGGCCCTGTTGTCCGTCGTCTGCCTGGTGACGGTGGCGACGGGGTTCGCGGCCGGGCAGGCGGCCCTCGGCCCGTGGGGGATCGGGTGGGGGGACCGGGACACGTACCGGACGGCGGTCGGCTCCTGGCTGTACCTGATGTTGATCGGGTGGTTCGCGTTCGGCGTGGCCACCGTGGTGCGCAGGCCGGCGCTGGCGATGGGGGTGCTGTTGCCGCTGCTCTTCCTCGGTTCGCAGGGGCTCGGCAACCTGCCGCAGCTCCAGGAGGTGATGCAGTTCCTGCCGGACTCCGCGGGCTCGTTCATCATGCACCTGGCCGGGCCGCCGGAGGATCCGGCGTTCCCCCGGGCGTACGGGCCCTGGACGGGGACCGCGATCCTCGCGGGGTGGGCCGCCGTCGCGCTCGCCGCGGGGTACGCGGCGCTGCGGCGACGGGACGCGGGGTGAGTCGGGCCGCCGCCGGCGTGCCCCGGTCGGCGCGGTGACCGGGCTTCGGCCCGGAACGGGTCTGGCGGGGCGCGGGCGGGCGCCCTACTGTCCCAAGTGCCGCCGCAGTGGCGGTGTCCGCAGCCGCCGTCGGCCACCCGGGCGACGACGGCCCGTGTCCCAGGGGGTTCCCATGACCGTCCGACGTCTCGCGCTCGCCTTCGCCACCCTCGTGGTCTCCGGTTTCCTGATCGGGGCCGCCGGACAGCTCGCGAAGATCGTCATTCCCGAGGACCGTGCGTCCTCCTCGGTGAGCGCGATGAACAAGGCCGAACTCGTCGGCTGAGAACCGGCGCCCGGTTCGTGGAGCCGTGCCCCGGCCGCCGGGTCCGGGCCGGGGCGCTGCGCAGTTCCCCGCGCCCCTTCGGGTGCGTTCCGCTGCATGTGCGCTGCTCCGTGCGGGGTGCGTCGCGGTTGCCCGCGCCGTTCCCCGCGCCCCTCTGGGTACGTTCACCTGGCGGTGCGCTGCCCTGCACGGGTGCGCCGGTGTCGTGCGCAGTACCCCGCGCCCCCACCGGGGCGGCTTCCGACCCGTGCGCCACAGGAGTGCCCCGTCAGGGGCGCGGGGAACTGCGCGAACGGCCCCGTTCGAGGCCGGCGCCCGGACCGATCGGTGGGCCCGGGCGGACGGTCAAAGCAGTTCGCGCAGCCGCTCCGCCAGCAGGTCCCAGCGCCAACGCTCCTCGACCCAGGCCCGGCCGCGCTCCCCCATCCGCCGCCGCAGTTCCGCGTCGCCGAGCAGGGTCACGATCCGGTCGGCCGCCTCCTCGGGGCGTCCGCCGCGCACCACCCAGCCGGTCTCGCCCTCCAGGACGGCGTCCGGAGCGCCGCCGGAGTCCCCGGCGACCACGGGCAGCCCGGTGGCGGACGCCTCCAGGTACACGATCCCCAGGCCCTCGACGTCGAGTCCGCCCCGACGGGTGCGGCACGGCATCGCGAAGACGTCCCCCGCGCCGTAGTGGGCGGGCAGTTCCGACCACGGCACCGCCCCGGTGAACCGCACCGAGTCGGCGACCCCCGTCGTCCCGGCGAGCGCGCGCAGGTCCTTCTCGTACGGGCCGCCGCCCACCACCAGCAGCACCGCGTCCGGCACGGCGGCCAGGATGCGGGGCATCGCCTCGATCAGGGTGTCCTGTCCCTTGCGCGGCACCAGTCGGGAGACGCACACGACGACGGGCCGGTCCGCGAGGCCGAGGCGTCGGCGCACCAGGTCGCCGCCCGAGCCGGGGTGGAAGGTCTTCTCGTCGACGCCCGGCGGCAATTGCACCATGCGGGCCGCGGCGGCCGGCGTCAGCGCACCGGCGATCCGGGAGCGGGTGTACTCACCGAGGTAGGTGAGGGTGTCCGTCGACTCGCCGATCCGGCGGAGCAGTTGCCGGGCGGCGGGCAGTTGCGCCCAGCCCGCTTCGTGGCCGTGGGTGGTGGCGACCAGCCGCTGCGCCCCCGCGGCGCGCAGTGCGGGCGCCATCAGGCCGAGCGGGGCGGCGGCCCCGAACCACACCGACTCGCAGCCGTGCTCGCGCAGCAGCGCGGTGGCCCGACGGGTGACGCGCGGGGTCGGCAGCAGCATGGTGGTGCGGTCGCGGACGACGGTGAAGGGCTGTTCCGCGTCGAAGGCGGCGGTGGCCTCCACGCCCTCGCGGCTCCGCTTCCAGGTGGAGGCGTAGACGACGATCCGCTCGGGGTCCAACCGCAGGGCCATGTTGTGCAGGAACGCCTGGATACCACCGGGCCGGGGCGGGAAGTCGTTCGTGACGATCAGGGTCTTTCGCATCGGCCTCGACAGTACCGAACCCGGGACGCCACCGGGTCGCCGGCCACGGCGGTCGGCGGAACGCGCGGTCGGGCACGCCCCCCGAGCGCCGTGGCCGGGAGGGCCTCAGCCCGCGAGGGCCCGGCGCAGGACGGTGCCGAGTTCGGTGAGTTGCCGCTGGGAGACCTCGGCGGACTGGAGCGCCTGCGACCCGTGGAAGGTGCCGGGCCACTGGTGCAGTTCGACCGAGACCCCCGCCTGGAGCAGGCGCTGTGCGTAGGTGATGGCCTCGTCGCGGTTCGGGTCGAACTCCGCGGTGGCGATGTAGGCCGGCGGGAGGCCGGACAGGTCTTCGGCGCGGGCCGGTGCGGCGTACGGCGTGGCGGGCTGGGAGCCCAGGTAGTGCCCCCAGGCCGCGCCGCGGACGGCCCGCGTGTTCCAGGGGGTGTCGGTGAAGTTCTGCGCCGACCAGGTCTGTTGCCGGTCGTCGAGGATGGCCTCGTTGAGCAGTTGGAAGCGGATGGGCGGGCCGTTCTCGTCCCGGGCGCGCAGGGCGACCGCGGCGGCGAGGTTGGCGCCGGCGCTGTGGCCGCCGACCGCGATCCGCTCCGGGTCGATGCCCAGTTCGGCCGCATTCTCGAACGTCCAGGCCAGCGCGGCGTAGGTGTCGTCCAGGGCGGCCGGGAACCGGTTCTCGGGGGAGAGGCGGTAGTCGACGGAGATCACGGTCGCACCGGAACGTTCCGCGATCAGGACGCCCCAGTGCTGTCCGACGTCCAGGTCACCGACGACCCAGGCCCCGCCGTGTAACCATACGACCGCGCCCTGCGCCTGGTCCGGGCGGTGGATCCGCACCGCCACGTCGGGGTCGGCGTGCACCGTGCGGTCCTCGATCTCCAGCCCGACGGCCTCCGGCACCGACTTCTCGGTGGCCAGGGCGGCATAGACCTCGCGGAAGGCGACCGGGTCGGTAAGGTCGGCAGGGGGGAGCAGATGGACGAATGCTTCGAGTTCGGGATCCATGGCGTCATCCTCACCACCGGCTGCCCGGGGCACACCCGCCAACTGTCGGGCAATCCACCCGGATCGTGCACCGGTCGGCGCTTCTCCTTCCCCGTTCCGGGGCCTACTCTCCTGCCATGGAGGCACTGGCCGTACGGCTGTCCGGACTGAATCCGTACGTCGACGGCGCGCTGCGCATCGTCGCGTTCTACGACACGCTGATCCATCGGCGGGTGAACGTTTCCGCACTCGCCCGGGCCTCGGCCGGCCTGGCGGAGTGCGTGGCCGGGATACGTCTGCACGGCACCGGGCGGGCGATCCGGGTCGCCCCGGACGGCGAGCCGGCGCCCGTCGCGTCGTCCCCCGCGTCCACGACGACGCCGATCACGCTCGACGAGGAGGAGATCGGCACGGCGTGGCTGGAACGCCCCGGCGCGCCGAACGCGCTCGACGGCATCCTCCTGGACCGGCTCGCCATCGCCGCCGCGACGGCCGTCGAACGGTACGGTCCGGCGCGCACCACCATGGCCGACCCCGCCCTGGTCGAGCTGGTGATCAGCTCCGACAGCGACGAGGCGGCCCGGGCCCGGGCGTTACGCCTGCTCGGTTTCACCGCCCACTCCCCCGTCCACGTCGTCGCCGTGCAGGCGCGGCTCCCGCTCGACCGGATCGCCGCGCTGATCTGCCCGGCCCGCCCGGTCAAGTCGGCGCCGCTGGCCGACGTGGGCGCCGTCCTGGCCACCACCGTGGACCGGACCGGGTTCCCGGACGGGGTGCGGGCGGGCATCGGTTCCGGCGGGAGCCCCGACCGGTCCTGGCAGCGGGCCCGCACCGCCCTGCGCTTCACCACCGCGCGCCGGCCGGTCGTCCACCACGACGACCTGGGGGCGTTGGCGCTGCTCGCCCAGGTGCCCCGGGACACCACGCACGACAACGCCGACGTGGCCGCCGTCGCCCGCATCGCGGGCAACTCCGAGGACCTGGAGACCCTGGACGCCTACTGCGCCACCGGTTCGCTGCGCCGGGCCGCCGACCTGCTGCATCTGCACCACAGCAGCGTCGCCCGACGGCTGAAGCAGATCGCCAAGGTCCTGGACATCGAACTCACCGAACCGCGCGGTCTGATGCGGGCCGCCCTCGCCCTGACCGCCTGGCGACTGCACGACGGCTGAACGCGGGGCGCCGGTCAGGTCGAGGTCAGCCCAGTGTCCGTGTCAGTCGGGCCCGCCACCGTTCCGTGAACTCCGCCTCCGTCACCCCGAGCACCTCGCGGAGCGCGTCCTCGACCGCGCCCGCGCGGTCCGCACCGGCGCCGACGGCCCGGTAGAAGGCGTTCAGTTCGGCCGCGCCCCACTGCTCCTCGATCAGCCGGCAGGCCAGCCAGCCGCCCTCGTAGGCCCGCGCCAACCGGGCCGGGTCGCGGGCGAACCCGAAGTCGGCGTCCTGGGGCAACCGCTCCGGAACCCGGCCGCCGCGCACCGCCCGCTCCAGTTCGGGGGCCCGCTGGCGGTCGGTGCGGGTCCCGGAGCCGGGCGCCGCGCGGTACCCCGCCCAGTCCGCGTACCCCTCGGAGAGCCACAGCGGGGTGGCCGCCGAGGTGTGGGCCCGGGTCGCCACGTGGACCGTCTCATGGGTGAGGACGACCCGCTGGCCGAAGGCGCCGAGCGCCCCGTACGCCCGCGGGTTGACGACGATCCGGTCGGCGGGTCCGCGTCCGCCGACCTCACCGGTGGTGACCGCGGCGATCCCCCGGTACCCGGCGGCCGGCTGCCCGAGCAGCGCGCCCATCCCGTCCAGCGACCCGGGTACGAGGACCAGCACCCGCCGGGCCCAGTCCTGCCCCCACTGGGCGCTCACTCCCGGCACCGCCCGGTCGGCGAGCGCCGCGAACTCCCGGAGCCGCGCCCGGTCCGGGCCCGCGCCGAGGACCAGCGACCGCTTCCCGCGCACCACCTCCACCGGCCCCTGCTCCCACAGGTGACGGGGCGCGCCCGCGGCGGGCCGGTCACCTGCCACGTACCAGCGGTCCCCGCGCAGCCGCAGGTCGAGCAGGCGGGCGGTGACCACCGGCGCCCGGTCGTAACCCTCGATCCGGTGGGCGAGGTCGGCGCGGACGGCGGCCCGGTCGCCGGACCGGTCGACGCCCCGCACGCGGTAGCTCCAGGAGTCGAGGGGTACGCGGGCGAGCCGGTCGAACACCGGATCGGCCGGGGGCGCCCCACCACCGGGGCCGGGGTCGCCGGTCGCCCGGTAGCCGGCGGTGTCCCGGGCGAGCACGGCCCGCGCCCGCTGGTCGAGGACCCGCTGCGCCTCGTCGACGCGGAGCGGGGCCGGCGCCGCGGGGGCACCGCAGCCGATCGGGCCGGCGAGCAGCGCCGCAGCCATCACCAGCGCGAGCAGGGCGGACGTCCGCCACCGTCGCGCGCTCCGCCCGCCGGGCCCGTGCGCCGCCATGCTCCGAGCGTACGGGCCGTCCCGGGCGAGCCCGACCGCGACCGGCGGCCCGGGGCGCCCCGGGGCGGTCTCAGACCCGGGTCACCGAGGAGACCGGCATCATCCCGACCGGGTCGTAGCGGACCGGGGCACCCGGGTAGGGGGCGTGCACGACCTGACCGTTGCCGACGTACATCCCGATGTGGCTGGCGTCGCTGCGGTAGGCGACCAGGTCACCGGGGCGGGCCTGGGACAGCGGCACCTGGCGACCGGCGTACCGCTGCGCCTGGGAGGTGCGCGGCAGACCGACCCCGGCCTGTGCGTACGACCACTGCATGAGGCCCGAACAGTCGAACCCGGTGGGCCCGTTGGCGCCCCACACGTAGGGGCGGCCGACGGCGGAACGCACGGCGGCGACGGCGGACGCGGCGCGCTGGGAGGGGGCCGCCGGTCCGGCGCCGGGCGGGGCGAGCGTGTCGCGCCCGGAGCGCGAGGCCCGGTCGTAGGCGTCGCGCTGCGCCCGGGTCAGGGAGTTGAGGAGTTGGCGGGCCGCGCCGAGCTTCCGCTCCACGGCCTGCTTGCGGCGGGCCACGTCCGCCCGGCTGCGCTCCAGTTCGGCGAGGGCCCGGGTGGCCTCGGCGCGCTCCTGGGCGAGGGTGCGCTGCGCCTGCTGGAGCTGCTGGAGTTCGCCGACCTGCCGGGTGCCGATGCGGTCGAGGGCGGCGACCCGTTCGAGGTAGGAGTCGGGGTCGGAGGAGAGCATCAGCTCCAGCGAGGGGGCGACGGCCCCGGAGCGGTACTGCGCCCCGGCGAGCGAACCGAGCGCCCCGCGCATGGTGTTGATGCGTTCCTGGCCGCGGGCCACCCGGTCCCGCGCCCCGGCCACGGTGGTGCGCAGTCGATCGGCGCGTTCGTCGGCCTCGTTGAAGGCTTCCGTGGCCTGCTCGGCCTGCGCGAACAGCCGATCGACCTCGGCCCGGGTCTCGGCGGGGGTGTCACGGGGTGCGGCGTGGGCGGAGCCCGCGACGAGCGCCGCCGCCGCGGTGGCCGCGGCGGCGGACAGGACGGTGACGCGGGCGCTCCGGTCGAGGCCGGGCTGCGCTGGGCGGCGATGGGACCCCACGGCTGGCCGCACTCCTTCCGCTTGACGTCCCCCGAGGCGGGGGAATGCGCGCCGACAGTAGCCGGGCGACCCCGTCACGACCAACGACCGGCTCGCGCACGCACGGTGACGAGGTGCCGCAGACGCAGGTCATCCGGGGGGCGGGGGTCAGCGGACGATTCGGGATTTCGCCCGTTCGGAGGGTGCGGCGAACGTCAGCCCGCCGCGGCAGGGCGCCCCGTCGGCGGAATGCGCCGCGCTGCGGCGCCCCGGCGGGGTCAACACGCCGCCGCCCGCGGGCCTGGACGGCCCGCGGGCGGCGGAGAGGGGTGTGGTGGCGGGTGCGGTCAGACCCGCACGCCGAACATGTACGGCATGTTGCTCATCGGCTCGTAGCGCACGACGGTGCCGCTGCGCGGGGCGTGCAGCACCTGGCCGTTGCCGGCGTAGAAGCCGACGTGGTGCAGGTCGGAGTAGAAGAACACCAGGTCGCCGACCTGGAGGTCGCTCTGCGAGTTGATCCGGGTGCCGATCTGCGTCTGGGCCTGCGAGGTGCGCGGGATGGTCTGGTTCGCCTGGGCGTAGGCCCAGGAGGTGAGACCGGAGCAGTCGAAGGAGTTGGGGCCGTTCGTCCCGTAGATGTACGGCTTGCCGAGCTTGCTCTGCGCCGCGGCGTACGCGGAGGCGGTGCGGCCCGAGGTCGGCTTGCCGGAGCCGGGGGTGCCGGTGTCGGTGTTGGTCGCGGTGCTGCCGGACTTGCCGCTGCCGGAGGACTTCCCGGAGTCCTTCTTCGCCTGGTCCTGCTGGGCCTTGAGGGCGGTGCGCTCGCTGTTGCGGCTGGCGCGCTGCTCCTCCGCCTCCAGGGCGGCCTTCTCGGCGGCGGTCAGGGAGTTGAGGAGCTTCTGGGCCTCGTTGAGCTTGGCCTGCACCTCGCTCTTCTTGTCCCCGAGTTCAGTGCGGGTGTCGGCGAGGTCCCCCAGCTTGTCGCCGGCTTCCTGCCGCTGCTGGGACAGGGAGCGCTGCTTCTCCTGGATGGTGCGCAGCGCTTCGACCTGCTGACCGCTGAGCTGGTCCAGCGTGGACGCCTTGTCGAGGTAGCTGTCCGGGTCGGCGGAGAGGAGGAGTTGCAGCGAGGGGTCTATGCCGCCGCTGCGGTACTGGGCGCTGGCGAGCGAGCCGAGGTCGGAACGGAGTTCGTTGACCTCGTCCTGGCCGCGGGCGACCTTGTCCTGGAGGGTGCCGATCTCCCCCTCCAGCTTCTCCTGCTTCTCCTTGGCCCCGTTGTACTTCTCGGTGGCCTGGGCCGCCTCTTCGTAGAGCTTGTCGACCTTGGACTTGACCTCGTCCTTGGTGGGCTTCTCGCTCGGCGCGGCCTGGGCGGACTGGGCGGTGAGCGCGACGGCCGCGGCGGCGGTCACGGTGAGCACGGTCACACGGGCGCGGCTCGGCTGCTTCGGTCGACGGTGGGACGCCACGGAGGCGAGCTCCTTCTTCCCTCAGCCGCCTACCGAGAACGCCGGCGGGCGGTGCTCCTCCACCGTCGCTCCCATTGAGCGATCACCCGAGCGGAGGTTCGACGCCCGACCTTAGTGACCCTCTTGTGATCAGTTCAAATCCTCACCGGAAAAATCTCGATCGTGACCGGCAATCTTTACCAACAACTCACCAGTAGTGATGTCGGATTGACGCTATGTCGCACACAAGTCGCCCCAATGCGATCAACTGCCGTGGATGACACAAAGAGCACAGAGCCAACAGACGGGACAGAGGGGACGGCTGGGGCGGCGGGAACGGGTGACATGCCGGACCTCGGGGGTTTCAGCCCCGTGACAACCGCTTCAGGAGCATCACGGAGGCCACCGGACGTGCGCCCGCCTTGGCGACCCCGTCGGCCACCTCCCGGTCCGTGGAGGCCACGATCACCGGTCGGCCGGGCGGTTCGGCGCGCACGAGCTGGCGGATGAGCTCGTCGGCGGTCACCCCGGGTTTGGAGAACAGCACCCGCACCCCGCGCGGCGGGGCGAGCAGCACCGGTGCGACGAGTTCGGCGCCGTCGAACACGCAGGTGATCTCGGCGCCGGTCTGGGCGGCGAGCACCGAGAGCTGGCCGAGCAGCCGCAACCGCTGCTTCTCCAAGGGCATCTGCGGATAGCCGGTCTTGGTGACGTTGTAGCCGTCGACCACGAGATGGGCCTGCGGGAGGTCCAACAGCTGGTCGAGGATCGCGGGATCGTGTTCGGACAGGGCGCGCGCCGCGATGTCCTTGGGGGTCATCCGGCCCGGCTCGACGGCGTCGACGGTCTCGGCGGGGCGCACCGACACCGGCGGCAGGGCGAGTTCGCGGCGCAGCCCCCGGGCGGAGTCGAGGAGGGTGTCGAGGAGCAGCCGCAGCCGCATGTCCTCGACGCTGCGGCCCTCCCGGGCGGCCCGGCGGCTGGCCTCCAGGGCGGCCTCGGCCTCGCCCAGCCGGGACTTGAGGCGCCGGGTCTCGCTCTCCGCGGCGGAGAGCTGGACCTGCCCCTCGGCGCGGACGGCCTCCAGCTCGCCGTGCACCTTGCGCAGCTCGGCCTGGCCCCGTTTGACGTCGCTCAGGGCGCCGCGCAGCTTGCGCTGGACGGAGTCGGCCTCCCGGCGGGCGGTGTCCAGTTCGCTGCGCAACCGCTCGGTCTCGGCGCGCGTGTGCTGCCGCGCCTCGGCGAGCTCCGTGCGCAGCCGGTCGAGTTCGGCGCGGGCCTCCTCGTCGGCCCGCTCGGCGTCGGCGCGCTGGGCCTCCTCACCGGCGGCGGCGACCAGCTTGACCCATCCGGTGGGGCGCAGCACGTACGCGGCGGCGGCCACGTCCAGCGGGTCGGCGGCGGGGGGCGGGGCCCCCGAGTCGAGGGCCCCGGCCAACTCGGGCTGGGCCTGCCGCAGGGACTCCGCGATGCGCTGGCGGAACAGGGCGTCGCCCTCCACGGCCGCCGCCATCGCGTTGCCCGCGAACTTGGCGCGGCGGCTGGGGGTGAAACGGGCGTACTGGCGCAGCGCACTCGGCAGCTCGGACGGGGTGAGCCCGCCGAAGCCGTCCGAGACGATCTGGACGACCCGGCGGCGCACCCCCTCGGGCAGCGGGTGGTCGAGCACCTCGGCGGTGCCGTCGTCCGGCACCCCGCCTCCGCTCTCCGTCATCCGTCCACCCCACTAGCTGTGCGGGGCCGGCTCCGTCAGGAGTCGGCGCCCGGCCTGTCCACGAGTTCCACGTTGTCCAGTGCGTTGCACCATCGGCAGCGCACCGACTCGATGGTCTCACTGACGACCTCGCGCTCCTCCACCTTCGACTCACCGGCCAGGTCGAGGTGGACGTACTCGACCACCTTGGACGAGCGGGTCACGTCGAAGCGGGTGAGGTTGCCGCAGAGCGTGCAGCGCCACCGCGTGGTGTCGGTCGGCAGGGGAACCGTCATCGTGAGCGTCACTTTCCGTCGGGTGCCGGCGCCCGCGGCGGCGCGCCCCGTCCAGCTCCGTGGTGCGCCCGTCGCCGGGGCGTGTGTCGCCGTAACCCTACGACCTGGAGCGCCGCCCCCGCTCGGCCCCCGGCCACGGCGGGGCAACCGTACGGTTTCGGTCCCGTTCCGTCATGATCTGCTCATGATCGGCTCCCGGGGTGACGGGCGGGCCGCGCCCGGCCGGCGGCTGCCGCGGGTGGCGGCGGCGCCGGTGACGTACGCACTGATCGCGGCCTGTGCGGTGGCCTTCGTCTGTTCTCCGGCGGCCGGACTCACCACGGGCCACGGCACCGGGGACGCCCTGGTCGCCGCCCAGCGGGCCCTGTACGCCCGCTGGGGGGTGGTCCCCGCCGATCTGCTCGCCGGGGAGCCCCGGGCCCTGCTGACGCCCGTCACGGCACTGTTCGTGCACGGCGGCTGGCTGCACCTGCTCGGCAACATGCTGTTCCTCCAGGTCTTCGGGGTGATGGCCGAAAAGCGCCTGGGTCCGCTGCGGTACCTCGCGCTGTACGTGGGGTGCGGCGCCCTCGCGCTGTGCGGGTACGCGGTGGCGCACGCCGACTCGGCGCAGACCCTGGTCGGAGCGTCGGGGGCGATCTCGGCGGTCCTCGGGGCCTTCCTCTGTCTCTTCCCCGGGGCGCGGGTCACCAGTCTGTTCCCGTTCCTGTTCTTCCTGCCGCTGCGCTTCCCGGCCTGGGTGGTGCTGCCGTTCTGGGTGAGCCTCCAGTGGCTGGCGGCGAGCGGGCGGAGCGCGGGGCCCGGGGTGGCGTACCTGGCGCACCTGATCGGCTTCGCGCTCGGTCTGCTGGCCGGCTGGGCGGCCCGCGGCCGGCCCGCTCCGCGCCCGCGCGACGACCAGGGGAGCCCCGGTCGGGCGCGGGCTACAGTGAAGCCACCAGCCGCGGCCACCGAGGGAGACAGCAAGCCGTGATCACCGCGATCGTGCTCATCAAGACCAGCGTGGACCGCATCCCCGAGATCGCCGAGGCCATCGCCGCCCTGGACAGCGTCAGCGAGGTCTTCTCGGTGACCGGGACGTACGACCTGATCGCGATGGTCCGGGTCCGGGCGCACGAGGAACTGGCCGAGATCATCCCCGGCCGGATCAGCAAGATCCCCGGGGTCGAGGGCACCGACACCCACGTGGCGTTCCGCACCTACTCGCAGCACGACCTCGAAGCCGCGTTCGCCATCGGACTGGACTCCTGACACCGGCCCCGCCCGCGTCGCACCGCCTCCCCCGCCCGGCACCCCTTTACTCCTGTGGGGTCCCGCGCGCCCCGAAGATGAAGAAGTCCTCATCTCCGGCTCATCCAGCGGTTCGGTTCGGTTCGTCACGATCTCCTCATGGTTTTCACTCACCGCATAGCGGCCCTCGCCGCGGTCGTCGCGATCCCGCTGGGCATCGCGGTGACGAGCTATGCCCTCACCGACACCCCGGACGACCGGAAGGTGCCGACCAAGGTGGAGCTGGAGAGCAGTTCCCCCAGCGGGTCGCCGGGCGTCCCGCAGACTCCGGGTTCCCCTCGTCCCGAGCCCAGCGACGAGACCGTGTCACCGCCCCCCGTGGGCGAGGCCCCCACCGGCACCAAGCCGAGCACCGGCCCGAGCGCCGGTCCGAGCACCAGCGCCTCGACGAGCCCCTCGGCGAGCGCGTCGACCAGTTCCTCCCCGAGCGGTGACGACGATGACGGCCCCGGACAGGACGACGACGGCCCGGGCGGCGACGACAACGGTGACGACGGCTGACCCGGTGCGCCGCTGGGTGTCCGCCCGACTGCGCATCATGCTCTGGCTGCTGCTGGTGATGGCGGTGGCGCTCGGCGCCGTCGCCTTCGCGACCCGTTCGGTCCTGCTGCGGGACGCCGACCACCGCATCCACGGACTGCTCGTCCAGGAGACCGAGGAGTTCGCGAACCTGGCCCAACAGGGCGTCGACCCCCGTACGGGCAAGCGCTTCGCCGATCCGGACGCGCTGCTGCGGCTGTTCCTGGAGCGGCAGTACGCCGACCCCGACGAAGAGCTGCTGGGGCTGCTCGGACGGGCCGGGAAGGTTCCGGCCAAGCGGGTCCAGGCGCGGGAGGTCCGCGTCAAGGCCCCCCTGGCCGAGGACCAGGAGGCGTACACCAGGATCTTCGAGTCGAAGGACTCCATGGGCACCCTGCACCGCTCCGGGGGTGAGGTCCGCTGGGCGAAGGTGAGCATCGAGTCCCGCCCCGGACACCCCCCGGCGGCGTTCGTCGTCGCGTTCCACCCCGCGGGCGAGCAGGCCAAGGCCAATGACGTGTTCACCATGCTCATCGCCATCTCCGGGGTGGCGCTGCTGATGACCACGGGCATCGGCTGGGCGGTCGCCGGGCGCATCCTGCGACCGGTGCGGCTGGTCCGCACGACCGCCGCCCAGCTCACCGAGCAGGACCTGACCCGGCGCATCCCGGTGCAGGGCCGCGACGACGTCGCCGCGCTCGCCGAGACGTTCAACGCCATGCTCGACCGCTTGGAACGGGCGTTCGCCGCCCAGCGCGAGTTCGTCGACGACGCCGGCCATGAACTGCGGACCCCGATCACCATCGTCCGGGGCCATCTGGAGCTGATGGGCGACGACCCCGTCGAACGTGAGGAGACCGTCCGCATCGTCCTGGAGGAGTTGGAGCGGATGAGCAGGATCGTGGAGGACCTGCTCCTGCTCGCCAAGGCCGAGCGGCCCGACTTCGTCGCGGCCGGACCGGTCCAGCTCGGCGAACTGACCGCCGACGTGTTCGTGAAGGCCCGCGCCCTCGGGGAGCGGGAGTGGACCCTCGGTTCGGTCGCCGACGCCGAGGTCCGCCTCGACGCCCAGCGGATCACCCAGGCCATGGTCCAACTCGCCCAGAACGCCGTGCAGCACACCGTCGCCGGGCAGCGGGTCACCCTCGGGTCCCGCATCGAGGGCGACCGGGTGGAGCTGTACGTCGCGGACACCGGTCCCGGGGTCCAGCCGCAGGACGCGCAAGTGATCTTCGAGCGGTTCCGGCGGGGCACCGCCCGGCGCGGCGCCCGGGGCACCGGCGCCGGACTCGGCCTCTCCATCGTCAAGGCCATCGCCGAAGGGCACGGCGGACGGGTCGAGTTGCGGCCCACCGAAGGCGGCGGCGCCACCTTCGCCCTGGTCTTCGGGGACCCGGGCGTCCCCGACGGCGACACGATCCTCCTGCCCACACTGGACGAGCCCACCGAGGAAGCGGCACCGTGAACCGAATACTCATCGTGGAAGACGAGGAGCGCATCGCCTCCTTCGTGGAGAAGGGCCTGCGCGCCAACGGCTTCACCACCACCGCCGTCACCGACGGCGAGTCCGCCTACGACTACGCCGTCACCGGCGGTTTCGACCTGATCGTCCTCGACATCGGACTGCCCGGCAAGGACGGCTTCACCGTCCTGCGGCAGCTGCGCGAGGCCCGCGTCTCGGTCCCGGTGATCGTGCTCACCGCACGGGACTCGGTACGGGACACCGTCGCCGGGCTCGAAGGCGGCGCCGACGACTGGATGACCAAGCCGTTCCGCTTCGAGGAACTGCTCGCCCGGGTGCGGCTGCGGCTGCGCACCGCGGCCCGGGCGCCCGAGGTGACCGTGCTGCGCAACGGGGAACTGACGCTCGACCTGCGCACCCGCCGGGCCCGTTCCGGTGACCGCACGGTCGACCTGACCGCCCGTGAGTTCGTCCTCCTCGAACTGTTCCTGCGCCACCCCGGCCAGGTGCTGTCGCGCGAGCAGATCCTGTCCCACGTCTGGGGCTACGACTTCGACCCGGGTTCGAACATCGTCGACGTGTACGTGCGCGCCCTGCGCAAGAAGCTGGGCGCGGACCGGGTGGAGACCGTACGGGGCATGGGGTACCGACTGCCCGAGTGAGCCACCGGCCCGCGCCGGAACGGCAGCGCGCGGGGTCACCGAGCACGCGCCCGCGTGCCCCGGTGGCCCCGCGCGGGCGTGTCCGGGGCCGGCTCCGCGACGGCTGCGAGCCGCGTGAAGTTCCTTTCATCAACGGCTCATGGAGCGCTCACCGCCGGAGTGAAAGCTCTCTCATGTGACTGTGAACCTCCGGCAAATGGCGACCCTGTGCGTGGCCCTGAGCATCTGTGCGCTGCTCGCGGTCCCCGGCAACTTCCCGGGGCTGAGCGGCGACGCGCGGATCACCCTCGCCATCTTCGCGCTGGCCACCTGCGCCTGGATCGGCACCCCGATCGACGACACGTACATCGCCCTGGGCGCCGGGCTCGCCCTCACCGCGACCGGTGTGATCAGCAGCGACGCCCTGTTCGGCACCCTCGGCGACGACACCGTGTGGCTGCTGATCTGCGCGTTCGTGCTCGCCGCCGCCGTCGCCAGGACCGGGCTCGCCGGACGGGCCGCGGCCTTCCTGGTGAGCGGCGCGCGCACGGTCCGCCAGTTGGTGCACCTGACGACGGCCGCCCTGGTGGTGACCGCGTTCGCGGTGCCCGCGACCTCCGGGCGGGCCGCCCTGGCGATGCCGGTGTTCCTCGCCCTGGCGAAGGTCCTCGCGGACCGCACCCGACTGGTCGTGATGCTGGCGCTGCTGTTCCCGACGGTGATCCTGCTGTCGGCGGTGGCCACCCTGATCGGTGCGGGCGCCCATCTGATCACCGTGTCCGTGCTGTGGGACGCGGTGGGCGAGCGGATCGGCTTCACCGAGTGGCTGCTGATCGGGCTGCCGCTGGCCGTGGTGTCCTCCCATCTGGCGGCGGAGGTGGTGCTGTTCACCACCACCAAGCGGGAGGACCGCAAGGGCCCCGTGCACATCACCGTCGAACAGATCCAGGAGCACAGCGACCACCCGGTCACCGGCCCCTGGGAGGCCGCCGAGACCCGCTGCGCCCTGCTGCTGGCCACGGTGATCGCCCTCTGGTGCAGCGAGCCGCTGCACCGGGTGCCGCCCGCGGTGGTCGCCCTGATCGGTGCGGTCGTCGCCGCCTCCCCCGCGCTCGGCACGGTACGGCTCAAGGACGCCCTGAAGACGGTGCCCTGGTCCATGTTGCTGTTCATGGCGGCGACGATGGCGATGGGCCTCGCCCTGTCCGACTCGGGGGCGGCGCAGTGGCTGGTCGGCGGAATACCGCTGGACCTGCCGCCGTGGCTGTTCCTCGGGGTCGTCGTGGCGGTGTCCACCGCCGCGCACCTGCTCCTCCAGTCCCGTTCGGCCCGCTCCTCGGTCCTGGTGCCGCTGGTCGTCGCGGCGGCGGCCGGCGCCGGAGTGAACCCGGTGGCCGCCGCCCTCGCCTCCACCGCGGCGGCGGGCTTCTGCCACACGCTCCCCGCGTCGGCCAAGCCGGTCACCCTCTACGCCGAGATACCCGGCATCCCGACCTACACCCCGGGCCATCTGCTCCGGATGTCCGCCGTCCTCGCCCCGCTGACCGCCGTGCTGGTGCTGCTGTTCGCCGTGCTCGTCTGGCCGCTGCTGGGCATCCCCCTGACCTGACGCACCGTCCACCCGATGTGACCGGCCCGGTCGCGACCCCTCGGTCCGACCGCGCCACCACCCCGCGGGCCGTGCGCCCGCCCACCCTCATCCGTCACAGGAGTCCACCATGCTGACCCGATTCGCCATCGCCCCCAGTGGCTTCAAGGAGTCCCTGTCCGCCGAGTCCGCCGCCGAGGCCATCGCGGAGGGCGTGCGCAGGGTCGTCCCCGACGCCGAGATCGACCTGATACCGCTGGTCGACGGCGGCGAGGGCACCGCCCAGGCGCTCGCCGCGGCCTCCGGCGGCCGACTGGTCCCGCTGCGCGCCACCGGGCCCACTGGGGACCGGATCGGCACCCACTTCGCGCTGCTCGGCGACAGCGAGGGCACCGCCGTGGTGGAGATGGCCGCCGTCGCCGGACTCTCCCTCGTCCCCCGCGACCTGCGGGACCCGGGCGCGACCACCACCTACGGCGTCGGCGAGTTGATCCGGGCCGCCCTCGACACCGGGGCCCGCCGCATCCTCGTCGGCTGCGGCGACTCGGGCACCTCGGACGGCGGCGCGGGCGCCCTCCAGGCCCTCGGCGCCCGGCTGCTCGACGCGGACGGCCGGGAACTCCCGTACGGCGGCAGCGCCCTGACCCGGCTGGACCGCATCGACACCAGCGGACTCGACCCGCGCCTCGCCGAGGTGGAGATGCGCGTCGCCTGCAACCCCTACAACGTGCTGTGCGGGGAGCGCGGGGTGGCCCGGGTCTTCGGGCCGCAGAAGGGTGCCACCCCCGAGCAGGTCGAACACCTGGCCGCCGCCCTGGAACACTGGGCCGCCGTCCTCACCCGTGACCTCAAGGTGCGCACCGACCTGTGCCACGGCGTCGGCACCGGGGCCTCCGGCGGCCTGGGCGCCGGACTCGCCGCGCTCGGCGCCCGGTTGCTGCCCCGCTTCGACGTGCTGCTGGACCGCCTCGGGCTGGACGAACGACTGGCCCGGGCCGATCTGGTGGTCACCGCCGAGGGCGCCCTGGACCACCAGACCCCGCGCGGCAAGGTGCCCGCCGAGGTCGCCCGGCGGGCCAAGCTGCACGGCCGCCCGGTGCTCGCGCTGGCCGGCACCCTCGGCGAGGGCGCCCACCAGGTGCGCTCCATCGGGGTGGACGCCTACGGGTCGATCCTGCCCGCGCCGGTCTCCCTGACCGAAGCGCTGGGCCGCGGCGGCGAGTTCCTGACCGACGCGACCGAGCGCGCGCTACGGATGATCCAGCTCGGCACCCGGATGACCGAGCACCCGCGTCAGGCGGCCGTGGTGGGGTCCGGCACGCAGCGCCCGTCCTCGGTGCGGTAGCGCCAGCGCGCCCCGTCGGTGACCAACTCCCGTACGGCCCGTACGAAGCGCTCCACGTGCTCGTCGGGGGTGCCCGCCCCGAAGCTGACCCGGACGGCGTTCAGCGAACGCTCGCCGGGCGCGGCCTCCGGGGCGCCGCACTCCCCCGGGTCCTGCGGGTCGGTGCCGAGCAGGGTGCGCACCAGCGGGTGGGCGCAGAACAGCCCGTCGCGCACCCCGATGCCGTACTCGGCGGACAGCGCGGCGGCGAAGTGGGAACTGTTCCACCCGTCCACCACGAACGAGATCACCCCGACCCTGGGCGCGTCGTCCCCGAACAGGGACAGCACCCGTACCGCGGGCACCTCGGCGAGCCCGGCGCGCACCAGGTCGATCAACCGCTCCTCACGGGCGACCAGTCGGTCGAAGCCCGCTTCGGTGAGCGCCTTGCAGGCGGAGGCGATGGCGTAGGCGCCGATCACGTTGGGCGAGCCGGCCTCGTGCCGGGCCGCGCTGTCGTGCCACTCGACGTCCACTCCCCCGTCGGCGCGCCGCGACACCTTCCGCGAGGCACCGCCACCGGCCAGGTACGGCTCGGCCACCCGCAGCCAGTCGGCGCGCCCGGCGAGCACGCCGGCGCCGAAGGGCGCGTACAGCTTGTGCCCGGAGAAGGCAACCCAGTCGACGTCGAGGTCGGCGACGTCCACCGGGTGGTGCGGGGCGAGCTGGGCCGCGTCGAGGACGATCCGGGCGCCGTGGGCGTGGGCGGCGGCGGCGAGTTCGCGCACCGGCCACAGCTCGCCCGTGACGTTGGACGCACCGGTCACGCACACCAGGGCGGGGCCGTACGGGTCGCGGTCGGCGAGGGCCCGCTCCAGCGTGTCGACGGCCTCGCCGGGGGTGCGGGGCGCGTCGAGGTAGGTGACCCGGGCGTCGCGCCAGGGCAGCAGGGAGGCGTGGTGCTCGGTCTCGAAGACGAAGACCTCGCAGTCGGCGGGCAGCGCGGCGGCCAGCAGGTTGAGGGAGTCGGTGGTGGACCGGGTGAAGACCACCTCGTCGCCGTCCCGGCAGCCGAGGAACTCGGCGACGGTGCGGCGGGCGTTCTCGAAGAGGTCGGTGGAGAGCTGGGAGAGGTAGCCGGCACCGCGGTGGACGCTGCCGTAGTAGGGCGCGTAGGCGGCCACGTCGTCCCAGACCCGCTGGAGCGCGGGGGCACTCGCGGCGTAGTCGAGCGCGGCGTAGTCGACCTCCCCGCCGGTGACCAGGGGCACGGTCACGTCACGACCGAGGACGGGCAGCGGGCTCTCGGTGAGGGACCCGGCGGCGCCCGGAACACAGGCGGGGTCGGCGTCGGCGTGAGTGGTCGTGGTGGCGCGTGCGGACATGACGAACTCCCGTATGAGGCAGATGCGGTGGACCACGCATGAGCACCGCGGAAGGCGCGGCGGGGCACGGCTCGGCACCGGTGCGACGCCCGGAGGCGACGACGGGGACCGGCCGGACACACGGCGTGGGTGAAGGGAAGGAACACACCGGACAGGGCGTGCGCGGAGGTGGGGCGCTGCGCCCTATCGCATTCGCTTGCTCACGAGACCGCTCCCTCGACGACCAGGACCCCTGGAGACGCGAGGGGTCCGCGCTTGCCGTAGACCTCGCTGCCTACGACCTGGTCTTCACCCGGGGCACCCCGCCACGGACGGAGGGTTGCCGGACAGCAGGCCGGGGCCGATGCGCTGTCACTCATGACCTGCGAAGAATCATGCCAGACGACCGGCGGAACGCACCAGCCCGTTCCGCATCCCGGACGCCACGGAACGCGACCGGCCGCCCCGCGGCGGGCGGAGCGGCCGGAGCGCGCAGGGCGCAGCGGGTCAGGCGTTGCTGGCGGCGACCCAGCGGTCCAGGGCCCGGTGGGCCGCGCCCGAGTCGATCGACTCGGCGGCCCGCGCCATCCCCGCGCGCAGCTGATCGGCCAACGGGGCGTCGCCCGGGGCCAGCGCCACCAGCGCCGCCGCCGAGTTCAGCAGGACCGCGTCCCGGACCGGACCGGTCTCCCCGGCCAGCAGCCGGCGGGCGACATCGGCGTTGTAGGAGGAGTCGGCGCCGCGCAGCGCCTCCACCGGGACGAGGTCGATGCCCACGTCCCGGGGGTCGAAGGGCTGCTCGGCGACGGCTCCGCCGCGCACCACCCACACCCGGGAGGTGGCGGTGGTGGTGAGTTCGTCCAGGCCGTCGTCCCCGCGGAACACCAGGGCGGACGAGCCCCGCTCGGCGAGCACCCCGGCGACCACCGGGGCCATCCGCGCGTCCGCGACCCCGGTGGCCTGCGCCGCGACCCGGGCCGGGTTGGTGAGCGGGCCGAGGAAGTTGAAGACGGTGCGGATGCCGAGTTCCTTGCGGGCGGCGCCCACGTGCCGCAGCGCGGGGTGGAACTTCACCGCGAAGCAGAAGGTGATGCCGGCCTCCTCGGCGACCTCGGCCACCCGCTGCGGCGTCAGCTCCAGATTGACGCCCAGCTTCTCCAGCACGTCGGAGGCACCGCTCGCGGAGGACGCGGCGCGGTTGCCGTGCTTGACGACCTTCGCACCGGTCCCGGCGACGACGATCGCGGACATGGTGGAGATGTTGACCGTGCGCGCGCCGTCCCCGCCGGTGCCGACGATGTCGACGCTCGGCCCGGGCACCTCGATGGTCCGGGCGTGTTCGTACATGGCGCGGACCAGGCCGGTGATCTCCTCGACCGTCTCGCCCTTGGCGCGCAGGGCGACGGCGAAGCCCGCGATCTGCGCGTCGGTGGCCTCCCCGCGCATGATGCGGTCCATCGCCCAGGCCGTGGCGTCGGCTCCCTGGTCCTCGCCCGACAGCAACGCGTTCAGGACCTGCGGCCAGGAACGGACCGCCGTGGTGTCGCCTCCAGCGGGGGTCACAGCGCTCATGGGTCGCTCCTGGGTTGCGGGCCGTACGGGGTCGGGCCCGTGCGGCGGACGGTGACGGACGCGCTGCCGCGCCCGTGGACGGGACCGGCCCGGCCGGCGCCCTTCGCGCTCCACCCTATCCAGCTCCGGGGAGCGCGAAGAGCCCCGTCCGGGCAGTGGACGGGGCTCTTCGGGTGGCGACCGCCGGGACCCCCGCGCGGGGTCCCGGCCGGGGGATCAGTGGTGGCCGTGGCCTTCCGTGATCTCCTTGTACTCCTCGGCGGTGGGCTTGGCGATCTGGCCCTGCTCGCCGTAGTAGCCCTTCGAGAGGCGGGCGCGCGCCTTCTGGAGGCGGGACACCTTGCGCTCGACGCCGTTCTCGTCGACCAGCGGGCCGATCTCCACCGGCTTGTACTGCTCGTGCTGGGTGAGCGTGTGCAGCGCCTCCTGGTTGAGCGGCTCGTGGATCTCGATGAACTCGCCGTGCGGCAGGCGCTTGATGATGCCGGACTCGCGTCCGTGCAGCACCTTGTCCCGGTCCCGGCGCTGGAGGCCGAGGCAGATCCGCTTGGTGATGATGAAGGCGAGGACCGGCGCCACGAAGAACGCGATGCGCACGAACCAGGTGATCGCGTTGATCGACAGGTGGAAGTGCGTGGCGACGAGGTCGTTGCCACCACCGATCAGCATGACCACGTACCAGGTGATCCAGGCGACGCCGATACCCGTCCGGGTCGGGGCGTTGCGCGGACGGTCCAGCAGGTGGTGCTCGCGCTTGTCACCGGTGACCCAGGACTCGATGAACGGGTACACCGCGATCGAGACCAGCACCAACGGGAAGATGACCAGCGGGATGAACACGCCCAGTACCAGGGTGTGTCCGGCGAAGTTGATCTCCCAGCCGGGCATCACCCGGATCAGGCCCTCGGAGAAGCCCATGTACCAGTCGGGCTGCGCGCCGGTGGACACCATGTCCGGCCGGTAGGGGCCGATCGACCAGATGGGGTTCAGGGTGACCATCGCGGAGATGACCGCGATGACGCCGAAGACCAGGAAGAAGAAGCCTCCCGCCTTGGCCATGTAGACCGGCATCAGCGGCATGCCGACGACGTTCTTCTGGGTGCGGCCGGGGCCGGGGAACTGGGTGTGCTTGTGGTACACGACGAGGATCAGGTGGGCCACGATCAGGCCCAGCATGATGCCCGGTAGCAGCAGGACGTGGGCCGAGTAGAAGCGCGCCACGAAGTCGTGACCGGGGAACTCCCCGCCGAACAGGAAGAACGCGAGGTACGTGCCGACGATGGGCACGGACAGGACCGCGCCCTGCATGAAGCGGACACCGGTGCCGGACAGCAGGTCGTCCGGGAGCGAGTAACCGGTGAACCCGGTGAACATGCCGAGGACGAACAGCAGGAATCCGAAGACCCAGTTGACCTCACGCGGCTTGCGGAACGCACCGGTGAAGAACACGCGCATCATGTGCGCGAACATGCCGGCCAGGAAGATCAGCGCGGCCCAGTGGTGGATCTGCCGGATGAGCAGACCACCGCGGACCTCGAACGAGATCTTCATCGTCGAGTTGAACGCCTCGGAGACCAGCTGGCCCTGGAGCGGCACGTACGGGCCGTGGTACTCCACCTCGTTCATCGACGGGTGGAAGAACAGCGTCAGATAGACACCCGTGACGATGATGATGACGAAGGCGTAGAGGCAGACCTCGCCCAGCATGAAGGACCAGTGGTCCGGGAAGATCTTGCGCATGTTGGCCTTGGCCAGGGAGTAGATCCCCAGCCGGCCGTCCGCCCAGTCGGCGACCCGCTCACCCGCGGGCGCTTTGTCCCGGCGGGTGGTCTCGCGGTCGTTGGTCGTCGTGGTACTCATCCGCGCTCCCAGAAGGCCGGACCGACAGGCTCGTCGAAGTCGCCGAGCGCCTCAAGGTAACCCTCCGAGTTCACGCCGATCCGCAGCTGCGGAAGCGGGTGACCGGCCGGGCCGAAGATGACCCGGGCACCGTCGGAGAGGTCGAAGGTGGACTGGTGGCACGGGCAGAGCGCGTGGTGCGTCTGCTGCTCGTACAGGCTGATCGGGCAGCCGACGTGGGTGCAGACCTTGGAGTAGGCGACGATCCCGTCGTGGGACCAGGCCAGCTCCTGCTTGTCCTTGATGTCACCGGGCTGGAGCCGGACGATCATCACGGCTGCCTTGGTGATCTCGGTGAGGAAGCCGTGGTCGTGCTCTTCGAGGCCCTCGGGCTTGACGAACGTCAGCGAACCGACGATGACGTCCTCGGGACGCAGCGGCTCGTTGGTGTTCATGTTGACGAGGAGCTTGCCCTTGGCCCACAGGGTGTGCCGCAGCTTGGTGCCGGGCGCGGGGCCGAGGCCGCCGAGCAGGACGACGCCCGAGAGCGGGAACAGTGCCAGGGCACCGAACATCGTGTTGCGGATCAGCTTGCGGCGACCGAGCGCGGACTCCTCCGCCCCCTGTCGGAAGTCCGCCATCACCTTCGCCTTGACCTCGGGCGAGGCGGCGATGGGGTGACGCTCGTCCACGTGCTCCACGTCGGACATCAGGGTGCGGGCCCAGTGGACCGCGCCCGCGCCGATCAGGAACAGCGAGACGCCGAGGGTCCACCCGAGGGTGAAGTTCAGCGCGTTGATGTGCCCGATCGGCCAGATGTAGATCGACTTGTCGACCGGGATCATCACGTAGGCGACGATGAACGCGACCGTGCCGAGCATCGACAGCACGAACATCAGGGCGACGGTGCGCTCGGAGCGCTTGGCGGCCCGCTCGTCGATGTCCTGGATGCGGTGCTCGTGCGGGGGCAGACCCGGGTCCGCGAACGGATTCTCCGTGTCGGCCAGGGCTACGGCGCCGTGGGCGTGGTCCTGCGCTGCGGGCAGGTTCTCTTCTGGAATGTCTTGGCTACTCATGACTTCTTGGCCTTTGCGGTCCGAGCGGCGACCCAGATGGCAGTGACGATCAGCGCGCCGAGACCGAAGATCCAGGCGAACAGACCCTCACTGACCGGCCCGAGGCCGCCGAGGTTCAGACCACCGTTGTGGACGGTCTTGTCACCGTTGACCGCGTTGACGTACGCGATGATGTCCCGCTTGTCCTTCTCCGGCATCGTCGTGTCGGGGAAGGAGGGCATGTTCTGCGGACCCGTCTGCATCGCCTCGTAGAGGTGCTTCGGGCTGACGCCGTCCAGGCCAGGCGCGTACTTGCCCTTGGTCAGGGCACCGCCCTGGCCGGTGAAGTTGTGGCACTGCGCGCAGTTGTTGCGGAACAGCTCGCCACCGTTGGCGATGTCCGCGCCCTCGGGGCTGTACTGCTTCTTGGTCGGGATGCTGGGACCGGCACCCATCGCGCCGATGTAGGCCGCGAGCTGGTCGATCTCGGCCTGCGTGTAGACCGCCTTCTTCTTCGGGGCCTGGGCACCCTGGGCCATCATGGGCATCCGGCCGGTACCGACCTGGAAGTCGACGGCGGCTGCGCCGACGCCCACCAGCGGCGGGCCGTCGGAACTGCCCTGACCGCCGGTGCCGTGGCAGCTCGCGCAGCCGACGGCGTACAGCTTCTTGCCCTCTTCGATGGCGAGGGACTGGGCGGTCTCGGCCTGCGCCTTGTCCGCCGGCGCGAACACGGCGTACAGCCCCCCGGTGGCCGCCAGCGCGAGGAGTAGGACGACGACAGCCGCCAGCGGGTGGCGTCGTCGTGCGGAGAGCTTTTTCACGGATTACCCCGGTGTCAGGATCTTCTGCGTCGATGCTTCGGGTGGTCGGGATGCGGCCCCGGTGGGGCGCCGCCCGATTACTTGATCAAGTAGATCGTGGCGAAGAGGCCGATCCACACGACATCGACGAAGTGCCAGTAGTAGGACACGACGATCGCGGCGGTCGCCTGCTCGTGAGTGAACCTTCTGGCCGCGTAGGTGCGCCCCAGGACCAGGAGGAAGGCGATCAGTCCGCCCGCCACGTGCAGTCCGTGGAAGCCGGTCGTCAGGTAGAACACCGAGCCGTACGGGTCGGAGGACAGCGAGAGGCCGTACTCCTTCACCAGCTCCACGTACTCGAAGACCTGACCACCGATGAAGATCGCACCCATGATGAAGGTCACGATGAACCACATCCGGAGCTTCTTCACGTCACCCCGCTCGGCGGCGAACACGCCGAGCTGGCAGGTGAAGGAGGAGAGCACCAGGATCGTGGTGTTCGTCGCCGAGAACGGCAGGTTCAGGGCTGCTGCCTGTTCCTTCCAGAACTCGGGGCCGGTCACCGATCGCAGGGTGAAGTACATCGCGAAGAGGGCCGCGAAGAACATCAGCTCGGAACTCAACCAAATGATGGTTCCGACGCTGGTGAGGTTCGGTCGATTGACCGACGGGTGCGCGGGCCCGGTTTCTACTGTCGTTGCTGTCGCCACGACCGACATTATGTCGGTCGCTTATCTCGCCCTCACTCCGGGGGGTGCCGTTCGGTGTGTCCGCACGCCGTGCGCTGCCCGGATGGCCCATCGCGACGGTGTCCGAACCGGTGTTGACGAGGTGTCCGAGGGAGTAGCATCCGCCCCAACGGTTCCCGTCCCAGGCATCCCACAGCCCCGGGCCAGGCAGGCTCCGGAGCCCCCAAGCACTCGGAGGAACAATGCAGCCGACCGCCACGGTGCTGGTCTACAGCGACGACGCGAACACGCGGGAGCAGGTGCGGCTGGCTACGGGGCGCCGGCCGGCCACGGACGTGCCGCCGGTCGAGTTCATCGAGTGCGCCACGTTGCCCGCGTTGCTCAAGGAACTGGACCGGGGCGGGATCGACGCGTGCGTCCTGGACGGCGAGGCGGTTCCCGCGGGCGGCATGGGCGTGTGCCGCCAGATCAAGGACGAGGTCTTCCGCTGCCCGCCGGTGCTGTTGCTGATCGGGCGCCCCCAGGACGCCTGGCTGGCCACCTGGAGCCGGGCCGAGGCCGCGGTGACCCATCCGGTGGAGCCCGTGGAGTTCGCGCGGGCGCTGGCGGAACTGCTGCGCAGCCGGTTGGCCGTGCAGGCCTGACGCGTACGGGTGGGGGTTGACCCCCGATCTTTCGGGTGCCGGACGCCCGGTGGTGTGCGCACCGCCCGGGCGTGTCGTGCGGGCCCGGGCGGCACCAGGGGCCGGCCGGGCCGGTCAGGTTCCCGGGCGCAGTCGGGCCTGTTGGGCCGCCGGCGGGGTGCGGGGGGCTCCGGTGCCGTGGACGGCACTGCCCTCCTGCCACTCCTTCCAGTCCAGGTTCCAGTCCCCGTACCCGTTGCCGAAGGGGTCCATCTCCTCGCCGTAGCTGTTGACGACCTTGACGAGGTCGCCCGGTCGGACGGTCTCGTAGAACCAGGCGGCGTTGCCGGTGCTCATCCCCGTGCAGCCGTGGCTGACGTTGGCGGCGCCGTGCGAGCCCAGCGACCAGGGCGCCGCGTGCACGTACTCGCCGCTCCAGGTGACCCGGGTGGCGTAGTACACGGGCAGGTCGTACGACTCCGAGGTGCCCGCGGCGATGCCGATGCTGGTGCCCCGCATCCGGACGAAGTACTCCTTGCCGAGCACCACCTTGATGCCGTTGCGGGTCGAGAAGCCGGGCTTGCCGGTGGTGACGGGGATGGAGTTGATCTCCTCGCCGTTGCGGTAGACCGTCATGTAGTGCGAGGAGGCGTCGGTGACCGCGACGATCCTGTCGCCCGTGGTGAGCTTCAACGGGGCGCTCTCGCCGCCCCAGAGGCGCTCGCCGACCTTGATGCCGTCCAGGGTGCTGCGTGCCGTGATCGTGGCGTTGACGGGCCAGTACTCCTTGGGCCGGTAGTGCAGGACCTCGTCGTTGAGCCAGTGCCAGGCGCCCTCGACCGCGGGCTGCGACTCGACCCGGAGGCCCCGTTCGACGGCGGCCCGGGCCTTCTTGTCCTCGATCGGCTCGCTCAGCTCGGCGATGATGGGCTGGCCGACGCCGTACTTGCCCTCGTCGGGGCCGAACGTCACCTTCAGTTCGCGTTTCTTGGCGGGGACGCCCGTGTCGAAGGTGACGACCTTCCGGCCCGGCGAGCCGTCCGCCTTCTCGGTGCTGACCCGGGCCGTGTAATGGGCGCCTGCGGCCAGCGGGACGGTGGTGTGCCAACGAGTGCCGTCGGCGGAGAGTTTGCCCGCCACGTAGCGTCCCGCGGCGTCGGTGGCCGTGACGTCGGTGATGCGGCCCCCCGCGCCCTGCTTGGCCGTGATCTCCAGGGGGCGGTCGGGGTCGAGCTTGGCGTTGCCCGAGGCGGTGCCCAGGACCACCTGGCTCGCCGCGTCGTACGGCGCGGCTGACAGCGGATGGTCGGTGGTACCACCACAGGCGGTGGCACCCGCGACGAGGGCGACCACCAGCATCGTGCAGCTCAAGACCGTGCGCGTTCGCGGTGAGTGGCTCATGGCCCGAGCCTAAGAACGTCCGGCGCGCCGGGCACGGCGAGTGGGCCGTACGGGGGGTGCGGGGGTACGCGGGGCGCACCGGGGGCAACGCAAGGGCCCGGACCTCCGAGGGGAGGTCCGGGCCCGTACGGGTGCTCAGCGGGTGCTACTGGTTCTGGTTCTCTCCGTGGTAGTACTCGAAGACCCAGCCCCACAGACCGACCAGGATGATCGGCAGCGAGAAGTACAGCAGCCACCAGCCGAAGATGACGCCGCAGAAGGCGAACGCGCCACCGACGGCGAGGGCGAGCGGCTGCCAGCTGTGCGGGCTGAAGAAGCCCACCTCACCGGCGTCGTCCGCGACGTCCGCGTCCTTGTTGTCCTGCGCGCCCACGTCGACCCGCTTGGCCGTGAAGGCCAGGTAGTAGCCGACCATGATGCACAGGCCGAAGGCGAGGAAGAGCGCCGTGGTGCCGGCCGGCTCCTTCGACCACACGCCGTAGACGATCGCCATGACGAGTACGAAGACGCTCAACCAGATGAACATCTTGCCCTGGATCTTCACTTGCCGGCCTCCTTGCTGCCAGCCAGCGCCTCACCGGAACCGGGGCCGAGGTGCCCGCCCGCGTTCTCCAGCTGGTCGAGCGCGGCGATCTCCGGGTAGTGCAGGTCGAACGCCGGCGATTCGGAGCGAATGCGCGGCAGGGTGACGAAGTTGTGCCGGGGCGGCGGGCAGGACGTGGCCCACTCCAGGGAGCGGCCGTAGCCCCACGGGTCGTCCACCTCGACCTTCTTGCCGTACTTGGCGGTCTTCCAGACGTTGTAGAAGAACGGCAGGACCGACAGACCGAGCACGAAGGAGCTGATCGTGGAGATGGTGTTCAGGGCGGTGAAGCCGTCGGCCGCCAGGTAGTCGGCGTACCGGCGCGGCATTCCCTCGGCACCCAGCCAGTGCTGGACCAGGAACGTGCCGTGGAAGCCGATGAACAGCGTCCAGAAGGTGATCTTGCCGAGGCGCTCGTCCAGCATCTTGCCGGTGAACTTCGGCCACCAGAAGTGGAAGCCGGCGAACATCGCGAAGACCACGGTGCCGAAGATGACGTAGTGGAAGTGCGCCACCACGAAGTACGAGTCGGAGACGTGGAAGTCGAGCGGCGGCGAGGCCAGGATGACACCGGTCAGACCACCGAAGGTGAAGGTGATCAGGAAGCCGATCGCCCAGAGCATCGGTGTCTCGAAGGACAACGAGCCCTTCCACATCGTTCCGATCCAGTTGAAGAACTTCACACCCGTCGGAACGGCGATGAGGAACGTCATGAAGGAGAAGAACGGGAGGAGCACGCCACCGGTGACGTACATGTGGTGCGCCCACACCGTGACCGAAAGGCCCGCGATGGCGATCGTCGCGCCGATCAGACCGGAGTAACCGAACATCGGCTTGCGGCTGAACACCGGCAGGATCTCGGAAATGATGCCGAAGAACGGCAGGGCGATGATGTACACCTCGGGGTGGCCGAAGAACCAGAAGAGGTGTTGCCAGAGCAACGCTCCGCCGTTGGCCGGATCGAAGATCATCGAGCCGAACTTCCGGTCGGCCTCCAGCGCGAAGAGCGCGGCGGCCAGCACCGGGAAGGCGAGCAGGACCAGCACACCGGTCAGCAGCACGTTCCAGGTGAAGATCGGCATGCGGAACATCGTCATGCCGGGTGCGCGCATGCAGATGATGGTGGTGATGAAGTTGACCGAGCCGAGGATCGTACCGAAGCCGGAGAACGCCAGACCCATGATCCACATGTCCGCGCCGACGCCCGGCGAGCGGACCGCGTCGGACAGCGGCGAGTAGGCGAACCAACCGAAGTCGGCGGCGCCGTTCGGGGTCAGGAAGCCCGCGACCGCGATGAGCGAGCCGAACAGGTAGAGCCAGTAGGCGAACATGTTCAGCCGCGGGAACGCGACGTCGGGGGCACCGATCTGGAGCGGCATGATCCAGTTCGCGAAGCCCGCGAACAGCGGCGTCGCGAACATCAGCAGCATGATCGTGCCGTGCATCGTGAACGCCTGGTTGAACTGCTCGTTCGACATGATCTGCGTGCCCGGGCGAGCCAGCTCGGCCCGCATGAACAGCGCCATGACGCCGCCGACGCAGAAGAAGACGAACGAGGTGATCAGGTACAACGTACCGATCGTCTTGTGGTCGGTGGTGGTGAGCCACTTGACCACGACGTTGCCGGGCTGCTTGCGACGGACCGGCAGCTCGTTCTCGTACGAGTCGTCAGCCGCCTCTGCGCCCTGAGGAGGATCGTTGAGGATGCTCACAGCTGGTTCGTCTCCCGGTTCTTCTCGTGGCTCGTCTGCTCAATGCCGGCCGGGACGTAACCGGTCTGCCCCTTGTCCGCCAGCTCCTTCAAGTACTGCTGGTAGCGCTCGGGGGAGACGACCTTGACGTTGAAGAGCATGCGGGAGTGGTCCGTACCGCACAGCTCGGCGCACTTGCCCAGGAAGGTCCCCTCCTTGCTCGGGGTCACCTCGAAGGCGTTGGTGTGGCCCGGGATGACGTCCAGCTTCATCAGGAACGGCACCACCCAGAAGGAGTGGATGACGTCGCGCGAGGTGAGGACGAAGCGGACCTTCTCGCCCTTGGGGAGGACGAGCGTGGGACCGGGGTTGCCGGTCTGGGGGTTACGGGTACCGGGAACGCCGACGTCGTACACGCCGCCCGCGTTGTCCGGGAAGTCTTCCTTGAAGCGGTTCGGAATCCCCGCCAGGTTCTTGTCCGTCTTCGCGTCGCCCGTGGAGCCGGGCACCTTCTCGACGTAGTTGAAGGCCCAGCTCCACTGGAAGCCGACCACGTTCACGACGTGGGCGGGCTTGTCGTCCAGTGCCAGGAGCTTCGACTCGTCGCGCGCGGTGAAGTAGAAGAACACCGAGACGATGAGGATCGGAACCACGGTGTACAGCGCCTCTAGCGGCATGTTGTACCGGGTCTGGGGGGGAACTTCGACCTTGGTGCGGCTGCGCCGGTGGAAGAAGACACTCCACAGGATCAAGCCCCACACCAGCACGCCGACGGTGAGCGCGGCGGCCCACGAACCCTGCCACAAGGAGAGGATGCGGGGCGCCTCCTCGGTGGTCGGGGTGGGCATACCCAGGCGGGGGAAGTCCTTGTATGTGCAACCGGTGGCGGTCGCCAGGACCAGGCCCGCAGTCAGTGCCTGCAGCAGCTTCCGCCGCATCGGGCGCCGCGGCGAGCGGTCGGAGCCGTTGGGACTCACGTAGCGCCTTCCCGAGAGTCTCGCCCGCGCGGTTGGCTGCGGCCTTCTCGCTGGTCGGTCGCCGCCCTGCGTCGGGCAGGGGTTTGGATGTTTATGCGGACCAAACCCTACTGGACGCTATTTGGGGTCGCGCGGGGAGGGTGCCCAACGCGCCGTCCGACTCCCCGAAGGGGTGGTGCACCGCTGGTCGGAGGCCCGACCGCAACACGGAGCGGGAGGTTCCGCCGGGCCGCGGGGGCGGCCGATCGGCCCCGGGGGCACTGCTCCTGACGGCCCCTCCGGCGCCGGCCCCCGGCCTGTGTGCGCCCCCCGTCCGGCGGGGCGGCCGACCGGACGGCCGGAGGCGGGCCGGGGTTACGGTACGGGCGTGTCCTACTTTGACGCGGCTTCCTCCGCACCGCTGCACCCCGTGGCCCGGCAGGCGCTCCAGGCGTCCCTGGACGAGGGGTGGGCCGACCCCGCCCGGCTCTACCGCGAGGGCCGCCGGGCCCGCATGCTGCTGGACGCGGCGCGGGAGGCGGCGGCGGAGGCCCTGGGGTGCCGCCCCGACGAGCTGGTCTTCACCCCTTCCGGCACCCGGGCCGTGCACGACGGGGTGGCCGGCGCCCTGGCCGGCCGGCGCCGGGCGGGCGACCACCTGCTGGTGTCGGCGGTCGAACACTCCTCCGTGCTGCACGCGGCCGAGGTGCACGAGGCGGCCGGCGGGAGCGTCACCCGGGCCCCGGTGACCCGGACCGGAGCGGTGGAGGCCGATGCCTTCGCGGACCTGCTGCGGCCGGACTCCGCCCTGGCGTGCCTCCAGTCGGCCAATCACGAGGTGGGCACGGAGCAGCCGGTCGCCGAGGTGGCCGAGCGGTGCCGGGCGGCCGGGGTGCCGCTCCTGGTGGACGCGGCGCAGTCGCTCGCGTGGGGACCGGTGCCCGGCGGTTGGTCCCTGTTGACGGGCAGCGCCCACAAGTGGGGCGGGCCGGCCGGAGTGGGGCTGCTCGTGGTGCGCAAGGGGGTGCGGTTCGCCCCGCGGGGGCCGGTGGACGAGCGGGAGTCGGGTCGGGCGCCCGGCTTCGAGAACGTTCCGGCGGTCGTCGCGGCGGTCGCCTCGCTGCGGGCGGTGCGGGCGGAGGCCGATGCGGAGGGGGCGCGGCTGCGGGCGCTGACCGCACGGGTGCGGGAGCGGGTGACGGCGCTGGTCCCGGACACGACGGTCGTGGGCGACCCGGAGCGGCGGCTGCCGCACCTCGTCACCTTCTCCTGTCTGTACGTGGACGGCGAGAGCGTGCTGTCCGAGTTGGACCGGGCCGGGTTCTCCGTGTCGTCCGGGTCCTCGTGCACCAGCAGCACGCTGACGCCCAGCCACGTGCTGCGGGCGATGGGGGTGCTCAGTGAGGGGAACGTGCGGGTGTCGCTGCCGATCGGGACCCCGGCCGAGGAGGTCGAACGGTTCCTCGGGGTGCTGCCGACGGTGGTGGACTCCGTGCGCGGGAAGTTGGGTGGCGGCACCCACGGGGAGCAGTCCGGCGGGTCGGCTGCGCCGGGCCCGTCGGAGCCGGTGGACCCGGTCCGCGCCGAGGGGGGCGAGCTGGTGGTGGACGCGCTGGGCAAGCGGTGCCCGTTGCCCGTGATCGAGCTGGCGAAGGTGATCGGGCGGGTGCCGGTGGGCGGGACGGTGGTCGTGCTCGCCGACGATGAGGCTGCCCGGTGGGACGTTCCTGCGTGGTGCGAGATGCGGGGTCAGCGGTTTGCCGGCGCGTCGCCGGGGGTGCGGGGGGTGGCCTACCGGGTGGTCCGGGTGGTGTGAGGTCCCGTTCCGTCGTCGGGTGCGGGTGCGTCGTGGTTGCCCGCGCAGTTCCCCGCGCCCCTTCCGTACGTCCACCCGGCGGTGCGCTGTCCCGTGCGGGTGCGCTGTGGTTTCGCGCAGTTCCCCGCGCCCCTGATCGGGTGCGTTCATCTGGTGGTGCGCTGTCCCGTGGGGGTGCGTCCCGCTGTTGCGCAGTTCCCCGCGCCCCTGGATCACGGGCGCTCCTCGCCGTCGCCGTCCGCCCCGCCGTGACAGCACGCCCCGCCGCAGCCGCCGCCGGCCCCGCCGAGGTGGCAGGCGGGCCCCGGTAGGGGCGCGGGGAACTGCGCGGGTGAGCACAGCGCACCCGAGCGGGACGGCGCACCGTCGGATGGACGCACCCGGAGGGGGCGCGGGGAACTGCGCGGGTGACCGCTGCGCACCGCGCTGCGCAGCGCACGCTCAGGTGGTCGTGCCTCAGGGGCCCGCCACCAGCTGGAGCACCGCGGGCCGCGAGACGCGTCAGGGGCAAGTCAGGTGCGACTGGACCTCTCGCGCGGCCTCGTCTCCGTACGCCTTGGTGAAGCGCTCCATGAAGTGGACCCGGCGGAGCTGGTACTCCTGCGTGCCGAGCGTTTCGATGACGAGGGTCGCGACCATGCAACCGACCTGGGCGGCCCGCTCCAGGCCGACGCCCCAGGCGAGACCGGACAGGAACCCGGCACGGAACGCGTCACCGACCCCGGTGGGGTCGACCTTCGCGTCCTCCGCGGGGACCCCGACCTCGATGGGGTCGTGTCCGACCCGCTCGATGCGCACGCCCCGCGCACCGAGGGTGGTGACCCGGTGGCCGACCCGGCCGAGGATCTCCTGGTCGCTCCAGCCGGTCTTGGCCTCGATGAGGCCCTTCTCGTACTCGTTGGAGAAGAGGTACGCCGCGCCGTCCAGCAGTATCCGGATCTCGTCGCCGTTCATCCGGGCGATCTGCTGGGAGAAGTCCGCGGCGAAGGGGATGTTCCGGCTGCGGCACTCCTCGGTGTGGCGGAGCATGCCCTCGGGGTCGTCGGCGCCGATCAGGACGAGGTCGAGTCCGCCGACCCGGTCCGCGACCGCCTTCAGCTCGATGAGCCGGGCCTCGCTCATGGCACCCGTGTAGAAGGAGCCGATCTGGTTGTGGTCGGCGTCGGTGGTGACGACGAACCGGGCCGTGTGCAGGACCTCGGAGATGCGGACGGACTCGGTGTCCACGCCGTGCCGGTCGAGCCAGGCGCGGTACTCGTCGAAGTCGGCGCCGGCGGCCCCGACCAGGATCGGGTTCGCCCCCAGCTGTCCCATGCCGAAGGCGATGTTGGCGCCGACCCCGCCGCGGCGCACGTCGAGGGTGTCGACGAGGAAGGAAAGGGAGACCGTGTGCAGTTGATCAGCGACGAGTTGCTCGGCGAACCGTCCGGGGAAGGTCATCAGATGGTCGGTGGCGATGGAGCCGGTGACTGCGATACGCACGGCGAGGCGCTCCTGTGGGAAATTCGGGGCGGCTGGACGGGTCCGCGGCGGTCGACCGGGACCCGGTGAGTGAACACTTCACGCTACCCGTTCACCGCAACGGTCCGAACCTGGCGAAAGTTCGAAACTACCCGATAGTAGGGCTTTTTCCGCGCGCGCCCTGACGCCTACCGTTGCCCTATGACGAACCTCCGCCTCCGGGACCCCGCTCCGTACGACCTCGACGGCGGCCTGGCCGCCCTGCGGGGGGACTGCGCCCGGATGGCCCCGCACTGGACCCCGGACCTCCGGCGCACCGCCGCGCCCCGGCCCGCTCCGCTGCACGGGGTCGTCGTGCCCGCCTCCTCCGCCCGTCTGCTGGACCCGATGTTCGAGCGGTCGACGTACGGGGGGTGAGCCGTTCGGGTGAGCTCCGGCGGGCGGCGGAACCGTGCGCCCGCCCACCGCGTCCCATCGCTGTCCGCCGCACCGGCGGACCAGTTCTACGACCCGCCGCGGGAGCACCAGGCGACCGCGGCGCAGGCGAAGGAGCGATGCGGTGAGCAGCAACCCGGTCGACCCGGACGGTCCCGGTGGCGTCGAGGGTGCCGACGCCGCGGGTGCGCCGCGGCCCCGCGGCGGAGCCCGGTGGGGAGGGCTGCGCCGCTCCCGCGTGACGGTCGCCGCCGTCGCGGCGGTGGTGCTGGTCGGGGGCGGTGGAACGTATCTGGCCATGGCCGCCTCCGGCAACGGACCGGCGGGGCGGGCCGCGCCCCCGGGCAAGGGCGGTGACACTCCCCCGCCGCTGGCCCTCGACGGTCAGCAGGGGGCCGGTGGCGACGGCCCGGGGATCGCACCCGGTGAGCCCGACCCCGGCGGCCCGCGCTACGAGGCACGGGGGAAGCTGCCGAAGGGTCCCGCCCGCGCGGCCGTGTACCGACCGGGCTCGCCGGTGGAGCGGTCCGCGGTCAGCGGACTGGCCGGGGCGTTGGGCGTCCCGGGCGAACCGGTGCTGAACGGCAGCACCTGGCGGGTCGGCGCGGCCGACGGCAGCCCGTCGCTCCAGGTCGCCCGGGACGACGTGGGGACCTGGACGTTCACGCGGTACGCGGGGGGTTCGGACTCCTGCACCTCGGGGACCCGCTGCACCCCCGACGAGGAGCGCCGGCCGGCCCGGGTCCCCGGCGGGTCCCGGGGCACCGCGCCGATCGGCGAGGCCGCTGCGAAGGCCGCCGCCGCTCCGGTGCTCAAGGCCCTCGGACAGGACGCCGCGAAGGTCGACGCGCGGCAGGTCCTGGGGTCGGCCCGGGTGGTGAACGCGGCGCCGGTGGTGGCCGGTTCGCCCACCTTCGGCTGGTCGACCGGGCTGCACATCGGCCCCGGTGGCGAGGTCACCGGGGGCAGCGGCCGGTTGGCCGAGCTGGTCGAGGGGGACACCTATCCGACGATCAGCGCGGCGAAGGCGCTCGGGCTGTTGAACGGGGCGGGCGACGGGCAGCCGGTGGGCATCGGCGGCTGTGCGACCGCCGTCCCGCACGAGGACCGGATCGCCGCGCCCTGCGGCGAGGGGTCGGCGAAGGCCGCGCCGGAGAAGGATCCGCTGTGGATCACGGGGGCGGAGTTCGGGCTGGCCGCCCAGCTCTCCGGGGGCCGTTCGGTCCTGGTCCCGTCCTGGTTGTTCGAGGTGACCCCGGACGGCTCCGGCACCCCGTACACGGTGACCCAGCCGGCGGTCTCCCCCGCGCACCTGACCGCGCCGGGCGGTTCGCCGTCGCCGCGGCCCGAGGCGGGCGAGGGCACCGAGACCTCGGACGTCGACGTCGCGTGGTACTCGGTCAGGAAGGTCGAGGGCGGCACCGTCGACGAACTGGTGCTGCACTTCGTCGGCGGGCTCTGCCCCACCTATGCGGCGAGCGCGCGCGAGCAGCAGGGCCGGGTGACCGTACGGGTCACGCAGACCACCGAGCCGGGACGGGCCTGCGCGGCGGTCGCGGTGCACGAGGAGCGGACCGTGCGCCTCGACGGGCCGCTCGGGGACCGCGAGGTCGTGGACACGAAGGGCGCGCCGGTGCCGGACCGCGCTCCGCGGGGGTGGCCGGGCACGGATCGCGGCGGCGCGCGGTAGCCGGCGCGGAACGCACGTCAGGCGGTACCCCGTCACGGGGTACCGCCTGATGCGGTGCGGGGACGCTGCGGTCCGTCGCGGGGACGGCCGACCGGTCGGGCCGCGTCAGCTGAAGGAGTCGCCGCAGGCGCAGGAGCCCGTGGCGTTCGGGTTGTCGATCGTGAAGCCCTGCTTCTCGATGGTGTCGACGAAGTCGATGGAGGCGCCGCCCAGGTAGGGGGCGCTCATGCGGTCGGTGACGACCTTGACGCCGTCGAAGTCCTTCACGACGTCCCCGTCGAGGGAGCGCTCGTCGAAGAAGAGCTGGTAGCGCAGGCCGGAGCAGCCGCCGGGCTGTACGGCGACCCGCAGGGCCAGGTCCTCGCGGCCTTCCTGGTCGAGCAGAGCCTTGACCTTGGACGCGGCGGCGTCGGACAGGATGATGCCGTCGGTGTCGGTGGCGGTCGTGGTCTCGTCCGATACGGACATCTACATCTCTCCCGGGTTGTACGGAGACTGCTTGCCGACGTAACAACCGGCGGTGCGGCGGATTCATTCCGGGCCCGCGTGCGTGTTCGGCGTCTTGCCTTGCGCTTCCCATGCTCGCACACGGGGCGCGGGCGCGAGCACGTTCCTTCCGGGGAGCCCCGCGCCCGGGAACACGCCTGGTCCGGGGCGCGTCGGTGACCCCGGGGGGAATGCGTCACATCGACACGATGGCCATCGTCAAACTGACGTGAAGCAGTTATGATAGATAACGTCAGAACGACGAAAAGGGGCCTCTGGGCCGGGCCACCCCCCGGTCCGGAGGCCGCCTGTGAGCCGCCGGGGTCAGACCCCGCAGAGAAAGGGTGCGTGATCGTGACCACCGCCCAGCCCCTGGACGTCCAACCGACTCCGTTGGCCCTGCTGCTGCTCGGCCGGGAGGCCGACCCGCGCAGCGAGCGCGGCGTGGAGTGTCCCGGTGACCTGCCCTCGCCCTCCGACCCCGACCTGGTGGAACGGGCCCGGGCGGCCAAGGAGAAGCTCGGCAACAAGGTCTTCGTCCTGGGGCACCACTACCAGCGCGACGAGGTCATCCAGTTCGCGGACGTCACGGGCGACTCGTTCAAGCTGGCGCGCGATGCCGCGGCGCGCCCCGAGGCCGAGTACATCGTCTTCTGCGGTGTGCACTTCATGGCCGAGTCGGCCGACATCCTGACCGGGGACGCCCAGAAGGTCGTCCTGCCGGACCTCGCCGCCGGGTGCTCCATGGCCGACATGGCCACCGCCGAGCAGGTCGCCGAGTGCTGGGACGTGCTGACCGAGGCCGGCATAGCCGAGCGGGTCGTGCCCGTCTCGTACATGAACTCGTCCGCGGACATCAAGGCGTTCACCGGACGGCACGGAGGGACGATCTGCACCTCGTCCAACGCCCGGAAGGCGCTCGACTGGGCGTTCGCCCAGGGCGAGCAGGTGCTGTTCCTGCCCGACCAGCACCTCGGGCGCAACACCGCGGTGCGGGACATGGGCATGTCCCTGGAGGACTGCATCGTCTACAACCCGCACAAGCCGGGCGGCGGGGTGACCCCGGAGCAGTTGCGGGCCGCGAAGATGATCCTGTGGCGGGGGCACTGCTCGGTGCACGGGCGCTTCTCGCTGGAGTCCGTGGAGGACGTGCGGGCCCGCATCCCCGGGGTCAACGTGCTCGTCCACCCCGAGTGCCGCAACGAGGTCGTCGCGGCGGCGGACTACGTGGGGTCGACCGAGTACATCATCAAGGCGCTGGAGGCCGCGCCCGCGGGGTCCAGTTGGGCGATCGGCACGGAGCTGAATCTGGTGCGGCGGTTGGCGAACCGTTTCGCCCCGGAGGGCAAGGAGATCGTCTTCCTCGACAAGACGGTGTGCTTCTGCTCGACCATGAACCGGATCGACCTGCCGCACCTGGTGTGGACGCTGGAGTCGTTGGCCGACGGCAAGGTGGTCAATCGGATCAGTGTCGATCCGGAGACCGAGCGGTTCGCCAAGCTCGCGCTGGAACGCATGCTTGCTCTCCCGTAGGGGTCTTTTGCGGTGGGGTGCGCTGTGGTTGCCCGCGCCGTTCCTCGCGCCCCCTTCGGGTGCGTCCCTGCGGGCGTGCGCTGCTCCCGTGCGGGTGCGCTGGTGTTTCGCGCAGTTCCCCGCGCCCCTGATCAGGTGCGCCCGGCTCGGGGTACGGCGTCAGGTGCGGCCCGCCCCGACCCGCACCCCACCCCACAGGGCGCTCCGGCCCGCAGGGCGCCCCGATAGGGGCGCGGGGAACTGCGCGGGTGAGCACAGCGCACCCCGCACGACAGCGCACGCGCAGGTGGACGTACCTCAAAGGGGCGCGGGGAACTGCGCAAGACGACCAGCGCACCCCGCAGGACAGCGCACGCGCAGGTGGACGTACCCAAAGGGGCGCGGGTGAGCATCGCGCAGCTTGCGGAAACGGGTGGGCCCCCCGACCCGTACAGGATCGGGGGGCCCACCCGGAGGGATCACGTGCGGGCCGGCTCCGGAGAGTCGGACTGCTGGGGCAAGGACGCCCCAGCCCGCTTCGCCTCGCGCTTCGCGCGCCTCCGCTCCTTGCGGAGCTCGACCATCGCGTACAGCGTCGGCACGAGCAACAGCGTCAACAGCGTCGAGCTGATCAGCCCACCGATCACCACCACCGCGAGCGGCTTCGCGATGAACCCGCCCTCACCGGTGACCCCGAGGGCCATCGGCAGCAGCGCGAAGATCGTGGCCAGCGCGGTCATGAGGATCGGACGCAACCGGTGCCGGCCGCCCTCGACGACCGCCTCCACGACCCCGTACCCCTGGGCGCGGTACTGGTTGATGAGGTCGATGAGGACGATCGCGTTGGTGACCACGATGCCGATGAGCATCAGCATGCCGATCATCGCGGGCACGCCCAGCGGCGTACCGGTCACGATGAGCAGGCCGAGCGCGCCGGTCGCCGCGAACGGGATGGACACCAGCAGGATCAGCGGCTGGACGAGCGACTTGAAGGCCGCCACCAGCAGCATGAACACGATGGCGATGGCCGCGAGCATGGCGAGGCCGAGGGAGGCGAACGCGTCCTCCTGGTCCTCGGACACCCCGCCGATGGACGCGGTGGCCCCCTCGGGCAGCTTCAGCGCGTTGATCTTCGTCTGGAGTTCCGAGCTGACCGCGCCGGTGTTCTCGCCGGTCGGCCGGGCCGTGACGGTGGCCGAGCGCTGGCCGTCGATGCGGGTCATGGAGACGGGACCGTCGACGAGTTCGACCACGGCGAGGTCACCGAGCCGGGCCTGACCGATGGGCAGGTCCTTCAGTTCGTCCAGGGTGGTGGCGGACTGCGCCGAGCGGATCACGATGTCGCGCTCGGCGTCGCCCAGCACCGCCTTGCCGGTGGTGGTGCCGCGCACCGCCTGGGCGACGGCCGCGCCGAGGGTGGCGTCGGTGAGCCCCGCCCGGGCGGCCTTGTCGTTGGCCTTGACGGAGATCCGCGGGACGGACTGCGAGAGGTTGCTCTGGACGTCGGTGACGTCGTCGAGCTTCGCGATCTCGTCGCGGACCTCGTCGGACGCCTTGCGCAGCACCGCGGGGTCGGCGGCCTTGACGACCACGCTGAGGTCCTGGGCGCCGAAGCCGTCGCCGACGGAGAGGGTGGTCTCGCCGATGCCGGAGAGCTTGCCGAGCCCGGCCTCGATGCGGTCCTGGGTGTCCTCGTAGGACGCGTCGTCCTCCAGGGTGACCTGGTAGGTCGCCTGGTTGGTGTCGGTGCTGCCGCCGAAGGCCGCCATGAAGCCGGAGGAACCGACGGTGACCTGGTAGTTCTCGATGCCCTCGACCCCGTCGAGCATCTTCTCGACCTTGCGGGCCGCCGCGTCGGAGGCGGCCAGCCCGGTGCCGGGCTTCAACTCCTGGCGGATGGTGAGGACTTCCTGCTCGCCCGGGTCGAAGAAGTTCGTCTTGAGCAGCGGCGCCATGCCGAAGGTGGCGAGCAGGACGACGACGGCTATGCCGAGGCTGACCAGACGGCGTCGGGTGGCGAACCGCAGCACGGGCACGTACGTGCGCTGGAGGCGGCTGCGGGCCTCCTTCTCCTCGGCCTGGCGGCGGGCCTCCTCCGCGTCGACCCCGCGCACGGACTTCGGGGGCCGCAGGAACCAGTACGAGAGGACCGGGACGACGGTCAGCGACACCAGCAGCGAGGCGAGCAGCGCGGCCGTCACGGTGAGGCTGAAGGAGCCGAACAGCGCGCCGACCATGCCGCCGACGAGGCCGATGGGCAGGAACACGGCGACGGTGGTGAGCGTCGAGGAGGTGACCGCGCCCGCGACCTCCTTGACGGCGGTGAGGATGGCCTCCTTGCGCTCCTCGCCGTAGCCGAGGTGCCGCTTGATGTTCTCCAGGACGACGATCGAGTCGTCGACCACCCGGCCGATGGCGATGGTCAGGGCGCCCAGGGTCAGCATGTTGAGCGAGAGGTCCCGGCTCCACAGCACGATCAGCGCGAGGACGATGGACAGCGGGATGGAGACCGCGGTGACCAGCGTCGAGCGGATCGAGGCGAGGAAGACCAGGATGACGATGACGGCGAAGAGCAGCCCGAGGGCGCCTTCGGTGGTGAGGCCGTCGATCGCCTTGGAGACCGCGGGTCCCTGGTCGGTGACGACGGCGAGCGAGGCACCGGCGCCCAGGTCGGCGCGCAGGTCCGCCAGGGCGTCCTCGACGGCCTCGGAGATCGCGACCGAGCTGCCGTCCTGGTCCATGGTGACCACGATGGCGAGGCTGCGTTCGCCGTTGGTGCGGGTGATGGAGTCGGCCTTCGCCGGCTCCTGCTTCACGGTGGCGACGTCGGCGAGCCGCACGGGCTTCTTGACGCCCTCGCCGGTGACCATCAGGTCCTGGATCTGCTGGACGGAGGTGAAGCCGCCGCCGACCTGGACCGTGCGGTTGTTGCCGTCCTCCTCGAAGGAGCCCGCGGGGACGGTGGCGCCGCCGGCCTGGATGGCCTGGCCGAGGACCGGGGCGCTCACCCCGGCCCGCGCCATCTTCTTGTCGTCGGGGGTGACGGTGACCTGGAGGTCGCGGACACCGTCGATGGTGACCTGACCGACGCCGTCGATCTCCTTGAGCTTGGGCACGACGGTGCGGTCGAGCTGGTCCTTGAGCGCCTGCTGGTCCTTGTCGGAGGAGGCGGCGAGGACGACGGTCGGCATGTCGTCGGTGGACCCGGCGATGACCTGGGGGTCGACCTCGGCCGGCAGCTGGGAGCGGACCCGGTTCACGGCCTGCTGGACGTCGGCGATGATCTGCTTCGAGCCGTCACCGTAGTCGAACTGCGCCATGAGGACGGCGTTGCCCTCGCTGGCGGTGGCCGTGACGCCGGTGATGCCGTCGACCGCTTCGATGCTGTCTTCCAGCGGCTCGACGACCTGCTTCTCGACCACGTCGGGCGAGGCACCCTGGTACGGGGCGAGCACCGACACCATCGGCAGTTCGATGGAGGGCAGGAGCTGCTGCTTGAGCTGCGGAATCGCTATGGCGCCGAAGACGATCGCGATGATCGACATCAGCCCGATCAGGGCCCGTTGAGCGAGGCTGAACTTCGACAGCCAGGACATGGGTGACGGTCTCTCTTCTGTGGCTGGGCGCGGAGGGAGGCGCGTCTTCGCAGCCCCCTCCCCTACCCTGTGCCATCGCGGAAGGCCGATCCCTCGCTCCCAGGTCGCTTTCCTTTATGCCGCGCATACTGCGGGTGTAGTAGGCGATCTACACCTTGAGGGGTAGTGCGCAGCCGGTCTAGCCGCGCGGCCGCACGAGGCCCGACTCGTAGGCGATGACGACGAGTTGGGCGCGGTCACGGGCGCCGAGCTTGGCCATCGCCCGGTTGACGTGGGTCTTCACGGTGAGCGGCGAGACCTGGAGGCGTTCGGCGATGTCGTCGTTGGAGAGGCCGCCGGCGACCTGGACGAGGACTTCCCGTTCCCGGCCGGTGAGCGCGTCGAGCCGCTCGGAGTCGGCGCGGCCGGCGGGGTCGGAGTCGTCGCCCTGGGCGAGGAACCGGGCGATCAGGCCCTTGGTCGCGGCGGGGGACAGCAGGGCCTCGCCCACTGCGGCGAGCCGGATCGCGTCGAGCAGTTCCTCCGGCTCGGAGCCCTTGCCGAGGAACCCGGAGGCGCCGGCGCGCAGCGACTGCACGACGTACTCGTCGACCTCGAACGTCGTCAGCATCACCACCCGCACCGTGGACAGCGCGGGGTCCCGGCAGATCAGCCGGGTGGCGCTGAGCCCGTCGGTGCCGGGCATCCGGATGTCCATCAGGACCACGTCGGGCACCGTCTCGGCGGCGATCCGGACGGCTTCGGCGCCGTCGGACGCCTCGCCGACCACTTCCATGTCGGGCTCGGACTCGACGAGGACCCGGAAGGCGCTGCGCAGGAGGGCTTGGTCGTCGGCGAGCAGCACCCGGATGGTCACGGCGGTTCCTCCGTCTCCCCCGCACCGTGCCCGGTGCGGGTCTTGACCGGCAGGATCGCATGGACCCGGAACCCTCCCCCGTACCGGGGACCTGCCGTGAGGACGCCGCCGAGCGCGGTGGCGCGTTCCCGCATGCCCAGCAGTCCGTGGCCGCCGCCCGGCTGGTCCTGATGGCCCGACGGGTCGGGACGCGTCCGCTGCTCCGACCGGTCCGGGCCGGCCTGGGACGGCAGGGCCGGGTCGGGCGGGGTGGCGGGGTCGGCGGCGGCCTCGGCGCGGGCGGCCCGGGAGCCGTCGTCCAGCACGGTGACCTCGATGTGGGGGCCCACCCGTACGACGCTCACCTCGGCGCGGGCGCGGCCCCCGGCGTGCTTGCGGACATTGGTCAGCGCCTCCTGGATGATCCGGTACGCGGCCAGGTCGACCGCGGCGGGCGGGCGGCTGCCCTGGTCGCCGCGGGCCACCTCGACGCGCAGCCCGGCGTGCCGGAAGGTATCGGCGAGCTCTTCGAGCCGGTCGAGGCCGGAGGTGGGTTCGACGGGGGCCTCCGGGTCGCCGCTCTGCCGGAGCAGCCCGACCGTGGCGCGCAGTTCGCCGAGGGCCGACCGACTCGCCTCGCGGACGTGGGCCAGCGCCTCCTTGGCCTGGTCGGGGCGCCGGTCCATGAGGTGCGCCGCGACGCCCGCCTGGACGTTGACCAGGGCGATGTGGTGGGCGACCACGTCGTGCAGGTCGCGGGCGATGCGCAGGCGCTCCTCCGCGACCCGGCGCCGTGCCTCCTCCTCGCGGGTGCGTTCGGCGCGTTCGGCGCGTTCGCGGATGGCGTCGACGAAGGCCCGGCGGCTGCGGACCGCGTCGCCGGCGGCCGCGGCCATGCCGGTCCAGGCGAATATGCCGAGGTTCTCCTGGGTGTACCAGGGCATCGGGCCGGCGAGCATCGCCGCGCCGGTCAGGGCGGTCATCGTCAGCAGGCCGACCCGCCAGGCCGTGGGGCGGTCGGTGCGCGCGGCGACGGTGTAGAGCGCGCAGACGGCGGCCATCGCGACCGGGGCCCGGGGTTCGCTGAACAGCAGTTCCACGAAGGAAAGGAGGCCCGTGGCCCACAGGACGGGCAGGGGGGCGCGGCGGCGGAACGCCAGGGTCGCGGCGGCCAGCGGCATCAGGACCAGGCTGAGGGCGCCCGGGGTGCGGGTGCTCCACACCATGGGGCCGTGCTGCGCGGCCGGCCCGTAGGGGTTCATCATCGCGACGCAGAGCATGACGGTGAGGACGCCCAGGGCGAGGGCGCCGTCGGCCACGGTGGGGTGGGCACGCAGCCAGCCCCAGCTGTTCCTGGCCCGGTCCAAGGGGGTCACCTCAGGAACGTTAGCCGGGTCGGGGTGCGGCACGGGCGGCGGTGGCCGCACCGCCCTGGTCGGGTACGGCACGGCCCTTCGGTCGGTGTCACCGGGCGCCGGAGGGCGTCACCGGGCACCGGAGGGGAGATCGGCGGGGATCAGTTGGGGATCAGGCCCTCGTCCGTCAGCAGGGCCCTGATCTGGTCGAGGCTGGCGTCCGGGGACGGGAGGATCAGCTCCGACGGTTCCAGGGAGTCGTCGGGCAGGGGGCTCCCCAGCTCCCGCACCCGATCGAGGAGGGCGGAGAGGGTCCGCCGGAATCCGGGGGTGTCCCCGCTCTCCAGCTCTGCGAGCAGTTCGTCGTCCAAGGTGTTCAGCTCGGTGACGTGGCTGTCCGCGAGCCGTACCTGGCCCTCCCCCATGATCCGTACGATCATGACGCCCTCCTAGGCGTGTGTGCGGCCCGGGCCTACTGCTTGTCGAAGCGCGGGGTGTCCCGCTGCTGCTGGTTCCCGGGGGCCTGCTGGCCGCCTTCGATGGCCTGCTGCGAGGTGGAGCCCCCGGCCAGCTCGGCCTTCATGCGCTGGAGTTCCAACTCCACGTCGGTGCCGCCGGAGATGCGGTCCAGCTCCGCGGCGATGTCGTCCTTCGCCGTGCCCGTGGGGTCGTCGAGGGCGCCCGAGGCGAGCAGTTCGTCGATCGCGCCGGCACGTGCCTGGAGCTGCGCGGTCTTGTCCTCGGCGCGCTGGATCGCGAGGCCGACGTCGCCCATCTCCTCGGAGATGCCGGTGAACGCCTCGCCGATCCGGGTCTGGGCCTGGGCGGCGGTGTAGGTGGCCTTGATGGTCTCCTTCTTGGTGCGGAAGGCATCGACCTTGGCCTGGAGCCGCTGGGCCGCGAGGGTCAGCTTCTCCTCCTCGCCCTGGAGGGTCTGGTGCTGCGTCTCCAGATCGCTGACCTGCTGCTGGAGCGCGGCCCTGCGGGACAGCGCCTCACGGGCGAGGTCCTCCCGGCCGAGCGCCAGCGCCTTGCGGCCCTGGTCCTCCAGCTTGCTGGACTGGTTCTGGAGCTGGTTGAGCTGGAGCTCCAGGCGCTTGCGGGAGGTCGCCACGTCGGCGACCCCGCGGCGGACCTTCTGGAGCAGCTCCAGCTGCTTCTGGTACGAGTAGTCGAGGGTCTCGCGCGGGTCCTCGGCCCGGTCAAGGGCCTTGTTCGCCTTCGCGCGGAAGATCATCCCCATACGCTTCATGACACCGCTCATGGGCTTCGCGCGCCCCCTTCTGACGGACTCCGGCTCTAACTCTCCAACAGGTCCCACAGTAAGGGGCCCGCCTCTATTACCGCACTGTTCGGCGTCGGATGCGCTCATCCCCAAGGACGAGTGTGATCGACTTCGATCCAGCGTAAGGAGTAGGTGTTACCCGGGGGTCCGGGCCGGTGACGGCCCGTGGTGGAACTCCGGGTAGCGGTCTGGATGTCTCCTCTGTCCCTCTAGGGACGACCGGTGTTGCCGGATCGTTCCCCGCCTGGCTGGGGTCCATGCGCCCCCACCCCGTACCCTTGGGTTTTGTGTTCCGTAGCCGTGCCAAGACAGACAAGACCGCCGCCGAGCAGGCGCCGGTGACCACCACCAAGCAGGCCCGCGACCCGCAGGCGCCGAAGGGGCGTGCCACGCCCAAGCGCAGCGAGGCCCAGTCGCAGCGCCGCAGCGTGGCGAATACGCCCATGACGCGCAAGGACGCCGCCAAGCGCAACCGCGACGAGCGGCGTGCCGCGCTGGAGCGGCAGCGACAGGCGTTGGCGAGCGGGGACGAGCGGTACCTGCCCGTGCGCGACAAGGGCCCCGTGCGGCGCTTCGTCCGGAATTACGTGGACTCCCGCTTCCACATCGCGGAATTCTTCCTGCCCATGGCCGTGGTCATCCTGGTCCTGAGCATGGTGCGGGTACCGCAGCTCCAGAACATCGCGCTGCTGCTGTGGCTGTTCGTGATCGCACTGATCCTGCTCGACTCCTCGCTGCTGTTCATCCGGCTGAAGAAGGAGCTGCGCACCCGCTTCCCGGACGAGCCCAAGCGCGGCGCCGTCGCCTACGGTCTGATGCGGACGCTCCAGATGCGCCGCCTCCGGCTGCCGAAGCCGCAGGTCAAGCGCGGGGAGCGGCCCTGACACCGGCCGCACCTGCGGGGGACGGACCGACGGACCCCTACGGGCTGCGGGACGTGGTGCGGCGGGAACTCGTGGCCCGCCAGTTGGACGAGCAGATAACCGCCCGCTTCCGGGTCGGCAAACGACTGCGGGTCCTCGACGTGGGCGCGGGGCGCGGTACCCAGGCGTTGCGGCTGGCCCGGGCCGGGCACGAGGTCACCGGACTCGAACGGGACCTCGGGCGGTTGGCGGTCGCGCGTGCGGCGCTGGCCGCCGAGCCGGAGGGCGTGCGCGACCGGGTGCGCTTCTTCGAGGGCGACGGCCGGGACACCGGGGTCCACTTCCTGCCGGGCAGCTTCGACGTGGTGTTGTGCCACGGGCTGCTGATGTACGTGGCGGAGACCGATCCGGTGGTCGCCGGGCTGGCCCGGATGCTGGCCGGCGGCGGGCTGATGTCGCTGCTGGTGCGCAATGCCGACGCGATGGCGATGCGGCCGGGACTGTCCGGGGACTGGGCCGGTGCGCTCGACGCGTTCGACTCCGTCGTGTGCGAGGACCGGGGCGGGGTGGAGGTCCGGGCGGACCGGCTGGCCGCGGTGACCGCGACCCTCGCCGGCATCGGGGCGCCGCTGCGCGCCTGGTACGGGGTGCGGGTCTTCACCGACACCGTGCCCGAGGCGACCGCCCTGCCGGGGAAGGGCGATCTGGGGCTCCTGCTGGACGCCGAGGACCGGGCCGGGCGGACCGACCCCTACCGGGGCGTCGCCTCGTTGTTGCACCTCTGCGGGGCGCGGGGCTGACCGGACGCCCCGCCCACCGCGCCGACTGCGCATGCCGCCCCCGTCGCGTTCACCCGATGGGCGACCCGCGGTTTCGCCGGGGTGACCCGTTTGGGTGGGTAATTCAGGGTTCGACGCCGCGCGCGGCCCCAGACTTTCGGACATGAACTCATCCCGTAGGACGGGGCCCGGGGCCCGGGCGGCGATCGTGCTGGGCTGCCTGTGCGCCGGGGCGCTGCTCGCCGGGTGCTCCGGCGGGCCGGGGTCCGCGAGGACCGCGGCGGCCACCCCCGTCACCGAACGCGCCGCGCCGGCCCAACGATCCGCGGAAGCCCTCCAGGGCGACTACGAGGAGACCATCGCCGACGTCCTGCCGTCCGTCGTGCAGATCCGCGGGCGCGATGACCTCGGCTCCGGCGTGGTGTACGACGACCGGGGGCACATCGTCACCAATGCGCACGTCATCGGCAACGAGCGGTCCTTCCGGGTGACGACCGCGGGCAGCGAGCAGCCGCTGACCGCGGAGCTGGTGTTCAGCTATCCGGAGCAGGACCTCGCGGTGGTGCGGCTCGACAGCGTGCCCAAGGGGCTGCGCCCGGCGGCCTTCGGGGACAGCGGCAAGGTGCGGGTGGGCCAGATCGTCCTGGCGATGGGCTCCCCGCTGGGGCTGTCCTCCAGCGTGACCGAGGGCATCGTGTCGGCGACCGGACGGACCGTCAGCGAGAGCGAGGACAACGGCGGGACGGGCGCGACCATCGCGAACATGATCCAGACGTCGGCCTCCATCAACCCGGGCAACAGCGGGGGCGCCCTGGTGGACCTGGACAGCAAGGTGATCGGCATCCCCACCCTGGCCGCGACCGATCCGAACTTCGGGAACAGCGCGGCGCCGGGCATCGGCTTCGCGATCCCCGCCTCGATGGTGACCACCGTGGCGGACCAGATCATCAAGGACGGCAAGGTCACCGACTCGGGCCGGGCCGCGCTCGGCATCACCGGGCGCACGGTCGTGGACGAGCAGCAGCGGCCCGCCGGGGTCGCGGTGGTGTCGGTGACGAACGGCGGCGGCGCGGACGACGCGGGCATCCGTCCCGGCGACGTCATCACCCGGGTGGACGACCGGTCGGTCACGACGATCACGTCCCTGTCGGAGGTCCTGGCGGAGGACGCGCCGGGCGACCGGGTGAAGGTGACGTACCTGCGGGACGGGGCCCAATCCACCGTGGAGGTCACGCTCGGCGAGATCTGATGCCGCCCCGGCCCGGTGCGCGGCCGGGGCGGACGGCGTTCAGGACTCCGCGGGTGCCTCGACGGTCTCCGGGTCGCCGATGGTTCCGGTCCCGGTGGCCTCGCCGGTCCCGGCGCTCTCGGCGTGCAGGCTCATCGGCCCGTAGACCCGCGTTCCGTCCTCGGACAGGAACACCTGGTCGGCGCCGCCGGCGAGGAGGTCCTTCCAGTACTCCCCGATCCAGGTCTCGGCGTCCCCCTGAGTGGTGAACTCCTCGGGTTCCACCGCCGGGGAGACCTCCGTACCGTCGGCCTTCTCGAACCGCCACGTCCACGTCGTCATGCCAGCCTCCCGAGGTAGATCACGGTTGTGCGTGCAGCCGGAAGCCTAGCCGGGCGGGCGTCCGGCCCGGGGTCGCGGGAGGATCCTCACGTGGAACTCACTCTGCTCGGTACCGGCGGGCCCGACGGCCTGCCCCGCCCCGGCTGCCCCTGCGCGGTCTGCGCCCTCGCCGTCGGGGAGGCGGCGCGCGGGCCCTCGGCGGCGCTCGTCGACGGAACGCTGCTGCTCGACCTGACGCCGGGCGCCGCGCTCGCCGCGGCGCGGGCCGGACGGTCGCTGACGGGCGTGCGGCAGGTGCTGCTGTCGCATCCGCACGACGGTCCGGCGGTCGAGGTGCCGGCGGGGCTGCCGCAGCCCGGTCGGGTGCCGGACGGGCGCGAGCTGGCGCTGCTGACCGGGCACCGGGTGCGGGCGGTCCCGATGGACTCCCCCGGCACCGGGTACGCGGTGACCGGTCCGGACGGACAGCGGTTGCTGTACCTGCCGCCGGGCGCCGCGCCCGCCGGGCTCGCCGACCCGGCCGGGCCGGACGGCCGCTACGACCTGGTGCTCGCCGACGTGGTGGGCCGCCCGGACGCGCTGGCCCGGCTGCGGGCCTCGGGGGCGGTGGGCCCGACCACGGACGTGGTGGCGGTGCACCTCGACCACGACGTGCCGCAGGGGCACGAGTTGACGCGCAGGCTGGCGGCGGCGGGGGCGCGGGCGGTGCCGGACGGGACGACGCTGACCGTGGGCGCCTACGAGGAGGTCCCGGACGTGCCGCGCCGGACGCTGGTGCTGGGCGGGGCCAGGTCGGGCAAGTCGGTGGAGGCCGAGCGGCGGTTGGAGGGCTTCCCCGGTGTGGTGTACGTGGCCACGGGCGGCAACTACCACGGGGCGCCGGCCGACGAGGAGTGGGCGGCCCGGGTGGGCGCGCACCGGGAGCGGCGGCCCGGGTCGTGGCGGACGGTGGAGACCTGTGACCTGGTGCCGCTGCTGGCGGAACCGGGACCGCCGCTGCTGATCGACTGTCTGTCGCTGTGGTTGACGGACGCCATGGACGCGGTGGACGCGTGGGACGACGCCCCGTGGGCGGACGGCGGGGAGCGGGAGCTGCGGCGGCGGGTGCGGGAGTTGACCGGTGCGGTGCGGGCGACGCGCCGCCCGGTGGTGGCCGTGTCCAACGAGGTCGGTTCCGGGATCGTCCCCGCGACCGCGTCCGGCCGGCGGTACCGGGACGAGTTGGGGAGGCTGAACGCGGCGTTCGCGACGGAGTGCGAACAGGTGGTGCTGGTGGTGGCGGGGCAGGCGCTGGTGCTGCGCGGCTGACCTACCCGGGGGCGGCGTCCCGGCGGGCGATCACCCGGTAGGAGTTGGTGAACCGGGTGCGGGCGGCGACCGGGGCGAGCACCCGGTCGAGGGCCCGGCCGAGGGCGAGCAGGGTGCGCGCGGCACCGGACGGGGCGCCGGCGGTGGGCCGGCGGCGGCTCAGCAGCAGGGTGACGGCGGCTCCGGGGCCGGCGCTCTGGTGCGCGGCGCGACGGTCGACGAGGACCACGGTGTAGCCGAGGGCGCGCAGCTCCCGGCGGAGGTTGGCCTCCGGGATCAGGTGCCGGGTGCCGGGCCGGTGGTAGGGGGCCCACCAGCGGCCGAGGAGGGCGGCGGAGCGGCTCAGCGGATCGGAGCCCTCGACCAGGAGGTGGCCGCCGGGGCGCAGGGCCCGGTGGCCGGCCCGGAGTTCGGCCCGTGGATCGGGCACGCGTTCGAGGTGGCGGAACATGCTCAGGACGTCGTACCGGCCCGCGAGGTGCGGGGCGAGCTCGACGAGGGTGCCGCGGTGGACCTCGTCGAGCAGGCCGTCGGCGAGGGCGCGTGCGCCGTCAGCACCGGCGCCTGCGCCGTGACCGCCGTCGACGCCGTCGAACGCGGTGTACGGGTGGACGCTGCGGGCGGCGGCGGGGAAGCGGGCCGTGCCGGTGCCGACGTCCAACCAGCTCTCCGGTTCGCCGAAGGGGAGCAGGGCGCGGGCCGCGGCGCGGTGCGCCCGGTCACTGCGCGCGGCGGGGCGGGCGCAGTGACCGGCCGCGGGGGTCGCGTCCGGGGTCGGGGTCGGGGTCGGACCGCGGAAGACGTGGGCGCAGTCGCGGCACTCCTCCAGGGGCGAGCCCGGTACGAGGGTGGCGCGGACCTTGGTGCGCAGGGACGTGGAGCCGCACCAGGGGCACGCGGGCCGGGTGGCGGTGCCGGGGGCGGCGGGCGGTAGGGGGCGCGGGCCGATCGCGGCGGGTTCGGCGGCGCTCGCTTGCTGGGGAGGCACAAAGCGGAACGTATGGGATCAAGGGGGCCGGTTCAACGACAGGGCGGGGCCGGTGCGTCACGTGGCGCCACGGAGGCGGGCGACGGTGCCGCGCCGGTCGACCGGGGACGGTCCGCAGGGGTGCGGGAACCGGCCGTCGGGGCGGGGTGAGCGAACCGGCCGGAGGACCGCTGACGGTACTGTTCCGCGAATGAGCTCCCTGAATCTCGACGACTTCACCGACCTGATCGAGCGCCCCGACGGCGGGTTGCGCAACGCCGCCGAGGAGCGCCGGGAGCGGCAGGTTCTGCCGCCCGGGGCGCTGGGCCGGCTGGACGAGTTGGGCACCTGGTTGTCGGCGGCTCAGGCGTCCGTACCGGTCCGCCCGGTGGAGCGGCCGAAGGTGGTGTTGTTCGCGGCCGATCACGGGGTCGCCGAGCTCGACGTCTCCTCCCGGCGGGCGGGCACCGCGCACGAGTTGGTGCGCGCGGTCCTCGACGGGACCAGCCCGGTGGCGGTCCTCGCCCGTCGCTCGGGGGTGCCGGTGCGCGTGGTGGACATGGGGCTGGACTGCGAACCGGGCGCGCTGCCCGAGGACGTGGTGCGGTTCCGGGTGCGGCGCGGGTCGGGGCGGATCGACGTGGAGGACGCGCTGACGGCTCAGGAGGCCGAGGCCGCCTTCCGGGCCGGGACGGCCCTCGCCGACGAGGAGGTCGACTCGGGGACCGACCTGGTGGTGCTCGGGGACGTGAGCGTGGGCGGGACCACGGCGGCGGCGACGTTGATCGCGGCGCTGTGCGGGGTGGACGCCTCGGTGGTGACCGGGCGGGGCGAGGTGCCGATCGACGATCTGGCGTGGATGCGCAAGTGCGCCGCCGTACGGGACTCCCTGCGGCGGGCCCGGCCGGTCCTCGGCGACCAGTTGACGCTGCTCGCCACGACGGGCGGAGCGGACTTCGCGGCCATCACGGGCTTCCTGTTGCAGTGCGCGGTGCGCAAGACGCCGGTCATCCTGGACGGCGTGGTGTCCGCGGCCTGCGCCCTGGTCGCGCAGCGGGTGGCGTTCCGGGCGCCGGACTGGTGGATCGCCGGGCACGACTCCGGGGAGCCGGCGCAGGCCAAGGCGCTGGACCGGATGGCGATCGAGCCGCTGCTGACCCAGGGCGTCCGGATCGGTCAGGGCACCGGGGCGCTGTTGGCGTTGCCGCTGGTGCAGGCCGCGGCGGCCCTCTCGGCGGAGCTGGAGCTGACGCCGGAGCCCGAGCCGCAGTCCGAGCCCGAGCAGAAGCAGGGGCCCGCGGGGGAGCAGAAGACGGCCACCCAGGAGCAGGAGCCGGACGGATCGGCCGACGGGGGCGAGTCGTCCGACCGGGGCGAGTCGTCCGGACAGGACGCGGCGGGCTGACCGGATAGCGTGCCCGACATGGCAGCGGCGGACGAGGAACGACCCCCTCCAGACGGCGCGGACGGCGCGGACGGACCTGACGGCGCAGCCGGACCGGACGCCCCCGTCCCGGGCGGGTCCGAGGGGCGGGGGTGGGCGGGGGCCAGGTTCGCCTTCGGCACGCTCACCGTGCTGCCGGTACGGGTGACCCGCTGGGACCGGGAGGCGGCCCGCTCCGGAATGGTGTGGGCGCCGGTCACCGGGCTCGTCGTCGGAGGGTGCGCGGCGGCCCTGTCGGGACTGTTGTTGCTCGGCGGTGCGGGGCCGGCCCTCGCCGCCGTCGCGAGCGTCGCCGTGGGCGCCGTGCTCACCCGCGGCCTGCACCTGGACGGGCTGGCGGACGTGGCCGACGGACTCGGCAGCGGCAAGCCCGCGGCGGACGCGCTGCGGGTCATGAAGCAGTCGGACATCGGGCCGTTCGGGGTCGTCACCCTGGTGCTGGTGGTGCTCGCGCAGATCGCGGCCCTCGCCCAGCTGTACGCCGGTTCCTGGGCCGCCGGGGCGGTCGGGGCCGTCGTCGCGGGGGTCACCGCCCGACTCGCGCTGACCCTCACCGCACGGCGCGGCGTACCGGCCGCGCGCCCCGGGGGACTGGGCGCCGCCGTCGCCGGGACCGTGTCCCCGCGCCGGGCGGCGCTGCCCGTGCTGGTGCTCGTCACCGCGGTCGCGGCCGTGCTGGCCGGTGCCCTGTGGGGGCCGTCCGGGGCGGTGCGCGGCGCCGCTGCGGTCCTGGTGGGGTGCGGGGTCGCCGAACTGCTGCTGCGGCGCTGCGTGCGGCGCTTCGGCGGGGTCACCGGCGACGTGTTCGGAGCAGTGGCCGAAACCGCCGCCACCGTCGCCCTGGTCGTGCTGACGCTGGGCGGGTGACACCCGGCGCACCCCGGGTGCCTGCCGGGCACCTGCCTGGCGGCGGGTCCGGGCGCCACGGCGTCCCCACCGGTGGACGGCACCGGTGTCACGGAGCGTAGGCTCCTCATTGGCACTGCGCCGGCCCGATCCACAAGCGTCGGGTACGGAGCCGGTCGGGCCACCCACTCCTTGCGGCTCAGGCCATGGAACTCCCAGGAAGCGAGATCCCACCACCGTGACTGCTCTCACTCTCAGCACCGCCGCGGCGTCCGGCCTGCGTGCCGACGCGATCGTCGTCGGCGTCGCCAAGGGCGCCAAGGGCCCCGTGCTCGCCCCGGGCGCCGAGGCCGTCGACCAGGCGTTCGACGGCAAGCTCGCCGCCCTCCTGGAGACGCTCGGCGCCTCGGGCGGCGAGGGCGAGGTGAGCAAGCTGCCGTCCCCCACCGGGCTCAAGGCTCCGCTGGTGCTGGCGGTCGGACTCGGCGCACCGGCCGACGGCGACGACACCACCACCGCCGCCGACTACACCGACGAGGTCCTGCGGACCGCCGCCGGAACCGCCGCCCGCGCCCTGACCGGGGCCAAGAAGGCCGTCTTCGCGCTGCCGGTCGCCGACGCGGAGGCCGTCGGGGCCATCGCCGAGGGTGCGCTGCTGGGCGCCTACGCCTTCGACGCGTACAAGGAGACCGGGCGCGGCAACAAGAACGCGAGCAAGGGCAAGGCCCCGCTCGCCGAGATCGCCGTCCTCGGGGCCAAGCCCCGCGACAAGGCGCACAAGGCCGCCGTCGCCCGCGCCCTCGCCGTCACCGAGGAGCTGAACCGCGCCCGCGACCTGGTGAACACGCCGCCCAACGACCTCGACCCGGAGGCGTTCGCGGCGGTCGCCACGGCCGCCGCCAAGGAGCACGGGATCAAGGTCCAGGTGCTGGACGAGAAGGCGCTCGCCAAGGGCGGCTACGGCGGCATCCTCGGCGTCGGCGCCGGTTCCGCCGCCGGGCCCCGCCTGGTGAAGCTGAGCTACACCCACCCGGACGCCGAGAAGCACCTGGCGTACATCGGCAAGGGCATCACGTACGACTCGGGCGGCATCTCGCTGAAGCCCGCGGGCCACAACGAGACCATGAAGTGCGACATGGCCGGCGCCGCCGCCGTGTTCGCCTCGGTCGTCGCGGTGGCGCGGCTCGGTCTCGCGGTCAACGTGACCGGGTGGCTGGCGCTCGCCGAGAACATGCCGTCCGGCTCCGCGACCCGCCCCGGCGACGTGCTGCGGATGTACTCCGGCAAGACCGTCGAGGTGCTCAACACCGACGCCGAGGGCCGTCTGGTCCTCGCCGACGCGCTCGCCAAGGCGTCCGAGGAGGAGCCCGACGCGATCGTGGACGTGGCCACGCTGACCGGCGCGATGATGGTGGCGCTGGGCAACCGCACCTTCGGGATCAACGCCAACGACGACGCGTTCCGCGCCTCGATCCACGAGACGGCCGAGGAGGCCGGCGAGGCCGCCTGGCCGATGCCGATGCCGGAGCACCTGCGCAAGGGCATGGACTCGCCCACCGCCGACATCGCGAACATGGGCGAGCGGATGGGCGGCGGCCTGGTCGCCGCGCTGTTCCTGCGCGAGTTCGTCGGCGAGGGCATCACCTGGGCCCACCTCGACATCGCGGGCCCGGCCTTCAACGAGGGCGCCCCCTTCGGCTACACCCCCAAGGGCGGCACCGGCTCGGGCGTGCGCACCCTGGTCCGGCTCGCGGAGCGCACCGCCGCCGGTGACCTGGGCTGACGCACCCCGCACCACCCCGCTGCGCGGCCCTTGAGCACCGTGGCCCCGGGCCCCTCGCCCGGGGCCACGGTGATGTGTGAGACATACCACCCAGTGGCCCGGCGTCCCGACACCCCCCGACTAGTGCGAAGATGGGCGTCGGCAGGACAGGGCCCCCACCACAGGGCCGTAGAAAGAGCGGCCACACCAGCCGACCGGCCGGACACCCTCCCGGAAACAGGGTCCGGCACGCGGCGCAAAGCATGGAGGACGTGACGTGGCGAACGACGCCAGCACCGTTTTCGACCTAGTGATCCTCGGCGGCGGTAGCGGCGGTTACGCCGCGGCCCTGCGTGGCGCTCAGCTGGGTCTCGACGTCGCCCTGATCGAGAAGAACAAGCTGGGCGGCACCTGCCTGCACAACGGCTGCATCCCCACGAAGGCCCTGCTCCACGCCGGTGAGATCGCGGACCAGGCCCGGGAGGCCGAGCAGTTCGGTGTCCGGGCCACCTTCGAGGGCATCGACATCAAGGCCGTCCACAAGTACAAGGACGACGTCATCGCGGGCCTCTACAAGGGTCTCCAGGGCCTGGTGGCCTCCCGCAAGGTGACGTACATCGAGGGCGCGGGACGGCTGTCCTCCCCGACCTCGGTGGAGGTCAACGGCCAGAACGTCCAGGGCCGCCACGTCCTGCTGGCGACCGGCTCCGTGCCGAAGTCGCTGCCGGGCCTGGAGATCGACGGCAACCGGATCATCTCCTCGGACCACGCGCTGACCCTGGACCGGGTGCCCGAGTCCGCGATCATCCTCGGCGGCGGGGTCATCGGCGTCGAGTTCGCCTCGGCGTGGAAGTCCTTCGGCACCGACGTGACGGTCGTCGAGGGCCTCAAGCACCTCGTGCCCGTCGAGGACGAGAACAGCTCCAAGCTGCTGGAGCGCGCGTTCCGCAAGCGGGGCATCAAGTTCAACCTCGGCACCTTCTTCGAGAAGGCGGAGTACACCCAGGACGGCGTCCGGGTGACCCTCGCCGACGGCAAGGTCTTCGAGGCCGAGGTGCTGCTCGTCGCGATCGGCCGCGGCCCCGTCTCGCAGGGCCTCGGGTACGAGGAGCAGGGCGTCGCGACGGACCGCGGCTACGTCCTGGTCGACGAGTACATGCAGACCAACGTGCCGACCGTGTCGGCGGTGGGCGACCTGGTCCCGACCCTCCAGCTCGCGCACGTCGGCTTCGCCGAGGGCATCCTGGTGGCGGAGCGGCTGGCCGGTCTGAAGACCGTGCCGATCGACTACGACGGCGTGCCCAAGGTCACCTACTGCCACCCCGAGGTCGCCTCCGTGGGCATCACCGAGGCCAAGGCCAAGGAGATCTACGGCGCGGACAAGGTCGTCGCCCTGAAGTACAACCTGGCGGGCAACGGCAAGAGCAAGATCCTGAAGACCGCGGGCGAGATCAAGCTCGTCCAGGTCAAGGACGGTGCCGTGGTCGGCGTCCACATGGTCGGCGACCGGATGGGCGAGCAGGTCGGCGAAGCCCAGCTGATCTACAACTGGGAGGCGCTGCCGGCCGAGGTCGCCCAGCTCATCCACGCCCACCCGACCCAGAACGAAGCGCTCGGCGAGGCCCACCTCGCGCTGGCGGGCAAGCCCCTCCACTCCCACGACTGATTTCCGGTCACCGGGCGCGACGACCACAGACTTCCGCACTTTCGTAAGGAGCAACCGAAACCATGGCGGTTTCCGTATCCCTTCCGGCGCTCGGTGAGAGCGTCACCGAGGGCACTGTCACCCGCTGGCTGAAGGCCGAGGGCGAGCGCGTCGAACTCGACGAGCCGCTGCTGGAGGTGTCCACCGACAAGGTCGACACCGAGATCCCCTCCCCCGCCGCCGGCATTCTGGCCTCCATCAAGGTCGCCGAGGACGAGACGGTCGAGGTCGGCGCCGAGCTCGCCGTCATCGACGACGGCAGCGGTGCCCCCGCTGCCGCGCCCGCCCCGGCCGCCGCCGAGGCCCCCGCACCGGCGCCGGCCCAGGCGCCCGAGCAGCCCGCCGCCCCCGTCGCGGCACCCGTCGCCGAGGCTCCCGCGGCTCCGGCCGCGCCCGCGGCTCCGGCGGGCGCGGCCGAGGGCACCGACGTGGTGCTCCCGGCGCTCGGCGAGTCCGTCACCGAAGGCACCGTCACCCGCTGGCTGAAGGCCGTCGGGGACAGCGTCGACGCCGACGAGCCGCTGCTGGAGGTGTCCACCGACAAGGTCGACACCGAGATCCCGTCGCCCGTCTCCGGCGTGCTGCTGGAGATCACGGTCGGCGAGGACGAGACCGCTGAGGTCGGCGCCAAGCTGGCCGTGATCGGTGCCGCCGGTGCCGCTCCGGCCGCCGCGCCCGCTCCGGCGGCTCCCGCCCCGGCGCCCGCCGCCCCCGCGCCCGCCCCGGTGGCCCCGGCCGCTCCGGCTCCCGCCCCGGTCGCGGCCGCCCCGGCTCCGGTCGCGGCTGCCCCCGCCCCGGCTCCGGTCGCCCCCGCGGCTCCGGCGCCGCAGGCTCCGGCCGCTCCGGCGCCCGCCGCCGCGCAGCCCGTGGACGACGGCGCCTACGTCACGCCGCTGGTGCGCAAGCTCGCCTCCGAGAACGGCGTCGACCTGTCGGCCGTCAAGGGCACCGGCGTCGGCGGACGCATCCGCAAGCAGGACGTCCTCGCCGCCGCCGAGGCCGCGAAGGCCGCCGCGCAGGCCGCGGCGCCCGTCGCCGCCGCCCCCGCTGCTGCTCCGGCCGCTCCGGCCGCCGCCAAGAAGGCCCCGGCCCTTGAGGTGTCCCCGCTGCGCGGGCAGACGGTCAAGATGACCCGGATGCGCAAGCTCATCGGCGACAACATGATCAAGGCGCTCCAGACCCAGGCGCAGCTGACCTCGGTCGTCGAGGTCGACGTGACCCGCCTGATGCGGCTGCGCGCCCAGGCCAAGGACGCCTTCGCCGCCCGTGAGGGCGTCAAGCTGTCCCCGATGCCCTTCTACGTGAAGGCAGCGGCCCAGGCGCTCAAGGCGCACCCGATCATCAACGCCCGGATCAACGAGGACGAGGGGACCATCACCTACTTCGACACGGAGAACATCGGCATCGCCGTGGACTCCGAGAAGGGGCTGATGACCCCGGTCATCAAGGGCGCCGGCGACCTCAACATCGCCGGGATCTCCAAGAAGACCGCGGAGCTGGCGGGTGCCGTGCGCACCAACAAGATCCGTCCCGACGACCTCGCGGGCGCGACCTTCACGATCAGCAACACCGGTTCGCGCGGTGCGCTGTTCGACACCGTGATCGTGCCGCCCACCCAGGCCGCCATCCTGGGCATCGGCGCCACGGTCAAGCGTCCGGCGGTCATCGAGACCGCCGAGGGCACCGTGATCGGCGTCCGGGACATGACGTACCTGTCGCTGTCCTACGACCACCGCCTGGTCGACGGCGCCGACGCCGCCCGCTACCTGACCGCCGTCAAGGCGATCCTGGAAGCCGGCGAGTTCGAGGTCGAACTCGGTCTGTGACCGATGCGGCGCCGTCCGTACAGGGGTTCTTTCCGTCCCCCGTACGGGCGGCGCCGGCTTTTCGGGGCGGGTCCGCACCCGCGCCCGGGGCTGTAAGGCTCACCACACCTGCGGGAACGCCCCCGTCCGAGACGCGTCAGGACGGGGGCGCGGCCGTATTGTCTATGGGTCAATGCCTTTGGGGGTCCCCACGACGCCCGGCAGCAAGGAGCCCCGCATGACCGCGCCCGTCGTCCACTCGCTGCGCGAACAGATCCGCGAGCACATCGTGGAGGGGATCGTCAGCGGGCGCTGGAAGCCGGGTGAGCGGATCGTCGAGCGGCGGATCGCCACCGAGCTGGCGGTCAGCCAGACCCCGGTACGGGAGGCGCTGCGGGAGCTGGAATCGCTGCGGCTCATCGAATCGGCGCCCAACAAGGGCGTCCGGGTGCGCAATCTGACCGCCGCCGACCTGGAGGAGAGCTATCCGGTCCGGGCGGGCCTGGAGGCGATCGCCGCGGAGTTGGCGGCGGAGCGGCTCGCCGAGGACTGCTCGGCGCTGGAACCGCACGTCGCGGCGCTGTACGAGGCGGACCGGCACGCCGACGGGACCGGGCAGGTGCGGCACACCGTGGCGTTCCACCGGGAGCTGGTGCGGGCGGCCCGCAACGCGGTGCTGCTGCACACCTGGGAGGGGCTGGGCATCGAGGTGTTCACCTCGCTGTCCATCCGGTGGCTGGGGACCGTGCAGCAGTCCTACGCGGAGGAGCACGAGGCGCTGGTGGCCGCCTTCAAGCGGCGTGACCCGGCGATCGCCGAACTGGTCAAGGCCCACGTCCTCGGCTGCGCGCCGCGCCCCGATGCGGGGCTGCACCGGTCGTGAGCACCGGTTTCACCCAGCACCGGCCGTACCGGCCCAGTCTGCGCCAAGGCCCGCTCATCCGTGCGAAGCCCCCGCATTCACCTGCGAAAACAAGGCACCGCATGCCCGAGGCGGAGGCACTGGGTGCCGACTTTCCCCCGCTGGAGAGGTTTTACCGATCCGCCCTTTGATCGATCATCGATCAGCGGGTTACAGTCCCCGTTGGGCTTCCAACCGAGAGCCCTCCCGCCCTGTCCTGCCAAGACCTAGGGCAACCCGAACCCCTACCGATGAGGGAACCCCTTCGACTCCGGAAGGCGGCGAAATGACCGACCCCACCGTGATCCAGCCGAGCGAGCTGGACCAGCTCCATGACCGCGACCCCGAGGAGACCGCCGAGTGGCAGTCCTCCCTGGACGCCGTGACCAAGGCAGCCGGTCCGCACCGCGCCGCCTACCTGATGCGGCGCACGCTGGAGCGGGCCGAGGGAGCCGGTCTCGCGCTGCCGAAGGTCCTGGAAACCGACTACCTCAACACCATCCCCACCTCCGCGGAGCCCGAGCACGACGGCGACCAGGAGCTGGAGAACCGGATCACCGCTTGGAACCGCTGGAACGCGGCGGCCATGGTGACCCGCGGCAGCAAACTCGGCGTCGGCGGCCACATCGCGACCTTCGCGTCGGCCGCCTGGCTCTACGAGACGGGCTTCAACCACTTCTTCCGGGGCAAGGAGTCCGCGGACGCGCCCGGCTCCGGTGACCAGCTCTACATCCAGGGCCACGCCTCCCCCGGCATCTACGCCCGTGCGTTCCTGGACGGACGCCTCTCCGAGGACCACCTCGACCACTTCCGCCAGGAGGCCGGCGGCAAGGGCCTGCCCTCCTATCCGCACCCGCGGCGGCTGCCCTGGCTCTGGGAGTTCCCGACCGTCTCCATGGGCCTCGGCCCGCTCTCCGCGATCTACCAGGCCCGGTTCAACCGGTACCTGACCAACCGCGGCATCAAGGACCTCTCCGCCTCGCACGTGTGGGCGTTCCTCGGTGACGGCGAGATGGACGAGCCCGAGTCGACGGCCGCCCTCGCGCTGGCCGCCCGTGAGGGACTGGACAACCTCACCTTCGTCATCAACTGCAACCTCCAGCGCCTCGACGGACCCGTCCGCGCGAACTTCAAGATCGTGCAGGAGCTGGAGGCCCAGTTCCGCGGGGCGGGCTGGAACGTCGTCAAGTCGCTGTGGGGCACCGCCTGGGACGAGCTGTTCCAGCTCGACACCACGGGCGCCCTCGTACGACGGCTGCGCGAGGTACCGGACGCCCAGGTGCAGACGTACCAGACGCGGGACGCGGCCTACATCCGGCAGGACTTCTTCGGCAAGGACCCGGCGCTGGCGGAGCTGTCCAAGCTGGTCAGCGACGACAAGATCCTGGAGTGTTTCCACCTCTCGCGCGGCGGCCACGAGCCCCGCAAGGTCTACGCCGCGTACCGGGCCGCCCTGTCCCACACGGACGGGCCGACGGTGATCCTCGCGCAGACCGTGAAGGGCTTCACGCTCGGTGAGGGATTCGCGTCCAAGAACGCGAACCACCAGATGAAGAAGCTGTCCACGGACGAGTTCAAGAACATGCGGGACCTGCTGGGCCTGCCCATCGCGGACAGCGACTTCGTCGACGGCGTGGTGCCCTACGGCCACCCGGGCGCCGATTCCCCCGAGGTCCGCTACCTCCAGGAGCGCCGCGCGGCGCTCGGCGGTCCCGCCCCGGCCCGCCGGGTGCACCCGCTGCCCCCGCTGCCCGCGCCCGCCGAGAAGACGTTCGCCTCCTTCGACAAGGGCTCCGGCACCCAGTCGGTCGCCACCACCATGGCGTTCGTCCGGCTGGTCAAGGACCTCATCCGGGACAAGGAGACCGGCCGCCGCTGGGTGCCGATCGTCCCCGACGAGGCCCGCACCTTCGGCATGGAGTCGCTGTTCCCCTCGCTCGGCATCTACTCCCCCAAGGGGCAGACGTACGAGCCGGTCGACCGCGACCAGCTGATGTACTACCGCGAGGCCAAGGACGGTCAGATCCTCAACGAGGGGATCACCGAGGCCGGGTCGATGGCGGACTTCATCGCCGCGAGCACGTCGTACGCGACGCACGGCGAGCCGATGATCCCGTTCTACATCTTCTACTCGATGTTCGGTTGGCAGCGCACCGCCGACCAGATGTGGCAGCTCGGCGACCAGCTGGGCCGCGGCTTCCTGGTGGGCGCGACCGCCGGGCGGACCACGCTGACCGGCGAGGGCCTCCAGCACGCCGACGGTCACTCCCCCGTGATCGCCGCGACCAACCCGGCCGCCCTCTCCTACGACCCGGCGTTCGCGTACGAGGTCGCCGCGGTCGTCAAGGAGGGTCTGCGCCGGATGTACGGCGAGGCCGCCGAGGGCGAGGACCAGGACGTCTTCTACTACCTCACGGTCTACAACGAGCCGATGCCGCAGCCGGCGAAGCCCGCCGGCGTGGACGAGGGCATCGTCAAGGGGCTGTACCGCTTCAACACCGCGGAGTCGGCGGGGCTGACCCTGCCGGCGAACGCGTCGCGCATCCAGCTGCTCGGCTCCGGTACGGCCATCCACTGGGCGCTCAAGGCGCAGCGGGTGCTCGCCGAGGAGTGGGGCGTCGGGGCCGACGTGTGGTCGGCCACCTCCTGGACGGAGCTGCGCCGGGACGCGCTGGAGGCGGACGCCGCGGTGCTGCGCGGGGAGGACCGGGTGCCGTACCTGCGCAAGGCGCTCGCCGGTGCGCAGGGGCCCGTGCTCGCGGTCAGCGACTACATGCGGCAGGTGCCGGACCAGATCGCCCAGTGGGTCGAGCAGGACTGGTCCTCGCTGGGGGCCGACGGGTTCGGGCTCTCCGACACGCGGGACGCGGCGCGGCGCCACTTCGGGGTCGACGCGGAGTCGATCGTCGTGGCGGCGTTGGCGCAGTTGGCGCGGCGCGGTGAGGTTTCTGCGACCTCCGTCAAGGAGGCGCGCGAGCGGTACGGGCTGTGAGCCCGTGGGTGGGGTGGCGGTGACGCCGCCCCACCCACGCCCTCGGGTGTTCGCCCCGGTCCCTGCCTTCGGGTGGGGGCCGGGGCGTTTTCCGTTCGGGTGCGGGGCGTCGTGGGTTGCTCGCGCCGTTCCCCGCGCCCCTGACGGGGCCCGTCCCTGGCTCCGGGGTCGTTCCTGGCTCCGGGGCGCGGGCGGGTTGGGGATGATGGGGGGATGCGGGCTGCTCGGCTGATCAGGATGGTGTTGCTGTTGCAGGCTCGGGTGTCGATGACGGCGGCCGAGCTGGCACGGGAGTTGGGGGTGTCGGAGCGCACCGTGACGCGGGACGCCCAGGCGTTGTCCGAGGCGGGGGTGCCGGTGTACGCGGACCGCGGGCGGTCCGGCGGGTACCGGCTCGTCGGCGGCTACCGGACGGGGCTGACCGGGCTGGCCCGGGGCGAGGCCGAGGCGCTGTTCCTGTCCGGGGTGCCGGGCGCCCTGCGCGACATGGGCCTGGAGGACACCGCGTCGGCGGCCCGGCTGAAGGTGTCGGCGGCGCTGACGCCCTCGCTGCGCGGGGCCTCCCGGACCGCGGCCCAGCGGTTCCACCTGGACGCCCCGAACTGGTTCCACGAACCGTCGACCCCGGCCCTGCTGGCCCCGGTCGCGGACGCGGTGTGGGACGACCGCAGGATCACCGCCCGCTACCGGCGGGGCGCCGGTAGCGGCACCGGGTCCGGTGAGGTGGAGCGGCTGTTGGAGCCGTACGGCCTGGTCCTCAAGGCCGGGGTCTGGTACTTGTGCGCCCGGGCGGACACCGGTGCGTACCGGGTGTACCGCATCGACCGGTTCAGCGCGGTGGACGCGCGGGAGGAGCGGTTCGCCCGGGACCCGGAGTTCGACCTCCCGGGGTTCTGGGCGGAGCGGGCCGCGCAGTTCACCCGGGCGCTGCTGCACGGCTCGGTGGTGGTGCGGCTGTCGACGGACGGCGTGCGGCGGTTGCGGCACGCGGTGGGGCCCGCCGCCGCCGAGGAGGCCCTGGCGGAGACGGGCGAGCCGGACGCGGAGGGCTGGGTGACGGTCACGGTGCCCGTGGAGTCGGACGAGGTGGCGTACTCCCAGATCCTCGCGCTGGGCCCGGAGGCGGAGGTCCTGGGGCCGCCCCGGCTACGGGAGCGGTTCGCCGAGGCGACGCGACGGGCCGCCCGCCACTACCGGTAGTCCGCGGGGTCCGGGGTCCGTCCGGCGCGTTCGGCGAGCAGGAAGCCCCAGACGTCCGGGCGGGACCCGTCCGCGTCGGTGACGTCGTACTCCCGGGCGAGCTGTCCGCTGTCGAGGGAGCGGCCGTTCCACCGGTGGCGCCCGGGGTCGGCGGCGAGGACGGCGACCCCGCGCCCCAGGTAGGTCGGGGACTCGGACAGCGCCCAGTGGGGCTGTCCGTCGACGCCCTCGCGCCAGGTGGCCTCGGTCAGGCCGAAGTGGTCGAGCATCTCCTCGGAGCGGAGGAAGCCGGGGGTGACGGCGACGGCGGTGCCGCCGACGTGTTCCAGTTCCACGCCGAGGGTGTACGCCATGCGCAGGGGGGCGTTCTTGGCGAGGTCGTAGTAGAAGTTCTCCCGGAACTCGTCGTTGGTGCGGGCGGTGCCGTCGGTGACTTCGACGAGCAGTCCGCCCGGGTTCCGGACGAGCAGCGGCAGGGCGACGCTGCTGGTGATGATGTGGCTGCGGACCCCGAGGTCCAGCATCCGCAGCCCCCGGTCGAGGTCGACGTCCCACATCCGGGTGTCGAAGTCGAGCAGCGGGTTGCCGCCCCACAGGTCGTTGACCAGGACGTCGAGCCGTCCGTACTCGCGTTCCACCCGGGCGAGCAGGGCCCGTACCCGGTCGACCTCCAGATGGTCGGTGGGCACGGCGATGCCCGTGCCGCCGGAGCCCGCGGCACCGGCCGCCGCGTCCACGAGCTCCGCGGTGCCCTCGATGGTCTCCCCGGGGCGTCCCAGTTCGCTGACCCGTTCGCGGGTGGTGCGGCCGGTCACGTACACGGTGGCGCCCGCGCGGCCGAGTTCCACCGCGATGGCCCGTCCGGCGCCCCGGGTGGCTCCGGCGACCAGGGCGACCCGGCCGTGCAGGGGCGCCGGGCCGGACGGGGTCCGGGCCGGGGAGGAGGTGGGGGCGGGGGTGCTGGTGGCGTCGTGCGCCGTCACATCGGTCATGCCCCGATGCTGACGAGGAATCCGGACAACCCCTGTCGGTCTTTCCGGACGCGCCGGGCGCGCGGCCGGAACGGGGGTACGGACCCCGACTCGGCGTGCGGCGGGCGGGCCCAGGGCAGATGCTGGTCCCGTGATGGACGAGACGGAGTTCTGGGAGCTGATCGACGGCTCGCGCGAGGACGCCGGGGACGACCCCGACGAGCAGGCGGACGTGCTGGTCGAGCGGCTGCTCCAGCGCGACCCGGAGTCCGTCCTCGACTTCTCCCGGCACTTCGAGGCCCGTTTCAACCGGGCCTACCGCTGGGACCTGTGGGGGGCCGCCTGGGTGCTGCTGGACGGGGTCAGCGACGACGCCTTCGACTTCTTCCGCTGCTGGCTGATCGGCCAGGGCCGGGAGGTGTTCGAGGGCGCCCTGCACGACCCCGACGACCTGGCGGGGCTGCTCGACGGCTTCGACCCGGAGGTGGACGGGGACGCGGAGGAGCTGGGGTACGCGGCGGACGAGGCGTACGAGCGGCTGACCGGCATCGCCCCGCCCGACCTGGGGCTGCCGGCGCCGCCCCGGGAGCCCGAGGGCACGCCCATGGACTTCGAGGACGATGCGGTGCTCGCCCGCTACTACCCCCGGCTGTGGGACCGCTTCGGCCAGTCCGAGGTGTGAACGTCCGGCCGGCGCCCGGGGCGGCTCAGAGGAAGCGGCCCATGAAGACGTCGTCGACGTACTCGCCCCCGACGAAGAACTCCTGCGGCTGCACGCCCTCGACGGTGAACCCCTCGGACGCGTACAGCGCACGGGCGGGCGCGTTGTGGGCGAGGACCCGCAGGGTGAGCCGACGGGCGCCGCGCCGCCCGGCCTCCTCGACCGCGGCGCGGACCAGGGCGCGCCCCGCTCCCGTGCCCCGGGCGGACTCCGCGACGGCGAGGCCCTGGATCTGTCGCACATGGGCGTTGGTGGGCAGCGGCGTCGGGAAGCCGAGCCGGACGTAACCCACCACCTCGCCCGCCCGCACGGCCACCAGGTGGTCCGCCGGACCGGTCCGGTCGCTGAAGAAGGGCTCGTCCGGGGAGGGCGCGGACGGGGTCACCGCGTGCAGGGGCGACCAGGTGTCCCGGTCGAGCCGGGCCAGGGCCGCGTCGTCCTCCTGGCGGGCGGGACGTATCTCCAGATCGGGCATGTGGCCCAGCCTAGGGGGCACCCGCGGGGGCGGGCAGGGAATTTCCGCGCCCCGCAGCGCGCCCCGGACCGCGGGTGCGCCCCGTTCTTCGGCAGGATGGAACCATGCAGCCTTCCCGCATCGCGGTGGCCGGAGCCTCCGGGCTCGTCGGTTCCGCGCTCGTAGCTTCGCTGACCGCCGACGGCCACCGGGTGGTGCGGCTGGTGCGCCGGCCGCCGCAGGGACCGGACGAGGTCCGTTGGGACCCGGTGCGCCAGCGGATCGACGCGCCCGGCCTCGCGGACTGCGACGCCGTGGTGAACCTCGCGGGGGCGGGGGTGGCGGCCCACCGCTGGACCCCCGCCTACAAGAAGGAGATCCGGGACAGCCGGGTGCTGGGCACGGCGACCCTGGCCGAGGCCGTCGCCGCGCTCGACGTGCCGCCGCGGGTGTTCGTGAACGGCAGCGCGGTCGGCTTCTACGGGGACACCGGCGGCCGGACGGTGGACGAGGGGGCACCCCCCGGGAGCGGGTTCCTGTCGTCGCTGGCGGTGGAGTGGGAGGAGGCCGCGGCGCCCGCCGAAGAGGCCGGGGTGCGGACGGTGTACGCCCGGACGGGACTGGTCGTGGCCCGCCACGGAGGCGCCTGGCAGAAGCTGTTCCCCCTGTTCAAGGCGGGGCTCGGGGGGCGACTCGGAGACGGTCGGCACTACTGGAGCTTCATCTCGCTGCACGACGAGGTGGCCGCGCTGCGCCATCTGCTGGACACCGAGGGGCTGTCCGGGCCGGTGAACCTGACGGCTCCCCGACCGCTGACGAACCGTGAGGTCACCGCCGCGATGGGACGGGTGCTGCACCGCCCCGCGGTGTTCGTGGCCCCGGCGCCCGCGGTGCGACTGCTGCTCGGGGAGATGGCCTCGGACGTGCTGACGAGTACCCGGGCGGTGCCGGGGAAGCTGCTGGAATCCGGGTTCGCCTTCGCGTACCCCGGGATCGACGAGAGCCTGCGGGCCGCCCTGCGCTGACGGGGGCGTACGGGGCGGGGCCCGCGCACGGCGGGTGGGGGCCGTCCCCCCTCGGCACGGCCGTGCGACCGGTGTGCGTCCGTGCCACGGTGGCGCGCGCCCTGCCAAGTGCGGCCCGCGCTCCTACGCTCGACCGGAACTCGAGTACTCACGGAGCCGCGTCGAGGGTGTCACCCCCGCGGCCGCGCAACCTCGGGGAGGAGCACGTGTCTGAGCCCGCACGTCACACGGACATCGTCATCGTGGGCGCCGGAGTCGCCGGACTCTCGGCGGCCCGACGACTCACCAGGGCGGGGATCCCCACCGTGGTCCTGGAGGCCGCCGACCGGCCGGGCGGCCGGATGTCGACCGAGGAGGTCGACGGCTTCCTCCTCGACCGGATGGGGCAGCCCCTGTCCACCGCCCACCCCGAACTGCGGCGCGCTCCGGGGCTGGAGGGGCTGGTCCTGCGCCCGTTCTCGCCCGGGGTGTTGGTACGGGGCGAGGGGCGCTTCCACCGGGTCGGGGAGGCCCGCAGCATCCGGCGCGCACGGGGCGCGTTACGCGCTGCACGCGCCCTGGCAAGCGCCCCTCGGATGCCGCGTACGGGGTGGGTGCCCCGGACGGCGGGCGCGGTCGGGAGCCCACTGGACCAGGCGCGTCTCGCCGCCGCGCTGGGCCGGCTCGCCGACACCCCCCGGGAGCGGCTGTTGGCCCGCCCCGAACTGCCCGCCGCCGACGCGCTGCTGGCCCGGGGGGTGCCCGCGCGCACGGTCGAGGGCTTCCTGCGCCCACTGCTGTCGGCGCTGCTCTGCGACCCGCAGCTCACGACGTCCAGCCGGTGCGCGGACCTGGCGTTGCACGCCTTCGCCCGGGGCCGGCTGTGCCTGCCCGAGGGCGGTACCGCCGCCCTCCCGGACCTCCTCGCGGCCGGGCTGCCGCCGGGGACGCTCCGTACCGGGGTGCGGGTCCGGTCCGTGTCGACCAACCGGGTGGTCACCGAGGACCACGGCGAACTCCGCTGCCGGGCGGTGCTCCTCGCCACGGACGCCCGGTCGGCCGCCGGGCTGCTGCCGGGGCTGCGGGTGCCGGACTTCCACGGGGTCACCGTCGTGCACCACGCGGTCGACGAGCCGCCGTTGGAGGAGCCCGCGCTCGTGCTCGACACGGAACGGCGCGGGCCGGTGGCCCACACGGCGGTCGTCAGCCAGGTCGATCCGAGCCGGGCGCCGGCCGGCCGGTCCCTCGTCGCGTCGACGGTGCTCGGCCCGCCGCCGGCCGACCCCGACCGGACGGTTCGCGCGCACCTGGCGCAGTTGTACGGCACGGGGACGGCCCGTTGGGAACTGCTCTCCGTGCGGTACGTGCGGGACGCGGTGCCCGCGATGCCGGCGCCGCACGATCTGCGGCGGCCGGTTCGGGTGCTGGCCGGGCTGTACGTGTGCGGTGACCACCGCGAGACGAGTACGTTCGCCGGGGCCATTCAGTCCGGTTGGCGGGCCGCGCGGGCCGTTCTCGCGGATCTCGCGCCCGAGTTGGGGCGATCCTCGGAGCGGTTCGCGGCGTAGTCCCGTGCGGGTGCGTAGAGGTCACCCGCGCCGTTCCCCGCGCCCCCTTCGGAACGCCCAGCTCCGGGTGCGCTGTCCTGCGCGGGTACGCGGTCGTCACCCGCGCCGTTCCCCGCGCCCCCTTCGGGTGCGGCCTGGCTGGCCTGCGCTGTCCCGTGCGGGTGCGCCGTAGTCACCCGCGCCGTTCCCCGCGCCCCTTTCGGGGCGTTCGGGCAGCGCCCGACAGGGGCGCGGGGAACTGCGCAAAACAACAACGCACCCGCACGGGACAGCGCACCCGGAGGTGGACGCACCCGATCAAGGGGCGCGGGGAACTGCGCAAAACGACAGCGCACCCGCTCGGAGCATCGGACCGTTAGATCAACGCGACCTTGTCGCGATACGCACGGGCCTGGACCGTCTCCCGATACGGCTCCAACCGCCGCTCGAAGTCCCGCACGTACTCCAGCGCCCGCACGGACCGCATGTCCGCAGCCTGCTGCGCAGCCTCCGCGCCCAACGCGCACGCCTGGTCCAGCTCCCCGAGCCCGAGCCGCGCACAGGCCAGCACGACCCGGCAGAACAGCCGACTGCGCGCGTACCCGTGCGCCCGCAACTGCAAGGACCGTTCCGCGTGCTGCGCGGCGGCCCGGTACTGCTGGAGGTCCCGGTAACAGTGGCCGAACTCGTCGGCGAGTTGGGCCTCGTCGAAGAACCGGGCCCAGTGCGGGGGCTCGTCCCCGGGCCGGGCCGCGTCCAGCGCCCGTTCGGCCCGGACCAGGGACGCCGTACAGGCCCGCACCTCACCGAGCACCCCGTGCCCCCGCGCCTCCGCGGCGTGCAGCAGCGCCTGGACGACGTGCGGGGCGGAGGAGCCGATGCCCTGTTGGGCGACCCGGGCCAACTGCACCGCCTCCCGACCGTGGCCGAGGTAGACGGCCTGGCGACTCATGGTGACCAGGATGTACGAACCGTACGCCCGGTCGCCGGCCGCCTGGGAGAGCCGCAGCGCCTGCACGAAGTACCGCTGGGCGAGCCCGTGCGCCCCGATGTCGTACGAGGTCCAGCCGGCGAGCCGGGTCAGCTCGGCCGCCGCGCCGAACAGTCGCCGTCCGGTCTGCTCGCCGTAGACGCCGCGCAGCATCGGCTCGGCCTCGTGCTCCAGGTAGCGCACCAGGGCCTGCCGGGCGTGCCCGCCCCCGTACGCGTTGTCGAGGGTGCGGAACAGTTCGGCGACGGAACGCAGGGCCGCGATGTCACCGCCGGTGACCCGGTGGCCGGGGCCGCGTTCCGTACCGCGCTGTCTCTGCTGGGGCACCGCACCGCGGCCCTGTGCGGGGATGCGCACGCCGGCGCCGGGCGCGGGTGCGGGCTCGCTGCGGCCCGGGCGGTCGCCGGGAGGCCCGGGCCGACCCGCCGCGACGGCCGCGCGCTCGTCCACCCGGGAGCGGTCGTCGCCGCGGCTGACCTTGTCGTCGGCGCGGCCGATCAGCCAGTCGCGGCTGGGGACGACGAGCCCGGCGGGGGTGAAGGCGATCTTGCGCAGTTCGGCGTGGCTGCCGGAGTCCTTGCGCCACAGCCCGCTGACGATGTCCACCGCCTCTTCCGGGCCGGCGGCGAACTCCAGCCCGGCGTACACCGGCGCGCACGCGTCGAGGCCCAGGTCCTGGGCGGTGAGTCTGCGCCCGAGGCGCCGGGTGAACACCTCGGCGATGAGGGCGGGGGTGGTGCCGCGCGGCTGCTGTCCGCGCAACCAGCGCGTCACGGACGTCTTGTCGTACCGCAGGTCGAGCCCGTGCTCCAGACCGAGCTGGTCGACCCTGCGGGCAAGCCCCGCATTGGAGAATCCTGCCTCCGCGATGAGGGCGGCTAGCTGGCGGTTGGGGGTGCGCTGCGGAGGTCGTTCCGTCATCAGATGTGCGGTCTCCTGCCTTTCGGGCCACACCTTGAGCGGCCCTTATGGCCTTGTGAACGGCGCGAATGTAGCGGTAGAAGTCACCCGCAACGCCGCCTTCGCCCCGCATTCATCCGATCGTGTGAGGATCGGCCCGACGGCTGACGCTGCGCGACGGGTCGTAGAGTGGCGGGGGTGGAGAGGTGGACATCTGCTCCGGAAGGCTCTAGGGAGGCACGTGCCGTGAGTGAGCTGCGGTTCGTCCGGCTGGGATTCGGCGCGGACGCGGTGGAGTACCAGGTGGCCTGGGACGAGCAGCGGCGGGTGCACGCGGCCCGGTTCGCCGACGAGGTCCCCGACACCTGCCTGCTCCTGGAACACCCGCCGGTCTACACCGCCGGACGGCGTACCGAGGACCGGGAGCGGCCCCTCGACGGGACGCCGGTGATCGACGTGGACCGGGGCGGGAAGATCACCTGGCACGGCCCCGGCCAGCTGGTCGGCTATCCGATCATGAAGCTGCCGCGCCCGGTGGACGTGGTGGCGCACGTCCGCAGGCTGGAGGAGGCCCTGATCCGGGTCTGCTCCGAGCTCGGTCTGGAGACCACGCGGATCGAGGGCCGCAGCGGCGTGTGGGTGCTCGGCGACCCGGTCGACCAGCGCCCTTCGCTCGGCGGGCTCTCCCTGGACTTCGACCCGCGGATCACCGACGACGAGTTCGACGCGCGGTTGAACGGCCCCGAGTACGCCCCGTCGAACGCGGGTCAGCGTCGCGAGGACCGCAAGATCGCCGCGATCGGCATCCGGGTGGCCAAGGGCGTCACCATGCACGGCTTCTCGCTCAACGTGAACCCCGACAACACCTGGTTCGACCGGATCGTGCCGTGCGGCATCCGGGACGCGGGGGTCGCCTCGCTCGCGGGGGAACTGGGCCGTGAGCTGACCGTCCCCGACGTCCTGCCGCTGGTGGAGCGACACCTCGCGGACGTGCTGGAGAACGCGACCCCGCTGCCCCGTGAGGTCCCCGCGACCGACGGTGCCGCCCGGACCGTCGCCACCCCGACCACCGCCTGACACCGACCCCGACACCGGCCCTTACACCAGGACCGCGCGGCACTGGGTGCCAATTACACACACTCACCCGAACGGGGAATGCTCCCCTACGGTCCGAGGTTGGCACCAGCGCGGGGGCCTTACACCTTTCGGGCGTACTCTGGTGGACGCCCAAGAATCGAATGCACAGGGAGCCGATGTGTCCGCAGTCGCACCCGACGGACGCAAGATGCTGCGCCTGGAGGTCCGCAACAGCCAGACCCCCATCGAGCGCAAGCCCGAGTGGATCAAGACCCGGGCGAAGATGGGTCCCGAGTACACGAAGATGCAGAACCTCGTCAAAAGCGAGGGCCTGCACACGGTGTGCCAGGAAGCGGGTTGTCCCAACATCTACGAGTGCTGGGAGGACCGCGAGGCGACCTTCCTCATCGGCGGTGACCAGTGCACCCGGCGTTGCGACTTCTGCAACATCGACACCGGCAAGCCGCAGGCGCTCGACCGTGACGAGCCGCGCCGCGTCGCCGAGTCCGTCGTCACGATGGACCTGAACTACGCCACGATCACCGGCGTCGCCCGGGACGACCTCGACGACGGCGGGGCCTGGCTGTACGCCGAGACCGTCCGGCAGATCCACGGCATGACCGCGGAGCGCGCCGACGGCCGCACCAAGGTCGAGCTGCTGATCCCCGACTTCAACGCCGAGCCGGACGCGCTCGCCGAGGTCTTCTCGTCCCGGCCCGAGGTCCTGGCCCACAACGTCGAGACGGTGCCCCGGATCTTCAAGCGCATCCGCCCGGGCTTCCGCTACGAGCGGTCCCTGAAGGTCATCACGGAGGCGCGCGCCGCCGGGCTCGTCACCAAGTCCAACCTCATCCTCGGCATGGGCGAGACCCGTGAGGAGATCAGCGAGGCCCTGCGCGAGCTGCACGAGGCCGGCTGCGAGCTGATCACCATCACGCAGTACCTGCGGCCGACCGTGCGGCACCACCCCGTCGAGCGCTGGGTGAAGCCGCAGGAGTTCGTGGAGCTGAAGGAGGAGGCCGAGCAGATCGGCTACTCCGGCGTGATGTCCGGTCCGCTGGTCCGCTCCTCGTACCGGGCCGGCCGGCTGTACCAGATGGCGGTGGAGAAGCGGGGCGCGTACATCGCGGTCCAGGCGGTCTGACGCACTCCCGCGCGGGTTCCGCGCCGGCGCCCGCTCCCCGGGGCGGGCGCCCGGCTCGACCCGCTCCGGGGCCGCCCGGTCCCGGGCCCGCGCGGGGCTCACCGCCACTGACGGCGTGTGAGTCTCCGCACAGCTTCCTACCGGCCGGTAGGGCCGCCGAGGCGGATCCCCGCAGCTGACGGCACGCCCCGGGGTGCGACCGGCACCCCGGCCCACCGCCCCGGGGCTTCATGTGCGTTTGACCAGCAGGTCACGCACTGGTAACACCCATCACAGACTCTGGTTTCAAGTGACACCGGTCCCCTCCGCGTACGACGTCGTACGAGCCGTACTCCCGTACGGCTCCGGCGGGCGGACCGGCGCCGCACAGCCGTGAGGCGCCCCACCGCCGCGCGACTGCCGGGCCCACACCACCCGCCGCGCTCCGAGGGGTACCACCATGCAGACCGCGCCCGCCACGCTCCCGTCGATCACCGGTGCCCTGCGCGCCGTCGAAACGCTCCTCATCGGCCGCGGCCAGCGCACCGCCCGCCGCAACGCGTGGACGTCCGTCCTGGAGGACCGCCGTCGGGCCGAGGACCGGACCGAGGCGCAGCGCGCGATGGAGCGGTCCCCGGGCCCCGCCCGCACCTCCTGAACCGCGCGGGAGCGCCGCCCCCGCGCACACCACCGCAATCACGGGGCGCCCGGACGTCGTGGCCGGCCCGCGGGGCACGTAGACTCACAGCATGGCGAGGAAGGAACCCGCAGCGAACGCTGCGAACACCGGGCGTCTCAAGCAGATCGCCCTCACGTACAAGATGACCCGCAGGGCCGACTCCAAGATCGGTCTCGTGCTCGCGGCGGTCGGAATCGGCACCCTCGGTGTCTTCCTCGCGTTCGGTTTCTGGATCGGGCATCCCATCTACTTGGGCATCCTCGGACTGCTGCTCGCGTTCCTCGCGACGGCGATCGTCTTCGGGCGCCGTGCCGAACGGGCCGCGTTCGGCCAGATGGAGGGCCAGCCCGGCGCCGCCGCGGCCGTCCTCGACAACATCGGCCGCGGTTGGACCACCACGCCCGCCGTCGCGATGAACCGCAGCCAGGACGTCGTGCACCGCGCCGTCGGCAAGGCGGGCATCGTGCTGGTGGCCGAGGGCAACCCGAACCGGGTGAAGACCCTGCTGGCCGCGGAGAAGAAGAAGATGGCCCGCATCGTCGCGGACGTTCCCGTGCACGACCTGATCGTGGGCACCGGCGAGGAGCAGGTCCCGCTGAAGAAGGTCCGCACGACGATGCTGAAGTACCCGCGGGTGCTCACCGGCCCGCAGGTCACCGCGACCAACGACCGGCTGCGTGCGCTGGGTGACCTGATGAGCAACATGCCCCTGCCGAAGGGGCCGATGCCCGGGCGTGGCATTCCTGGTCGCCCGCCTCGCGGTCGCTAGTTGCGGCAAGGATGACCCCCGGCCGCACCTTGCCGGTCAACTCCATCTTGGGAAGCTGGTGACGGGGCGCCGCAGGCGCTCCGTCACTATGCTTCATAGCCTCCATGACGCGCTCCCAGCGGCCTTGCTTGACCCAGCGCCTCCAATGGCCTATCAGGCCCTTAGAACCGATCTCAGCCTCCAGGGCGGGCCAGGACGCCCCGGTCAGCGCCTTCTTCAGGAACGCCTCTAGAACGGCTCTCGGGGCTACCCCGCCCGCTTGGCGGGGCACAAGCCCGCCGTGGAGGAAGCCCTCCGCTTCAACGATCCGTTGCCAGGTTTCCTCAGACAGGGTCGGAACCCACCGATCGTGCTCTCGGAACCAATCCGCTATCGGGCAGGCCAGCCCGCGCCGCATAGCGGGTGGGTTCTCCAACACCTTCACCTTGATGTCGAGCAAGCCAAGCCACTCTGCTTGCTGATCCTTGGTGAACTTCCCCAAGCGCCCACGCGCAGACTGGGCGAGGGCGTGAAGATCCTTCGCTCGCTGATCAGCTTCCTGAGCCTCCGACTGCCAAAGTTCGATGTCGGCCCGCTCACCCTGTAGCTGCTCAAGCTCCCTGTAGAAGGACTCAAGCTTCCTCTCCACAGCACGCTCAGCGGCCTTCCCCGTGAGGCCCTGACGGGTTACCTGCCTCGCAGTGACTCCCGTCATGAGGTCGATGGTGTCGTACTGCTCAGCGATTTTCTGATCTAGAGACGCGAGGCGAGTGGAGTAGTCGACCTGTTGCGGGGCGACTGTACCGACCCATTCGTCAGCCAGGGCCAACAGGCGATCACGGTTGCCCAGCAACGCACAGACGCTGCCCCACACCCACTCCTCAACGCCTTCCGCCCAGACTTGCGAGCAGGAGCACCCCGCAGCACCTGCATACTCCGCCTGCTTGCCGCTGCACACGTAGTGTGAGCTCTCGCTCTTCACTGGGGTGGAACCTACGTAGTGCCTCCCACACGGACTGATCAGCGCCCCAGACATCGGGTAGACCCGAGTGTGCGCAGGGTACGTGTAGGAGCGAGCCGGCTTGGTAGCCCGAAACTCGGCCACTTCCTCCGACGTGAACACGGGCGGCAAATCCATGGTGATCGACTCGCCCCACACAGGGGTACCATCCGGGCCGATCTGGGCGCCGTTCTTCTCGTCGCGGAAGACGAACCGAGCGTTCAGAAGATTCTCGTCCGTGAGGCGCCCACGGATGTTAGGTCCGGTCCACGGTGTACCTGAGCGGGTGAAGAACCCCTCCGCGTTCAGATACAAGGCAACCGCTTCCCAGTTCTTTTGCACTCGGATCGCGACGCGACGAGCGAAGCGAAGCACTTCGGCTTCGTGGATGGCTTCGCAAGGGTCAGTGCGGGTACACATTTCCCCGCCATCGCAGATGTCAAGCACAAGTCGCTGCTCACCCTTGACTCCCCTGTTAGCGATGCGGTAGCCGTACCGGGCCTGCCCGCCAGGAAATCCGCCGGCCTCCGCCTTCTCCTGGATTCCACCCTGTGTGCGCTGTCGGATCTTGGTCAGCTCTTTGAAAGCCTCGTTGGCCTTGTCGCGCATACGCGACTCGCCCTCTTCAGTCGTATTGTCAATGTCTTCATCGACAATCGCCACGAAGATCCCGAGGTCCTGAAGACGCCAGACCCATTCCCAGAAAACCCGGTTCTTTCGCCCAATGGCCCGCGTCTCGTACACACACACCAGATCGAATGGCCTCGGCTCCTTGACTGCCAACTCCATGATCCGAGTAGCGCCGGGGCGCAGTTCCCAAGGCAGCGTGCCCGACTCACCATCATCGACGAAGGTGTCTACGTGATCCCAACCCTTGCGCGCGATGTGGGCGGCGGTCCTCTTCCCCGTGTAGGCGATGCCGTAGCCCTTTGTCTGCTCTTCCGTCGAAACGCGAAGATAGTCGACCGCCCGCAGGCGGGGAGCATCCCCACCCCTGGCTGCGACAGCGATGGCAGATATGACAGACTTACCCATGTCAGTCCCTCCGTGACTGGCCGGACCCCGGGAGGGCCTGCAAAACGCTCCCGGGGTCCACTCATGTGGTTCAGGGGATCATACGCCACCCCCTCACAAACGGGGAGAACAGCAGTTCGAGGATGCGGCGGTGGGCCGCAACCGACCTGGCATCCTCCGTCGCGATCCAGGTCACGGACCTTGGCTCTGCGGCTCGGGCCGCGAGTTGCCGCCCGAGGTCTTCGGCCTCCTCCCCGCCTTCACTCCTCACGGGCCTCACCTTCAGAGGACTCCGCGGGCTCCCCCGCTGAGAACCCCATGACGGTGTTCCAGGTGTCGGCGGCCATCTCCTTGGCCAGGTCGTACGGGACCCCGCTCGTCACCGCCTCACTGAGCACCGTGCCTGAGATGCGTGCAGCCGTGATCGCGAAAGCGCCTTGCTTATGCAGCCGACGAGCGTTCATCTCGCTCTCTATGCCGGATATCAGATCCTCAAATGACTCGTCGTTCGACTCACCTTCGACGTCGCTCACGCCTGCCCTTCCTCTAGCCACTCGTTATGCAGCTCAACTATGTGTTGCGCCAGATCCTCACCGAGGAAGCTGTTTACTCGGACGGCACCCTCTGCGGGCGTTCTTGGGTCTGCGGCCGGCGTGATACACCAGCCCCCTAGCAAGTCATCCGATTGTGCTCGCCACTTCTGCGAAAGAAATCCGACTAGCACTCCCACCAAATCCCCCCCTCAATGCTTGCTCGCTTCGAGTTCTAGGACGCTCCCCCAGGAACGTCCGCCGATCTCGGCCTCTGCCGGGATGAGGAGCCCTCGAACCTCGAACTCCATGATCCGCACTGCTTCTTTAGACAACTCGACCGCTTCCCTCTCCGGGAAAGAGAAAACGATCTCGTCATGAATGGGCAGCCGCATGTACGGACTGAATCCCGCAGCGTCGAGATTCAACAGGGCCCGAGCTGTCACGTCTCGACTACCGCCCTGGATGAAGTAGTTCAAAGCCCGAAACCACTTCCCGGGGTCAACCGGAAGGCGTCGCCCGGTAGCCGTCCATACAAATCCCGTTCTCTTGGCCTCGTCTGCTAGTTTCCGGCCGAAGGCCCCCACACCTGGGTAGGTGGAGGCGAACGCGCCCAAAACTGCCCGGGCAGTTTCCTCATCAATCTCCGCTTGTTCCATGAGGGCGGCCCACCCGCCCCCGAAGACGGTCAGGAAGTTGGCCATCTTGCCGACCTTGCGGGGGACGCCGGCCGCGTCCGCCGTGATCTGATGAAGATCCTGCCCGCTGAGGAAGGCTCTCAGCATGGTCCGATCTCGGGAGAACGCCGCAAGGTAGCGCAATTCCATGTTCCCGAAGTCGATGGAGCAGCTGACGTGGCCCTCGTCGGCCAGGAAGGCATTTCGCACGTAGCCATCTCCAGAAGGAAATGTCAGTGCCGGAATGCTCCCAGATGTCGCCATCCTTGACGTTCTAGCCTGAAGTGAATTGATACTCGCGTGCACCCGATTATCGGGACCTCGCCCATTGAGTGCCTTCTCAAACCAGGTCTTACGCCATTTTCCCGCCTTGCGCGACTTAATTACCGCGTCAGCAAGCGGGTGTTTGAGCCCGGATAGAACGGCGTCATCCATCGCCAACTGACCGCGCGGATGACTCTTACTCGGCTTTGTCCTCTTGATGAGCTTGACTCCGAGCGCACCAAAGACCTCGATCAGCTGAGCGCTGGAGTTTGGGTTCTCCACTCCAAACGACTTAGCTACAGCCTCCCATCTATTCTGTTCTTCAAGCAACTCGCCGCAGCGCATTTCGGCGTACTCAACGTCTATCAGATACCCAGTGCGCTCCAACTTCGCCGTAACGTGGGCTAGACGATGCTCCCAACCCACGAGGCCGCGCGCCTTCGAGCGTTGAGGGACGAGGCGATAGAGGATCTGGAAGAGGCGGTAAGCAAGGGCCGGGTCCATTCCTGCGTACAGCAGATAGTCAGGGTCGAACAGCTCAACGAGCTGCCAAATCTTCTCCTTCGTGGTCTTGTACTTCTTGGCTATGAGGGTCATTGAGCCCTTGACCTCATCTGCGGCTGTCTCGCAGATGTAGAACCTGGTCAGCTCTTCCAGCTTGAGCCCGGGACCCCTTTCCTTTACGGCCCGCGGGTCAACGAGGTGTGCTAGAAGCCGGGTATCCCATACCTTTGGGGAAAGTTCCTCCATAGGGATGCCAATGGCCTGCTCGACCACGTGAAGGTCAAAGGTGCCGTTGTGGGCCACCAACCACTCAAGGCGTCTGAGGGCCCGTCTCGCGGCGTCAGCGTATGCCGGGCCCAGCTCCACGGGGATCACCCATGCTTCCGATCCCGTACCGAACTGGGCCAGCCGACACCTGAAGGAACTAGCCCACCAGTCCAGCCCAGTCGTCTCCGTATCGAACCCGAGGGTGCGGTGCCGGGAAACGAACTCCTCGAACGCTGGTAGATCCCTCTCAGACTCGACCACGTGGATCGAGATCGGCTGTCCTTTCAGCCGGTATACGAGTCGTTTCAATCTCCTCCCTCCACAGCAAAAAGGGGCCGAGGAATCCTCGGCCCCCTTGGGTGCCTTAGCAACTACTCAACCGCTATGCGAAGTTGCCGTCCTTCTGCCTCCAAAGCGGGTCACACTGCGCGCCCTTGGGGGCGTTACAGAACAGCGCGGCCCACGATCCCTTGGCGCCCTGACCCTCTCTGAGTGTCCGACCGTGCGGGCAGTCCCCGACGGCGGCGGCCGGCGCCTCCTGGACCTTGCCGTTCTGGAAGGTCTTCGGCGTGGTATCGGTGGCGGCCTGCGACTGGCGATGGGTGTCTCGGACCTTCTTGGCGGCCAAGGCCGCGAGGTCGATGACGCCCTTGTCCGCTAGGGCCTTCATGAGGGCGACCGCGTTCACGGCTACCTCGTCGGCCGTCACTCCGTAGACGGTGGGCGTGATCCACTCAGCGTCGTAGCCGGGCGCGGCCTTGAAGGTCAAGCCGATCTTGTACCGGGTGGGCGCAGTCGGGGCAACGGGCTGCGTCATGGGCGCCTCCATGGTTTGGGTGGGCGGACTGCTCTCGCCCCAAGGAGAGGGTCCGTCAAACGGGTTAGGGAAGGTCAATGATCTGCTTTCTATGGCTGTCAGGTTGAGGCACGGAGGCTACGGTTCATCTGACGCGCGAGGGCATCGACAGCGCGATTACTCGCCTTTCGCTCAGTGTCGTTCTTCGGGGGTAGCCCGTAGACGTAACGCCGCAGCACTGCGTCTCTCTGAGTCTTCTTAATCTTGGAAAGAGCAATTGAGGCGTCGAGGCGGGCTGTAATTAGACTGTCTGTGATCTGACAGGACAGGAGATCGTCCTTCCGTCCCATTCGTTGGCCGATTTCTTCGTCCGTGTAGACGAAGGTTTCGAGGGCCCTGCGGGCTTCCTCGGGTGTGTAGTAGTAGCGGCCGTCTTCGAGGTCCCGTGCGTCACGCTCCCTCGATGCGTGTTGAACTCCGACCTTCTTGCAGAATGCCCGCAGGAAGGTGTCGTTGTAGTTCGCTTCGATAAGTGGTCGACGTTCGTAAGCGTGGAGAAGAATCGTCTGCTTTACGTCGTCCTTCTCAACCACGCTCCAGGCCGCAGATACTGACCGTGCAGTCTTTTCCGCGATGCTGGCTACGTGCGCCCAGTCGATCTCAGTCACGCGACGTGCCCCCTTTTCTTCGCGAACCGCCCGCGGATGTCTCGTGTGGGTAGGGCTTGCCCGTAATGCTCCCCTTCAACGACGAAAGAGCCATCGCGTCGGATGTCAATGGGGTGAGGGGAAACGTCGTCTCCGACGTACAGAATTCCGAATCCGGCTTGCCAGTTAGCGACGCTCCCTGGGCCGAGATACTGAGCCTGCCGCGGGTCCATCATGTGACCAACCTCGAAACCCCAGCGGAGCCCCCCAAGATGTGAAGGGCCGTGCCTCCGGACCCCAAGTCGGTGGGTGTGGCCCATGACTAGATTCGTGGTCGCCTTACTTGAGTGGCCATAGGCTGTGTTACCCGCGATGTTAGAAAGGCCCTTGATTTCATGTCCGTGGATCAGGGCCGTGTCCGGGCCAACCTTGTGAAACGAGGGCGTCAGGTCGATACCGAATCCGTCGAAATCTAGGAGCTTGGAGAAGTGGAAATCTCCGGCGTACTCTGCGAGCGCTGGCGCCTTGGCACTCAGGTACGTTCGGGGCCGGAGATCATGGTTCCCCTCCAGAATCCCGAAGGGCCCGTCGTAGACTGTACGTATTGGCTCCAGGACTCGACGCTTGGTTAGTTCGGACTCCGCGCGTACTTGCTGGCTGTACTCATACCTCGTCCCCTCGTTCCATCGCGAGGGTGTTTCGTAGTCGTTGAGATCCCCGATCTGAAACAACCCGTCCGGCTGATAGTCTCCGATGAACCTGGTCACAGTATCCAGGGCCTTCGGATCGTGATAGGGGACCTGTAGGTCCGACAGAATTACGATTCGCTTCAATAGCCCTCCCAGGCTCTACGTAGGCGCTAGATCACCCGGCCAGCTTACCCGCAGCTATTCTGTAAGCCTCGCCCCAATTCTCACCTTCGTCCTGAAGTGCTTGAACTGTACGGATGAGCGTGTAAGTTTCGTAGGTTAGCCCGGGTATTCTGAGGGAATTGAGAACTTCCCCGGCCGAGTAGGTCTCTTGCTCCTTCAGAACCTCAAGAGGGACACCCAATCGGTGCAGGACTGTGCCGATATAACATCCGGCCTCTTGCCCGTCCGGGGACTCGTGCACATAGAAGCATGTGGCCGCCCCAGCCCACGGCAGCATTTCAGCAGGGGCCCGATAAATCTTGTCAGGATGCTCTTTAGCAACAGCCGCCATCTCAGAGAGAATCCGTTCTTCAGTCAAGCGGAAGCTCATCTATTGCCCTCCTTGATTCGCTGGATCTCCCGCTTGATGTACCACTCGGCTTTTCTGAGATCGTCCAGCTCGCCGGCACCAGGCTTACGGCCTGCGCGGGCTAGGTACTTGACCGCATTACCTCGATTGAAGGTCAGGTACTCTGCAAGGTCGATCACCTGGCCCCCAGCAGGGGTCGAGTAGTACTGGGGGTCAACGACGCCATTCACTGTGACTTCTCCCGCGACTGGTTCGAGTTCGCTGTCTCGGTACCAAAGGCACTTGATAGAAATGCCATCGTAAACCTTCACGAGGGCTGGGTAAGTGCGGCCGGTTTCGTAGCTGATCACTCTCCCCCGTTTCCCCCGGTGGTCGCCCACATGGACGGTGACCTTACTGCCGATCTTCACAGCCCGACTCTCTTCCTTAGAGCCCCCGGACCCTCACTGAGAAGAATTGCGTTCGAGTCCTGAGGAATCCGGATCACTTTTCCTGACGGGATCTTCGCAGCCAGATTCTCCATGAAGACCAGTCCAGGTTCGTCCTCCGCTATGAGATAGATGGCCTCATACCCCAAAAGTGCTGGGGTCCAGTAATCTCGCCATGTTCCTGTTCCCGGGGCACCCACGGCAGGGACTCCGGCCAGGTCCCAGGACTGGGTATCGAACTCGCCTTCAACAACAACGAGGATCGGACTGGGATTGATCAGGGCCGAGGTGTTGAAGAGCCGTGGCGGGTCCCCTGGCAGGCTCATGTACTTGCCGTGGCCTTGGTGGTGTTCCTTCTCACCGATCTGCACAAGGTATGAGCCGTCAGCGGCCTTGACGCACTTGTCCGCGATGCAGCGAAACCGGACGGTCGCGACGCCGTCTTCCCCGCCGGCGGGGCGGAGGTAGGGTATCGCCAGGTTTCCCGCGTAGCGTTCATGCCCAGGTAGAGCCGAATCGACGTACCCCAGGCCGTACCTGTCTGCGACTTTCCCGAGGCCCCGGGCCGCTACGTACTCCTCCGCCGGGCTTCCCCGGTAGCTCTGGTGATACCTCTTGGCTACCTTTACCGATTCTGGTACGTGCGTGTTCTTTGGCGTCAGTGAAGGCAATATTCTCCTCTCTCATGATTACGGCGTAGGAGTCCTCCGACAGACAGCAGGTGAAGCAGTTCCACCGGTCTCTGTCGAGGTCTACGGACGCAGACGGATGTGAGTCCGTGTGCGTCGGGAGGGGGCAAGTGATCCTCACTCGCCCCCTCGAACCTCGCACAACTACGCCGTAGTAGTAGGCGAGGACGCTACCGATCCGCGGCTTCGTATTCGGATTCGATGAGCTGTCGCTCACCATCTGGCCCCACCTTGTAGCGCGTCACCGGAAAGTCATACTTCCTCGCAGCGGCCATCCATGTCTCGTGATTTCCCCGCCAAACACGAGAGTACGAGGAACGGGCTCCCCCCAGGTCGTCCATCAGAAGATGATGCGGTGAGGGCTGGTGCGCGGCTTCTCGGTAAAGGTGAGCACCGAGCCGGGAACCACATGCCGGTACGGGTGCGGCCCAGACGAATCGAAATCGCGCACGCCGGCCTTGCGGAGCGCTGAAACCGCGGACGCGTAGTGTCGGCGGGGGGTGTTGTTCAGGTCTCCTCCGATCATTGCGCCGACCGCCATGATCGTCTCGGCTTCCTCGACTGTGAGGGTTAGGGCGATGGTCTTCACGGTCGTGGTCGTGATCTTAGCTTCAGCCATTTTACGGTTCCTTTGTGTGTCGGGGTCCGAGGACTTTCCAGGCCGGATAGTCCTCTAGATAGTCAGCGGCTCGCCGTAGTACGTCGGGCCTGTCTCTTGCCCCTCGGGCTAGGAGCGCACCATTGCAGCGGGCGCAGAGAAGGCCGCGCACGGCATTTGTTTTATGGCAGTGATCTACGGCCAAGTTGGCTTTGCGGGTTTCTAGGCAGATTGCGCATTTCCCGCCTTGCGCCTCGTAAAGGCGTCGGTAGTCTTCGGCGGTCAGCCCGTAGGTGGCTCGGAGTCTCGCGCTCCGGGATGTTTGCCGCCGAGTGGCTTTCCGGCAGGATGAGCAGGTTTTCCCGCGAGAGGATGTATAGAACTTCTCAGACCTGTTCTTCCCACACTTCACGCACTCCCGGTATCCTCTGCGGGGATTCGCCATTAGCCTCCCGTCCGGATTGCCCTCTCCAGTACCGACAATTCCTTCAGACGGGCACTCTCGTCCACCATGGCGAAGAGGTTGAAAAGGGGGACAGCGGCGACGAGCCCTCTCGGACGGAGGTCGATTACCGCTGTCTTTACGCCGCCTCTTGCAGCTCTTACGAGCACCTTGGAGAGTTGGCGCAAGCTCAGGCGCCTCAGGTCACTGATCTCCACTATCATCGCGGCCCCGTCTAGGTCCAGCTCGGACAGGTCCAGATCAGGAAATCGGTTTTCGAGCGCGCACCCGAACTCGCGCTGAGCCTTGAACCCGCCACACATTTCCGCGCCACTCACCTTGATTCACACCTTTCCGTCGGGGCTTACTGGCCCACGAACATTCCCGGGGTTTCTTCGTCGACCTCCTCCAGGCGGAGATTGGAGCGATTCAGCCGGAGGCTTATGAAGGTCGCCCCTGAGGAATCCTCGAAGCCTTCACGGTTCTTGACGTCGCTAACATTCAGTATTCGCCCGCCCATTCCATCAACCTCTTTATGGATAGTGAGGATTAGAGAGGGAACCCGGTGGACCTTGCCCTTTACACCGCTAAGCGGAATCGGCTTGAGTCCGTCAGAGTGTTCGCCCGTCACATGATGGAGTCCGAGCACGTGAGCCGCAGTCTCGCGCGCCATCTCACTCAGATATTCGCAAAGCTCTTCGAGGCCGAAGGTGTATGCCTCTGCGTCCCCGACTGCCCCGTTATCCACATTCGTGATGTTGTCCACCACGAGGAGATGGGGAGTGCACCCGTACACCTCCAGGTAGCAGAGGAGGTGTACTTCTATTTCCGTCCTCGTGGGCCGGGCTGAAAAGCAGAAGCGAACCCACCAACGCGCCCCTAGTGCTGATTGATAGACCGAGAAGTCTCCGTCCGTCAAGGCGTTCTTGATCCCCTTGACGTCGTTTCCGGTGATCATGGCCGTGGCCCTGGAAACCTGCGTTGCCGAGCTGGAGTCCGCCGAAAAGTAGAGGACAGGAATCTCAGCCGCCATCGCCAAGAACAGTGCAAACAGGCTCTTGCCTGTTCCGGGGCCGGCGACGACAAGCGAAAGTTCCGAACGGCGGAACTCAACCTCAAGGCGTTGCAAGGACTTGAAGACGACCGGCAACGGCTCGCCGGCCGAGCCGCGGATGCTCACGGATTGGGATAGGGAAAACAAGGAACACCTCTCACAACACTCAGCCCAGGAGGCAACTTACTGTGTTTAAAAAGAGCCCCCTCAGGGGCGTGTGTTCTTCACAGTAGGCAGATGCGCGCTACTTTCGCAATGGCCGCTTCTTCTCGGCGTTGCAGGCGTGCGACACGGAACAGAAGCGGCAGTGAAACCCGGGCCGAGCCGGAAAGCTGCCCGCGTTAATGCCGTGGTCCGCCTCCACGAACCGGTGGGCGATGTCTGCCTCTGCGACTTCCTTCAGGTCGATGGGCCTGGACAGCTTTCCGTTCTTGGCCATGTACCAGTCTGCGTCATTGACCTTCAAACTCAGGGCTTTCCGCACCAGCACGGTGTACGTCTGAAGCTGAAATGCGCTCCGGGTCGTTCCAGTCTTGACGTCCCGCACCCGAACGGAATTGTCTGGCTGATTAACGAGCTGGTCTACGTAGCCCTGGACAGTGACACCGCCGATCTCCGCTGTCAAGTGCTTCTCAATGCCGAGTTCACCGCCCTCGCCCTTCCAGATGCTTGGCTGGTGTTCTTCTGCCCACTCCACGTAGGCGCGGGTCTGGTCCATGCCGAGCGCGTATCGCGACTCGATGTCCGAACGGCCTGCCGCCCCCCCGGCGGTCATCCACCGGTCCAAGTTTGGCTCGGCCGCAAGGTCCGCGCGGACACCTCGGCTGTAGTTCTCGCTGAACACCGCCACGGCCTCCGAGGCATCGAGGGCCCGGCCGCTCACTTCGTACTCCTCCACAGCGGCGTGGACTGCGGTGCCCTGGTGGAACCAGGCGGCCGGCCGCTGGCGAACACCTAGGACGCGTTGCAACTCATACTGCTTCGGGCATTTCTCGTACTGCTCGACCTGGCTCACAGAGCGGGTCGCGTGCACTACCGACCTCATAGAACTCACCCTCCGTTTGGTAGTCGGGATGTACGACGTGGACAGCGAATTTCGTGGACAGGGGGAAGTTCGGGTGCGGGTGGGCCGAGGTGGTCGACTTGAGGGCCCGTGACCGCCAGGGCGCTCCGAGCAGCACGTCGAGGTGCCGCAGCGCCGTGAAGTCTTCGTCGTACATCGTGTCCGAGTCGGTGACCAGGTAGAAGGTTCCGACAGCCAGGGCCTCGACTGCGGTGATCCGCAGCGCGTCCGACCGGTACACGTCCGACCTCGCCAGCACCTTGGCGGCGACTACAGCACGGCGCAACGCGTCGCAACGCGTCCCGTGACCTGCTACGGCATGCAGCCTCATAGAGAACCCCCCCGCTCCTCCCGCTTGCCCTCCCTCCCACGCAGATTCGAGGATCTGTCCGGTTTGGGCTCCTGCGGTTCCTGAGAGTACGCCTGTGCTCGTGCGAAGCAAGGGGCAATTTTTCCCGTGGTCAGCGTCACAGAACTACCCCCCTGACCTGGCACAACCCAGAGAACTGCCCGCAAAGACACGGGCCTTTGCGGGCAGTTCAGGAGCGTGTGCAGCTTACTGCGGGGGGTGCATTTCGGGCATGTCGTCCCCGGTGGGGGCGAGGCTGAACAAACGAACTTCGCCTGGAGTCGGCGCCGGGGCCCCCTCGGGCCATCGGATCACCATGTCTCCATCGCTGTCACGGCGCCGCGCCCAGACAGGCCCCTCAGGGGCCAGGGTCAGCACCCGTCCGCTGTTGACGTTGTAGAAGAAGGCCCTCAGCGAGCGCCGAGACCGATCTGAGAGTTCGACACCCATGCGTTCACGCACGAGGGCGCGGAGCCCCGCGAACGCCTCAGAGTCCTTGATGGCCTCGCGCGCAGGGTGCGCCGCGACGTCCCATGGAAGCCGCGCCGTCGCCGCGTGGAACGCACCTCGGCGGTAGACGTCCATGTTGTTGAACGCCTTGGTGACGGCCTGACGGCTCACGTTGTACCGGTCTCCGATCTCCCAGTGCTTCAGGCCGGCGGCCTCCAGCTCCAGCAGTTCCAGATCGTTCGGTAGCTTCCGTGGCCGCATGAGCACCCCTCTCCCCGCACCTACCTCCAGCATGACCCACGTCACACCAGAGCCCTAACGAGCTCCGTCCTCCTCACCCGCTGAGGACGTGTACTTACTGAGTGAGAAGCAGGAAGAAACTTAAGGTGACTTCACAGTCACAGTAGCTCACCCTAGTGAGCAAACATTTCTCTCCCGTGAACAACCGCCAGCTTCGGGCCGGCCGATCAGGACATAGACACGCGGCCCGGCGCCAGACTAGAAGCCGCCGGGCCGCTTTCTCAATCCCCGTTGAGGAAGACCTGAGCAACCTGAGCAAAGAGACTCCCACGCATTCGAACACATGATCTATTTAGGGAGTGCTTTGCCTAGAGCTGCCTCTATCTGCATGGAGTCGGGCTGTACCTCACGGACTGTCCGTAACGGCCGATGCGTGGACCACGCCCCAGGCGAGCGGCCTTGGTCACGCACGAGCGCACGGAACGAGCTGCGACGCTCGGCCGCGCGTCGCCTCTGGGATCGCAGGGTCAGGCCGAGGGCACTCGTGCGAGATTCCTTCACGTGTGTCCGCTGCGGAGCCCGTGAGGACCTGGAGGTCGACCACGTCCGCCCGATCGCACAGGGCGGAACGTGGGACCTCGACAACGCGCAGACGCTCTGCCGCGGGTGTCACGCGGAGAAGAGCGCCAGGGAGCGGGGGAAGTAGGTGCCCGTGCCGTAGCACGGGATTGCCCAGCGAGGGTCGAACCGTAGCCCAATCCTCGCTGGCTGCACGGCCTTTAGCCCAGCTCGGTAAGAGCACCGCTTCTGAGGCGAAGGCCCGGGTTCAACCCTGGATGGCCGACAGAGGTAGCGCCCCTCGCCTACTCCTTACTTCTGTTCACGGGAGGGAGCAGGGACGCGTCTCGTCTAGCGGCTCAGGGCTCCTCCCCTTCCGGGAGGTAACTCGGGTTCGAATCCCGCGACGGCCAGGCCGGCGGCCTTGGTCGCCTCCCAGACCCGTTGCGCACAACTGGGCAACTGCCCAGCGCACTTGCGTGCGCTGCCAACAACCTTCATGTCTGGCGACTAGACCGCCAGACCCCGCCATCGGGCAATTTTCGTTGCTACCTCAGGGAAGTGGTGCACCAATGCACGAGGACGGCCAGGGCCGACCCGAGGGTCCTCGACTCAAGCCTCCGCCCTCACCCAACAGGGCTCGACGCAAGCGGAGTTGGCGTCGGGATGCCCTGCACGAGCTTCACGACCTGGCCGACCTGGTCGGCGTCGACCTGCCGGGGGTGCGGCTCGGGTGACCAGAGGGCCAGCACCGTCAGGGAACGCCCAACGGCGCAATGTGCACCCCGGAGCGAGCGCGTTGCCGGCGGAGCCTCGACCCGGCCGCGAGCTACCGCGGGGGCTCGGTATCACGACGTCCGGAGCCAGAAGGTTTTGGCGAACATGGAGTACAGCCCCTCAGACGGCAGCTTGGGCAGAGACCGACTGGGCCGAGCTGGAGTTGACGACGAAGCTGGTCGACGGGCTCTATCAAGGCGATCTCAAACTAGCCGGCGAAATTCGTCAACGGGTCGCAAAGTGGGGTGCAACGGTAGAGGACCGGGCCCGATTGCGAATGGTCCTAGAGTCCGAGACAACGAATCCGCCGGCGACAGGGCCGGCGGATTCCGTCTCCAACGTCGACGAGGAGCTGTACCGCCTCCTAAGTAATTAGCTGCACACTCAACCCGATTCCGCGGTCAGGCGACGAGTGACCGGCCAGTCCTTCGGAAGAACAGGCGGGTAACCGCCGGCAGCCCGAAGGGCCTCATCCTGTGCGCAAGGGGAGCAGATGCAAAGCTCTCCATCTGGCGCCATGCGCGAACTGGCAGGGACTTCGCTCGGAGATTTCACCAGCGGCCCACGGCATCGAGGGCAGGAGTCTGAGTTCATACCGGGAGTTTACCTGATCGTTGAGCTGCCTCACGCAGTGTTTGACAAAGAGGCGGCGATGCGCAATTCAGACGGGCAATCTCCCCTCGGGGGTTCCGAAACCCACTGAGACGCTGGGATACCACATCATCCGTTGGGCCCAGAAGTACATTGTTCAACCAGACGGCGACCGGGCCGGCGAGCCCTGGCAGTTCACGCCCGAGCAGTTGAGGTTTGTGCTGTGGTTCTACAGCATCAGGCCGAACGGGGGGTGGACTTACTCAGCCGCAACGCTTCGACGAGCGAAAGGCTGGGGCTTAGCAAAACCCCACTCCTGGCGGCGCTCGCCATTGTCGAGTTCCTAGGCCCGTGTCGATTCTCCCACTGGGACGCGTTCGGTCTTCCTGTCGGAAAGCCTGTCCCTCTTCCTGTCGTTCAGGTCGGAGCTACCGCGCTAGACCAGACAGAACAGACGATGGACATGATCCGGGGCATGCTTTCAGAGTCTCCGGCCGAGGCAGTGTACGGGCTGGACATCGGAAAAATGGTGATCCAGTTCAAGAGCGGAAAACCCGGCAGCATCAAGCCAAAGGCTACCGCGGGTCGCACCAACGAGGGAAATCGGCCCTCCTTTTGCCTGATGGACGAATGCCATCACTGGGTGGGCTCGACGGGTGGCCCAGAGTTCTTCCAGACCCTTAAGCGCAATATCGAGAAGACCGCCAAGGCTGGCTCTCGATGGGTCTCCACAACGAACGCGTATAACCCTCTCGAAGACTCCGTCGCACAGATCATCCATGAGTCCGACATGGTGGCGCAGGGCTTTTGGCTCTACGACTGCATAGAGGGCTCGATCGCACTTGACGATATCCGGGATGAAGCGAAGGTGCGCGCGGCTCTGGTGGAGGCGTACGGCGATGCCTCGTGGGCCGACGTCGACGGCCTGACCCGAACAATCCTCCATGACCGGACTACGCCAGATTCCACATACTGTCGGTTCTATTTCAACCAGATCGCGGAGTCGAGCGACGGTTGGATGAGCAAATCAGAATGGGATTCTTGCCTCGAAGAAGAGGACCCGATCATGCCGGGCGATCAGATCGCTGTGGGCTTTGACGGGTCGATCCGCGGGGACTCGACTGGACTCGCGGGAATCCGGTTGCGCGATGCCAAGCTCTTCGTTATCGGCGTTTGGGAGCGCCCCAAGAACGCGTCCCCAGATTGGGAGGTCGACGTTCTTGAGGTGGAAGCGAGAGTCGCAGAAACGTTCCTTCGATATCGAGTTGCCTGGATGTACGCGGACCCTCCGTACTGGCAGGAAAACATAGGTCGCTGGGCACTCGCTCACGGCGAGGACACCGTTTACGAGTTTTGGACGAACAAGCCGACTCGGATGGCGCGGGCTATCGAGCGTTTCCGCACAGCTGCCATGATGCGCGATCTCCGACACGACGGAGACCATCGCCTAACTCGCCACGTGCTCAATGCTGTGGCTCGGGAAGTGCCTCAGGGCATCCTCATCAAGAAAGATTCCCCGCGTTCAAAAAGGAAGATTGATCTTGCCGTATGTGCCGTTCTCGCTTTGGAAGCGAGGGCGGACGCCATCAGCGATGGACGTATGCGGATTCGGAGGTCACGAGTAGTGGGGTGGTAGTTGACTGATTTCGTTGAGTCTCCGCCCGATAGCCCCTCGGCATGGGTGGACTGGCTGCATTCCAAGCTTCTGAGACGGCGCACGTATCTGCGGTTCTGCGCCAACTACTACGAGGGCAAGCACCAGCAGATGGTGTTCGCCCAGGCCAAGTATCACAACGAGTTTGGCCGAGTCTTCGAGCAATGGTCGGACAATTTCTGTGGCTTGATCATTGATAGCGTCAACGAACGCTTGGCCATTGATGGATTTCAGATGACCGACGAACCGGGCGGAGACAGGGACGCCCGGGACATCTGGCAGCGCAACCATCTCGACGCCGAGTCGAACACGGCGCATCTGGAATCGATGATCCACGGGGTCTCGTACGCGGTCGTGTGGGCTGACGCAGACGGTTTCCCTACCATCAGCGTCGAGAGCGCTGAGAACGTGGTAGTTCAGCACACGCCTGGCGACCGGCGGAGCATCGAGGCGGCAGCCAAGTTCGGCACCGATGATTGGGGCCGAGAGTTCGTCACTCTCTGGTGGGGCGGGCTCGTGTTCACGGCTACTGGCACTGCGGGCCGTTGGGGCGACTACCGCGCTCGGGTGAACCCGCTTGGCGCTCCGCCGGTCGTACCGATCCCCACCCGGTCCCGCCTGACCAGTCCGCCCGTCTCCGACCTCGCTGTGGTCATCCCTCTGGCTGACGCGATCAACAAGACCGTGGCTGACGCCCTGGTGGCGAGCGAGTACGCGGCGTGGCCGCAACGGTACGTGACCGGCCTGGAGATACAGGAGGACGAGCAGGGCCGCCCGGTGGAGCCTTACCGAGTCGCTGTTGACAAGCTCCTCCAAGCCGAGTCACCCGATGTGCGGTTCGGGCAGTTCGAGGCAGCCGACCTCAAGAACTATGTAAACCTCACGAGCATGCTCGTTCAGCACATGGCGAGCATCAGCAGGATTCCTTTCCACTACTTCCTGTTGAACGGGGGCACCGCACCTTCAGGCGAGGCGATCGCGTCGGCCGAGGCGGGGCTGATAGCCAAGACCCGAGAACGAATGCTCCACTACGGGGAGGCGTGGGAGCGCGTAATGCGCCTGGCCTTCCGGGTTCTAGGCGATAGGCGGGCGTTCGCCTTTGGCGCTGAGGTGATCTGGCGTGATCCACAAAATAGGAGTATCGCCCAGCATTATGATGCGCTACTTAAGGCACAACTGATCGGCGTTCCTCGGGACCAATTGCTTCTTGACGCAGGGTACACGCCTCAGCAAGTGGAGCGCTTCCACATCATGCGGGAGCATGACGCGGAAGCGGCTGCAAGTCTGGCTAACAGGTATCCGCCGGAGCCCCGTCATGATCCGCGGGCGGTGGAGGCCAAGAAAGCAGCCTCTAAGCCTCCGCAAGGCAATGCCGGCAACACTGCGCGCAAGCTGCCTACGAGCTTCTGAGGTTCGTCACCGCGCCTCGAAGGGCGCAAACGGAGATCGCGAACATGTCATCGGGCATATAGAGTTCTCGGCCGTCCTCCAACACGGTTCCGTCGAGGTGGTACAGCAGATCATCCCAGTCGATCCGAGAATTCGGGTACCGGTTCTCTGCGATCTGGTATGCGAGCTGAACAATTTCCTCTGTCACGTCAGCCGCGGATTGCGGAGTGAATTGAGTCATGGCGGTACCGAAGCAGGGTTTCAGGAAACTGTCAAATCCCGTCTTGCCTGCACGCGTGTGGGGTCTATCTAAGAGCGTTCCCCGCAATGGGGACTGCCTACGCTACCGAAATGGAGATCTGCATGAACGAAAATAGTCACAACGAAGGCAATCAGTCGGCTTCGGCCGGCTCCGAATCCCAGGATTCGGCTGTCGAGATCCTTCGGGCCGATGTGGAGCGATGGAAGTCGCTCTCTCGCCAGAATGAGAAGAGTTGGAACGAGGCCCGTACCGAGCTTTCCAGGATCAAGGAAGCGTCAACGACAGACGCCGAAAAGGCGGTTGAGGCAGCCCGGGAAGAAGCACGGAGCACCGCCCTCGCGGAGGTGTCACCTCGTCTGGTAGAGGCCGAATTGCGCGCGCAGGCCGCTACCACAGGCGTGCAGCTTCCGCCGACTCAGCACCTCGACGTAAAGAGTTTCCTAGGGGCTGACGGATCACCGAATGTAGAGACTATCCAGGCTTTCGTAGCCGGCCTACCTCAGCCTGCCAAGACTCCCTTGTATGCCCAGGACATTGGCCTCGGCCCCCGAGGCGAGGGGGGATATGCCGCCGGCCAGATCAGCCGCGACACTCTTTCCCGAATGTCCCGTGAGGAGATTTCGGCAGCCCGCAAGGCCGGCCGGCTGGATTCTCTCATGAATGGAAACCTCTAACGAAGAAGGTAGTGCATGACCTTTACCAGCCAGATTGGTAACAACCCCGGCGCAGGCGCCCTTCAGGCAGCGGGCGGGCATTTTATTCCCGAGATTTGGACCGCCCAGTTCCTTGAGGATCTGGACGACAGTCTCGTACTTGGATCTCCGGATATCACGAATCGCCAGTTCGAGGGCGAGTTCCGGCGCGAAGGCGACGTGGTGCGTATCCCGCATTTCGTAGACACTGTAATCGACAAGGGGCTTGTCAAGTCCTACGGTGCGATCGGTGCGGCGGATCACGCAGCGCTTGAGTACATCAAGATGACGGTTGCGAAGGGTTCCAGCTTCCACATTGAGGTGGACAAGCTGCACCAGCTCCAAACCAAGGCTGGCGTAGACCTCATGACCAGCCTGGTGAATCAGCGTGCGCGGTCACTCGCAACAACCATTGATTCGCTGGTTGCCAAGACGCTACTTGCCGCGACCTCAGGCAAGGACTTGAACGGGTCGGAGGACCGAAGCGCGGTAGTCACTGGACTTCCCGCGCTTCACGGAAAGATCGATACGATCGTAGATGCCGATCTTCCCGCAGTTGATGTTTCGGTTTACGACTTCATTGTCACCATGCTGGAGAAGCTGGATATCAAGGGTGCCCCGCAGGACCGTTTCCTCTTCATCTCGCCTAAGCTGCGCTCCGCGCTTCTCCGCGATCCAAAGTTCATCGACGCAAGTCGCTTCGGCGGCGCCGCGGTTCTCCCTTCGGGTGTGATCGGGCAGATCCTCGGTGTTCCGGTTCGTGTTGCGAACACCCTAGGTACCCACACCCGCTCTACGGAGAAGATGGTTAAGAATCGGCACTCCGACTTCAATAGCGTCGATCTGTTCATGGGGTCGACTGCCGCAGTCTCTCTCGTGATCCCTTTCGCAGAGATGGAGGCGTACAAGCCCGAGGCGAAGTTCACGAGCGCCATCAAGAGCCGGGTCATTTACGACGCGAAGGTGATTCGGCCGGAACAGCTCGTCATTGCGCAGAATGTTGAGGCCCTGATCGCCTCGCACAACGCAACTGCGCCGCCTGCTCCCTAAAAGGAACGCCCCGGAGCAGCCAGCTCCGGGGCGTCATCATATTGTCAGAAATATACCCTCCGAGCTGGCCGCTCGGGGGGATATTAATCGGCAAGCCCTGCCGCCTTGGCATATGCCATTTCGTTCGGCTCTGGAAGGTGTTCGCTTGCCCCTTGCATCGCCCCAAGACGTCGTGTTGCGCGTCGACCGGACACTGTCGCCCGAAGAGCTGACCCGTGTGGCTGCTTTCCTCACGGACGTGACCGGTCTTGTCGAGGACTTCTGCGGCCGAGACCTGGAGCGGAGGACCGCTCAGCGCATCACCCTCTACCCCGGCGGGGGCTGCGCCCTCGCCGTCCCGGCCCGGTACCACACGGCCTTGACCGTGATCGCCGTGGAGCAGGACGGCCAGGCCCTCACCGACGGGTGGGCCTTCACCGGCAAGCAGCTCGTCCGCGTTGGCGGGTGGGGCGCCTCCCCCGTGACGCTCACGGCGTCGTGGGGGTACGAGGAGCCACCTGCCTCGCTCCGGGCCCTCACGTGCTCCGAGGTCATTCGTTGGCTGGGCCTCTCGCCCGGCATCGCGGCCGAGAAGGTTGGCGAGGTGGAAGTAACTTTCGCCCCTGCGGAGTTGTCGCACTCCCTTTCAGCAGCCACCAGGACCAGCCTCCGCCAGGGCCGTTGGCGCCGTGCCTCCGCGGGCTCCCTCTCCCTGCGCCGACAGGGGCCCCCGCTCGATCTAAGGGGGTCACATGTTCTCCGCGACTGAACCGGTCGAGGTCTGGAGGGCGCCGACGCTCACGAACGCGTACACCTCTCGCCCCGACTGGGCCCAGGCCGTGAAGGTGTGGGCGGGCCTGGGCGACGTCCAGCCGAACCGCACTCTTGATCCCCCTTCCCCTGACCGGGACCGAACTCAGGAATGGGTGACGGCGTTCCTCCCTCACGGGGCACCCGTGGAAACGGGTGACAGGGTGCGGGCCCGCAACCTCTTCTACGAGGTCGACGGCGAGCCTGAGCAGTGGGGGCGTACGTCTCGTCGGCATGTGCGCGTCTCCGCCTGGAGGTGGGTGACGTGACCCAGCCTCGGAACAGTCGCATCCGTCTGGTGCTGCACCGAGGATGGACGCGCGAGGTGTACAGCCTCCCCGGTACACGGGAGGCCCTACGCGAGGCCGTAGCGCGTATAGACGGATACGCCAAGGGCAATGCGCCGCGCCGGTCCCTCAACGGCCGTTCCTGGAACTCCATTCGGAGCCAGATCGATTCCGTGGTCTACATGGACCGCGACGGCTGGTACGGCGGAATCGTCGTCGAGGGCAACCCTCGTGCCCGTCACGCGATGCTGCAAGAGCGCGGTTTCACGAGCCCACGGGGCCGCAGGGTGCGGGGCCGGCATTGGCTTAAGCGCGCTCTCCTGAAAGCGAGAGTCAGCCAATGAAGCTCGACCCAATCGAAATCCTAATCACCTTCCTTACTTCCACGCCGGGGATTCCGCCCGGGGCTGTCCTGGGCGATCTCAGGAATCACGCCACCGGCAACACGGTTGTGTACTTGGAACACATGGGAGGCTTCAGAATGGTGCGGGATCGAATGGACCGCTGCGACGTCGAATACGCGGCGTACTCGATCGACCGCAAAGCGGCGGTCGATCTCGCGCTACTCGTCCGAGAGAGGTTTCTAGAGGGGCTTCCTGGCGCATCCGTGGGAGACGCCCTCGTGCTGGATGTCGAGGAGATCGACTCTCCACGGTACGACCCCGACGAATCCTCGCGGGAGCACGTCTACTGCGGACAGGTGGCTTTCTTCTACACGGCCGGTTGAGGAAACCGGACCATTACACTCTCATCATTCTCACAGCGAAGAAATCCGTAGCGCCCATACCACTCACCGAGCTGTTCATCGCTCAGCCCTCCGGGACCGGCTTCTACGTACAGCATGAGGGAAATCCGCTCTTCGTCAGCCAAGTGGCAGACCTCCGCAAGGAGGTCACTCCCCCACCCTTTCCCTCGTTGTTCAGGCCACACAGCGATCTCGGAAATGATCGCGGGCCGGGCGCCCTCGGGATCGTGTATGAGCCTCACCCAGGCTGCACCATCATGTCGCACGTAGAAGCTTTCCAATTCCACCCCCAAAGAACATAGACCGTCTGACCCTACAACAGCGAGGCCCCCTTAGGGGCCTTCTTTGGTTTCTGGAGGATTCATTGGCTAATGACCCAAAGAAGATTCGTTTTGCCCCGGGCGGAGCCCTCTACATAGCGTTGATCGGGTCAGGGACGGTGACACCACCGGGCGACCTCGGAACGCCGGACACTCCCCCTGTGGGACACAAGGGGCTCGGCTATGTCGACGAAGGCGGGGTCACACTGACTCCTGCCATCGAAACGCAGCCGGTTAACGCATGGCAGTCGGCAACTCCCGTCCTGTACAACGTCACCTCGGCGACCTTCTCCGTCAAGGCTACGCTCCAGGAAACGAACCTGATCACGACGGAGCTATTCTGGGGCGCCGAATGGGTCGAGATCATGTCCACTGACCCAATTCCGGTCGGTACTGGAGTCTTTCGGCTCGATCTCTCGTCCACGCCGGATATCAAGGAATTGAGCCTCGTCGTGGACTGGAATCAGGGCGCCATCCGGAATCGACTCGTTGTGCCGCGGGCGATGATCTCGGACCGAGGGGCTATCCAACTCGTACGCACCGAGAACAAAAAGTACGAGTTGACCATCGAGGCTCTGGACACTTCAGGGAAGCTTGGTTACGTCCTCACCAACGACGACATCAAGGCCCCCTGACAAAAGCTGACGAATCACACTCACCCTCAAATTCCCTTCGAGGAGCCTGTATGTCTCAGAAGAAGTCCAACCAGAAGAAGCGCCGAGCAAAGAAGCTGGCCGCCGCTGCGGCCGAAGCCGCCGGCGAGTTCGCTACGTTCACACACCGCGGGCTTGACTTCACTATTCGACACCCGAGGAAGTTTCCTCTTGAAGTCCTGATGACCGATGACGAACTGGTCGCCACTCAGCTCATCTTGGGCGATGACCAGTGGGCCGCGTACATGGCCACACGTCCGAGCATTGAGGATTTTGGCGAGCTTACCCGCTCGATGAGTGAGGCCCAGGGACGGGACGCTAACTCGGGAAATTGATGGCGGTCGCCCGCGTAGTCCGGGAGTTTCCTGACGAACTCGAAGCGGACTTCTTGGAGTTCTTCAATATGGACCTCCTCGACTTGTGGCGCGGGCGGCTCTCCCTCCGACGCATCGGGGTACTCATCCAATCTCTGATGAGCAAACCGGGACGCTCAACTCTCCTCATGGCCATGGACGAACGAGCCAAGTGGACCGAGCGAGATTACATGCTCGCACGCGTGTCTGACGCGCTTGAGCTTTCGAATTACTTCTTCCTCAAGGCCAATGTCGACGAGTCCGACGCGGGAGACCTTGAGATTCCTCCACCGATCACACGGCCTGGTGCACCTGAGCCGCAGCCCGAAGCCCCCGGCGAGTTCAGCGATGCACGCGAACTGACGGAGTTCATAGGGAAACTAACCGCCTAGGGGGCTTCATGGCCGAAGGAATGCGCGGACCGATCAAGGTCGGCTCCGGATACGTTGAGATCATCCCGAAGATCCTACACAAGGACATTCAGGATCTTCGAACGAAGGTTTCTTCGGAGCTAGCGAAGATCGGTGCTACGGCCGCCAAGGAAGTCAACAGGGCGGTAAAGGAGGGCCTTGCGGGTCTCCCTAAGGAGACAGAAAAGCAGGCCAAAAAGGCGAGGGCCGCAGTCGAGAGGGAAGCCGTCGACTCCGCCAAGACTCTACGGAAGATCGAGCGGCAGATCACCCGAGAGTTCGGGGAAGAGGCAGCCGCCCGCTTCCATGAGTACCGGAAGGTAGAAGAGCGCAAGAGAAGGCTCCTCGCAGCCACCTCAGCGAACACACGCACGGCACTGCGCGAAACCGTGCGTCAGGAGGAGCGGGCCGCCACGGACCGCCAGGCCGCCGCTGCCCGGTTGGAGCGTGACCGCAGCCGACTCCTGGCCCAGGCCCGACGCGAACACGATCGCATCGAGCAGGAGAAGCGCCGCGAGGTCGAGCGCCAGGCCCGCCTAGCTCTCCGAGCACAACAGACCGCGCTTCGCGCCCAGGTCGAGGCTCAGCGTGCCGCGACGAGGGAGATCGTGGCCTCGATCCGGGAACAGGCCGCAGCCCAGCGGGCGGCCCTCCAGGACGGGATCAGTGATCAGCAGCGGCGCATGACCGTGCTGCGGGATCAAGTCCGGGACGCCAACCGGGATATCAACGCAACGAACCGGACCACGCAATCGTACTTCGCGCGCACTGGCCAGTCTCTCCGCAGGGTTGGCACGTGGTTCGATCAGGTGGGCATGTCCATCAACGAGGCCGGGAACATCCTCACGACACGGTTCCTGGCACCGCTGGCGGGTGCTGGGGCTGCGCTTTCGGCCGTCGGAATCGAGAACGCGGACAAACGACTCCTCGGGCAACTCGGCCTCTCCTCTGCCGGCGTATCAAAGCGTGTTTCGGCTGCGCAGATGCATGCGATCCAGAACTATGCCATCGATACGCCGTTCTCGATCGATGTCATGCACGAGTACCAAATGAAGCTGATTCGCTCCGTGGCGGGCGCGGACAAAGCATGGTTCAGCACCAATGCCACGAAGCGCACAGGGGCCGCTAACAAGGCGGCCGAGAGAACCACTGACATCATCATGGCCATCGGTGACTCCATGGCTCGTGCGGGAAATCTGAATCCCGAGCAGTTCAAAAGAGCAATGTACGCCATGGATATGATCATGGATATGGACCGGGCCCCCACAAAGAACGTCAAGCAACTCGCTGCGGCTTCCGGCATGCCCGCTGCCGAACTAGCGCAGCTTCTCGGGTTCAAGAATTCCACCCAGATGTGGAAGATCATCGGAACTCCGGCCAAGGACGGGGGTGGCGTTACCGGCGTTCAAATCATGGACGCCATGCTGAACTACTGGAACCCCGAGAAGTACGAAGGCGACCAGAAGAGTGGTGGGTCCAAGGGTTTCGCTGCGACGATGACGAGCGAGACCATCACCGGCCGCATTCAGCAGATGAAGGAAAGGGCCGCCTTCGAACTCGGAAATCTCTTCGTGGAGGAAGGAAAGGGCGGCCAATACCAGTACACGGCCCTAGGCAATCAGATTGCCGGCAAGGGCGGAATCCTCGATCAGGTGCAGGGCCTCGCTGAGAAGTGGGGGCCGCGCACCGACGAGTTCCTTGGCCTCTTCTTGGACGGGGTCGAGACGTTCATCAGCATGGTGGACACAGCCGCTACCTGGATCGAGGAATCCGGACTAGGCGAACTGGCCGCGCCCGTCGCTGAGTTCCTGATCGAATGGGGCCCTCTGATCCTCGCTGTGGGCCTCCTATCCAAGGTGGTCGGCAAGGCAGTTGGGCTCGTGGGCCGTGCCTTCACTCCCCTCGCTGCGGTGACGCGGGCCGGTACCCGCGCGGTCGACGGCCAGCGGGACATCCGCAGTCAGCGCCGTGCAGCTCGGGACGCGCGCGACCAGGTCCAGGCGGCCGGAGGTTCGCGCCAGGCCGGGCGTCAGGCCGGGCGGGACGCGTACCGCCAGCAGCGGACCGTGAACCGGAACGGCGACGATCGCAGCAACCCCCGACGGCTCCTCGACGGTGTCCTCGGCAGGGACTCCCGCACAGCTGACGGGCAACGCCAGCTGAGGGAGCTGGAAGACCAGATTCGTGAGGCACGCGACGAGGCAACTCGTCTCCGCGGGGAGCTGCGCGAGGTCGACAGGGAGAACCTGCGGCAGATTCGTGACGCGCTCGGCGGCAACGGAAGCGCCTCGGTCACCGGTGCGGCCAGACAGGCGAGCCAGGCCGTCAACGCAGTTCAGCAGCAGACTCAGCGGGCCAACACGGCCAACCTCACCCAGCTCCACCAGGAGCTAGAGGCGGTCCGGAAGTCGAGTCAGGGAGTCGTATCGGAGCTGAGCGCTGCGCGGGACAGAGTCAATCGGCTCGACGCTGGACGGCTGAGCACAGTGCGCGTCGAGGTCGACCAGTTGAAGTCGGCCGCTCACAGTGCCGGACGGGAGATCGGCACTGCCAGCTCCCGCGTAGGCGCCCTGGAGAAGCGGAATCTCACGGGGGTCACAGGGTCGGTAGGCGGTCTAAGGGATGCTGCCAAGCGGGCTGCGGACCAGATCGGTGACGGCGCAATGTCGTCGTCCACGTCGGGACGTACAGCCAATCTAAACAGACGCCGGCTGACAGACATCATCCGCGAGTTCAGAAAGCTCACCAATGCTGCGGACGACTCATACGCAAAGGTGGGGCAGGGAACCGGTTCCGGCTCGCTCGCCGGTCGGATAGGTCTTCTGAATCAGCGTTCATTGAAAGGCGTCACGGGTCATGTCAGCGACTTGGAGGCCGAACTTAAGGCAGCCAAGGGGGAAGCAGATGGGCTCGATAACGCGCTAGGGGACATTTCCCGTAAGTCACCCGGGAGCGCGGGTGGAGGGTATCCCAAGCGGACGCGCAAGGCCCGCGGTGGCGTCATCCGTGAGTCCGACCTTTCGTCTGCCGGAGTAATTCCCGGCTACGCCCCGTGGGTGGACAAGGTCCCAGCACTACTTTCCCCAGGCGAATCGGTTCTGCGCCCGGAGGTCACTCAAGCCATCGGCCCTGAGACTATCGATACATGGAACTCGCTAGCGGTTCGCGGACGTGTCAGCCGGCACGCTCGGGGAATGTCAGGAGACAGCGGGGGTAGCCTTTCCGAGATCCACCAGTTGATGGACCTCCAGAATATTTGGCCCGTGGGCACCGCCATGCTCAAGACGATGAAGCTCGACGGGGCTTCCGATCCGTTGGGCGGAGGCGTTCAGAGTGGAATCCTCCGAACCGGTGACCATTCCGCCGGCCTCGGCGGCGCTGTGGCCGCTCAAAAGTTCCAGGGCATGTACGACTGGATGACGGGGGATGTCTACACGCTTCTCAAGCGGGTGCCCTCTGGTATTGGGCAGATCGCAGGAATTCTCGGCGGTTCCCTCTCACCGGTCCTGGCCGACCACTTCTGGGATGACGTGTGGCGGGGTTCGGGGAACATCGTGGAGCGCGGCCAAAGATACCTGGGGAACGTGTTCTCGATGGACACCCTAAGCGAAGTATGGGGGAATCTCTGGGGTGGTGCCACCGATTCCGCGGGCGCACTCTGGGACACCGTAACGAATCCGGTCGACGCTCTTACCTCGGGCTTTGATGACGTCGGAAAAATCGTCTCAGGGTCCTACAACAATCTGGTTGGCATGGTGTCGACGGTAAAGGAAGTTAGGGACGCTCCGCTTGCGTACGCAGGTCGCGTGTACGGCGACTTCATGGCGAACGCCCAAGCCGCCATGCCCAACACGAAGGGACTATTTGACTTCAGTAACGGAGCGACGGTAGCAGCTAAGACGCCAGATTTCGGGGCCGACATGGTTTCCGCTGGTTCCGGCTCCGGGGCCCAGCGGTGGGCTCCGGTAGCCACTCAGGCCCTCTCGCTTCTGAACCTCCCGGCCTCTGCCTTGGGAACGGTCCTGTACCGAATCGGTCTGGAGTCTGGAGGAAATCCCACGATCGTCAACAAGTGGGATTCCAACTGGGAGGCGGGGCATCCAAGCGTCGGCCTCATGCAGGTAATCGGCCCGACATACAGGGCGCATGCCGGTCCATTCGGGAAGACCGGGCCGTTCCTCTACGGAACTTCGGTCAACCCACTCGCGAACATCTACGCGGGGCTGAACTACGCGCAAAGCCGTTATGGATCAAGTTGGCAATCGATGCTCGCCGGCCGAACTGGTTACGCGTCCGGAACCCTGTCCGCCTCTCCCGGGCTCGCCTTGGTGGGCGAGAGGGGGCGTGAACTGGTCGCCTTCGGTGGTGGAGAACGGGTTTTCGACAACACGGAGACAGAGGGGATTCTTAACGGCAGGACGTACGAAATCCACGTGCACGAGGCCCGCAACGAGCCGACACCTCAAGCGGTACTCCGGGCTCTCCGAACCGCGGAAACCCTTTACGCAACCTTGTAGGAGGCGCCTATGCCTATTCCGGTGAGGGTCAGGCCGGCCCCGCCAGTAGTCGTCACAACACGCCCGCCGGTCCCCGAAGTCTGGGGGTCGACGGGCGTTTCCGTGGCCGGGAGCAATGGCCACGGGGAGGAAATTTCCCTGACTGCCTTTGACGGCCGGGAGTGGCCCGCAATCCTCTTGCAGCCCGGCGCAACGGGCCTTGACATGCCGCCGTTCGCACTCTTCTCCGATGACTCCCCTAACCTTGACGGAGCCATCTTTCGATCTTCTCGGGCCGCAGCGCGAGAAATACTGCTGCCGGTGTACTTGCACGGAGTCGACCGAAGAACCGTCAACGCGCTCAAAAGAATGCTCTTTCGAGCACTCAATCCCAAGCGCGGGTATTGCGTGCTGAGGTTTACCGAGGGCAACGGAGAGGCGCGCCAGCTGAACGCTTACTATAAAGGGGGAATGGAAGGAGACGAGGGCGAGACCTCCGGTTTCTCGTGGGCCAGATACGGGCTGACCTTTTCCGCTATGGACCCCTGGTTTTACCCGGAGCATCCCGAACGGATTCGGTGGGCCTTCGGGGGCGGCCTCCCGCTTCTCAGCCCCACAGCGAAGTTCTTCCCTATGCGGGTCACTGATGGCGTGTTGGGCGGCCCGGGTGAGCGGTTGTTGATTTCGAATCCGGGGGATGTCGATGCCTGGCCAGTATGGCGGCTTTACGGGCCAATCAAATCCTTCGCTCTGACTAGTGCGGCTGGGGATTCAGTGAAGGCATCGGCTCCCCCTGACGGCTCTGACATCGTCCCGGCCGGCCGCGTCCTCACAATCGACACTCGGCCTGGAAGGAAGAGCGTTAAGGACGATCGAGGCACGAACCATTGGGCCCGGCTGGACACTAGCCCGCGGTTCTGGCCAATTGATCCAGGAGACACGCAATCATCTGTTTCTGTAGTGACCGGAATCGGCAAAGCGTCGGTACTCCTGGAGTTCCGCCCCCGGTACGCGTCTTTCGTCTAGGAGGTGACGTTGGGGTACCGGGTCGAGGTCTTCAACAAGAGCTTGCAGCGTATCGGTGAGATTGACGAATGGATCTCGCTAGATTTCACCGTCCGGCTATGCCAAGAGGGCTCTTGGCAGATCCTCATCAAGGACGGCACTACTCAGTCTCGCCTCATAGAGAAGGGCGGGGGGATAGCCATATGGCAGGACGGCGTTCCTAAGCCTGTCCTGTCTGGCCAAGTGGAGACATTCCAAAAGTACTGGACGAAGGTTCAGCACACCGGACCAGGTTCGGTTTTCATCGCGGGCAAATGTCATAACACGTTGGCTCATCGACGATTGGCCTTCCCTGATCCAACGAGGCCGGTGTCTGAGCAGTATCTCAGCCGCCTCCCGCACCGAATCGTGCGAGCCCCATATCCAGCAGCGGCCATCTGGGATGAGCTGAGTCACGCGCTTGGCCAGAGCGCTCTACCTGACCGAAGGATATCCGCCGTAAGCATGCCCGAGCCTCTGCCGCCGACGAACCCTAAGGCATTCGGGGACACTGTCCGATTCGATTCTGTCGGCTCAAAGCTTGAGGAGTGGTACGCCAAGCGAGGCATGGCACACCGGTTCATCTACAACCCGAACTCGCAGAAAATCGATCTGGAGACCTTCTCCCCCCGAGACAGGTCGAAGGAGGTCAGGTTCTCTCCCGACCTAGGAAATCTGCGCGAATACATCTGGACGCTCACGGCACCGAAATCAACTCGCGCGATCGTAGGCTGCGCAGGCGAAAACGCAGACCGGTACTACCACCAGCAGGTAAATTCGGAGGCCGAGGCCGAATGGGGCCGCCAGATCGAAACGTTCGTGGATCGACGGGACATTCAACTCAAGACCGACAGGACGACCGGCCGTCCCGTGAAGGCCGATGATTCGATGACGACCGATGATGTCGCGGCAGCGGAATGGGCCCTGGAGGAGGCAGCTAGCGAAGTACTCAGCGAGGGCGGAGGTAACGGAAACTTCCAGGTATACCCAATCGACACTGCCGACTGCACATTCGGAAAACACTACTTCGTGGGCGACAAGGTCACTATTGCAGTGGACGGCACCGAGTACTCCGACATCGTACGGGAGGTCGTAATCTCCGTAGACGACGGAGGAAACGTTCAGGACGTTTCTCCCAAGATCGGACAGCAGGGGTCAGGTGACCCACTGAACCTCTACAAAACCGTTTACGACATGCAGCGAAAGCTACGTCGCCTAGAGTCCCGGATGTGATGCATTTGGCCGAGATTAGCTACCCGTTCGACGCGGATAGCCCAGGCGGGGGATCTGCCGTTGTCTCCCAAACTCAGTGGCAAGTAATGGCACGCCTCTGGGGCGGAGATCGAATTGATTTCCAGCTCACGGCCTCGTCCTACTCCACGCTACCGTTCGCCGCCACAGTTGCCGGCCGAGAGGTCCAACTTGCGCCGGGGAAGGCATGGGTCGGGGGCTTCTACTACACCAACACAGCCACCCTTGCCCTCACCGTTCCGAGCAACCCCGCGACCAGGCCCCGGAAGGATCTCATCGTCCTCCAAGCGGACATGAGCAAGAGCGCCGTGAACTGCGCACTGATCCAGGGTTCTCCAGCCGCTTCCCCCGTCGCACCGAAGCCCCGTCGGCAGCCAGGCGGATTGTGGGAGATGGCCCTCTACGAGGTAGACGTGGGCGCCAACAACGGTCCGGTGAGCGTAAGTTCTCGGGCACCTTTCGATGTCCCCTCTCGGGCGGCCTTCCCCTGGAATGCGGCTTCCAGCGCCGCACTGCTGCCCCGCGGTTCTGTGGTGTACGACATGGACTCCAATGGAAGCGACGGCCAACACGAAGCGTTCACCGGCCGAGACGGCTACGTCGTCGCCCGGCACCTGGGAAAGTCCCTCCGATACACCCCCAGTCTGGTGAACGTCGGAAACTCGCGCGTCGACATCCGTCGGGGCCGGTATCGCTGGATCGCGCCCAATACCTTCTGGTTCCAAATCACCATCGGGAACGGATACGACTCCGGGGCCAACGTGTCAAAGGACCAGTGGCGGGCAGGGGTCACCCTGCCCGTTGCCGCCAACGGTGACGGCGTGCAGGTCGTACACGGGTTCCTCTCAAACGCTCAACGGAGCGGAAATCAACCCAACTTGCTGGCGGTGACCGCAACCACCCACCCGGGCAGCGGCACCCTGTTCCTTCACCGGCCTAGTGCGGCATCTGTCGGTGAGGGCCTGGACGGCTTGACCGCATTTCCCGCCCGAAGCACGTTCAGCATCTCCGGCGTGATCGAAGCAAACCAATTCAACGAGTAGGAGGCCCTATGGCTCGAACTCTGTTCGGCGGCACCGCCGCAGACGTCGCGGAAGACCTCACGGGCGCCCGCATGCCGGGGGCAGTCGGAACGGTGTGGGATGGCCCCGGTGAGGGGGCATCCCCGATCACCGATCTCACAGACCTCACGGGTGCTCCACTCGCGCAGCTCGTTGCCGACTCCGAGGGAGTAGTGCGCCCGTTCTACGGCCCCGAAACTGAGCGGCCAACCGAACGCGTGTACGCGGACTTCGGCGGAGGCCGCGTGGCCCTGGTCGCCACCGACGTGGGTGACCGACTCTCCGCCCACCAGGACGCCAGCGACCCTCACGGCAGCCAGGCCCGCGCGGTCGAGGAGATCAGTGCGCAGAAGGGGATTCCCGGCGGGTTCGCGACTCTGGACGCGTCAGGCCGTGTCCCCGTACAGCAGCTTGGCCAGCACCAGGCCGGCGTGTATGCCCCGCAGAGCTGGGGGGCTCACTGGAGAGCCGCGAGGGATGCTGCTCTGTCCGCCCGTCCGGCCCGCGCCTTGGTCGTCGGGGGATCGGCGTCCCAGGGCTACTACGCGACCCACCTGCACACCGGGGGCTGGGTCGGCCTGGTGAGGAACGCGCTCCAGGCGCAATACGGCGATGGCGGGAGCGGGCTCTTTCCGGCGTCCCGCACCTCTACCTTCATCAGTAGCCCGGTAGACGCGTCGGCAGTGGCCGCGTGGCTCGCCAATGGTTCCCTTGCAGCCCAGTCAGGAGTGTGGACGCTCGGGGGAAGCAACTACGGCCCTGGCGCGACGTACGTCTACAGCCAGACGACCGGCGCCAGCATCGAGTTCACCATCTCGGGCACCACGGCGCGCATCTTCACCGTAACCGGGGGAGCAACGCGAGCAGGGTTCCGCTACGAGGTCGACGGGGGCGCCCCGGTAGCCGTGGCGGATGCAGGAGGCAGCAATGCGAGTATCCAGACCACAACGGTGACGGGGCTGGGGCCGGGTACTCACACCGTCAAGGTCACGTGGGCGGGGACCTCCTCCGGGACCGGCCAGTACCTCTCGGTCGTCGGGGTCTCCGGGGAGAACGCAACCGGTGTGGTGGTCGACAACGCCGCCAAGGCGGGCGCACGGGCAGCCACGTACGGAAATCCGGCGCCGTCGGCACTCAACGCCGTATGGAATGGCGGTGTCTCCTACCCGGCGGACCTCTGCATCTTCACTGCCGGCCCCAACGATGCAGTGTCCGGCACCTCGGGGGATCAGTGGGCCGCCTCGGTGGCGAAGTACTTCCGCGCAATCCGCGAGGCCAACGGGTCCGCGGACCTCATGATCCTCCTCCCTCACCTGGGGAACCACGACACGACGAACTACCTTTACCAAGACTACGCGTTGAGGGCCCGCGGCCTGGCGGACGTCTACGGGGCCGCGCTTATCGATATGTGGGCGATCGGCCGGAACTCCTGGTCGCACTGGCACAGCCGAGGGCACTGGGGAACAGCGGCCCATCCTGGCGCTAGCGGCTCCGACTCCGTCCACCTCTCCGATGCCGGCTACTCCTACGTGGCAGACGTTGTAAAACCGGTACTCATGGCCTGACCTGTTCACACACAGAAGCACCCCCGACGGGCGTCGGGGGTGCTTCTTTTTCCCTGGAGCGCCTTTGCCCCTTTCTCAATTCATATCCATTCTAGCTCCGTTGGCGTCGCTCGCTGCGGCTGTCGTTGTCGTCGTGGCGGGATACCGCACTAGCGCGGCCCGCGTATGGCGGGAAGAGGCCGAAGCCCAGAAGGAGCGGGCCGACCGCCTTTCCACGGACCTCACCGAAATCAAGACGCGCCTTGCGCGCATTGAGGCCGAGAACGCCCGCCTCATTCAGCTTCTCACCGCGCTCGACCCTGCCCGCCTTGCTCACGTGCGGCTGACCGAACCCTTGGAGGACAACTGATGGCCACCCCGATGACCGCTGTACAGATCGTCGCCCAGCTAAAGAAGTTCGGGATTCGATTCAAGGAGTACAAGAACTGGGAGACCCACAACCGGAACCACAAGGGTAAGTGGGGCCCCGTTCACGGCCTCATGGTCCATCACACGGGCAGCGATTCGGAAGATCAGCGGGAGTTGCTGCGCTCGGGGTACAGGGCCCTTCCCGGGCCGCTCTGCCACTTCGGCCTAGCGCAGGACGGCGTCATTCACTTGATTGGGTGGGGTCGCGCGAACCATGCGGGAAACGGGGATGACGACGTGCTTGACGCTGTCATAGCGGAAAAGTCGATTCCCGTCGACGACGAGGCCAACACCGACGGAAACGCCCGATTCTACGGTGTTGAGGTTTGGTACAGCGGGTCTCACGAGATGTCGCCCGCTCAGTACACGGCCCTTCGACTTCTCTCTGCGGCAGTATGCTCCTTTCATGGCTGGACCGAGGGGAGCGTCATCGGTCATGGCGAGTGGGGATCTCCGGGCAAGTGGGACCCCGGCTACAGGCCGGGAAAGATGATGGACATGGACAAGGTCCGGTCGGACGTCAAGGAAACCCTAGGAAAGGGTGGGCCGACGAAGCCGAATCCACCGAGGCCGCCCGCGGTTCCCACCCCGAAGCCTGCACCCCCAGCTTTTCCGGGGCGGCAGTTCTTTCGATCCGGCGCGAAGAACAAGTACGTGACCGTACTCGGCCAGCAGCTCACGAAGAAGGGATACGGCAAGTTCTACGAGCAGGGTCCAGGCCCCCAGTGGACCGCCGTTGACCGTGCCGCCGTGAAGGCATTCCAGCTTGCCCACAAGGAACTCAGGAAGGATGCGGACGGGTATCCCGGTCCGGTGACTTGGCGGGTGCTTTTCAGCTAGGGGACGCCCCAAGTGTGTTCCTTGCAGACGTAATGGTAGGCACCCCTAGTCCTTGGGGACCAGTTCACCGATCTTGAATACATTTTGCAAGTCGTGCAGTAGCGGCCGTACTCCCCAAGTCGTGACGGCCGATGGTCGGCCACGATCAACCCGTTCCGCTCATAACAGACGGCGCACTGCTCATGATATTTGCGCAGCGCTTCCAAATTGCCCATTCTACAATCGGCGCAAATCAGGCTAGCCCCCTGCCCAGGCGGAAACATTTCTATGGGCTGGGTTGCCTTGCATTGTCGACACCTGAGCGTCAGTCTGCGGTTCACGGAAAGTAGTGTACCGGCTCGCCCTGCAATCCGCTGCCACTTTACCCAGAGAGGGAAGAGTTTATTATTCAGTTTCTTTCCGCGCACGGAGTCCGTATCTATTCGTTCCTTGCGGCGCTGATTCCGGCGCTTGTTCTCGTCTGGCCTGCTATACCGTGGGAAGCGCTCGTCGCGGCATCGGCGGTGCTTCTCGGCGCCGGTGCGGCTACGGCCTCGCACGAGGACACCAAGACCGTGAGAGCCCTGTACGAGATAAGTCCCTTCGCGGACGAGCTTCGAGGCGACTTTAAGCGGTGACGAAAATGGCCCCCTCCCGTTCCCGGGAGGGGGCCATTTTTCATTCACGTGCGCACGCCTCGCAGTAGAATCCGCTTCGCTCGTGTCCGGCGGGTGATCAATCTGTGTTGCAGTCGAACCAGGGGTGGTACCCCTCACTGAGGTAGTGGTGGGGCGAAGAGCACAACTCGCACCCGTCGCCCTCGCAGGAGCAAGGGCGAACCTCGATTCGACGGATGTTGCCGTGTGCGTCCTGCACCTCGATTTCCCTGTAACCCACGATTACGGCCTTTCTGTGAACCGTCCGGGGGGCCTTCCCCCCTGGGAAACAGGAGGCGGCCCACCCCCCTAGAGGGGTGGGCCGCCTCTTCATGCTAGCGCTTAGCTGTTCGCTGCCGCGTACGCCGACTTGATGGAGGCCGGGACGCGGCCTCGCGCGCTGACCTCGTATCCGTGGTCGGTCGCCCACTTGCGCAGCTCCTCGGCGGTGGGCTCCCCCACCGACCGGGGGGCCTTGACTCCGGCGCCTCGACGGGTACTGACTCCCCGGCCTCCCACCTTTCGGCCCGCAGAAACGAACGGGTCCAAGAGTTCCCGCAACTTGTCGGCGTTCCCCGTGCTCAGGTCGATCTCATACGTCCTGCCGTCCAGCGAGAACGACAGGGTCTCGTCGGCCTCTCCGCCGTCGATGTCGTCAACGAGGAGAATCTGTACCTTCTGAGCCATGGCTTATCTCTCTTCTGATATCGCTTGCAGTAGATAGGAAGCTTTCGCGGTGTCCCTGCGCGAAAGCCTGCTAGGTCGGAGGCTCCCACAAAAGGGGCCTCGTCTCAAATCGCTCCGATTCCGGCGGGTCTCTAGGGCTCGACGGGAGTGAAGGTGTCCCGGGTCAAGTGCCCCACGAGTGCGCCCGTAACCGCGTGATAGACGGGCCTTCCTTCCCCCTCTTCCGGAACCTCCTTGCGGATGGACCCGTGACCGGGAATCAACGTGGTCCATGTCTTACGCGCGGCAGGGTCCGTGCCCGGTTCCCCGATGCGCACCCGGATCGCGGGACCCTTCACACCGTCATGAGTCGCTGTCATGTTCTGCGGCTCTGCCAGTAGCGCACCCGTGCGGCTCACCTCAGCGCCCGTGGTGCTCTTCCCGAAGGCAGTCACAATGTCGCCCGGTGACAGGCCGTCAAGCTGCTTCTCAAGTTCTTCCATCTTCTCTTCCTTCTCCCAGTTCGGGGACCTGTTTCGGTTCCCGTTCTCGCGGCTGTCGTTGAGGATCTTGAGGTCAGGCAAGTCGAGCGCTCCCCCACACACGTCGCAGTCGCAGGTATGGCCCACACAGGACGGGCACCCCACCACGTCACACAGGCGATCCGGCCCGTACCCGTCGCCCCTGTCGTACGAGAACGGATACAGCACATGTTCGCGCTCGTAGGGGTGGCCATGGGCGAGCGGTACCCCGGTACAGCGAGATGCCGGCGGCCGAGGGGAATCGACCACGAAGGTCGCTCGACACGCGGTGCACTGGACTCGCCCATCCCCCTCCCGCTTCCGCAGTCGGTGTTTCACTGCGCCGTCTTCGTGTTCCTGGCCTGACTACGGGGCGCCGTGGCCGGCCTCGACTTCCGGGCCGCAGGCATTTTTTTCGTCGTTGCAGCCTTGGAGGTCGCCCCCTTCTTCGCCGGCGGCTTCGCCCGCTGCTTCGGTAGGGCCTCCGGAGGGTCTGCGGGTAGGGCCGGTACCAAGCGAAAGATCATCGGGTTCGCACCGGGCCTGCGCTGTCGCTGCTCCTCCATCTGAACGTCAGGCATGTCCTCCGCCGTGTCGAGGATCTGAGCAGATGTGTAGCGCGACGACAAGGCCCGGTAGAGCTGCGTGCTCGTCATTTCCCCCCCGTACATTTCCAGCTTTTGGCGAATTTTGACGTCAAGAGGCTGGATTGTTCGAGACTTGACGACGTTGCTTTGTGAGATCAACTGCTTCACAGAGGCCACCGAAAAATCCACGAAAGCCTTCGCAGCGTCCAGAGCTTTGACCGTGATCACCATTTTCCGCTCAGCGGCGGTGAGTACGCAGGCCACTCGAATGACCTGTTCCGCGGAACGCTCGATGTAACAAGAGACCTCCTCGGGCAGTTCCTCTAGCTCATCCTCGTAGTCCGCCCGAATGTCGTCGTACCGATCGGCTGCCGCCGCGCTCAGCGTCATTTGACGACGCTCCTTGCTTGCCCACTCGTAGGCCAGACGAAGTGAGCCGCTGACCTTGATTTCGTCCAACGGGTTACCTGAGTAATCTCGTCGACGTAGGCGCTTACTCATCCGAACCATTACGGGCAGAATCCGATTGTACGAGCCACCTTGAGCTTCGGTCGGGGAGATGTACTTAGCCCATAGCGCGGGCTGAATGTGCGCGTGGAAACCCAAGGCCGGCTCGTGAACGGTGATCTCTTCTCTCACCCCGTTCCGCTTGGTCACGTTGGAAACCCTCTTGCCATCCCAGGATGTACGAAGAACCCCGGAGTACTTTGGGCACCGCTTTGCGAGCTGAAGCGTGGTCGGCCATTCCTCGTCAACGACCAGGGTCCGCCCGTCGATGCCGCCCTCAGAGGTGAGGGAGTCCTGTTCCGTCTCGTAGAGGGTCTGCACAAGGGACGGGCCCGATGAAATGCCGCCCTGCCGACGCAGGGCCAACCAAGGGCCAATCGAGTCGTCCAGAATAGCTTCCGCTGTACTCAGCGCGAATCCCTTGCGCCCGACCATGGAGCGTCCGGCGAGGGCCGTCCACACCACGATGGGACGCCCATCCGGTTGCGTAACTCGCCCATTGATCGCCGCCGAAAACAGCGCCAAGACGGCGGCATGCACCCCCAAGGGGTCTGCCTCCGTGTGAGGCATTGCCGCTTTCACTGCCGCCCCGATAGGCCCGTATGCCATCGACTCATACATCCCCTAATCTCCTTCTCTCGAATTCCGGCATTCTATGGGAATCCCTCCCCGGAAGAGGCCGCGCACTCTCAATCGGCCATTTGGAAACACATTCGATCAACTACGAAAGCCTGTAGAGCTTCGTCTACGAGAACCCGAGCGGCGGTCGCGGGATCGGCGTATCGGTCTGCGGCCGACTCCAGCTCCGCGCACAGGTCTCGTAGCGCCTGGACCCGTTCGCGCTGTGTGGCGGCCTGCGCCGCCAGGCTCGCCCTACTCCTGGCCGTGGTCACGTCCAGGAGCCACGCCTTGACCGCGCTCAAGCGGTGCCCCCGCGAGCAAGGATGTGTCGGGTCACGACAGCTTCTCCGGGACCCAGGTAAGTCCGTGCTGATGGGCAACCTTGTGCGCACGTGCCACACCGGGTGGCGGCTCCTCGACGGACCCGAGCACGCACCGCACCACCGACGCCAGTGTCCGAGGGTCTGGAGTGAGCGGCATGATCGCAAGTCTCGGTGCCTGGTAGGTCGCCAACGGTGCGAGGGAATCAGGGTCCCTCACCCACAGTTCCACTCCCTCCTTTCCTGGGGTCCACCAAACGTCGACCCGCACAGCTTCGCTCAGGTTCAGGCCGACAGCGATGTGCGAATAGCTCACAACTTCCCCTTCCGCTAGCGGTTGAGCACGAGGCACGGCCGAGTGTCCCTGTCCGCCGTGCCTCATACTCAGCCCCTAGAGCGGCGGATTGAGAACGGGCACAGCACAGTTGTAGGTGCCCCCGTACGTGGCCCCGCCGTTGCAGTTGAAGCGGTACAGCGGCTCATCAAGCGGTATTGGTACAACGTCTACGGAGTTCACCTCGAAGGCCCCTGTGCCGTGGAACATGACCAGGTCCCCCCGCACGATGCGCTGAGCCAACTTCATTCCGAGCGTGTAGCCCTCCCAGTCATCACCCCAAACGACGGGACGGGACAGAAAGTCACTGCGCCTGACTGGGGCCATGGGAGGAGTGACGCGGTCTCCCACGATGGGGCCGGACTCGTGCGTGATGGCGCCGCACTTGGCCTCCCACCGCTCAACGGACATGCGCGGGTCGCCCACCAGTACCTTCACGCTGTGCACCGGGCAGAGAAGAATCCCGCGGAACTGGTCACCGATTCCCGAGTACGTGACGACACTGGCCCGTTCCGGGCAGTGGCCGAGGTACTGACTGACGAACACCTCACACCTGTGCCCGCCCGGGGTCACGTTCTCCAGGGCCGCACGTGCGGCCTCCATGGTCTCCGCGTACATCGCCGTGTGGTCAACCTCGGTCCACGGATCGCGGGGGCGCACAGCCCACGTACCCGCTCTGCGTCCCGAGTTCTCCCGAACAATGCACCCCCGGTAGGTCGGATCGGTCAGCCAGCCTCCTAGGTACTGGATCGTGTCCGTGTGGGGGTTGAACTTCCATTCGTTCATCGTCATTTGCGGGATACCTCCCTAGTAGTCGATGGCACTGCGGCCGTCGCGCTGGTCGTACATGGCCCACGTTTCGAGCCGTTCCCACTCCCGAAAGAGCACACGAGTGACGTCCGCCGGCAGGAACTCGACCGTGAGCGCGCGATCCCGTCCGACCCAATTCCGGAGCGCCTGCCCCTGGTAGAAGTCGACAGATTCACCGTGCTCGGCCCTCACCAACCCCGGCAGGTATACGCCCTGCCCGAGGTCGATAGCGATTCGCTTCACGCTTCCCCTTAGATGACATCCATGGAGTGGACACGATTCGGGTGGACGTCCTCATGCAACCGCAGGTCGGTGCGGATGCTGAGCCGACTACCGACACCGACAACCCGACCGGTGAGCATGGCCTCTCCGTCAACGAACGTGACTGAGAGAGATTCGAGCTGATACATCCCGTTGTACGCGGCGCGGATCGTGCGGAGCGTAAACAGCGGCTTGGGCGCCAACTTCATTCCTTCCATAAAGCCTCTGAGCTGTTCTCTAGAGACTGGCCGAGTAGGGCATGGGTGATCCCGCCCGCAACACCGGGTGACCTCCCCATGCCCCCTACGGTCAATCGCTAGCTAGTAGCGGGTCATCCCGTTGCCCCCCAGGTACTCCACCGAGTGAGTAGTCCCGGGAGCCAACTCCCGCGTGAACCTTTCTGCGGCGGCCTCCGTCTTTTCGCGGGAAACCCAACTCGACTTGACTTCTGCGTACGGACGGCCGTCCTGCCCGGTCCACCGAACTACCGCAAAGTGCCTGGGCACTTCAACACGACTTCTCGGGAAGTTCGGCAGTGATCCACCGAAGCTCAAGGCGACGCAGAGTCTCGACCAGTTCAGCGAAGGTCTCTCGCCTGCGGTACTGATATGAGACCACCAAAACCGTTCGCCGGTTGTAGTCCCAGAATTCCGGACGCCGGAAGTTGACGACGCGCAAAGTGCCGTCAGACATTTCCACAGCGTCCGCCCGAAGAAGCGCTTCCGACTTCCCCAGGATGAACACCTTCCGACGGATCACTTTCGTCATGATGATCTCGCCACTGTTGATATCAATCATTGCTGCCCCTTCAACCGTGATGGGGCACGGAAGAGTGTCCCTATCTACCGTGCCCCGCATATCGAACCGGAAGTTCCGGCGGTCACAGTTCCTCGGACTGGTCAGTAGTCCCGGCCCGCCATACGAACCCACTCCCGGTACCTGTCGAGGACGCTGAGCGCGTATCTCAGGTCATCGACCGTCGCACCCTGATCCCGCAACCAGTTGAATGCGTAAGAATCCGTTTCCGGCCCAACGCTGCGAAACCCAGGCACGGCCTCTCCCATGTCCCACACCAGGACGTCACATATGGCGAAGCGCCATTCCTGGCAGAACCCGAAAACGTCGTAAGGGTCCCGATGCCATGCGATGCCCTTGAGTAGGGTTCTCTTTGACTTCACCGCTTGTCCTTCCGCCGCTTACCCTTCCGGACAGCAATATCCTTCAACTTGCAGATGTGGTAGACATCCTCCCCAAGCGTCACCGGCCCCAGCCAATCCACGCTTTTAGGCACTCTGACCACTACATAGACAAGCGTCGCCCTGGTTGCCGGCCGCGAGGCGTGCACCCCTCCCGCAATGAAGCCGTCAACCCGACTGCCGTACGGGCCTCTACCGGTCACACGGGCCCCAATCCTGTATTCTCGCGGTTTCATTAACCCTCTCCCCGCTTCAGCTACTCGCCTTCCTGGCGCAGTAGGTAGAAGGAGGCACAGAAGGTTGCCCCTTCCCTCTGTGCCCCCGTACTACCGACTACGAGCTACTTCCCATCACCCGAAATCGAGTGAGCCCCGCCCTGCCCACTACCAGACGACCCCTGTACTTCGTCTTGCTCAGGTTCAACTCAACGAATGCCGAGCCGATGTTGTACCGAGCCGCATACTCCACAGCATCCGCGTAGATTGCGAAGCGCTGGTGCCATGCCGGGCCCAAGTGCGCTACGTACATCGTTTCCCCCACTCCTCAGTGCAGCGACATGCAGAATCGGCCTACCGGCCCCTGGCGAACCCCCAACCGCCGGAACTGTCGGGGCAACAGCTCCCCGCTTTCTTCGAGGGCCCGAACCAGTGCTTCAAGGTCCCACCCCTCGTAGTTCCATAGCGCACCCTTGCACTCCTCCCCCGTCTCGGGAAACCACCCCCCGAGGGCATCTGCCATGTGCCCAGCACAAGCCACAAGGTCGGCAGGCTCGTACCAGAAATAGCGCTCAGCCATGTGCACCCACCCCCTTTACGGAACTTCCGGAAAGTCGGGCAGCCATGGCGTGTGCGTCGGCCTCGCTCAGGCCGCGCCCGCCATAGAAAGGCCGCGTACCGCTTGCGTTGTACGCGACGACCATGAACAAACCCTCGTCGTATTCGTCTGGCTTGACGCGGTACCCCTCGGACCCGGTGAAAACCCACCGGTTACAGATGAAAGACATTCCATTGGGGTTGCCCGTTGGGTAGTCCGTCCTGCCAACACTCATTACCGCTCCTCGATTAACTCGCCGAGTTCATGAAAAGGGTGCTGAGCGCACGGAAGAGTGTCCCTGTCCGCCGTGCGCTCACTCGCCTACTGGACCGGAGAAACCCGGATGCTGCATCCGTTGACCGAGCCGTAGCCGGTGCGATAGATGTCCCGCAGAACAGCCCTGGACTGTCTCGGCGTGTCGATGCATTCCGCGAAAGCACGCACGTATCCGATCATGTTGCCGAACGCACGGAAGTCCCGGACGACACCCCCCCCATCCGTTAGCCCGTGAATGCTCACACGGAACATGTCGTGATCCCGGTACTCCTGCCAGAATCCGAACTGTTCCAGCGTTACGACAGGACGCTGCCGCTCACCAAGCATGTTCACTCCCATTTCGATCCTTCCCTCACTCGGTTATGGAGCATCAACCGAAACTCCCCTAGGCGGACTCACTCTCAGGCGCTTAGAGCTGCGCAGGATGACCCGATGATTGTTAGTCACCGCGACCAAAGCGCACTGGACACGCCCTGTCGAGTGTGTCCGCCGTAGGCAATCTCGGTTATGCGTACCTGCTTCCCTCTCGCAATGCGCCCCTCACTGCTTCGACTGGTATTGATTGGCTCCGTGGGAGCCGCACAACGGCGTTCACAGCTTGGGGCGTGTCACGTTCGTTTGACACGTAGGTCTATTCATCCCGGACGACCAATCCCGGTTATCAGGCGCAGGCTGGCTACCTGTCCCTATTGATGCCTGCCCCGAAGAGCAAGAGGACGCGAGTCATCGAACCGCCCACCTTCCGCACCATCCCCTTCATCGCGCTTTCGCTAGCCCTTGCCACGGCAGGCAAGACCCCATCAAATACCCGTGAGGCTGCGCCTAAGCCACCTGTAGATGCCGACATGAACCCACGGTCCATCGGTGTGGCTACAGGCGCTTAGAGCGCCACTCAGGGCACGTCACTTACTCGCACTCAAGGAACGGTCAGTCAGTCGACTGCCACTCAGACTCGCTATCCAATTGTCAAAGTCCATGGTTCCGGCATCACCCGCCGCATTCACGTCCGGAGCACTGCCGCTACTGCCCTGCACTCCACCAACCCCGTGCGCCCGACTCCCGGTCTTCGCGTTAACCCGTTTCCGCCTCCCCTTCCGGGGCGGTACTCCGGGCCGCTCCCGTTCGGCGCGGTTGGTGTTGCATGGAGAACACTACGGAAATTCGTCCAGGTGGCAACTTTGCCTTTCAAGCAAGAGGGGGCCGTGCGCGCACACATAGGGCACTTGTTTCCGCAGGTCAGGGTGCTCTAGATGCGATCGAAATTACGGACAATTAGACACATTCCACCCGCCATCCAGGTGGCAACTTTGTTATCTCGCCGTTACCATTACATACGCCCATTGCCACCTAATTCGGGCATTGAATCGCGCCCCGACTCCCGAATTCGAGGCCGACCCGACCCGCCCGCATCACTGCACCACTTGCGGTGCAGCATCAACATTCACAAGCGCGCAAGGATTATTGCTACCTCACGTCACGTGATGCACGAATAGGGGGGTAATATAACGATAATGCTCACGAGGGACCGCGGGGGGCGCCTCCCTTCCATCGTGTACGGGTTTGAAGATTTCACAAGGTCGCAAGCTTTAGTTGCCTCGAACCCATCCCGGGCCCTTTTTCGACGGCCTCGGCCGGGCTCGCGACCTGATGGTCGACCTCCAAGGCCCGTAATGATGCATCACATGGGGTGCGGTAACAACAATATTGTTGCTTGTGTCACCCTTCTGCGGGCCAGTGTCCCGATTTCAAGGAGAGGACGCGTACATTAGTTATGCCGGCAGGCTCTCTATGCACATACGCTGAGGCCAGAGCTTGTAGGCTATACCGAGTTCCGGGTTAAGCCCTTTCCCTCAAAGCGCTTGTTCAGCAATATAAGGCTTTAGCCAAATGGAATATTTAGAGTAAGGGGCTCCGGCCTCCGAGGGTCGGAGCTGCTTGTCGAACAGGCGGACCCTCCTCGCTGGGTGTGGCGCTGCCTGTGCCCAGAGTGAGGCCCCGGCGTACTCTCGACACATGACTACCGCCATCGGGGAACGGCTCCGGGACGTACGCAAGCGCCGGGGGATGAGTCAAAGGGAGTTGGCCGAACAGTCGGGCGTCTCCCTGTCGCTGATCCGCAAGTTGGAGCAAGGCAAACGGAGCGATACGCGGCTAGAGACCGCTCACCGGCTCGCGGCTGCGCTGCGAGTGCCCACGACCGGCTTACTGACCAGCTCGCCGGAGGAGGGCGCCGACGCCTCAACCGTTGACCTGTGGGAGCCCGTACGCCGCGCGCTCGTCGCCCCTGTAGGAGCAGGCAATGATCTCGAAGAGCCCACCTACGCAGGCGTGAGCCAGTCCTTGCGCAACGCAATGCCCCTCTTCTCAGGGGACCGCTTTGCTGAACTGGGAGCCATCCTCCCTGCGCTCCTGCGTGACTCCGAAGTGGTTGCCGAGCACGGCCCTGAGGGGCAAGCAGTGCGGGCGAGGCTGCTGAACCTGACCGGGTGGCTTCTGACCCAGACGCGTCAGTTCGACGCCGCTGAGCTGGCGCTTGAGCGGGCGCTTGACAGCGCGGTTGACCGCCTTCAAGGGGCCGCAACAATCAACACGATGTGTTGGCTACTCCTGCGCCGTGGCCAGCTCACGCAGTCACGGGAGCTGGCTACGAAGTGGGCGGAGGAGTTGGAACCACGCTTCTCCAAGGCCACGAGCGACGAGCTGAGCGCCTGGGGCTGGCTGCTGCTCCGGGTTTCGACTGCCAGTGCACGCGACAACCGCCCCGGTGAGGCAGCGGCATCCATGCGACTTGCGAAGGCTGCGGCTGCGGGCGTCGGGCGGGAGTTTCGTCTCCGAGAAGACTTCCTGCGCACCTTCGGCCCAGGCACCGTGGCGCTCAAGAGCGCCGAGAACTCGATCATCACGGGAGACCCGAATCCGGTGCTACGGCTTGCGGCGGAAGCACCGGTCACCTCGATTAAGACGACTTCAAGCAACCTCAACAGGCATCGTCTTGACCTAGCGAGCGCCTACACCCAAACCCGGTGCTACGGCGATGCGGTCGGTGTCCTCCAGGAGATCGCCCACTCGTCCCCACAGTGGCTCCCAAATCAACGGTATGCCCGAGACATCTTGGGGGAGATCGTCAACAAGCGCCGAACACTCACACCCGAAATGAGGTCACTGGCAGACGTGGTTGGCCTGCCCCTGTGACGCTCTGTGGCACTTACTCCTCGCTCTGCGTGAAAGTGACATCGACGCAGGGTAGCGGCCCCTTGTAGCGTTTGGGCATGGCTACGACGGAACGAGAGCAGTCGGCCGTGCGCCCCGAGGTGCCCCCCGAGGATTGCGGGGTCGGCGCGCTAGTGAGGGACACCGTCACCGACAGGGTCGGGGTGGTGATGGGGCACCTCGGCGGAGACCGCGTACAGCTTCGCCCGGTTGGGGGCGGCACTGAGTGGGACGCCTTCGAGCTGAGGACGCTGCCCCCTCACGAAGAGTTGAGGGTGCGCAATGCCGCGCGCAACGCTGTGACGCGGGCGGGTCTGTGAAGGGCCCCCACACCGTCATCGCGTTCAAGAACTGGCATCTAGAGCCCGACCGCGAACCCGATGCCCCTCGGATAGCGCACAAGATGCGGTGCCTCGTTTGCGCCCAGGAGTCCGCACCCGCAGAGGTCTGCGGGCCGCCCCAGTCATGGGCGCTGAAGCACTCTGGGAAGAACCCCAGCCACCTCAGCTACGAGGAAGTCATCACCCGTCCTTGGCGGACCTGGATGGATTCGTGAGGCCCCGAAGGAGGGCCGGCATGGTTGAACGCTACGCAGGGCCCGGCCTCGCGCTGTTGATCGCCTCATCCGTCGGGGCGGTCCTGGCCGCCACGTTCCTCCTGTTTCGCCTGTGAGTAGCACCCGCCCGAGCAAGTCTCCTCCATGACGCCCAGGTGGGGGGCGACGGCGCCCCCCCCCTGGAGAAGGACGAACACATGAAGCAGACTGCCCCCGGCCACCCGTTGACGGCCGCGACACTCGTGACGGACCCGCTCGACCGCCTGCTTATCGTCCACCCGACCAGCGGCGGGAGTTGGCATCTTCCGGGCGGGATTGTCGAGCAAGGGGAGTCGCCACTTGAAGCCGCCCGCCGCGAGGCGCGCGAGGAACTAGGGCTTAGCCTCGACATCCGGGAACAAGACCTGTTCGCAGTCGAGTGGCTGCAAGCAACCCGGCCGGGCCGGCGTGATCGATTGGCATTCCTCTTCGCTGGCCCCATTCTCGCTGCGGAGGCCCCCGACATCGTCTTACAACCTAGCGAGGTCGATGCGTGGCGATGGGCGACGCGCGAGGAGTCGAGGTCGATACTGCACCCCGCCGTAGCTGCTCGGATCATGGGCCCCCTCCAGGTGCCCAGTAGTGCCACGTACCGTGAGATCAGAAATCAGAAGTGAAGGTGTTGTGACATGAACGAGTTCCCGGCCCGCAAGCTCCGTATCGGAACCCGTAGTTCCCCCATGGCCTTGGCGCAGGTCGATCAGGTGTCCGCCCTTCTACGCAAGGTCGAACCGAAGATTGACATCGAAGTGGTTCCGGTCACAACGGAGGCCGACAAGTGGCAAGGGGACCTTGCCCAGCTCGGCGGCAAGGGTCTGTACGTAAAAGAGATCGACACGATGCTTCAGCGGGGAAGTGTCGACTGCGCCGTCCACTGCCTCAAGGACGTACCCGGCGACCAGCCGATGCCGAAGGGGCTGATCTTCGCCGCGTACCTTCAGCGTGACGATGTTCGCGATGTTCTCCTGTTCCCTGAAGGTTCCAAGTACCGGACTTTGGCGGACCTCCCTTCCGGCGCCCAGGTGGCGACCTCGGCAGTCCGCCGCAAGGCGCAGGTGAACCGCATTCGCCCTGACCTGAACGTCGTACGCGTACGCGGTGCGGTGGGTACCCGAATCGAAAAGCTCGACGGTAAGCGCAAGATGGACACGAAGATCGACGCAATGATCCTCGCTCGCGCCGGCCTAGAGCGCCTTGGGGTTTCAGAGAGGGCCCGACAGGTCTTCGAGGTGCTTGACATGTTGCCTGCGGTGGGCGCCGGGGTCCTCGGCGTTGAGTGCCGGAAGGAGGACGACCCGGTTGTGCACCTCTTGTCCCAGCTTAACCATGATCGGACCATGACTGAGGTGACGGCCGAGCGCGTCATGCTGCACGGCCTGCGAGGGCACTGCAACTCCCCGATTGCCGGGCACTGTGTCACTGACCCCGATGGCCAACTGAGTCTGCGAGGGATGGTGTTCTCCCGCGACGGGTCCAAGTTCGTTCATGCCCAGTTTTGGGGCGAGTCCTTGAACGACCCAGCCGTGCTCGGTTCACGTGTAGCTGCCGAGCTGCTTCGCCAGGGTGCCCGGGACATCATCACAGGCATCCCTCACTGATCGCACAGCTCCTCACGACAACGGCGCCCCGCCTTCCTGCCGGAGACGGGGCGCCGTTGTCGTCAGGTTCTACCGGGCATTCAGGGAAGCCCAATCCGCGGCCCTGATCTCCTCGTCAGCCACGTCAGCCAACCGGCCCTTACACCCGGCGCAAGCGAACATCGGCGCGTCGCCTTGGGGGACGCTGATGACCCCGATCCACTGAACGGGGGCGTCGAGCCGACCGCAGTACAGCCAGCACCGCCCGAGCAACCAGTCATCGGAGGTCGGGCGGTGATCATGCTGCGACGGCATCAGTTCACCGGCCACGTAAGCACGGCGGCCCAGGCCGGGTTCTCGGCAAGCAGTTGCCGAAAGTGCTTTTCCATCACCGGGTCGCGGAGACTCCATGAGTGGCCGCGATCGTGGCCCTTGTACAAGGTGCACACCTCGTCGTCCGCCACGCGGCTCACGTCACACCAGAGCAACGATTCAGTCCTGCTCGTGTCATCGGCGCCCCAGCGCACCCAGATTCCGTGGGTGACCTGCCCTTCGCAGTCCCACACGTGGTCGGCGTGTTCGCCCTCGTGCCAGAGGGCCAGTTCGCACCGCAGGCGCGGGGGCACCAACAGGTCCAGTTCCCGGCTATTGACCCTCGGCTGACCCCGCAGGATCGCCATGAGGACCAGTCCTTTGGGCACAGGGGCCTCGGCGGCACAAACTCGCATGGCTGGCTGTCCTTCAAGCAGTGTGTTTGGTGCCCCGCCCGACGCTAGGGGGAGGGCGCCGGGCGGGGCGGGAACCGGTTCAACCGCAACCCTCAGTGCGGCGGACCGGTGGTGGTGCCCCCGTCGTCGCCGGGATTCCGAAGGCTTGCTGGAAACAGTCCTCAGCTCACCGGCGAAGATGGGGATGTTCAGATGTCCAAGCAGTCGGGGCAGTTGACCCGGCGCAGCCACTCAAAGACTCGGTCGTCGTCCTTCCCTGCACCACAGGCCGGCCAGTAGCGCGACGCTAGGTCGGGCTGGTGTCGCTTCACCAAGGCATGCACGGTCAGGATGTCGTCGCCCACCGTCCCGGCCGAGGACGCAGGCTTCTTCGTAGTCACCGGCCCACCCTTCCGGGCCACTTCCTCAGCATTCCGATCGCCTCAAGTTGTCGGTGCTCGTAAGGCGTGGCCGGCCGAATCCGCTCCCATCTCGCCTGCCAGCGCTTCCCCGTGGGGCGCTCCAGCAGCACAAGGGTCCCGACGTCCCACACTCGGCCGACCAACTCGGTATCCCTGTCGAACACGACTGCCCCCCGGTCGATCTGTGTCAGATCATCGAACGGCGGAGGAACGGCGATCGGCGCCCAGCGATGTTGGTCCTTCACTGACACACCCCCCAGCGGGCACGCCGGGTCTCCTCCTGGACGAGAGGGCGGATACGCTCCATGGTCGGGCTGTGCGAACGGTCGTCCGGCCCGGCATAGGGCTCGGCGCCGCTCGACTGCTTGCAGTCCCTCTGACGGGGGCGCAGACCCTTCGCTTCCTTGTTGATCACTTCGTCCGCCCTCGCTGCCGAACTGCTCGTTCACGCGGAGCGGGGTGCCCTGGCAGGTACGAATGGGCGGCATCCGCGTGCCTTGCCTACATCCACTGTGGCCGGCGTAGCGCCTCGCTCACCAGGTGTAATATCTTCGGTTCCCGAAACCGAACAAACGGAGACCGATGGCTAGGCCGCCCAAGGAGCTGACGCCGGACAAGAGCGTTGAGGATCTGCTTGGTTGGCGAATCCGCCGACTACGGACCGAGCTGGGCTGGTCCGTGGAACAGTTGGCGGAGAGGGTGTTCGTCAGCCCCGGCCGGATCACCCAAGTGGAGACCGCGAACGATCCGCCTGGAAAGAGGCTGACGGAGCAACTTGACGGCGTCCTCAACGCGGGCGGCACTCTGGCCGAGCTGTGGCCTCTGATCAAGACCGAGAGCTTCAAGGACTATGCCCGCCTCTTCCTGCGGGCACAGGCAACGGCCCGGCTGATCCACGAGTTCTCGTTGGCCGTGCCCGGTTTGCTCCAGGTGGATGGCTACTCCAGGGCTCTCATGGGCATCGCCTATCCCGAGAACTCAGCGGACCTCGAAGACGCCGTCGCACGCCGAATGGAGCGGCAGGCCGTGTTTGACCGGCTCAATCCGCCATGGCTGTGGGTGATCCTCTCCGAGAGTGCGTTGACGCAGGCACAGGGAAGCCCCGAGGTCATGATCAGGCAGCTCGACCACCTCTTAGACATGACGTCGCGGCCCAACATCAACATCCAGATCCTTCCGTCAGACAGGCCATCGATTCCGGGGTCTATCAGTCTTCTGACGGCCCCTCGCGGGGAACGCTCTGCATATGCCGAAGGGTTCAGCTCTGGTACGTACTACCAGGAGCCTGACGACGTTGACAGGTTCCAGAGGATCTACGATCAGTTGCAGGCTGGCGCGTTGGACATCCAGGCGTCAGCTCAGGTCATCAGGGACGCACGAAGGAAGCACCAATGACGCAGGTCACTTGGCACATCAGTAGCTACAGCGGCGACAACGACAACTGTGTGGAGGTCGCGGTCTATGACGTCGCCCTGCCGGGCGTCATACGGGTTCGGGACAGCAAGGACCGAGACGTCCCCGAGGTTCAGATGTCGTCCTCGGCCTGGCGCTGCTTCGTTCAACACGTGGGCCTCGGGTAAGGGCAGTCCGTCGACTCTTGGGGGCGCTAGAAGCGGTCTGGCGAAGAGTCTCGGCACATCGTGCTACCTGCCCGAACCCCTAGGATGAGCGCTTGAGAACCCCGGTCGGTGTCCCTGACCGGGGTTCTCGTGTGTGCCTCCAGCCCCAGAGCCCTGACCGCCTCGAAGTTCCGCTGCGCAACAGGTCCGCCACTCTCCGCAAGGGGCCTTGGTCGGCTGCGCCTTCGGGCTCCTGTCTATGCAGGTCAGAGCGTTGCTGACAGAGTGAACGGATAAGCCACGCGGGAGAACTGGACCGAAGGGCCCGATGCCGAAGGGCATGCGGATGCCCAAGGGCGGGCCCAAGATGCGTTAGCCCGACCCTCGATGCCTCCGAAGGGCGCCGGAACCCACCTGGTTCCGGCGCCCTTCGCGCGTTCCGGCCCGCACCTCGGGTACGCCGCCCGTTCCGCTGACGCACGGCACGGAGAGACGCAGGTCACACGGGGCCGTGTCACAGGAGGGTGCGCCGTCTCGTCTCGGGTGTGTAGCCACGAACGACAACCGAGGAGCATCCCGTGGACGCACGACTGAACTACTTCGCGAGCCCGATCGCCGGCGAGGTCTTCAAGCACGTCATGGCGGCCGGCAAGGTCATCAAGAAGTCGACGCTTCCCGCCGCGACGCAGGAACTGGTGTCGCTGCGCGTGAGCCAGATCAACGGCTGCGCCGTCTGCATCGACATCCACACCAAGGAGGCCGCCGCCGCCGGCGAGACCCAGGTGCGGCTGCACCTGGTGGCGGCGTGGCGGGAGGCCACCGTCTTCACCGGCGCGGAGCGGGCCGCGCTGGAGGTGGCGGAGGAGGGCACCAGGATCGCGGATGCGGCCGGTGCGGTCAGCGACGAGGTGTGGGCGAAGGCCGCCGAACACTACGACGAGGACCAGCTGACCGCCCTGGTGTTCTTGATCTCGTTCATGAACCTGGCGAACCGGCTGAACGCCATCGGCCAGCAGCCGGCCGGCGACTACAAGGTCGGGCAGTACCACTGAGCGGTACCGGCCCGGGTGTCCCGCGCCGGGCACCCGGCCGGGCGGGACGCGAGGCGTCCGCCCGGACGGCACAGGGGGCGTCCGGGCGGACGGGACGGGCGTGCGGCGGAAGGGAGCCGGTCGTGAGCAAGGTCGAGGAGTTCGAGGAACTGCGTCCGCTGCTGTTCTCGATCGCCTATCGCATCCTGGGCAGCGTCGGCGAAGCCGAGGACGCGGTGCAGGAGACCTGGCTCCGCTACGACGGCTCGACCACCCGGCCCGCCTCGACCAAGGCGTTCCTGTCGGCCACGGTGACGCGGCTCTCGGTCGACGTGCTGCGTTCCGCCCGGGTGCGGCGCGAGGCGTACGTGGGTCCGTGGTTCCCGGAGCCGCTGCTCAGCGATCCGTACCAGGACCCGGCGCGGTCGTCGGAGCTGGCCGACTCGGTGTCGATGGCGGCGCTCCTGCTGCTGGAGCGGCTCAGCCCGTTGGAACGGGCGGTGTTCGTGCTGCGGGAGGTGTTCGGCTTCGGCTTCGACGAGGTCGCCACGGCGGTCGGACGGTCGGAGGCGGCCTGCCGACAGCTGCTGGTGCGGGCCCGGCGGCACATGGAGGCCGGGCGGCCCCGCTTCGCCGCGGACCGGCAGGAGCGGCGGGAGTTGGCCGCGCGGTTCTTCGACGCCCTGCGCAACGGTGACGTGGACGAGCTGCGGGACCTGCTCGCCGCGGACGTGCACCTGATCGGGGACGGTGGCGGCAAGGCGCCGCAGGGCCGGGGCGCCCACGGGGCCGACCACGTGGCGCGACTGCTCACGTCCTTCTTCCGCCAGATGGTCCGGCTCGACGTCACGTTGGAACCCCACGAGGTCAACGGCCTGCCGGGCGGGATCGTCCGCGATCGGGACGGGCGGGTGCTCCAGACGCTGGCGCTCGACGTGCTCGACGGGCAGGTCCAGGCGGTCCGCTCGGTGCTCAACCCCGACAAGCTGGGGCACGTGGGCCCGGTGGCGGACGCCTGGGCGTTCGCCCGCGAAGTGCGACGGGCCCGCCGGCAACCGGAGTGACCTCGGCGGAGTCCATCAGGGTCGGTACCGTCCGCACGTCCCGGGACGGTACCGACCCCGTGGTCGTGTCGCACGCGGTGTACGCCGCGCACCGGCGGACGCTCAGATGCGGACCTCGACGGTCCGGGCCAGCTGGTCGTGGAGGCCGCGGCCGTCACGGTCCCAGACGAGGGCCGGGACGCCCAGGCACAGCAGCACGCCGCGCGTCAGCGCCCGCAGCGGACGGATGTGGCCGCCGTCCGCGGAGATCACCCGCAGCCCGAAGATCCGCTTGCCGGGGGTGGAACCGACCGTTCCCACGGTGAGCACGCTCATCACGAAGAAGAAGAGCAGGGCCCAGTTGCCGGTGGCCTGGTTGTAGCCGTCGGTGAGCAGTCCGTATGCGATCAGCACGCACAGCCCCCAGTCGACGAGGAGGGCGCCCAGCCGGCGGCCCGGGCGGGCGATCGAGCCGGGTCCCGTCTCGGGCAGGCCCAGTTGCTGGCCCCGGTAGCCGAAGTCGGCGCCCGCGTTCTCCGCGGCCTCGCGGGGGCCGGAGAGCCACGATCCGATTGCTTGCCTCTTGTCCACCCGTCCACGGTAACCGGGTGGACGGCCGGCCCCGCGCCGGGGGTGCGACCCGGCGGCGTCGGGTTGACGCGGGGGTCGCACGGCCCGGGACGGACGGGGCCGGCCGGAGCGTACGGGGCCCGCGGGGCGCGGGGCCGCACCGGCCCCGGTTAACTTCGGCGAAACAAATGGGTCACGCTCGGGAAATCCCCCGTCCCTAAGGTCGGGGCGAGCGTGCGCCACCGCACTGGCGCACGAACGAGTTGCAACCCCGCCCCTCCCGGGTCGGGAGTAGGAGGAGTTGGATGTTCCGCAACGCCGACGAGGCCAAGAAGTACATTGCCGACAATGACGTCAAGTTCATCGACGTACGCTTCTGCGACCTGCCGGGAGTGATGCAGCACTTCACGATTCCGGCCGCGGCGTTCGACCCGGACGAGGAGCTGGCGTTCGACGGTTCGTCGATCCGCGGCTTCCAGGCGATCCACGAGTCCGACATGGCGCTGCGTGCCGACCTGTCGACGGCGCGGGTCGACCCGTTCCGCCGTGACAAGACGGTCAACATCAACTTCTTCATCCACGACCCGATCACGGGCGAGCAGTACAGCCGTGACCCGCGCAACATCGCGAAGAAGGCGGAGGCGTACCTCGCCTCGACCGGCATCGCGGACACCGCGTTCTTCGGTCCCGAGGCCGAGTTCTACGTCTTCGACTCGGTGCGCTTCAACACCTCCGCGAACGAGGGCTTCTACCACATCGACTCCGAGGCCGGCGCCTGGAACACCGGTGCGGTCGAGAACAACCGCGGGTACAAGGTCCGCTACAAGGGCGGTTACTTCCCGGCCCCGCCGGTCGACCACTTCGCCGACCTGCGCGCCGAGATCTCCCTGGAGCTGGACCGACAGGGTCTCCAGGTCGAGCGCCAGCACCACGAGGTGGGCACCGCCGGCCAGGCCGAGATCAACTACAAGTTCAACACGCTGCTGGCCGCGGCCGACGACCTGATGCTCTTCAAGTACATCGTGAAGAACGTCGCCTGGCGCAACGGCAAGACCGCGACCTTCATGCCGAAGCCGATCTTCGGCGACAACGGCTCGGGCATGCACGTCCACCAGTCCCTGTGGGCCGGCGGCGAGCCCCTCTTCTACGACGAGCAGGGCTACGCGGGCCTGTCCGACATGGCCCGCTACTACATCGGCGGCATCCTCAAGCACGCCCCGTCGCTGCTGGCGTTCACCAACCCGACGGTGAACTCGTACCACCGTCTGGTGCCCGGCTTCGAGGCGCCGATCAACCTGGTGTACTCGCAGCGCAACCGCTCCGCCGCGATGCGCATCCCGATCACCGGCTCGAACCCGAAGGCCAAGCGCGTCGAGTTCCGTGCGCCGGACCCGTCCTCGAACCCGTACCTCGCCTTCTCGGCGCTGCTGCTCGCGGGTCTCGACGGCGTCAAGAACAAGATCGAGCCCGCCGAGCCGATCGACAAGGACCTGTACGAGCTCGCCCCCGAGGAGCACGCGGGCGTGGCCCAGGTCCCGACGTCCCTCCCGGCCGTCCTCGATGCCCTGGAGAACGACAACGAGTACCTCCAGGCCGGCGGGGTCTTCACCTCCGACCTGATCGAGACCTGGATCGACTACAAGCGCACGCACGAGATCGCGCCGATCCAGCTCCGCCCGCACCCGCACGAGTTCGAGCTGTACTTCGACCTCTAGGCAGCGGGGGGACCCGGGAGCACCCTCCCGGTGACCCGACCGGCACTGCGCACACGCGCCCAGATCGCGATGAAGCCCCCGCCCCGGCTCCCGAGCCGGGGCGGGGGCTTCGTCGTCCGGGTCGTGCGGAACCCGAACGCCACCACACGGTCGGATGACCGGGGCCGGCCCTCCGCCGCCGCAGCGGCCGGCCGCCCTAGGGTGTGGGGCCCACCGGCACCGCGGCGGTGGGCCCCGTTCCCCGAAGGGCACCGCCATGACCGCACCGCACGACTACGCGCACGAACGCGCCCTGTGGGACGCCTTCGCCGAGCGGGCGGGGAAGGACCCGTCCGACGACGAACCGGTGTTCCGGTGGACGCAGTACCGGGAGCACCCCGCCGACCCCGGTCCGGAGCTGCTCGGCGCCCCGAGCACCGCGCTGGAGATCGGCTCCGGCACGGGTCGGGCCGTGGCCCACCTCGTCGGGCGCGGGGTGAAGGCGACCGGGGTGGACCTGTCGCCGGTCGCCGTGGCCCGGTGCGACGAGCGGTACGGGCATTCGGGCGCCGAGTTCGTCTGCGCCGAGGTCCTCGCCCACCTGGCCGGCGGGCGGCGCACCTACGACGCGGTGTACTCGATCTTCGGGGCCGCCTGGTTCACCGACCCCGAACGGCTCTTCCCCCTCGTCGCGGGCGCCCTCAACCCGGGTGGCACCTTCGCCTTCTCCCAACCGCCGGCCATCCCCGGCACCTACGGACCCCAGGGCATGTACAAGGGGGGTTTCGCGGGGCCGGCCATGTACACGTACCGCTACAGCTACACCCCCGGGACCTGGGAGCGTTTCCTCCGCGGCGCCGGGTTCCGGGACGTGCACGCCCGGGTGCTCGACGCTCCGCAGCCCGGCCACATCGGCACCCTCCTCGTCACCGCGAGGGCCGTCTGACGCGTCCCGTCGGGCGGTGACGGGGCAGGAAGACCCTTCACCCTCCCGGGGGACAAATACTCCCAGATACACCATCTTCCTGAGGAAAACATCACAACCCGTGCCGCTGCGTGCCTTTAGCGTGAGGCCCTAGCATCTGGGCATGACGGTCCTGCCTGACGACGGGCTTTCGCTGGCCGCCGAGTTCCCTGACGCGACCCATGAGCAGTGGCAACGCCTCGTGGAGGGCGTACTGCGCAAGTCGGGCAAGGAAGCTTCGGGCGACGACGCTGAGAAAGCACTGTCCACGACGTTGGAGAACGGGCTCAGCACCCGGCCCCTCTACACCCCGAGGGACGCGGTGGCCGACACCGGGTTCCCCGGCTTCGCGCCCTTCGTGCGGGGCGGGCGCGCCGAGGGCGTGGCACCCGACGGATGGGACGTGCGGCAGCGGCACGCCGGGAGCGACCCGGCACGGGTCAACGAGGCGGTGCTCGCCGACCTGGAGAACGGGGTCACCTCGCTGTGGCTCACCGTGGGCCGGGGCGGCGTCCCCGTCGACGGGCTCGGGCGGGCGCTGGACGGGGTGTACCTGGACCTCGCGCCGATCGTCCTCGACGCCGGTGACGCGTACGGGGCGGCCGGGCGGGCGCTGTGGGAGCTGTACGGCGAGCGCGGGGTGCGGCCTGCCGAGGCCCGGGCGGTGTTGGGCGCCGACCCGCTGGGGCACGAGGCCCGCACCGGTCGGGAGCTCGCCGGCGGCGAGGCGGCCGAGCTGGCCCGGGCCGCGGTCGCGCACTGGCCGGGCGTGCGGGCCATGACCGTCGACGCGCTGCCGTACCACGAGGCCGGTGGCTCGGCCGCCGAGGAGCTGGGCCTCTCGCTGGCGACCGGGGTCGCGTATCTGCGGCTGCTCACGGACGCCGGGCTGACCGCGGAACAGGCGTGCGGGCAGCTGGAGTTCCGGTACGCGGCGAGCGCCGACCAGTTCCTGACGATCGCCAAGTTCCGGGCGGCGCGGCGGCTGTGGGCCCGGGTCGCCGAGGTGTCGGGCGTGGCGGGCGCCGCCGGGGCGCAGCGGCAGCACGCGGTGACGTCGTCGGTGATGATGACCCGGCGCGACCCGTGGGTGAACATGCTGCGGACGACGCTCGCCTGTCTGGGGGCCGGGGTCGGCGGGGCGGACGCCGTGACGGTGTCGCCGTTCGACGAGGCGATCGGGCTGCCGGACGCGTTCGCGCGGCGCATCGCCCGGAACACGTCGACGATCCTGTTGGAGGAGTCGCATCTGGCGCGGGTGATCGACCCGGCGGGCGGCTCCTGGTACGTGGAGCGGTTGACCGATGAACTCGCCCATCTGGGCTGGGAGTTCTTCCGGACGGTGGAGCGCGCGGGTGGGCTGGGCGCCGCGCTGCGGTCCGGGTTCGTCGCCGAGCGGCTGGCCGGGACCTGGGCGGTGCGCTCCCGGCGGCTCGCCACCCGGCGGGAGCCGGTGACGGGCGTGAGCGAGTTCCCGCTGTTGGCGGAGCGGACCGTGGAGCGACCGGCGCATCCCGCGCCGCTGTCCGGGGGGTTGCCCCGGGTGCGCAGGGACGAGGCGTACGAGGTGCTGCGGGCCCGTTCGGACGCGCATCTGGCGGCGACGGGCGCCCGGCCGAAGGTGTTCCTCGCGGCGCTGGGTCCGGCCGCCGCGCACACCGCGCGGGTCACCTTCGCGGCGAACCTCTTCCAGGCCGGCGGGATCGAGCCGGTGCACGATCCGGTGACGGTGGACGCGGAGTCGGTCGCCGCAGCGTTCGCCGCGAGCGGGGCCTCGCTCGCCTGTCTGTGTTCCAGTGACGCGCGCTACGAGGAGGAGGCGCCGGCGGTGGCCGCCGCCCTCCGGACCGCGGGGGCCGGGCGGGTGCTCCTCGCGGGTCGCCCGGGCGAGCACCCGGGCGTGGACGGTCACGTCTTCGCCGGCTGTGACGCGGTGGCCACCTTGACCTCCGTCCTCGACTTCCTGGGAGTGTCGTGATGACGATCCCCGACTTCACCGGCATCGACCTGTCCGGCGGGCCCGGCACGGGCTCCGAGGAGCAGTGGCGGACGGCGGTGAAGGAGTCCACCGGCAAGGACGAGGGCGAGCTGCGCTGGGAGACGCCGGAGGGCATCCCGGTGCAGCCGCTGTACACCGGGCGGGACCTGGAGGGCCTGGACTTCCTGGGCACCTACCCGGGCGTCGCCCCGTACCTGCGGGGCCCGTACCCGACGATGTACGTCAACCAGCCGTGGACGATCCGGCAGTACGCGGGGTTCTCGACGGCGGAGGAGTCCAACGCGTTCTACCGGCGCAACCTCGCCGCCGGGCAGAAGGGCCTGTCGGTCGCGTTCGACCTGCCGACGCACCGGGGGTACGACAGCGACCACCCCCGGGTCACGGGTGACGTGGGCATGGCCGGGGTCGCCATCGACTCGATCTACGACATGCGGCAGTTGTTCGACGGCATCCCGTTGGACCGGATGACCGTGTCGATGACGATGAACGGCGCGGTGCTGCCGGTGCTGGCGCTGTACATCGTGGCCGCCGAGGAGCAGGGCGTACCGCCCGAGAAGTTGGCCGGGACCATTCAGAACGACATCCTCAAGGAGTTCATGGTCCGCAACACGTACATCTATCCGCCGAAGCCGTCGATGCGGATCATCTCCGACATCTTCGCGTTCACCTCGCGGCGGATGCCCCGCTACAACTCGATCTCCATCTCCGGGTACCACATCCAGGAGGCCGGCGCGACGGCCGACCTGGAGTTGGCGTACACCCTGGCGGACGGGGTCGAGTACCTGCGGGCGGGCCGCGGGGCGGGCCTGGACGTGGACGCGTTCGCGCCCCGGTTGTCGTTCTTCTGGGCGATCGGCATGAACTTCTTCATGGAGATCGCCAAGCTGCGGGCGGCCCGGCTGCTGTGGGCCCGACTGGTGCGGGAGTTCGGTCCCGAGAACCCCAAGTCGCTGTCGCTGCGCACCCATTCGCAGACCTCCGGGTGGTCGCTGACCGCGCAGGACGTGTTCAACAACGTGACGCGCACCTGTGTGGAGGCGATGGCGGCGACCCAGGGGCACACCCAGTCGCTGCACACCAACGCGCTGGACGAGGCGTTGGCGCTGCCGACGGACTTCTCCGCGCGGATCGCCCGCAACACGCAGTTGCTGATCCAGCAGGAGTCGGGCACGACCCGGGTCATCGACCCGTGGGGCGGCAGTGCGTACGTGGAGAAGTTGACGTACGACCTGGCGCGTCGGGCCTGGGCGCACATCCAGGAGGTCGAGGCGGCGGGCGGCATGGCCCAGGCCATCGACGCGGGCATCCCGAAGCTGCGGGTCGAGGAGGCGGCGGCCCGCACCCAGGCGCGGATCGACTCGGGACGGCAGCCGGTGATCGGCGTCAACAAGTACCGGGTGGAGACCGACGAGCAGATCGAGGTGTTGAAGGTCGACAACTCCTCGGTGCGGGAACGGCAGATCGACCAGTTGCGGCGGCTGCGCGCGGAGCGGGACGAGGCGGTGTGCCAGGACGCGCTGCGCGCCCTCACCCACGCCGCCGGACGGACCCCCGGCCCGGACCTGGAGGGCAATCTGCTGGCCCTGGCGGTGGACGCGGCCCGGGCGAAGGCGACGGTCGGGGAGATCTCGGACGCGCTGGAGAAGGTGTACGGGCGCCACGCGGGTCAGATCCGTACGATTTCCGGTGTGTACCGCACCGAAGCAGGCAAGTCGCCGTCCGTGGAACGCACCCGGGCCCTGGTGGGTTCCTTCGAGGAGGCCGAGGGGCGCCGGCCGCGCATCCTGGTCGCCAAGATGGGCCAGGACGGGCACGACCGGGGACAGAAGGTGATCGCGACGGCGTTCGCGGACCTCGGTTTCGACGTCGACGTGGGCCCGCTGTTCCAGACCCCGGCGGAGGTCGCCCGGCAGGCCGTCGAGGCGGACGTGCACATCGTCGGGGTGTCGTCGCTGGCCGCGGGACACCTCACGCTCGTCCCGGCGCTGCGGGAGGAGCTGGCGCGCGAGGGCCGCGAGGACATCATGATCGTGGTCGGTGGGGTGATCCCGCCGCAGGACGTCCAGGCGCTCCACGAGGCGGGTGCGACGGCGGTGTTCCCGCCCGGCACGGTCATCCCGGACGCGGCCTACGACCTGGTGGACCGGCTGTCGCAGCAGCTCGGGCACGAGTCCGGGGAAGCGGTGAGTCGGTAGTCCATGGTGAGGACGATCGATCTCGACGACTACGTACGGGGCGTGCGCGAGGGCCGGCGGGCGTCCGTGGCACGGGCGATCACGTTGGTGGAGTCGACCCGGGCCGACCACCGGGCACGCGCCCAGGAGTTGCTGACCGCGCTGCTGCCGTACGCGGGGCGGGCACGGCGGGTCGGCATCAGCGGGGTCCCGGGCGTCGGCAAGTCCACGTTCATCGATGCGCTGGGGACGATGCTGACGGGGCTGGGGCACCGGGTCGCGGTGCTCGCGGTCGACCCTTCGTCCACCCGGACGGGCGGCTCGATCCTCGGGGACAAGACGCGGATGGAACGGCTGTCGGTGGACCCGGCGGCGTTCGTGCGCCCCTCCCCCACCGCGGGCACGCTCGGCGGGGTGGCCAAGGCCACCCGGGAGTCCATCGTGGTGATGGAGGCCGCCGGGTACGACGTGGTGTTGGTGGAGACGGTGGGCGTGGGGCAGTCGGAGACGGCCGTCGCGAACATGGTGGACACGTTCCTGCTGTTGTCGCTGGCGCGCACCGGGGACCAGTTGCAGGGCATCAAGAAGGGCGTCCTGGAGCTGGCGGACGTGATCGCGGTGAACAAGGCGGACGGCCCGCACGAGCGGGACGCACGGGCCGCGGCCCGTGAACTGGCTGGTGCGCTGCGGCTGTTGCAGTCGCCGGACGCGGCGTGGTCCGCCCCGGTGCTGAGTTGCAGCGCCCGGGAGGGCACCGGTCTGGACACCGTGTGGGAGCGGGTGGAGGCGCACCGCGCGCTGCTCGACTCCACGGGGGCGCTGGCCGCCAAGCGTCGGGACCAGCAGGTCGACTGGACCTGGTCGATGGTCCACGACGAGGTGTTGGGGAGGTTGCGCACCGACCCCGCGGTACGGGCGCTGGCACCGGGCCTGGAGCAGGAGGTGCGCCGTGGGGAGCTGACCGCGACGCTGGCCGCGGAACGCATCCTGGAGGCGCTGCGGGGCGGGGAGCCCACCGGGTAGGCGCTGTGCGGGGCGGGGAGCCCACCGGCTGGGCACTGCGGGTGGGGAGCCGACCGGGCTGCTGGCGGGCTGCCGCGCCCGGGCGGTCACTCCCCGTGCGGTACGGAGCTGGTGCGGGGCCGGTGCGGGCCCGTTACCCCGCTGGCAGGGTCTTACTCCTGTGCGCGGCGACCCGGTCGACCTTTCACCCGTTCGGCGGTACTCCGTTCGCCACCGGCGGCCGGGCGTCACATGCTCGGGGCACCGGGTCCTCGGTGGTCCCCCGGTCGGGGACCACTGCTCAGCGCAGAGGGCCGCGCTTCGAGGGGAGAACCCCATGAGCAGCACCACACCTCCGCCGGCGGGCACCCCGGGGACCGGCGGGACACCCCCGCAGCACCGGAAGTCCTCCGGTGCCGACTGGGTCACCGGAGGGACCGTCTTCGCCGGGGTCCTGATGCTGGTCTCCGGTGTGCTGGCGGTCCTGAACGGCATCGCGGCGGTCGCCGAGGACGATGTGTACGCCCGCGTCGGCGACTACGTGTTCGAGTTCAGCCTGACCACCTGGGGCTGGATCCACATCGTCCTCGGCGTGCTCGTGGCGGTGGTGGGCTACGGCATCCTCAAGGGCGCCGACTGGGCCCGCGCGGTGGGCGTCGGGCTGGCCGCGCTGAGCATCGTCCTCAACTTCATCTGGCTGCCCTACCAGCCGTTGTGGGCGCTGATCAGCATCGCCATCGGCGTCTTCGTGATCTGGGCGCTGTGCAGCACTCCGCGGCAGGAGGACCCCTTCCTCTGAGGGGTCCCGGGCTCAGCAGGGGTCCGTGCGGGGTCGGTCGCCCCGCACGGACCCCTGCCGTGCGGGGGCTCGGTCCTCCCGCCCCCAGGGCCGCAGCTTCTGCGGGTTGCGGACCGCCCAGATGCGGTCGACGCGCCCGTCACGGACGTCGAACGCGGCGACGGTCACCACGACGCCGGCCCGTCGGGCGACCAGGCCGGGCACCCCGTTGACCGACCGCTCCAGGAGTTCGAGCCCCGGCGCCCGGTCGGCGATGGCCACCAGGTACGCGGCGATGCGCGCCCCGCCTTCGACCGGGCGCAGCACGGTGCCGACCAGGCCGCCGCCGTCGGCGGTCATGACGGCGGCCGGGTCGAGGAGGCCGACGAGGGCCGCGATGTCCTTGGCCTGCCACGCCTCCTTGACGTGTCTCACCACAGCGGCCCGGCCGGCCGGCGGTACCGGAGCGCGCACCGCGCCCACCCGTCGTCGGGCGGAGGCCGCCAGCTGCTTGCAGGCCGCGGGGGTCCGGTCGAGGACGTCGGCGATCTCGGCGAACGGGTACCGGAAGACGTCGTGCAGGACGAACGCGACCCGCTCGGCGGGCGTCATCGACTCCAGGACGACGAGGAAGGCCATGGTCACCGACTCGTCCAGGACGATCCGGTCGGCGGGGTCCTCGGGGCCGGCGGGGGCGGCAGCGCCCGCCCGGTCCGACCCGGTGGTGCGGTCGGGCAGCGGCTCGGGCAGCCAGGCGCCGACGTAGCGTTCCCGGCGGGCCCGCGCCGAGCCGAGCAGGTCCAGGCAGATGCGGCTGGTCACCGTCGTCAACCAGGCGCCGGGGGAACGGATCTCCTCCCGCCGGCCGGGCGGCAGCGCGTACCAGCGTGCGTAGGCGTCCTGCACGGCGTCCTCGGCCTCGGTCAACGAACCGAGCAGCCGGTAAGCGACGTTGATCAGTCGGCCCCGCTCGTCGACCGTCCCGTGCCCGCCGTCCCCGACCCTCCCCATGCTCCCGGTCGCCCCCTCGCCTTACCTTTCGCAGGCCCGCGTCGTCGGACTGGTGAGACCTTATCGACCTACTGCCCGAGGGCGGACAAGGGGACTTCGACATGGCGACCCAACTGACGGCGCACGCACGGCGCAGGCCCTCGTTCCTCCGGGTCGCGATCGCCGTGCAGACCGTGACCGTCTTCCTCCAGGCGGTCTCCGCGGGACTGCTGCTGACCTCGTCCTACGGGGAGGTGCTGCACGACGTCGGAGCCCGGGTGATGTACGGGGCGTCGATGCTGTACGTGCTCGCCGCGGTGCTGGCGTGGAAGCGGGGCGGCGGCTCGCCCCGGGCCGTCTGGCAGGCGTCCGGGTTCCTGGTGCTCGCCTCGGTCCAGGTCGCGGTCGGCATCGCGCACGTCCCGTCGGTCCACTTCCCCCTGGGCGTCCTGATGTTCGGCCTGAGCCTGCTGGCGCTGGCCCGTCCGCAGCGGTGACGCTCCGGGGACGCCCCCGAGGTTCCGGGGCGCCCCCGGGGTTGTTTACGATACGGGTCGACCCGTATCGTAAACAGTATGAGTTCCTCTCCGTCCTCCCGGGGGCGCCCCAGGGATCCCCGTTCGCACGCGGCGATCGTCCGCGCGGCCGCCGAGTTGGTGGTCGAGGTCGGTTACGCCGCGACCTCGATCGGGGCGGTGGCCGCCCGTGCCGGCGTCGGCAAGGACACGGTCTACCGGCGGTGGCGGGGCAAGCCGGACCTGGTCTACGAGGCCGTGTTCACGACCACCGACCGCGCTCCGGCCCCCGACACCGGAACGCTGACCGGAGACCTGACCGCGCTGGTGCAGGCCCTGGTCGACGAGTTCCGCGCACCCGGCGCCGCGGCGGCGCTCCCGGGGCTGCTCGCCGACTTCGCCGCCGACCCGGAGCTCAAGGCGCGCATCCGCGGCGACTTCCTCGCCCCGGCGAAGGAGCGGCTGGGAATCGTCTTCGCGCGGGCCGCGGCCCGCGGGGAGATCGCGGACGACACCCCCGCGGACCTGGTCCTGGACCTGCTGGCCGGGACCGTGTTCTTCCACGTCGGCCTGGTCGGACAGGAACCCGACCCGGGGTTGGCCGGCCGGCTGGCAGCCGTCGCGGCCAGCGGGATCGAGGTCCGGTGAACGGCTGGTTCCTCACCGCGGGCATCACCGCGGCCGGGGTGGCCGCCACGCACGTCGTCCTGGGACACCGGGACGTGGTGCGCCCCCTGTCGTCCAGCGGACTCGCCGACGAGCCCAAGGGCGTCCTGCACGCCGTGTGGCACATGGTGAGCGTCGACCTGGTGCTCTCGGTGGCCGCCCTGGTCCACCTCGCCCTGGCGGACGACACGTCGACGACCCGTCTGGCGGCCTGGTTCGTGGCTGCGCACTTCCTCGCGTACGCGATCGCCTTCCTGGTCGTCACGCTGTCGGCCGGCTGGCCCAGGCCGCTGCTCAGGCTGCCGCAGTGGATGCTGCTCCTCCCGGTCGGCGCCCTGACGGCGGCGGGCGCCGTCTGACGACGGCCCACCGGGTCCGGTGGGCTAGACGCCGGGCTCCGCCGCGATGACGCCGGCCGCGATCGACGCCTCCAACGCCGAGTGGTCGGCTGCGTTCTGGTCCGCGTACCGCAGCGCGAAGTCGGCGACGGCCCGGTCGAAGGTGTCGCCCGCGCCCAGGTAGGCTGCGAGGGCGATGCGGTCGCCGGACCGGGCGTGGGCACGGGCCAGGGCGACACCGCACAGACCGGCGTAGCGCACGAGTTGGCCGGAGGACAGCGCGGCGAGGTCGACCGCACCCTTCATGTCCCGGAGTTGGCGCCAGTAGTAGGCCCGGCCGTGCGAACCGGTCATCCAGCCCAGGAAGATGTCGCTCGCGGCCTGCGTCAACCGCTGACCGGCGACCACCCGGCGACCGGGGTGGTCGTAGACGCCGTTCGGCAGGTGCTCCTCCAGGACGGACGGCGCCGCCTCCTTGATCTGGAGGAACAGCGGGTCGCCGTCGTCGCGCCCGATGAGCAGCACGATGAAGCAGCGGGTGCCGACGCTGCCGACGCCGACCACCTTGCGGGCGGCGTCCACGAAGCGGTACCGGTCCAGGAGGGCGCGGCGTTCCTCGGTGAGGGTGGAGCGGTAGTCACTGAAGGCCTTGCGCAGCTCGGTCAGGTCCGGCCCGCCCAGCCGCTCGACCAGCGGCGGATCGTCGACGATCCGCCGGCGTCCGTCGACCACCTCGGTGAGCTTGCCGAGGGCCTGGAGGCTGGTGCGGCGGCGGGCCCGGGCGAAGGTCGCCCGGGCCCGTCCCCGGCCGCCGGGGCGGATCAGCCGGACGATGCCGGCGGCGTCGACGTGCGTGTACCAGACGTCCAGTTCGCCGAGGTCCGCGAGCCTGCGGATCATCAGGCGGTACTGGGTGACGCTCTCCCGCGCGGCGCGGTGGGCGGGCCCCTTGCCGAGGCCGTTGTCCCGGGCGGCGACGGCGGCGCTGACGGCGAGGCGCTTGACGTCCCACTCGAAGGGGCCGGGGAACGTCTCGTCGAAGTCGTTCACGTCGAAGAGCTGGATGCGTTCCGGTGAGGCGTACAGCCCGAAGTTCATCAGGTGGGCGTCGCCGCAGAGTTGGACGGTGAGCCCGGTGTTGTCCGTCGCGGCGAGGTCCGCCGCCATGATCGCGGCGCTGCCCCGGAGGAACGCGAAGGGGGACAGGACCATCCTGCCGTAGCGGACGGGGAGCAGTTCCGGTACCCGGTCGGCGCCCTGGCGTTCCAGTACGGCCACCGGGTCGGGGCGGCCGACGGCCGGGATCCACATGCCGTGGGCGCTGCGCGGGACCCGTTTGCGGGCGCGGCGGCCCCGGGTCGCCCGTGCCCGGGGGGTCCGGTCGGCCGGGGGTCCGGCGGGGGTGCTCACGGCGCCCGCCGCGCGCGGGCGGTGGGCGTCCTGGGGGTCCTGGGGGTCCTCGGCATGGGCAGCCTCCCGGGGGTACGCCGCGTGGTGTCCCCAGTGAACGGGACCCCGCGGCGGGCCGCACCGCCGGTACGGCATCCGGGTGAGCCCCTGCGGGGCGGCAGCGGCAGCCGGGGCGGCTGTACGGACGGGGCGGGGGAACCGCCGCAACCGGCTCCCCCGCCCTCGGTCAGCGGCTGTAGCGCATGAACGCCCGCACCATGTGGCACGTGGTGTCCGACGGCGGGTGGATGCCGACGCGCTCGGCGGTGGACCGGATCGTGCGGTTGGGCGCCTGGCTCGGCACGTACACGCCCGCGTCGAGCAGGGCGATGGCCAGACGCATGGCCTTGAGCCGTCGGTTGTGGGTGACGTACCACTCGCGCGGGCGTCCGGCGGGCAGCGCCCGCTTGCGCAGCGCGGTCGGGGGGAGGTCGATCGGCAGGGTCTGGTGCGTGAGTGCGGCAGTGGGCACGGACATCCTCCTGTCGCCGTCGGAGGCTCCTCGCGAACCCCCGTGAACTGCTTCCATTTTACCGCCCACCACTGACAAAAGCCCCTGCTCAGACGGGATGTGATGCTCTGTCGAGCAGGGCCCGGGACCCCCCGTCGCGCACCCCGTGGCGCCTCTTCGGGGTCAGGCGGCGACGTGCGGGGGCGCGCGCCGCGGAGGAGCCGTCGCGGACGATCCGGGGGGGGCGCCAGCCGGGTTCGATTACCACGCCCGGGAAGCACTTCGGCCGGCAGGACGCAGAAACCGGCCCCCGCGACGTGTGGCGTTCGTTACCCCGGGGTTTCGCCGCCCCCATTGAGCAACCACCCCACGTGATTCGTACCTGACACCGCAAGCCGCACGGCCGCCCGGCTCCCGGGACACCGCGCCGGACCGGGAGCCGGAGCACCGCGCGGGTCCACGACAGCAGCGGAGGACGGCATGGACGGACAGAGCCCACAGGACACCGGAAGGGACGCCGTACGGCTCCTGCGGGAGGCGTCGGCCGCGCTGACCGCGCTGCACGCGCGGTTCGCCGCCCGGCACGGCATGCACCCCACCGACGTACGGGCCCTCGCCTGGCTCCTGGACGCCCGACGGGCCGGTACGCCCGTGACGGCCGGGTTGCTCGGGTCCCGGCTCGGGCTGAACTCCGCGGGGACCACCGCCCTCATCGACCGGCTGGAACAGCTCGGGCACGTCAGACGGGTCCCGGACCGGCTGGACCGCCGACGCGTGCTCATCGACCTGGAACAGCGGGCCGCCACCCTCGCCGCCACCGTGCACGCCCCGCTGCTCGACCGGTCCGCGGAGCTGGCCGAGGAGTACGACGACCACCAGCTCGACGCCGTGCGGCAGTTCCTCACCGGAGTGCTGGCCGCGGCACGGGGAACGACGGAAGCGGCGCCGGCGCCCGCGCCGACAGCACCGAAGGCGGGTTCCGTGCCCGGGCGGCGAACGGCCGGGTAACACGGGGTTCACGTACGGGCAACCGTCGGGTAATCGCGTCTTGACACTGTCGGTCACGCACCGCACCCCCGCGGCACCCGCACCGACCGCGCAGTCCTGACGCCCCAAGGATGTGTCCCGTGACGTTCAAGGCCGAGTACATCTGGATCGACGGCACCGAGCCGACGGCCAAGCTCCGTTCGAAGACGAAGATCATGCCGGGCTCCGCCGCGGGCCTCGCCGAGCTGCCGCTGTGGGGCTTCGACGGATCGAGCACCAACCAGGCCGAGGGCCGCTCCTCGGACTGCGTGCTACGGCCCGTGTTCGTCTGCCCGGACCCGATCCGCGGCGGTGACGACGTCCTGGTGCTGTGCGAGGTCCTCAACACCGATCTGACCGCCCACCCGTCCAACACCCGGGCGGAGCTGGCCGAGGTCGCCGAGCGGTTCGCGGCGCAGGAGCCGATCTTCGGCATCGAGCAGGAGTACACCTTCTTCGAGGGGGAGCGCCCGCTCGGCTTCCCCGTGGGCGGCTTCCCCGCGCCGCAGGGCGGCTACTACTGCGGTGTCGGCGCGGACGAGATCCACGGCCGCCCCGTCGTGGAGGCGCACCTGGAGAACTGCCTCAAGGCGGGACTCGGGATCTCCGGCATCAACGCCGAGGTGATGCCCGGCCAGTGGGAGTTCCAGGTCGGGCCGCTGGCCCCGCTGGAGGTCTCGGACCAGCTGTGGGTGGCCCGCTGGCTGCTCTACCGCACGGCGGAGGACTTCGACGTGTCGGCCACCCTCGACCCGAAGCCGGTCAAGGGCGACTGGAACGGCGCGGGTGCGCACACCAACTTCTCGACCCGGGCGATGCGCGAGGGCTACGACCCGATCATCACCGCCTGCGAGTCGCTGGGTGAGGGGTCCAAGCCGCTGGACCACGTCAAGAACTACGGGGCGGGCATCGACGACCGGCTGACCGGCCTGCACGAGACGGCCCCCTGGAACGAGTACTCGTACGGGGTCTCCGACCGCGGCGCGTCCGTCCGCATCCCGTGGCAGGTCAAGGACGAGGGCAAGGGCTACATCGAGGACCGGCGCCCCAACGCGAACGTGGACCCGTACGTCGTCACCCGCCTGCTGGTCGACACCTGCTGCACCGCGCTGGAGAAGGCCGGTCAGGTCTGATCCCGCGCCACCCGTCACGCTCCCGTGGGGCGCCCGCCGCGACCGGTGGGCGCCCCGTCGGCGTAGGGCGGCGCTCCGGCGTGGGTGCGGCTTCCCCGGAGCGGTGTCAGTGGGCCGTGGCACCTTGGGTCCCGGGTGGGGGCGGTCCGTCGGGTCCGACAATCCTCCCCCCGCCCGGGGCCGTCCGGTACGGCGGCCCGCGGAATCCGCAGGCCGAAGGGGAGCACCATGACGGACGCGAGCGGGGCGGGAGCGGAGGCGCTCGACCGGAGTGCGCCGGGGGACGGGGCGCGGTCGGGCGCCGGCGGCCCGCTCGCCGTCCGGGTCAGGACGGAGGACGACGCGAGCCTTCTGCGGCCCTCGGCCGCCCGGCTGCGCCACCTGGTGGAGCGGATCGGCGGGGCGGACGACCACTTCCTCGTCGTGCAACGGGTGCCCGACCTCCCGGACGTGTTCCTCCAGGTCTGGCACGCCGAGGGGGAGGAGTACCGCGTGGAACACCGGTCGAGCCGGGCGGTGTTCCTGGGGACGGACCTCGCGGCCGACGAGCGCGACCGGGTCGTCGCGGCGGTCGTCGGCTGGTCGCTCGGCACGGACGGCTGGGACCACGGCATCGCGTGGGAACCGGTGGACGCGGACCCGCCGGTCGACGAGCCGGAGGTGCCCGAGGAACTGCGCGGCCCCCTGGAGGAGCGGGTGCGGACGCTGATCCGCTGCGGGTACCTCGACCGCGCGGCGCTCGCGGAGGTGGCCGAGGAGCACCTGATCGGCTCGGCCCGGGCGGCGCGCGCCGGGTTTCCGCCCGGGCGGCGACCGGTGTCCCCGGGGCAGGCGCGGGCGTTGGTGGACCGGCTGTGGCTGGCGCGGGTCGCACAGAGCGCCGAGTGGTCGGGGACCACGGACCCCGAGCGGGTGACGGAGGCGTTCGCGGCGCTGGAACGCGCGGGGATCACGGCCCGTGAGGACTTTACGTGTTGCCACGGCTGCGGGCGCTCCGACATCGACGGCGAGGCCGGTCCGGGCGCCCGGGGGTACGTGTTCTTCCACCGCGGGGCGACCGCCTCCGCAGTCGCCGGGCAGGGGCTGTCGCTGGTGCACGGTGGGTTCGACGGCACCGGCCCGACCGCGGTCGCGGTGGGGCGTGAGGTGGTCGCGGCACTGGCGGCCGCCGGGCTGTCCACGGAATGGGACGGTGAACCGGACAGCAGTATCCTCGTGACCCCTGTCAACTGGCGAAAGCGCCTGGTCGGTTGAGGTGAGGGTGCCGGAAACACGCCAAGGGAGGCGTCCATCAGGTGAGAGAGCGTTCCTGACGGGCACCCCCTTCTGGTTCAATGGCGCCATGGCCAGCGACCAGAACACAACGACGGGATGCCCCGACGTGTACGCACTGGAGCCCTTCTGGCCGTCCCGACAGCACCACGACTTCGATCGGGTGTGTCGCCGCGCAAGGAACGCGCAGGCCCTCTAAAGCCGTTCACCCCGGCCTTCGGCCAGCGCGCACGACGTACGTCCTCGACGGGACGGGTCCACCGGCCCGTCGCCCTCGACTCAATCGACGGCATCTCGCGCGAAAGAGCTGACCCCTCATGGCGAACACCCGTTCCTTCCCGGCGAACACCCCCCGCTCGGGCGCTTCCTATCCCCAGGGGACCTCGTATCCCCCCTCCTCCGCCGCGGCCTACTCGACGGCCACCGCCGCGGCCTACGGCCAGCCGCTCGGCGGGCCGGGCAGCCGTTCCGGCGCCACCGGTTCCCCCGCCCGGCGCGGGTTGCGCGCCGTGGACCGGGACGAAGTCGTCGACGTGACGGACTTCCTGCCACCCGGGGCCACCTGGCTGCCCGCGCCCCAGCACACCCTGCCCTCGATCCCCGGGCAGCCCCCGATGATCGGGTACCTGGTCCTGGTCCCCGCCGACCAGCAGCGGCTGCTGCCCGTGCCCCCGACGTCCGGGGAGGAGTCCGTCGAGGGCGACGAACTGGTGCGGGTGGACACCGTGCGGCGGACCGCCCGGGTGCACGGGCGGGAACTCGACCTGACCTACCTGGAGTTCGAACTCCTGGCCCACCTCGTCGCGCACCCCGGGCGGGTGCACACCCGGGACCAGCTGGTCACCACCGTGTGGGGGTACGGGCACGTGGGCGACGGCCGGACCGTCGACGTCCATGTGGCCCGACTGCGCCGCAAGTTGGGGGCGGAGCACCGGCAGGCGATCCAGACCGTGCGCAGGGTGGGCTACAAGTACGTGCCGCCGTCCGCCCAGTGAGGTGATCCCGCGCCGTGCGGATTCCGCTGTCGGAGGAAGGCGTTCTCCGACAGCGGAACCGCGTTCCCACCCGGACCGGCGCGGTGTCAGGGTCGGTGCATGAAGCTACTGATTCTGGGAGGAAGCGAGTTCGCGGGGCGCGCCGTCGCCGAGGAGGCCGTGCGACGCGGCTGGGAGGTCACCGCGTTCAACCGGGGACGGCACCCCGCACCGGACGGCGTCACCACGCTGACCGGGGACCGTACGGCGCCCGGGGGGCTGTCCGCGCTGGCGAACGGCGCGTGGGACGCGGTGGTCGACACCTGGTCGGCGGCCCCCCGCGCGGTGCGGGACACGGCCGCGCTGTTGGCGGACCGGGTCGGCCGCTACACGTACGTGTCCACCAAGTCGGTGTACGCCTGGGCACCGCCCGCCGGGGCGAACGAGAACCATCCGACGGTGACGGGCGACCCCGATGCGGAGGCGACGGCGTACGCCGAGGACAAACGGGGCGCGGAACTCGCCGTGGAGGCCGCCTTCGGACCGGAGCGGAGCCTGCTGCTGCGCGCCGGACTGATCATCGGCCCCTACGAGAACGTCGGACGGCTGCCCTGGTGGCTGAACCGGATCGCCCGGGGCGGTGAGGTCCTCGCCCCGGGCCCCCGGGACCTGCCCCTCCAGTACGTGGACGTCCGTGACCTCGCCGTCTTCGCCCTCGATGCGACGGTGGCCGGGCTGAACGGCCCCTACGACACGGTGAGTCCCTCGGGGCACACCACCACCGGCGAGCTCCTGGACGCCTGTGCGGCGGTCACCGGCTCCCGCGCCCGACTGCGCTGGATCGACCCGGAGGTCATCCTGAAGGCCGGGGTGGAACCCTGGACGGAGCTGCCGATCTGGGCCCCGCCCGACTCGGAGGTGCATGCGGCCCTGCACGGCTCGGACGTGTCGCGGGCCGTCGGAGCGGGCCTGGTCTGCCGCCCGGCCGCCGAGACGGTCGCCGACACCTGGACGTGGCTCACCTCCTTGGGCGGTGCGGCGCCGCAACGGACGGACCGGCCCGCCGTCCGGCTCTCCGCGGAGACCGAGGCACGCATCCTGCGCGAGGTCGCGGACGGCGGCGACCAGGGCTGATTCCGGTGGCGGTCGCCCGTCGACCGCCACCGCACACCTGTGCCCCACGACGGATCGGCGGGAGCGTTGAACGCCCGCGCGGACCACCCCGTATGGAACGGAACCGCTTCACCCCTGCCGTGCGCCCCCGGCCCGGCGAGGAGAGCAGAGGAGTTCCATGGCACGCACACGAAAACGCCGACCGAGCACCGCCCGACGCGCCGTGGCCGCGTCGACCGCCCTGATCCTGGGCGCGGGCGCGCTGGTCGTGGCCAACGTCTACGCCGCGGCGCAGGAGTCCGTGCCGACCGACGGCGACGCCACGCGGCCGGTGGTCGCGACGATCGACTGCCCCGACGTGGGCAACGAACTGACGGAGGTGCCCGGCGCGGCGCGGGCCGGGGTGGACGGTGATCTGGCCACCCTCGACGGCCAGATCACCGAGTCCTACCGGCGGCTCGCGGCCTCCCGGGACGCCGCCGTACGGGACCCGCGGTTCGTGCGGGACGCCATCCTCACCCCGTTGGGCAACGACCGGGCCGTGGTGATCGAGCGCATCCGGCTCCAGATCAGCCGCAGCGGCGGTCGGCCGCCCGCGGGGCTGGACTCCCTCGCCACCTGCACCGGCCGGTCCCCCGACGCCCGCCGTCCCGACAACGGGAGCGGGAGCGGCGGTGGCGGTGGTCAGGCCGGCAACGGCCCCGTCGCCGCCGACTACGTGGACATCAGGTCGGTCCGCCCCAACAGCACCCGGCTCCCCCGCTTCCAGCGCAACGCCTCCCGCGGCACCTTCACCACCCGGTGCGGCACCAACCGGAACGGCCTGTTCAACTCGGACAACGTGATCGTGGCACCGGGCGTCCGCAACGGCGCCCACCACATGCACGACTACGTCGGCAACCAGGCCAACGACGCGTTCGCCGATGACCGCACGCTCGCCCGCGGTGCGACCACCTGCCGCAACCAGGGCGACCGGTCCTCGTACTACTGGCCGGTGCTGCGGGTGCAGAACGGGCGGGACGAGGCGGACGCCGGTGCGGACGGCGGCGGTCGGGACCGGAACGTGGGCAAGATCCAGACGCCTTCGTCGGTGACCCTGGAGTTCGTGGGCAACCCGCGTTCCCCGGTGGTGGCCATGCCGCGGTTCCTGCGGATCATCACGGGGGACGCCAAGGCCCTGACCAACGGCACCGGCAACGCGAACGCCTCCTGGAGCTGCACCGGCTTCGAGGACCGGCAGCTGAAGGACAAGTACCCGCTGTGTCCGAGCGGCAGCCGGGTGGTGCGCACCTTCCGCTTCCAGAGCTGCTGGGACGGCAGGAACACGGACAGCGCGAACCACCGTACGCACGTGGCGTTCGTCGATCCGCGCACGGGCGCCTGCCCCTCGGGTTTCCGGGCGGTCCCGCAGCTCGTCCAGCGCATCGTCTACGACGTGGCACCGCGCCGGAACTTCGCCGTCGACTCGTTCCCCGAGCAGTTGCACAAGCCGGTCACCGACCACGGTGACTTCATCAACGTCTTCGACCGGCGGCTCATGCAGCGGCTGACGCAGTGCCTCAACCGAGGTCAGCGGTGTTCGTGACCGGGCCCGTGCACCGGCCGGAGCGAACGGGCCGGTGAGGGACGCCCCGACGGCCCGGAGGGCGGGAGCCGATCCCGCCCTCCGGGTCAGTGGCCGCCGTGGCCCGTGGTGCCGGAGTCCGGGTCGGTGTCCGTGCCGTGCGCGGATTCCTCCACCCGGCCGCCCAGCGCACGGCGGAGCGCCCCGACGACGTCCGGCTCCCCCACCGCCACCCACGCCCGCCCCACCAGATAGGTGCCGCCGTAGTCCTTCGCCCCGTTCAACCACTCCCGCTGGCCCCGGTCGGTGGCGAAGGTCGCGAGCACGAACCGGCCCCCGTCCACCCGGCAGTCGGCCAACCTCAGCTCCTCGGCCCCGGTCCGCAGCTCGGGCTCGCAGCCGGCCCGGGCGGCGAGGTCCTCCAGGGTGCCGGTGGCCGTCGGAGGGACCTCCGGGGTCCGGTCGGCACAGCCGGTGAGCCCGCCGAGCACGGTGAGCAGCACGACCGGGCCCGCGAGCCGTGCCCGGCGCCCGACACGGAACCGCGCACCGTTCGCCGTCCCCTCCGGGCCCTCCTCGGAGCCGCCCCTCGTCCGCCGCATGGCGCCGCCCTTCCGCCGGTGTCCCGGAGCCCGGGCGGGCCCCCTCCTGGATACGGCCCCGGGCTCCGCCGCGCTCAACGGCCGAGCCCCGGTCCCCTTCAACACCATGCTCTGCGGGGCGCGTTCGCCAGGGCAAACATGGCTGATCACAGCCTTTCCCCGGCTGCTTGTGGGGTACAAGTGTGCGAAGGTGTGCCTGTGGAGAACGGGAAGGGGAGGCATGCGTGGGAACGGGAGCGGTGACGGCGCGAGCACGGTCGGCCGCAGGGCGGGCGGAGCGGGCGGCACGGCGGGCACCACGGTGGCGGTGACGCACGACGGGGAGCCCGGACTCGCCTGGGAACAGCGGCTCGCGGCCGCCTGGTCCCGGTACGACACCCTGTCCGCTTCCGAGTTCCGGGCGCTCATCGACACCCTGGCCGGGGAACTGCCGACGGACAGCGCGGTGGCCGCGTTCGAGCGGGCCGGCGCCTTCGACTCGACCGGCCGCCCGGAGCGGGCGGTCCCGCTGTACCGGCTCGCCCTGGAGCGCGGGGTGGTCGGCGTACGCCGGCGGCGGGCGAAGATCCAGTTGGCCAGCTCCCTGCGGAACCTGGGCCGCCCCGAGGAGGGGGTCGTCCTGCTGACCCCGGAACTCACCGCGGAACACGACGACTTGGACGACGCGGTACGGGCGTTCCTCGCCCTGTGCCTGGCGGACACCGGTCGGGAGCGGGAGGCACTGGCCCTGGCGCTCAGCTCGCTCGCCCCGCACCTGCCCCGCTACCAGCGGTCGTTGGGGCACTACGCGAAGCAGCTCACGGCCCCGAGCGAACCCTGACCCGCACCGGAACCCGACCCGCCGGGCCCAACCCGCGACCGAACCCGGTCCGGCCCGGGCCGGGCGGTCCGGGCCGGGCCGACGTCCCCCGTCCGGGTCGCCCGGGTGACCCGGGGACGGTTCGTTCGTTGCGCTGGTCGTGCAGTCACAGGATGTCGCCACCCGCCCCGACCACCCGACCGGCCCGGCCACCGACGTGGAGCGGGCCGGGGCCGCTCTCGTCGAGCACTACCCGCGGCTCGCCCGGCTCGCCTATCTGGTGCTGCCGCCGGACCTGCCCCGGGCGCGACGGGCGCTCACCGCGCACGGTGTGGTCCAGCGGTCCCTGCCCCGCGACCGGAGCGGTCAGCGCGTCGGCGGTGTGGTGCCGGCCCGCCGCTCCGACGACTCCCGGTCCGCCGATCCCGAGTACGCTCTCGCCCGACTGCGGGTCCTGCGGGCCGCGTTGTCGGCGGGACGGCCCGCCAAACGGTTCGCCCTGGCCGACCGGGTCCGACGGCGGCCCGCGCTGCCCCAGGTGTGGGGCCTGAAGCTGTTCCCCCGCTCGGGCGGTGCCGACGAACTCGCCCTCGACCAGCAGTTGGCGGACCTCTCCGTCGAAGGGCGTGCCGCCTACGTGCTGCGGGGTCTGGAACGGCTGTCCGAGGACGCGACGCTGGACCTCCTCGCGGCGGCCGGCGTGAAGGACCCCGAGGGGGCGCTGGACGAAGCCGACGAGGTCGAGGCCCCGTCCGCGCTGCTGGAGTCGCCCGAGTTCGACCCGTGCGCGCTCCAGGCGCGGCCCACCGATCTGGTGCGGCGCCGGCAGCACTTCCGGGCGGCCGGCGTCACCCTGGCCGCGTTGGTGGTGTGCGGCACCCTGCTCGGGCTCCCCGGCGAGGGCTGGGGACCGGACGGTGCCGCGGCCCCGCCCTACGCGCGCAACCCCGCCGGGCAGGCCGCGCTCGACCCCGACCAGCTCACCGGCGCCGAGGCCACCGCCTGGGAGACCTCCGCCCGTACCGACTTCTCGGTCTGGCCCGCCCGGGGCTCGCACACCAAGGACAAGGCGCTGCTGCGCCGGGCGCTCGCCGTGTGGGCGCGGCCCGGCGGTTCGGTGCGGGTGTCGGCGACCCCGGGAACGGCGTCCGGCGCGGCGCCCGGACCGGCACAGCTCCTGTACGCGGGCGAGGTGGACGGGGCCCGGGTCGTCCTGTTCTACGACGGACTGCGGGTCGTCCGGTACGCGGAGCCCGTCGAGGGCACCCGGGACGCCGCCCTGGACTTCGCCCGGGTGGACGGTGCCCAGCGGGCGGGGGCCGGCGCCCTGGTGCTGGGCCGGACCGACGGCAACGTCCGGTACCTGACGGCGCCCTGGGTGACGGAGGCGTCCATGCGCGATCTGCGCGAGCCCGGCAGCACCCCCGTGAAGCTGCGCCGGTCCACCGACGGGGTCACCGATCCGTTGGCCGCGGGGGGCCGCCCCGACCCGAAGACCGGGCTGTGCTCCACCTGGCACGTCCTCCAGTTGGAGGAGCGCGGCGGGGCGGCCCGGCTGCTCACGGACCTCGGCGAGTTGGCGCCCGCCCGGCTGACCGCGGGCACGCCCGACGGTGCGCGGGACGCCACGGGCCAGGGTGCGCTCGACGAGTGGGCGCGCACGGCGTGTTCGCTGGCCATGTTGCAGGGGCAGGGGGTGCGGTCGGTCAACTCGTGGGCGTACGCGCGCCAGCCGCTGCCGCAGGGCAACGGGGAGGCCACCTGGCTGTGCACCCGCGGTGACACCTGGCGGGGCGGGGACGCCAGGGTGCTGGCCCAGGTGCTCGCCCCCGGGAAGCCCGTCGCTGCGGTCGCCGCCCAGTCGTCCGGCTCGCCGGCGTGCGGGGCGCGGGAACCGCGGGTGCTGGCCGGGGCCCTGTGGAAGTCGGACGCCGGCTCCTGGTACCTGTTGGCCGCCGGGAGCGCCGGGGTCACTGAGGTCTCCACCACCGGTGACGTCGCCGAGAAGGCCCGGGGCCGTTTCCTGGCCGCGCCCGCCCAGCAGGGCGCCCAGGCGCAGTTGCGGGGCCGCGCCGCGGACGGCAGCGTCCTGCACGCCCTGCACTAGCCGGTCGTGTCCTGACCCTCCGGTGGCCCGCCCGGGCGGGCCACCGGAGGGTCAGGCGCTCACTTGTCGTCGATCAACCGCCGCACCTCCTGCGGGAGTTCCCCGCCGGCGCGGACGGCCACCAGCGTGACCTCGTCCGGGGTCGCACCGACGGCGATGGCGACCTTCGGGGCCACGCCCTCGACGGCGTAGGCCCGCTCCGTGGTGGCCGTCTCGTCGGAACCGCTGTGGTCGTTGCAGGGCGGCAAGGTGGCCCGGCCCAGCTCGGCACCGACGGGCACGTCCCCGGCCCCGACGTCGCCGACGCCGCCGTACGTTCGGCCCTGGTACGTCACCTCGTAGGCGCAGGCCGCGGCCTGGCTGCCCGTTGCGCCGTCGTCCGCCGCGCACGCGGACAGCGACACCGCCACGAGCACGGCCGTCAATGCGCCGACGGACCGCACGGTCCCCTTCATGAGCGTCCTCCTCACCGGGCGCCGGACTCCGGCCGGCGCGCTCGTGCTCCTACGACGGGCGACCCCGCCGAAACGTTCACGCGGAACGGACCCGCTACGGGTGGTGCGGGAGGAAGGAGCGCACGTCCGGCGGACGGGGCGGCTCCCAACCGCTGAGGGCCGGGTCGTGGACCACGATCGGAACGGCACGGCCCAGCAGGGCGGTCACCGTCCCGGTGGCGGTCAGGGCGTCGGCGGCCCGTTCGCAGGCGTCGGCGAACAGGTCGTAGAGGGCCTCCGCGCAGTCGTCCTCCTCGTCGTCGGTGAGGTCGTCCCCGTCCTCGTACCAGTAGCCGAGCCGTTCGGCCGCCGACCGGAACGCCGCGGCGCCGTCGGGGTCCTCGGGGCCGCCGCCGACACGTTCGGCCTCGGGGAGCCAGTGCGCCGGGTTCCAGCGGGCCTCGTCCGGCCCGTGCCGGTCCAACGCGGCGCGGAACCGGCTCTCGGTGTTCGGGCCGACCGCGAGGTACGGACGGCGGGGGTCGTCGCCCAGGCGGCCGATGCGGAAGGAGACGACGTAGATCTCCGGGCGCAGGGCGTGGGGGAAGCGGCCGATGGCCTCGGCAGCGGCCCGGCGCAGGTGGTGGGGGTACCTGGTCATGGCGTCTTCGTGCTCCGGATGGTGGGGGGTGAAGGGCCGGTCGGGGTGGGGGGTGTCCGGCGGCCCTTCGTCGGACCATGGAGTACTTCACCACGGGTGGAGCGGTCGTGCGGTGCGGTCCGTCGAGAAACCCGGCCCGCGGTCGGTCGCCTTCCTCCGCAGGTCGGCGAACTCCGCCCGGTCCCGCCCGGCGAAGGACCCCGCGACCGATACCGGAATCGACCCTTCTCCCCTATGTCCAGGGGGAGTTGGCACGTGGTACCTGAGGTTCCGGTAACGGTCCCCGGGCAGGGCCGGGCGGGCGGGACGCGTGCCGTTAGGGTGTTCCCCATGACGACCGGGGTGCGCCGCAGGATGGGTGTGGAGGAACGGCGGCGGCAGTTGATCGGGGTCGCCCTCGACCTGTTCAGCCGCCGTTCGCCCGACGAGGTGTCCATCGACGAGATAGCCGCCGCCGCGGGGATATCCCGACCGCTGGTCTACCACTACTTCCCGGGCAAGCTGAGTCTGTACGAGGCCGCGCTGACCCGGGCCGCCGAGGACCTGGCGGGGCGCTTCGAGGAGCCGCACGAGGGGCCGCTCGGCGACCGGCTGCTGCGGGTGATGCGCCGGTTCTTCGACTTCGTGGACGAACACGGGCCGGGGTTCTCGGCCCTGATGCGCGGGGGGCCCGCCATCTCCCTGGGCGAGTCGGTCCCGGTGAACACGGTCTCCGCGACCAACGCCCTGATCGACTCGGTGCGGCAGACCGCGTACGAGCACATCCTGTCGCACCTGTGGGTGGAGGCCACGCCGCCGCGGCTGGAACTGGTGGTGCGGTCCTGGCTCTCGCTCGCCGAGTCCACGGCGTTGCTGTGGCTGGACAAGCGGCAGATCCCCCGCCACGAGTTGGAGTTGCAGCTGGTGCACGACTTCGCGGCGCTCCTCGCGGTCAGCTCCGCCTACGACGAGGAGATGGCCCGGATCCTGGTCCGCATCCTGGCGGCCGAGCCCGTGGACGGCCCCTTCGGCGATCTCGTGGGCCGGCTGATGGCGTTGGCGCCCCGGGCCTCCGTCTGAGCCGAAGCACCAAGGAATCGTTCCTGCACCACCGGTGCGCCCCGTCCCGCGTACAGCGGTCGGGGGCGCAGGGGGCGGGCGTCAGGGAGAGGTCCACCAGGCGGTCGTGTCGGCGGGCAGTTCGCCGTCCGCCCCCAGCGGGGCGCTCGACAGCAGCAGGGTGCCCGCAGCCGTCCACGACACCGGTGCGCCCGTCGTGTTGGCGGCGCAGACGAGGTCGCGCCCCCCGGCGGTGCGCCGGAAGGCGAGCACCCCGGCCGGGGCGTCCAGCCACTGCACCCGGTCGCCGGCGCCCAGCGCGGGGTGGGCCCGACGGGCCGCGAGGGCCGCCCGGTACAGCTCCAGCGTGGAACCCTCGACGCCGGTCTGCGAGCGTACGCTCAGCTCGCCCCAGCCGGCGGGTTGCGGCAGCCAGGAACCGCCGGAGCCGAACCCGTACGAGGTGCCGTCCACCGTCCACGGGATCGGCACGCGGCAGCCGTCGCGGAAGCCGTCCTGTCCGGCGGCGCGGAAGAAGGAGGGGTCCTCGCGGACCTCGTCCGGCAGGTCGACCACGTCCGGGAGGCCCAGTTCCTCCCCCTGGTACACGTACGCCGACCCGGGCAGCGCCAGCATCAGCAGGGTCGCCGCGCGGGCCCGGCGCAGCCCCAGCTCGCGGTCGCCGGCGGTGCGCAGTTGGGTGCCGAGACCGGGCGGGTTGGCGAAGCGGGTGGCGTGCCGGGTGACGTCGTGGTTGGAGAGCACCCAGGTGGTCGGGGCGCCCACGGCCCGCATGGCGTCCAGGGACCGGTCGATGATCGTCCGCAGTGCGGCGGCGTCCCACGGGGTGGTGAGGTAGGGGAAGTTGAACGCCTGGTGCAGCTCGTCGGGGCGGACGTAGCGGGCGGTCCGTTCGATGGTGGGGGTCCACGCCTCGGCGACGAAGATCCGCTCGCCGGGGTACTCGTCGAGCACGGTGCGCCAGGAGCGGTAGACCTCGTGCACCCCGTCCTGGTCGAAGAAGGGCTTCGCCTCGCCGTCGAGCAGGCGCAGGTGTTCCCGGGTGCCGAGGTCGGGCAGGCCGGGGGCCTTGACGAGGCCGTGGGCGACGTCGACGCGGAAGCCGTCCACCCCCATGTCGAGCCAGAAGCGCAGGATGGAACGGAACTCGTCGGCGACGGCCGGGTGGTCCCAGTCGAAGTCCGGCTGCTGCGGGGCGAAGAGGTGCAGGTACCAGTCGCCCGGGGTGCCGTCGGGGTCGGTGGTGCGGGTCCAGGCGGGCCCGCCGAAGACCGATTCCCAGTCGTTGGGCGGGAGTTCGCCGTCGACCCCCCGGCCGGGGCGGAAGTGGTAGCGCTCGCGCAGCGCGGAGCCGGGACCCTCGGCGAGGGCGCGCCGGAACCACTCGTGCTGCTCGGAGGAGTGGTTGGGGACCAGGTCCACGATGATCCGCAGTCCATGGGCGTGGACGTCGCGGATCAGGGCGTCGGCGTCGAGCAGGGTGCCGAACACCGGGTCGACGGCGCGGTAGTCGGCGACGTCGTAGCCCGCGTCGGCCTGCGGCGAGGCGTAGAAGGGGCTGAGCCACAGCGCGTCGACCCCGAGGTCGCGCAGGTACGGCAGCCGGGAGCGCACGCCTTCGAGGTCGCCCATGCCGTCGCCGTCGCCGTCGGCGAAGCTGCGCGGGTAGACCTGGTAGATGATCGCCTCGGTCCACCAGCCGGGGCCGGTCGCGGCGGCGGCGGTTCCGGACTGCGGCTGGTCGGCGGTGTGCTGACTCATGGTGTCCTCGCTGCGTCGGGGGCGGATGCGCTCGGGAGGTCTGCCGCGGGTCCGGCGGGTCGGGTGCCGGGAGCCGCGCGCGGTGCGGCCGGTGACGAGGGGCTTCGGGGGCGCGTGGGGCGACGGGCCGGGAACGGGGACGCAGGGGGTCCGGGTCGGTCCGGCGGTGCACACCGGAAGAGGTGAACGTAACAGCGGTGCCTTCCCCTACGAAATACCTTGCAGAAAGAATGCGCAAGAAGGTCGACGGCCCTTCGCAAGGTCTTGCGGTCCGGGTGTCGGTCGGAATGCGGGGCGCCGCGCTCCGGGGCTACCCGGACGTGCGGGGCGCCGCGCTCCGGGGCTACGTATACGTTGAGCAGGCACGGGCCGACGAGCTGACCGTGCACCACCCGTTGCGTCGCCCGGTCAGCCGACGTGCAGTCATGTCGCCCCAGCCGCAAGCCCGTTCGGTACGACCACGAGGGAGCCCGATGAGCCAGCAGCCCGCGGCGCACCACCCCACCGACCCGGTGCCGCCTCCGGCCCGGGGGTGGGCGGACGACGGGCGACCCGCGCCCCCGTCGGGGACGGCACGGCTCGCCGACATCGCGGCGCGGGCGGGGGTCAGCGAGGCCACCGTCAGCCGGGTCCTCAACGGGAGGCCGGGGGTCTCCGCGGCCACCCGCCGGTCGGTGCTCGCCACGCTCGACGGCCTCGGCTACGAACGGCCCGTGCGGCTGCGGCAGCGCAGCGCCGGGCTGGTGGGGCTGATCATCCCGGAGCTGGACAACCCGATCTTCCCGGCGCTGGCCCAGGTGATCGCCCAGTCCCTGACCCGGGAGGGCTACACCCCGGTGCTCGCCACCCAGGGCCCGGGCGGCTCCACCGAGGACGAGCTGACCGAGATGCTGGTCGAACGGGGGGTGCGCGGGATCATCTACGTCTCCGGGCTGCACTCCGACACCACCGCCGACCCGGGGCGCTACGAACGGTTGCGCGCCCAGGGGGTGCCGTTCGTTCTGGTGGACGGGTTCGCCCCGGCGGTGCGGGCGCCGGCCATCTCCCCCGACGACCGGGCGGCGGTGGAGTTGGCCGTGACGCACCTGGTCTCCCTCGGTCACACCCGGATCGGTCTGGCGCTCGGGCCGGGGCGGTTCGTGCCCGTCCAGCGGAAGGTCGAGGGTTTCGTCCGGGCGGTGCGCGCACAGCTCGGCCTCGACGAGGAGGAGATCACGGGGCGGCTGGTCCAGCACTCGCTGTTCTCCCTGGAGGGAGGCCAGGCGGCGGCCGGGATGCTCGTCGACCGGGGGTGCACGGCGGTGGTGTGCGCCAGCGACATGATGGCGTTGGGTGCCGTGCGCGCGGTCCGGCAGCGCGGTCTGGACGTGCCGCGTGACGTGTCCGTCGTCGGGTTCGACGACTCCCCGCTGATGGCGTTCACCGATCCACCGCTCACGACGGTCCGCAAACCGGTGCCGGCGATGGGGCGGGCCGCGGTGCGCGCCCTGCTGGAGGGGATCGGGGGGACGCCCGCGCCGCCCAGTGAGTTCGTGTTCCTGCCCGAGCTGGTCGTCCGGGGGTCCACGGCCTGTGCGCCGGGGCGGCCCGCCCCGTGAGCGGAGCCCCCCGGACCCGTCCGTGAGCCGGGCCCGGGCGTTTCCGGGCGTCTCCCGGACCGCGCCCGGGCGTCCCGTACGCCGCGCGGAGGAGGGGCGACGGTACGTGAGGGGGATCGCGTGCGGGGTCGGCCCTCCCAGGGGATGATCAGACGTAGCACCATCATCTGGCAGACTCTTCCCCCATGGGTGAGACGACCGTGACACAACTGGAAGGCCGGCAGCAGGCCGCCAGCGGGGAGCCCGGTGCCGCTCCCCGAGGCGGCGTCGCACCCGTGGACGAGCAGGTCAGTGCCCCGCGACGGGCCGGGGGACGCGCTGCGCGCGGGCTGCTCGACCGGATGCGGGCGCCGCGCCGGCCCCGGCTGTGGTTCGAGGTCCTGCTGATCGCCATCAGCTACTGGACCTACTCGTTGATCCGCAACGCCGTGCCCGAGCGGGAAGCGCAGGCGATGCGGAACGCCCACTGGATCTGGGACCTCCAGCAGAGCATGGGGCTGGCCTTCGAGAAGGCGGTCAACCACGCGGTGGACTCGGTCACCTGGCTGGTCGTGGGGATGAACTACTACTACGCCACGTTGCACTTCATCGTGACGCTCGGCGTGCTCGTCTGGCTGTTCCGCAGCCACCCCGGACGGTACGCGGCGACCCGCACGGTGCTGTTCGCGACGACAGCGGTGGCCCTGGTCGGGTACTACCTGTACCCGCTCGCGCCGCCGCGGCTGATGACCGGCGGCGGTTTCATCGACACGGTCCTCGTGCACGAGACCTGGGGGTCGATGGCCTCCGGGGACCTGAAGAACATGTCGAACCAGTACGCGGCCATGCCGTCGATGCACATCGGGTGGTCCCTGTGGTGCGGGCTCACCCTCTACTTCCTGGCACGGGTGCCGTGGGTCAAGGTGCTCGCCCTGCTCTACCCGGTCGCCACGCTCGTCGTGATCGTCGCCACCGCCAACCACTTCTGGCTGGACGCGGTCGGCGGCATGATCTGCCTCGCCTTCGGCTACGGCGTCGCCCGCCTCTGGTACGGCGCCTGGCCCTCGCGGCTGCCGCAGACGGTTCCGGCGAGCGGCTGACCCCGCAACCGCCGCCCGCCGGAGCCGGTCAGCTGCGGTGGGTGACGCGACCGGCGACGGTGGTGAGCCTGACCTCGGCCTCGGCGACCTCGTCGGCAGGGGCGTCGACCGGGTCGAGGCCGAGCGCGGTGAGGTCGGCGCGGTAGCCGGGGGCGATCCGGCCGGCGACGTCCGCCTCCCCGGCCGCGAGCGCGGCGTGCGAGGTGAGCCCCTCCAGCGCCATCAGCCCGGTGAGCCCGGCCCGGGCGGAGGCCGCGCCGCGCGGCGCCCGGGCGGTGGCGAGCACGGACCGGGCGTCGAAGGGGGCGATCGGCCAGTCGGACCCGAGGGCGACCACCGCGCCCGCGTCCCGCAGGTCCCGCACCCGCCAGGCCCGCCCGGCCCGCTCGTCACCGAGCCGCCGGGACCACTCGTCGCTGTGGTCGGCGCGGGTGTAGGCACTGTGCGGGGGCTGCATCGAGGCGATGGCGCCGAGGGCGGCGAAGCGGGGCAGGACGTCGTCGGGCACGGTCTCGATGTGTTCGATCCGGTGCCGTAGCCGTCCGCCGTCACCGAGCGGGGCGAGGGTGTCCAGGACGTGCCGCACCGCCGCGTCGCCGATGGCGTGGGTGGCGGTGCGGACCCCCGCCGCGTGCAGGTGGCGCACCGCGTCCGCGTACGCCCCGGGGTCCGGCCAGAGCGCCTCGGTGCCCCGGCCGTGGCAGTCCGGGTGGTCCAGCCAGGCGGTGCCGCCCTCGACGGTGCCGTCCATGAAGAACTTCACCCCGCCGATCCGCCAGCCCCGGCCGCCGCTCCCCTGGAGGGCGATCAGCTCGTCCAGGGCGTCCCGGTCCGCGCCGGGCATGCACCAGGGGGCGAGCCGCAGCCGCAGCGGCAGTTCCGCCTCCTCCGCGACGGCGGCCAGCAGGGCCGTGTCACCGGCGTCCATCACATGGGCGCCGGTCAGCCCGGTGGCCGCCATGGAGGACAGCAGTCCCAGCAGTCGGGCGCGCCGTTCGGCGTGCGGCAGTCGGGGCAGTACGGGGGTGAGGAGCTCCATCGCGGCGTGTTCGATCAGATGCCCGGTGGGCCCTTCCGCGTCGCACACGACCTCGGCGCGCTGGGTGAACGCGCGGGGCCCGGTGACGCCGGCGACGCGCAGGGCGGCGCCGCTGGCCAGTGCGGAGTGGCCGTCGTAGAGGCGGAGCAGGGCGGGGGCGCCGGCCACCGCCTCCTCGATCAGCGCGCGGTGCGGGGCGGCGCCGCCGAAGGCGTTGTGGTCGAGGCCCCAGCCGAGGACCCAGCCGTCGATCCGGTCCGCGGCGGCGAGCGCGGCGCGCAGCCCTGCCAGGTCGGTGACCCCGGTCAGATCGGCTCCGGTGGCCATCTCCAGCCCCCACACGGGGTGGCTGTGCGCATCGGTGAGCCCGGGGACGAGGGTCGCCCCGGCCAGGTCGACGACCTCGGTGCGCGCACCGCGCCAGTCGCGGACGTCGGCGTCGTCGCCGACCGCGGCGATCACTCCCGCGCGCACGGCGACGGCGGTGGCCGTGGGGCGGGCGGGGTCGAGGGTGCGGACCCGGGCTCCGGTCAGGACGAGGTCGGCGGCGGGGTGCGGCATCGGATGCTCCTTCTCGTGGCGGGCGGCGCGGGGTGCGGTTCCTCTCCCGTCCGGCCACCCGAAACCTAAAGGCTTTCGGTTTTGCCACGGTAACCTGTGCCGGAGAGGTCCAGAAGGCCCGGTCCGCGCGACCTCCGCGCCCCCGACGGAAGGCCACCACGGAAAGGCCACGGCATGGGACGCCCCCGCACCCCGCTCCTCGACCGCGAGCGGATCACCACGACCGCACTGGAACTCGTGGACGAGCAGGGCGACTTCAGCGTGCCGCGGATCGCCGCCCGGCTGGGGGCGCGGACCGCTTCCGTCTACCACCACGTCGACGGCCGGGACGGCATCGTGGAACTCCTGCGGGAGCGGATCTGCGAGGCGATCGACTCCGGGACGCTCGACGCCGGACCCTGGGACCGGGCGCTGACGGACTGGGCCCGCTCCTACCGCGCCGCCTTCGCCGCGCACCCCCGGGCGATCCCCCTGCTGACCACCTCACCGGTGCGCGCGCCCCGGGTGCTCGCCCAGTACGAACGGGCGGTCGTCCGGCTGCTCGACGCCGGGTTCCGGCTCCCCGACGTGATGCCGGTGGTCATCGCCCTGGAGAACCTGGTGCTGGGCTCGGCGCTGGACCTCGCCGCCCCCGACCCGATGTGGGAGCTCCCCGACCGGACGCCCACCCCGCACCTCGCGGACGCCCTGGCCGCAGGGGGACCGGGGCGCGCCGACCGGGCCTTCGAGCTGGCGCTCACCGGTTTCGTCGCCCATGTCGCGACCCTGCGCACACCGGGGGGCGACAGGTCGTGACCGGTCCGGGGGCCGGGGCCCGGACCGGCAACCGAACCTTTGCGCGGACGAGTTCGCTCTGAGACGATCACGAAAGTGTGGATCTTCGGCTCCACCCGGAGCGGCCACCGGTCGTTCCGCCCCTGCGACTCACAGGAGTTCACCGTGCCCATCGAGGACTTCATCACCGGAGCGATCAGCGACGCCACCGACGCGGCGACCGAGGCGGCCACCGACGCCGCGACCGAGGCCGTCGAGTCGGCCACCGAAGCGGTGACCGACCCGGTCAGCGACGCCTTCGGCTCGGTCGGCGGCCTCTTCGGCTGACGTCCGAGGGCGGTTCCCGGTTCCCGGCCCGTTGCGGTCCTCCGCTCCGGCCGGTGCCGGGACACGCCGCGGCTCCCGTACGGAGGCGGCCGGTCAGGGTGTCGACCGCCCGGCGGCACGGGGGGTGTCCCGCCGCCGCGTTCAGGAGTCGTAGAACACCTCGTCGACCACCGCGCGGGCCCTTCGGGTGACCCGTCGGTAGCCGTCCAGCATCTCGCCGACCTGGCCCGGACCGTAGCCCAGGTAACGCCCCACGGCGGCGAGTTCGCGCCCGTCGGACGGGAAGGTGTCCCCGGCCCGACCGCGCACCAGCATCACCGCGTTGCGCACCCGGGAGGCGAGCACCCACGCCTCGTCGAGGACGGCCGCTTCCTCACCGCCCAGCAGATCGGCCGCGCGGGCCGCCGCCAACGCCTCACGGGTCCGGGTGGTGCGCAGGCCCGGTTCCGCCCAGCCGTGCCGCAGTTGGAGCAGTTGCACCGTCCACTCCACGTCCGAGAGGCCGCCGCGCCCCAGCTTGGTGTGGAGGGTGGGGTCCGCGCCCCGGGGCATCCGCTCGGACTCCATCCGGGCCTTCAGCCGCCGGATCTCCCGGACCGCGTCCACCCCGACGCCCTCCGCCGGGTACCGCAGGGGGTCGACCAGTTCGATGAACCGCTGACCCAACTCGACGTCACCGGCGACCGGTTCGGCGCGCAGCAGGGCCTGCGCCTCCCACACCAGCGACCAGCGCCGGTAGTACGCCGCGTACGAGCCCAGGGTCCGTACCAGCGGTCCGCTCTTGCCCTCCGGGCGCAGGTCCGCGTCGATGAGCAACGGCGGGTCGGCGCTGGGGATCTGGAGGAGTCGGCGCAGTTCGGCGACGACGGTGTTGGCGGCCTTCGCGGCGACCTGTTCGTCCACGCCGGCGCGCGGCTCGTACACGAACAGGACGTCGGCGTCGGAACCGTAGGACAGTTCGTGCCCGCCGAAGCGCCCCATGCCGATGACGGCGAACCGGGCGGGCAGTTCGTCGCCCCAGCCGGCCCGGACGACGGCGCGCAGCGTGCCGGCCAGGGTGGCGGCCGTCAGGTCGGAGACCGCCCCGCCCACCAGGTCCACGAGCGCGCCCTGATCGGCGACGGCGGGCTCCTCCTCGGTGCCGTAGGAGGAGACGATGTCGGCGGCGGCGGTGCGCAGGAGTTCCCGGCGGCGCACCCCGCGGGCCGCTCCGACGGCCTGTTCCACCCCGTCCGCGCGGCGGACGGCGGCCAGGATCTCCTGTTCCAGCGCGGCCCGGCCCCGGGGCCGCAGTCCGCTGGGGTCACCGAGCAGGGCCACCGCTTCGGGGGCCCGCAGCAGCAGGTCCGGGGCCAGTCGCCCGGCGGACAGCACCCGGGCCAGGTTCTCCGCGGCGGCGCCCTCGTCCCGCAGCAGCCGCAGGTACCAGGGGGTCTTGCCGAGCGCGTCGGACACCTTGCGGAAGTTCAGCAGTCCCGCGTCGGGGTCGGCCGAGTCCGCGAACCAGCCGAGCAGCACCGGCAGCAGGGTGCGCTGGATGGCGGCCTTGCGGCTGACCCCCGAGGCCAGCGCCTCCAGGTGCCGCAGCGCCGACGCCGGGTCGGCGTACCCGAGGGCCACCAGCCGTTCCCGGGCCGCCTTGGTGCTCAACCGGGCTTCCCCCGGGGCGAGTTGGGCGGCGGCGTCGAGCAGCGGGCGGTAGAACAGCTTCTCGTGGAGCCGTCGCACCATCGAGGTGTGCCGTCGCCAGGCCCGGTCGAGTTCCGTGATGGGTTCGGTGCGCATGCCGAGCGAACGGCCGATGCGGCGCAGATCGGCGTCGTCCTCGGGGACCAGGTGGGTGCGGCGCAGCCGGAACAGTTGGATGCGGTGTTCCAGGGTCCGCAGGAAGCGGTAGGCGTCATCGAGTTGGGTGGCGTCGACCCGGCCGACGTAGCCGCCGCGGGCCAGCGCGTCGAGCGCGTCCAGGGTGGTGCCGCTGCGCAGGGAGGTGTCGGCGCGGCCGTGCACCAACTGGAGGAGCTGCACCGCGAACTCAACGTCCCGCAGCCCGCCGGGACCCAGCTTGAGTTCCCGGTCGACCTCGCCGGCGGGGATGTTCTCGACCACCCGCCGCCGCATCTTCTGCACGTCGGCGACGAAGTTCTCCCGCTCGGCCGCCTGCCACACCAGGGGCGCGAGCGTGGCCGCGTAGCGCGCGCCGAGTTCCTCGTCCCCGGCGACGGGTCGCGCCTTGAGCAGGGCCTGGAACTCCCAGGTCTTCGCCCAGCGCTGGTAGTAGGCGAGATGGCTGGAGAGGGTGCGCACCAGGGGCCCGTTGCGGCCCTCGGGGCGGAGGTTGGCGTCGACGGGCCAGATGGTGCCCTCGACCGTGGTCTCGGAGCAGATCCGCATCAGGTGCGAGGCGAGCCGGGTCGCGGCGCGCAGTGCCTCGGCCTCCCCGCCGCCGTTGCCGTCACGGCCGTCGTTGCCGTCATGGCTGCCGTCGTGACTTCCGTTGGCGGCGGGCTCGGCGACGAAGATGACGTCCACGTCGGAGACGTAGTTCAGCTCGTGCCCGCCGGTCTTGCCCATCGCGATGACCGCGAGCCGGCACTTGGCGGCGTCCTCGGGCGCCGCCGCGGAGGCCAGCCGCAGCGCGGCGCGCAGGGTCGCCGTCGCGAGGTCGGCGAGTTCGGCGGCCGTCTGGGCGACGTCGGTGGTCCCGCACACGTCGCGGGCGGCGATCGACAGCAGACAGCGCCGGTAGGCGACCCGCAGCGACACGGGGTCGGTGGCCCCGGCCAGTTGGCGGGTGAACTCCCCGACGTCCGGGTGCAGGTCCTGCGCCTCGTAGGTGGCCAGGGCCAGCCAGTCCCGGGGGTGCCGGGCCAGGTGGTCGGCGAGCGCCTCGGAGGAGCCGAGCACCCCGAGCAGCCGGTCGCGCAGGGGCTTCGCGGTGATCAGGGTGTCCAGCAGTTCCCGGGCGCCCACCTCGTCCGGCTGGGCCTCCACCAGCCGGGAGAGTCCCAGCAGGGCGAGATCGGGGTCGGCGGTGCGGCTGAGCGCGTCGAGCAGCACCGGGTCGGCGCGCACCGGGGCGAGCGCCGCGCCGTCCAGCAGCCGTTCGGCCGCGGAGGGGTCGGTGAAGCCGTGCCGCAGCAGCCGGGTGAACGTGCTGCTCCTGCGCCCCTGGGGCACCGTCATCGCCGCGTCCCTCCGACCGCCGTCGCGGTGGCCCGCCCGGGCGGTGCGCCCGCCGGTCCCGTGTTCCGTCCGTCCCGTCCCGCCATCGTTTCGCCGCCCGTCCTTCCCGTGGTGCGGACCGTCCCGGAACCGGCCGGGAGATCACGCGGCACGCCGAGCCTACGTCGTGACCGATCAGTTCCGCCCGCGAGCACCGTCTACCCTGTGCCGCACCCCGTCGCCGGGGCGGGGGCCGGGCCGTGACGAAGGAGCCGCACCATGTCGCAGGACACACCGAGCGCGGAGCTCGACGCCGACTTCAGTTCGCCGGGGGCGAAGCCCACCGAGTGGTCGCGGGTGGAGGAGGTGCTGTCCGGCGCGGGGACGTTCTGGGTGTCGACGGTACGCCCGGACGGCCGACCGCACGTCACCCCGTTGATCGCGGTGTGGTGGGACGGCGCGCTGCACTTCGCGACCGGCCCCGGGGAGCGCAAGGCGCTGAACCTGGCGGAGAACCCGGAGGTGGTCCTCACCACCGGCACGCCCGCCTGGGACGCGGGTACGGACGTGGTGGTGGAGGGCCGGGCCGAGCGGGTCACGGACGAGGCGGAGCTTCAGGAGCTGGCCGGCGCCTGGCAGTCGGCCTACGGGCCCGACTGGGCGTTCGAGGTGCGCGAGGGCGCCTTCGAGGCGGACGGCGGGGTCGCCTGGGTGTTCCGGGTCCCGCCGCGCACCGTCTTCGCCTTCGCCAAGGGGGAGCCGTTCGGCCAGACCCGCTGGCGGCTGGGCTGATCGCTCCGGTCGACGGACGCCGGGCCCGCATGCCCCGACGGCGGGCCCGGCCGTTACGGCAACCCGGATCAGCAGGCAGTATGGGCACTGAGCCACGGCGGGCGGCCGGTCGCGCACAGTCGGCCCCACGCCCGAAACGTGCCCGAAACCGTGTGAGGGGATGCTCGTGACCGGACCTTGTCCCATGGCACCGGAGCACGCGGCCTGACCAGCAAGGATGGGTGGAAGTCGACAATGGACAAGCAGCAGGAGTTCGTGCTCCGCACGCTGGAGGAGCGCGACATCCGGTTCGTACGCCTGTGGTTCACGGACGTGCTGGGCTTCCTGAAGTCCGTCGCGGTCGCGCCCGCGGAGCTTGAGCAGGCGTTCGACGAGGGCATCGGCTTCGACGGTTCCGCCATCGAGGGCTTCGCCCGGGTGTACGAGTCCGACATGATCGCCAAGCCCGATCCGGGGACCTTCCAGGTGCTGCCGTGGCGCGCGGAGGCTCCCGGGACGGCCCGGATGTTCTGCGACATCCTCATGCCGGACGGTTCGCCGTCCTTCGCGGACCCCCGGTACGTCCTCAAGCGGGCCCTCGCCAAGGCGTCCGACCTGGGCTTCACCTTCTACACCCACCCCGAGATCGAGTTCTTCCTGCTGAAGGACCGGCCGCTGGACGGTTCCCGGCCGACGCCCGCCGACAACTCCGGCTACTTCGACCACACCCCGCAGAACGTCGGCATGGACTTCCGCCGCCAGGCCATCACCATGCTGGAGTCGATGGGCATCTCGGTGGAGTTCAGCCACCACGAGGGCGCCCCGGGGCAGCAGGAGATCGACCTGCGGTACGCGGACGCGCTGTCCACCGCCGACAACGTGATGACCTTCCGGCTGGTGATGAAGCAGGTCGCGCTGGAGCAGGGCGTGCAGGCGACGTTCATGCCGAAGCCGTTCTCCGAGCACCCCGGTTCCGGGATGCACACCCATCTGTCCCTCTTCGAGGGCGACCGCAACGCGTTCTACGAGTCCGGTGCCGAGTACCAGCTCTCCAAGGTGGGGCGCTCCTTCATCGCGGGGCTGCTGCGGCACGCCGCGGAGATCTCCGCGGTCACCAACCAGTGGGTCAACTCGTACAAGCGCATCTGGGGCGGCTCGGAGCGCACCGCGGGTGCGGGCGGCGAGGCGCCCTCGTACATCTGCTGGGGCCACAACAACCGCTCCGCGCTGATCCGGGTGCCGATGTACAAGCCCGGCAAGACCGGCTCGGCGCGGGTGGAGGTCCGTTCCCTGGACTCGGGGGCGAACCCGTACCTCTCGTACGCGGTGCTGCTGGCCGCGGGCCTCAAGGGCATCGAGGAGGGCTACGAGCTGCCGCCGGGCGCCGACGACGACGTGTGGGCGCTGTCCGACGGGGAGCGCCGGGCGATGGGCATCGAGCCGCTGCCCCAGAACCTGGGCGAGGCGATCCGGCTCATGGAGCGCAGCGAGCTGGTCGCCGAGACGCTCGGCGAGCACGTCTACGACTTCTTCCTGCGCAACAAGAAGTCGGAGTGGGAGGAGTACCGCTCCGAGGTCACCGCGTTCGAGCTGCGCAAGAACCTGCCGGTGCTGTAGGCGCGGGTCGCGACCCCGTCCGGGTCCACGGCAGCCGCCCGTGGGCCCGCCCCCGGGCCGGGGCCGGCCCGGACGGGACATTGCGTCGGAGTGACGATTACACTGGTGGGGTGCCTCAACTACGTCTTGCCCTGAACCAGGTCGACTCCACGGTCGGCGCCCTCGCCAGCAACGCCGACGCGGTGCTCCGGTGGACCCGGCACGCCGCCGGGCAGGGGGCCCATCTGATCGCGTTCCCCGAGATGGTCCTGACGGGGTACCCCGTCGAGGACCTGGCGCTGCGCTCCTCCTTCGTGGAGGCGTCCCGCACCGCCCTGCGGGACCTCGCCCGACGCCTCGCCGACGAGGGCTTCGGACAGATCCCGGTGGTCGTCGGCTACCTCGACCGCTGTGAGACGGCGCAGCCGAAGTACGGCCAGCCCGCGGGCGCCCCGCAGAACGCGGCGGCCGTCCTGCACGGCGGCGAGGTGGTGCTCACCTTCGCCAAGCACCACCTGCCGAACTACGGGGTCTTCGACGAGTTCCGGTACTTCGTGCCGGGCGACACGCTGCCCGTCGTGCGGGTGCACGGGGTGGACGTGGCCCTGGCGATCTGCGAGGACCTGTGGCAGGACGGCGGACGGGTGCCGGCCGCCCGGAGCGCGGGGGCGGGCCTGCTGCTGTCGATCAACGCCTCCCCGTACGAGCGGAACAAGGACGACACCCGGCTCGAACTGGTCCGCAAGCGCGCGCAGGAGGCCGGCTGCACCACGGCCTACCTGGCGATGATCGGCGGCCAGGACGAGTTGGTCTTCGACGGTGACTCCATCGTGGTCGACAAGGACGGCGAGGTCGTCGCACGGGCCCCGCAGTTCGCCGAGGGCTGTGTGGTGCTGGACCTGGAGCTGCCCGCGGCGAGCGAGGAGCCGCCGGCCGGGGTGGTGGACGACGGGCTGCGGATCGACCACGTGACGCTGTCCGCCGAGCCGCTGCCGCCGTACGAGGCGGAGCTGACCGGCGGGTACGCGGAGCGCCTGGACGACGACGAGGAGGTGTACTCGGCGCTGGTCGTGGGGTTGCGCGCCTATGTCGCGAAGAACGGTTTCCGCTCGGTCCTCGTCGGGCTGTCCGGCGGGATCGACTCGGCGCTCGTGGCGGCCATCGCCTGCGACGCGCTCGGCGCGGAGCACGTGTACGGGGTGTCCATGCCGTCGAAGTACTCCTCGGAGCACTCGAAGGAGGACGCCGCGGAGTTGGCGCGGCGCACCGGGCTGAACTTCCGCACGGTGCCGATCGCCCCGCTGTTCGACGCGTACATGGAGGCGGTGGAGCTGACCGGGCTCGCGGAGGAGAACCTCCAGTCCCGGCTGCGCGGCACCCTGCTGATGGCGATCTCCAACCAGGAGGGCCACATCGTGCTGGCCCCGGGCAACAAGTCGGAACTGGCGGTGGGGTACTCCACGCTGTACGGCGACTCGGTGGGCGCCTACGGGCCGATCAAGGACGTCTACAAGACGACGGTGTTCCGGCTGGCCGAGTGGCGCAACCGGGCGGCGGTCGAGCGCGGCCAGGCCCCGCCGATCCCGGAGAACTCGATCAGCAAGCCGCCGAGCGCCGAACTCCGTCCGGACCAGGTGGACACGGACTCCCTGCCGGACTACCCGGTGCTGGACGGCATCCTCGACCTGTACGTGGACCGGGACCAGGGCGCGGACGCGATCGTGGCGGCCGGCTACGAGGCGGAGTTGGTGACGAAGACGCTGCGGATGGTGGACACCGCCGAGTACAAGCGGCGCCAGTACCCGCCGGGCACGAAGACCTCCGCGAAGGGCTTCGGCAAGGACCGGCGGCTGCCGATCACCAGCCGGTGGCGGGAGTCGGCCGCGCCCGCGGAGTGAGTCCGGCCCGGCCCGGGGGCGTTCGCGTGCCCGGGCCGGGAGGCACCCGGGACCGGGGAGCGCGCAGGTCAGGGGTGCGCGGGTCAGGGGTGCGCTCGGCGGGGGTCAGAGCGTGATGCGGGCGGCGACCGGGAGGTGGTCGCTGGAGGTGCGGGGCAGGGTCCAGGACTTCACCGGTTCGACGCCCTTGACGAGGATCTGGTCGATCCGGGCCAGCGGGAACGCCGCGGGCCAACTGAACCCGAACCCGCTGCCCGCGGCGCCCTGGGTGGAACGCATCTGCGCGGTGACGCCGTTGAGGGCGCGGTCGTTCATCGTGCCGTTGAGGTCGCCGAGCAGCACCACCCGCTCCAGCGGTTCCCGGGCGATGGCCTCGCCCAGCGCGTCGGCGCTCTGGTCCCGACGGCTGGCGGTGAAACCGGCGTTCAGCTTCACCCGCACCGACGGCAGGTGCGCGGTGTACACGGCGACGGGGCCCTGCGGCGCGGTCACCGTGGTGCGCATCGCCCGGGTCCAGCCGAGCTTGATGTCGACGGGCCTGGTCCCGCTCAGCGGGTACTTGCTCCACACCCCGACCGTGCCCTCGACCTCGTGGTAGCGGTAGGTGCTCTCCAGGACGCGGGAGTACACCGGCACGGCCTGCGGGGTCAGTTCCTCCAGGGCGACCACGTCGGCCCCGGAGGCGGCGACGCCCCGGGCGGTGGCGGCGGGGTCGGGGTTCTCGGCGTTGACGTTGTGGGTGACGACGGTGAGGTCACCGCCGCTGCCGGTCTTGTCGGTGACGAGACCGCCGAAGAGGTTCGCCCAGGTGACGGCCGGGACCAGCACCGCGATCAGCGCGGTGGCGGACTTGCGGACCACGGCCAGCAGGAACAGCACCGGCACGAACGCGCCGAGCCACGGCAGGAACGTCTCGTTGAGGCTGCCGAGGTTGCCGATGGAGTTGGGGATCTGCGCGTGCAGGATCATCACCAGCGCGAGCAGCACGGCGAGCCCGGTGAGCACCAGACCGCGCCGCCAGATGCCCGGATCGCCGCGCCAGCCGGTGAACAGGCGCCGCAGCCGGGAGGCGGGACGGCCGGTCCGCGTGTGGCCCTCGCCGCTGTCCGTGTCCGTCGCGTACGCCTGCTGCGCCATGGGGTCGCCTCACTGCCTGCTGTGCACTTCGTTGCCGCCTGTCATGACCCTAGGCGATGAACGCTGGTGTTCCCGCCCTCCCGCGGCGGCCTTACGGGCAGGAGAACGGCGATGTGCCCCGCGGGGGTTCCGGTACGGGGGCCGCCACCGTTCACTGTGACGAAATGCGCACACGTGCCCGGGCGCGGCGACCATACTGCGCGGGGCCCGGGGTCGCCAGTAGGCCGACGGGAATCCGTGTCGCGGGGCCGTGACGTGGGCTCCCTCCGGAAGGCGCCCGCCCGGGGACGCCCCGGGGGCGCCCGGTCCGGCTCGCCCCGGGGCGACCGCCCGATCGATCGCCGCGGGACCGGGGTGACGGGAGTGCCCGGCCGGGTCGGGGGGAGCGGCGGCGCGGCGGGCCGGTGCACCGCACCGGCGGCACCCGACTACCGCGGGGCGACCCGAGGTGCCACCATGGAGGTGATCCGGGGACGCCGTCAGGGCGCCTCGAGATGACATGAAGGAGCCGTTGCGATGACGCAACACGTGGCTGCCCGTACGGCCGGTCAGGACACCGCACCACCTACCGCCGACGACGGCAGGACGCTCTACGGGGGCAAGGGCACCCGTCGCATCACCGTCCGGGACATCGGCCTGGCCAAGGAACGCGGCGAGAAGTGGCCCATGCTCACCGCCTACGACGCGATGACCGCGTCCGTCTTCGACGAGGCCGGCATCCCGGTCCTGCTGGTGGGCGACTCCATGGGGAACGTCCACCTCGGGTACGAGACGACCGTACCGGTGACGATGGACGAGATGACCGTGCTGGCCGCAGCCGTCGTGCGCGGCACCAAGCGGCCCCTGATCGTCGCCGACCTGCCCTTCGGTTCGTACCAGGAGGGCCCCACCCAGGCGTTGCGCAGTGCCATGCGGCTGGTCAAGGACGCGGGCGTCGGCGCGGTGAAGCTGGAGGGAGGGGAGCGCTCGCACCGCCAGATCGAGTTGATCGTGGAGGCCGGCATCCCCGTGATGGCGCACATCGGGCTCACCCCGCAGTCCGTCAACACCATGGGCTACCGCGTGCAGGGCCGGGGCGAGGAGGCGGCCCAGCAGTTGCTGCGGGACGCCAAGGCCGTCCAGGACGCGGGCGCCTTCGCGGTCGTCCTGGAACTCGTTCCCGCCGAACTCGCCGCCGAGGTGACCCGCACGCTCCACGTCCCCACGGTGGGCATAGGCGCGGGCCCGGACACCGACGCCCAGGTGCTCGTCACCACGGACATGCTGGGCCTCACCAGCGGGCGCATGCCCCGTTTCGTGAAGCAGTACGCGCAACTGCGCTCCGTGATGGGGGACGCGGCCCGCGCCTTCGCCGACGAGGTCCTCGACGGGGCGTTCCCCGCCGAGGAGCACTCCGTCCACTAGCAGCACCCCGTGACCGGTCCGGCGGCGGCAGCGCCGGAGGACCGGTCCCACCGGACCACTGCGGCACCGGGACAGCCCGTCGATCCTCCCCCGTCGACGGGCTGTCGCCGTTCCCGCCTCGGGTGGCTGCTCGGCGCCCGCCCGCTGACGGTACGATCCTCCTACTGCCTGCCCGGACGGCGGGTTTCCCACAGTGACGGGGCCGCGTTCCAACCGGCCCGTTTCCCACGTGGTTTGAGGAGGATTCCCGGGTGTCTTCGCGTCGACTGCCCTCGTGGGCCTGGGTCACCGGCCTACTCAGTGCGGCCCTGGTGGTCGTGGTGGGGCTGGCCGTACGGGTCGAGCCCCTGCCCAAGGGCGGGACCGGGGCCGCGGGTGCGACGGCGAAGCCGAGCGCCACGGCCGGCGCCGAGAAGAAGAAACCGGCGGTCGCGCACCCCGTGCCCGAGGAGTCGGGACAGGGACGGCGGGTGGTGTACTCGCTGGAACTGCGGCGGGTGTGGCTCGTCGACGGTCAGGACAAGGCGCTGCGCACCTTCGAGGTGTGGCCGGGGTCGGTCCACCCGGCGGAGGGTCCGTACAAGGTCTTCTCCCGGCTGGCGACCGGCACTGGGACCGACGGCGTGAAGGTCGCGAACGTCGTGTACTTCGCCCGTAGCTCCCAGGTGACCATCGCCTTCTCCAACGCCGTGGACGGCGCCCGGCCGAAGGTCGACCTCGGGGTCCAGACCGGAGCGGTGCGCCAGGGGGTCGCCGACGGTGCGGCCCTGTGGAAGTTCGCCCCCGAGGGCACGCCCGTCCACGTCGTCACCTGACGCTCCGCGGGCCCCGGCCGCCCACCGGAGACCCGTCCGTCGGGCCCGGTCCGGACCTGTCGGTGATCTGTCGGCGATCTGTCGGTGGCGGGTGACAGCGTCGGGGCCATGACACGCATCGACGCATCCCAAGGCAGCTCAGCGGAGGACCTCGCGGTCTCCGTACGGGGGCTGGTCAAGCACTACGGGCCGGTGAAGGCCCTGGACGGCGTCGACCTCGACGTCCGCGAGGGCACGGTGATGGGGGTCCTCGGGCCCAACGGCGCCGGGAAGACCACCCTGGTGCGCTGCCTGGCCACCCTCATCGTTCCCGACGCGGGCACCGCGGTCGTCGCCGGCCGGGACGTCGTCCGCCAGCCCTACGCGCTGCGCCGCCGCATCGGCCTCACCGGTCAGTACGCCTCGGTCGACGAGAAGCTCTCGGGCCGCGACAACCTGGTCCTCATCGGGCGGCTCCTCGACCTCTCCCGCCGGGACGCCAAGGCCCGCGCGGACGCCCTGCTGGAACGGTTCTCCCTCACCGACGCCGCCCAGCGCCCCGCCCGGACCTACTCCGGCGGCATGCGCCGCAGGCTCGACCTCGCTGCGTCCATGATCGGCCGTCCCGCGGTCCTCTACCTGGACGAACCGACGACCGGTCTGGACCCGCACACCCGCAACGAGGTCTGGGACGAGGTCAAGGCGATGGTCGACGAGGGCGTCACCGTGCTGCTGACCACCCAGTACATGGAGGAGGCGGAACAGCTCGCCGACGAGTTGACCGTCATCGACCACGGCAAGGTCATCGCGCACGGCGAGGTCCATGCGCTCAAGGCCCGGGTCGGCGGCCGGACCCTGCGGGTGCGCCCCGCGGACCCCGGCCAGTTGGAACCCATCGCCACCGCGCTCGACGGCTCCGGCCTCATCGGACTCGGCCGGGCCACCGTCGACTCCGGCACCGGGACCGTCCTGGTGCCGATCCTCAGCGACGAACAGCTCACCGCCATCGTCGACGTCCTGTCCGCCCGGCGGTTCACGCTGGCCGGCATCTCCACCGAAATGCCCAGTCTGGACGAGGTGTTCCTCTCCCTCACCGGCCACCGCCCGGCCACCACGGAGCCCGTCCCCGCCCTTGAGGAGGCCGCCGTATGAGCGCCGCGACCCTGACCACCGCTCCCACCACGGCCACCGAGCCCCCCGAGCCCGCCGCGCGGGCGAAGGACGACGGCCGGATCGGGCTGCGCGCCCATCTGCGGCACACCGGCGCCCTGGCCCAGCGGAACGTGCTGGCGATCCGCCAGGACCCCCAGTCGATCCTCGACGCGGTGCTGGCGCCGATCATCCTGACGCTGCTGTTCGTCTTCGTGTTCGGCGGCGCGATCTTCCCGAGCCGGGACGCCTACGTCGACTACGTGGTGCCGGGCCTGATGGCGATGATGGGCCTGAACATCGCCATGGCCGTCGGCACCGGCTTCAACCAGGACTTCGAGACCGGGGTCATGGACCGCTTCCGGTCCCTGCCGATCGCCCGTTCCTCGGTGCTCATCGCCAAGATCGTGGTGGAGATCGGCCGGATGCTCCTCGCCACGGCGATCCTGCTGGCCATGGGCTTCGCCCTCGGTCTGTCGGTGGACAGCGTCGGCGGTCTGCTGGCCGCGATCGGGCTGTCCGTGCTCTTCGGCTCCGCCCTGATGTGGATCTTCCTCACCATGGGTGTCGTGATGAAGAACGCGCAGGCCATTCAGAGTTTGGGATTCCTCGTGTTGATGCCGCTCCAGTTCGGCTCGTCGATCTTCGCCCCCACGGACACCATGCCCGACTGGCTCCAGACGTTCACCGACTACAACCCGCTGTCGGCGCTCGCGGACGCGGCCCGTTCCCTGATCAGCGGCGACGGCGCCAGCGGACACGACCTGGTGGTCGTGCTGGCCTGGACGGCCGCCCTCACCCTGGTGATGGCGCCGGTGGCGATCCGGAAGTTCCAGACCAGGACCTGACGTGCGGCCGGCACCCGTCAGAGCAGGGCGGTGGCCGCCTCCAGGGTCAGGGCGGCGCCCTCGGCACGGGCGGCGGCACCGTCCGTCTCGCCCAGGGCGGCACGGACGGCGGCGTCCGTGCGGGCCATCGTCTCCCGCTCGACCAAGGAGTAGTGGTGTCCGACCGGCCGCAGCGCCGCGTGCGCCCCGAGGAGCCGGGCGGCGTCCCGCATCCGGGCGCCGCCGTCCCGCTCGCTGAGCAGGAGGGCCCCGGCCAGCAGGTTCGTGGCCGCCAACTGCGGGGCCATCATCAGGCAGATGGGGTCGCCGGAGCGCTCCAGCGCGGTGCGCAACAGCGCGGTCGCGGAGTCGTACCGCCGGTCCAGTACGTCGAGCCAGCCCTCGATCCCGGTGATGTAGGAGTCGAAGACCACGAACCTGACGGCGCCGAACTTCTCCCGCAGCGACTGCACCTGGGCCCGCGCCTGGGACACCCGACCGGTGCGCCCCAGGTGCACCGCGAGGAAGAGCCGGGCCGCGGGCATGGCGCCGGTGACGCCGTCCTGCTGCTCGTCGACGATCTCGCGGAGCACGGCCTCCCCCTCGTCGGCCCGCTCCCCGCTCTCGATCCAGGCGCCCCCGAGCCGGGCCCGGAGCACGGCCACCTGCCCGTGGGCGCCGAGGCCGCGGGAGAGGGCGATGGCCTCCTGGTAGTCGGCCGCCGCCCGGGCGAAGTCGCCCCGCCGCTCATAGGTCTCGGCCCGAGCGGACAGCGCCTCCGCCGCGCCCCACGCGTCGCCGCACCCACGGAAGATCCCGAGGGCTTCGTCGGCGTCCCGGAGGGGGTCGTGGCCCCGGTCGGTCCCGCTGGCCGCCATGTTCGCCCGCAGGTGGAGGGCGTGGGCCAGTTCCCAGGTGTATCCGTAGGTCCGGCACGCCTCGACGGTCCCGTCCATGACGGCCGCCGTCCCTTCCGCGCCCTGGGTGAGGAGCACCGCGAAGAACCACAGGTAGCCGGGGTAGCGGCAGGTCTGCGGCAGGCCCGGCCGGTACGAGGCGACGACCCCCCGCAACCGGGCCATCGCCTCCTCGGTCTGCCAGGCGCCGAACTCCATGTCCATGCAGGCGAGGTGGACCAGGTGCACCCCGCGCCGGGCCTCCACGAGCACGTCCGGCGCCATCGGCGGGGGCGCGGCGATCGTCGGACCGTGCAGCGGTCGTGCCGGGGCGACGGGCGGGCTGAAGGGGTCGGGGCCGAGCGCCCCGGCCTCCCGCGCCCAGGTGCGGGCGTCGCCGCGCAGGTCGTGGATCTGCCAGAACCAGGCGAGGGACAGCACCAGGCACAGGGCCTCCTGTTCGTCCCGGGCCGCGACGGCGTGCCGCAGGGCGGTGCGCAGGTTCTCGTACTCGGTGGTGAGCCGCTGGATCGCCGCGAGTTGACCGGCGCCCCGCAGCAGCGGGTCGGTGGTGCGGGCGAGTTCGCGGTAGTGGACGAGGTGGGCGCGTTCGGCGGCGGCCCGCTCGCCCGCCTCGTCGAGGCGTTCGGCCGCGTACTCGGCGACGGTCTCCAGGAGCCGGTACCGCATGGCCGCGTCCGGGCCGGTCCCGGCCACCACCAGGGACTTGTCGACCAGGGAGCCCAGGACGTCCAGGGCGGCGGGTCCGCCCACCGCCTCGGCCGCCGCCAGGTCCCAGCCGCCGGCGAAGACGGCGAGCCGCCGCAGCACGGTGCGTTCCTCGGCGTCGAGCAGTTCCCAGGACCAGTCGACCACCGCGCGCAGCGTCTGCTGGCGGGGCAGCACGGTGCGGGCGCCGCCGGTCAGCAGCCGGAACCGGTCGTCCAGCCGGTCGGCTATCTGCCGGGGCGTCAGCATCCGGAGCCGGGCCGCGGCGAGTTCGATGGCGAGCGGCAGCCCGTCCAGCCTGCGGCAGATCTCGGCGGCGGCGGCCGGATCGTCCGCGGTGCGGAAGCCGGGGCGGGCCGCGGCGCCCCGGTCGGCGAACAGCCGCAGCGCGAACGGCTCGGGAAGGGGCTCCACGGGCCGGACGAACTCCCCCGGCACGGCGAGGGGTTCCCGGCTGGTGGCGAGGACGGTCACCGCCGGGCAGTGGGCGAGCACCTGGGCGGCGAGCCGCGCGGCGGCGCCGATGACGTGCTCGCAGTTGTCGAGCACCAGCAGCAGTCGGCGTGAGCGGCAGTACTCGGCGAGCCGGCGCAGCGGGGCCCCGGGGTGGTGTTGCTCGGTGACGGCCCGCATCTCCTCGGCGCCGGCGCCGCGCAGCACGGTCTCCCGGGCGCCGAGGGCGGTGAGCACCGCCTCCGGTACGTCGTCGGGGTCCTCGACCGGGGCGAGTTCCACCAGCCAGGTGCCGTCCGGGAAGTCGGCGGCGACGCTCTCGGCGGCTTCCCACGACAGTCGGGTCTTGCCGGCGCCGCCGGGCCCCAGCAGGGTGATGAGTCGGGCCCGGCGGAGGTCGTCCCGGATGGCGTCGATGTCCGGCGTCCGCCCGACGAAGGAGGTCAGCCGGGCGGGCAGGTTGCCGGGACGGGGGGCGGCCGGGTCGGAGCCGGGCACAAGGGAGGACGGGGCCGGGGCCGGGGCCGGAGTGACCGGGGCCGGGGCGGGGGTGGCCGGGGGCCGGCCGGTGGGGGCCGGCGGGGCGGCGGTGCGCAGGAGTTCCTGGTGCAGCGCGAGCAGTTCGGGCCCGGGGTCGCTCCCGAGGCGTTCGGCGAGTTCCGCGCGGACGGCGCCGTACGCGTCGAGTGCCTGGGCGGCGCGTCCGGAGTCCCTCAGGGCGCGGATGCGCAGCGCCTGGAGCGGTTCGTCCAGGGGCTGTTCCGCACAGAGCGCGGTCAGTTCGGGCAGCGCGGCGGGCGCGTCCCCGAGGGCGACGACGGCGGCGAGGCGGTCCCGGCGCGCGGCGAGGCGCAGGGCGGACAGCCGAGTGGCGTCGGCGGTGCGGTCGGGGAGGTCGGCGAGCGCGGGGCCGCGCCACAGGTCGAGCGCCGGGTCCAGGAGCTCGACCGCCTTGCCTGGGTCGCCCTCGGTGAGGGCGCGGGCGCCCTCGGAGGCCAGCCGTTCGAACCGGTGCAGGTCGACCCGGTCGGCGTCGACGCGCAGCCGGTAGCCGCCGTCCGCGGAGGCGACGGTGTCGGCGCCGAGCCCGCGGCGCAGCCGTCCCACGAGGGCCTGGAGCGCGCCGGTGGCGTCGGCCGGCGGGTCGGCGCCCCAGACGTCGTCGATCAGGAGCGACACCGGGACGGTCCGGTCCGGCCGCAGGGCGAGCGAGGTCAACAGGGCACGCAGCCGAGCGCCACCGACGGGGAGGACGGTTCCGTCGGCACTCAGTGCCTGGGTGGGGCCGAGGATGCGGTAGTGCACGGGTCCATTGTCCCCCGTCGCGGGAACGGGCCCGCGCCCGGAACCTCCGTCCCGTGGTGGGACGTTCTCCCCGTGGACCGGTACGGTCGGGCAGGCGGTGGCCTCCGGGCGGCCGTCGGTCCGCGGCGGATGCCGGCCCGGTGCCGTGTACCGCCCCGTCCGTACCCAGGAGACGTGTGAGATGACCACCGCTACGATCCCCCGCGGCGACCGCCGGATCAGCCCCGTGTTCCTGGGGATCGTCGCCGTGACCGCCGTCGCGGGGTGGGCGACCTGGACGGACTTCGCCCAGGTGCCCGGCCTCGCGGTGTTCCTGTTCGTGACCGGCGCGTGGATCGTCTCGCTGTGCCTGCACGAGTACGCGCACGCGCGCACCGCGCTGCACGGCGGTGACCTCACGATCGGGGCCAAGGGTTATCTGACGCTGAACCCGCTGAAGTACACGCACGCCCTGCTGAGCGTCGTGCTGCCGGTGCTGTTCGTGATCATGGGCGGGATCGGTCTGCCGGGCGGTGCCGTCTTCATCGAGCGCCACCGCATCCAGGGGCGGTGGAAGCACAGCCTGATCTCGGCGGCCGGGCCGCTGACGAACGTGCTGTTCGCCGTCGTGTGCACGGCGCCGTTCTGGCTGGACGTGCTGGACGGGGTCCCGGCGACGTTCCGCTACGCGCTGGGGTTCCTGGCGCTGCTCCAGGTCACCGCGGCGATCCTGAACTTCCTGCCGGTGCCGGGCCTCGACGGTTACGGCGTCATCGAGCCGTGGCTGTCGCACCGGGTGCGGCGCCAGGTGGAGCCGTTCGCACCGTTCGGTCTGCTGTTCGTCTTCGCGGTGCTGTGGATCCCCGAGGTCAACCGGACGTTCTTCGACGTGGTCGACGCGCTGTTGCGCTCGCTGTGCGTCGGGGACCTAGAGACGTACTGCGGGTACGACCTGTTCCGGTTCTGGCGGGACACGAATCCGCTGTGCGAGGCGTTGTGAGCCCCGCGGGGGATCAGCCGCCGGTGGTCGGGGCGGTGCGGGCCCGCAGCCGGTCGCGCCGCACGTAGTACCAGGCCATGTTGGACGACAGTCCCGCCATCAGCACCCACAGGACGCCGAGCCAGCTGCCGTTGACGAACGACACGACCGCCGCGGCGACGGCGAGCAGGCAGACCACGAGGGCGAAGAGGGCGAGGCGGGACATGGGGGTCGGCTCCTGTCGGGGGACACTGCTTCGCTCCAGTGTCCCCCATGGCCCGGGGCCGCCCGCACGCCCCCCGCGCGTCCACCGCGCCCGGTGCCCGTACGGGTGACGGGCGGGCCGGCCGATCCGCGCGCCGGTCAGACGTCCGTGATCCGCAGTCCGGCGTGCGCCTTGTAGCGACGGTTGACGGAGATCAGGTTGGCCACCAGCGACTCGACCTGGTGGGCGCCCCGCAGCCGACCGGCGAACACCCCGCGCATCCCGGGGACCCGTCCGGCGAGGGCCTGGACGACGTCGGTGTCGGCGCGGTCCTCCCCGAGCACCATGACGTCGGTGTCGATCTCCTCGATCGAGGTGTCCTGGAGCAGGACCGCCGACAGGTGGTGGAAGGCGGCGGTGACCCGGGACTCCGGGAGCAGCGCGGCAGCCTGCTGGGCGGCGCTGCCCTCCTCGGGCTTGAGCGCGTAGGCGCCCTGCTTGTCGAAGCCGAGCGGGTTGACGCAGTCGACGACGATCTTGCCGCGCAGTTCGTCGCGCAGCGATTCCAGGGTCTTGGCGTGGCCGTCCCACGGCACCGCGATGATCACGACGTCGCTGCGCCGGGCGCACTCCGCGTTGTCGGCGCCCTCGATCCCGAGGCCGAGTTCCGCGGCGGCGGCCTCGGCCCGTTCGGCGGCCCGGGACCCGATGACCACCCGCTGGCCGGCGCGGGCCAGCCGGTAGGCGAGGCCGCGCCCCTGGTCGCCGGTGCCGCCGAGCACGCCGACGACGAGCCCGGAGACGTCGGGCAGCTCCCGGGGGTCCTTGGCGGGCGCCTTCGCGGGAGGGGGCGTGGGGGAAGCGGACGGTGCGCTGTCGGTAGAAGTCATGCCCCGACCCTATGCGTCGCGGTGATCTCGTTCAGCGTGGCGGACCTCACGGCCGCGCACGGCGGAGCTCGCACCGCCGGCGACCGCACCGACCGCCCGGCACACCAGCGGATGGCGACCCAACTCCCCGTCCCGGACGGTGCGTTCGGTTCGAGGCGGCCGGGCCGCGCGGGCCGTTGCGGGCCTCGCGCGGCCCCGCCGATCGGGCTCAGACCACCGTGGTGATGCAGAACGGGTGGCCCGCGGGGTCCAGCAGGACGCGCCACCGGTCGGGTTCCGGCTGGACCGCGGGCTCCACGGCTCCCAGCGCGAGCAGCCGGGCCTGGGCGGCGTCCAGGTCGTCGACCCCCAGTTCCAGGTGGGCCTGTTTCTCCTGGGAGGGGTCCGGCCAGGTGGGGCGCCGGTAGTCGACCAGACGGTTGAGGCCCAGCCCGACCGAGCCCTCCCGGGCGAGCAGGACGAAGTCGTCGGTGGAGTAGGCGACGGGCAGATCGAGGGCGTCGCCGTAGAAGCGGGCCAGTTCGGCGGGGTCCGGGCAGTCGAAGGTGACCACCGAGAAGCGGATCGCGGGCGGGGGCGTGGGTGTCGTGCCAGTGCTCATGCGCGAGACGTTATGACGCGACTAGGACGGCTGCGGTCCTGATTGTGGCGGCCAACGGGTGAGGGAGGTGTGCGGGCCGTTGTCGGCCCGCACACCTCCCTCGGGGTGCGCTCGTCGGTCACCGGGTGATCGGTAGCCGGTCGGGGTGGGTCGCGCCGGTCGAGCCGGAGCGGTGCTTCGTCGGGCGCGTCGCCGGTGTCGTCCGTGTGGTTCCCCCGACGTTCTGGTCCCCCCGGATCCCCCCCGGGGCGAGTGACCGCACGACCGGGGCCGTGCGCTTCACGTGTGCGGACGTCCGCCGTCCGCCGTGGACCGGGCTACGCGCCCTCACGTCACGACGCTCGCGCTGCCGGGGAGCGGCCGGGCAGCGGTGGCGTCGTGGCGGATCACTCCCGGGTGGGTGCCCGGGAACCCTGACCGCAGCGGCGGCCGGGAGCGGCGAGGACTCAGCCGCGCAGGACGCGGCCGTCCTTGTCGGTGCGGTCGCTGCTCGTGAGGAACAGGATGCCGTCGATGAGGGCCCATATGCCCAGACCACCGCAGGTGAGGAGCTGAGCGACACCGACGCCGACGGAGCCGACGTAGAAGCGCCCGATGCCGAGCGTGCCCAGGAACAGCTGGAGGATGCCGGCGACGATCTTGGACTTGTCCGAGTAGGGACGGCCCTGGGGGTCGTACCCGAAGGGGGCGTCAGGCGTGGGGACGGCCATGAGTGTTTCTCCTGGTTTGAGCGGAACTGGTACCGAATCTGATTGTTCCGGTACGAACGCAGGAGGAAAGCCCGGCGTAGACCGCCGCACTCTGCATCGCCCCCCTGTGACGTGGCAGCGTAAAGAGCGCGGCGCCCCTAGCGGGAGGGGGTGCGGGAGATCGTGCCCGTACCGTGATCAAACCAGTGATTCACGACACTCTTCCGACGGGTAGCCCCGGCCGCCGTCCGGCGGGACCCGGCAGCTGTGCGCGAGGTCACACGGCGCGGGGGGTCACGCGGCGCGGGGTCACACGGTGTTGCGCACCACGGTCCACAGCACCGCGACGGAGAGGATCACGATCTGGGTCCGCCGGCTGAACGCGGGCCGCCAGCGACGTCCGCGCAGCCCCTCGAAGGCCCAGCGGCCCAGGAGCGCCAGGGCGAAGGGCGCGGCGAGCAGCAGCATCCGGTTGTCGGCCCAGGCGGCGGCGAAGTGACCGTGCATCAGGTCGTAGACCATGCGGGTCCCCCCGCAGGCGGGGCAGAGCAAGCCCGTGACCAGGCGGAACGGGCAGCGCGGCAGGAACTGGCCGCCCTCGTGCGGATCGGTGACGTACAGGTAGCCGGCGCCCAGTAGCCCGGCGGTGAGCACCACCACGGGTGCCACCGCCGGGTTCCGCAGGAGCCGCGCCGCCGCACCGCGCGCGACCGGGGTGTCAGCCGCCACGCAGCGGCCGTCCCTGGGAGTCGGTCGTGTCGCTGCCGGCGAGGATGACGATGCCGTCGATGAGGGCCCAGATGCCCAGTCCACCGCAGGTGAAGAGCTGGGCGAGACCCAGACCGACGTGACCTATGTAGAAGCGTCCGACGCCGAAGCTGCCCAGGAGCAGCGAGAGCACCCCGGCGACGACCTTCGACTTCTCGGAGTACGGACGGCCCATGGGGTCGTAGCCGTAGGGGGCGTTGGGGTCGCCCGTGTACGTGCCCGGGGGCACGTAGCCGCCCTGCTGCGGGTACCCGTAGCCCGCCTGCTGCGGATAGCCGTAGCCGGGCTGCGGCGGCGGGGCCTGCTGCTGGTAGGGGTTGGGCGTGGGGGCACCGTACGGGTTCTGGTCGTTCGGGCCGGGGCCCGGGTAGCCCGGGTGGCCGGACGGGGGCTGGGGAGGCTGCTCGCTCAAGGCTCCTGCTTCCGGTGCGCGCTGACGCGCTGACGGGGACGAAATCTCGGGTCATCTTGCAGGACGGAACGGCCTCGGGGAAATCCCCGGACGGTGGAGGCCCGCAGTCCGGTACGGGGGTGACCGCCGTGACGGGACGGTCCGGGCGGACGGGGGAATTCCGGCCGGGTCGACCGGCGGGGGCGGAAATCCGTTTGCCGGCGGGTCGGCTCACCCCGGAAGATGGGGACGCGTGACTCCCGACCCCGTCAGGCCCGACGAACCGCCGCAGTCCGTCACTCCCGGGGCCCCGGCGTCCCCGGACCCCGCCCCGCCGGGTCGGCTCCGTTCCCTCCTGCCCGACCTCGCGCCCTGGCGGTCCACCCCGGACTTCCGGCTGTTGTGGACCCAGGGCCTGATCACCTACTGCGGTGCGGCGATGGCGCTCATCGCGCTGCCCCTCCAGATCAAGGACCTGACGGGGTCCCCCCTGGCGGTCGGGGCGATGGGTGCGGTCGAACTGGTGCCGCTGGTCGTCTTCGGACTGTACGGGGGCGCCCTCGCCGATGCGGTGGACCGTCGCAAGGTGATCGTCGCGACGGAGGCGGGGCTCGGGTTCCTGGCTCTGATCCTTCTGGTGAACGCGTTGTTGCCGGAGCCGATGCTGTGGCCGCTGTACCTGGTGGCCGCGGGCGTCGCCGCGCTGGTCGGCCTCCAGCGTCCGGCGCTGGACTCGCTGATAGCCCGGATCGTCCCGCACGATCAACTCGCCGCGGCGGCGGCCCTCAACTCCCTGCGCTGGCAGGCCGGGGAGATCGCGGGCCCGACGCTGGCGGGGGTCGTCGTGGCGTTCTGGGGCAGCGCGGCGGCGTACGGGATCACCCTGTTCACGTTCGTGGTGTCGGTGGTGATGTGTCGACGTCTCGCTCCCGCGCCGCCGTCCCACGACGCCGAGAAGCCGTCCCTGCGCGCGCTCACGGAGGGTGCACGGTACGCCTGGTCGCGTCCCGTGCTGGTGGGCACGTACGCGATCGACCTCGCGGCGATGTTCTTCGCCTTCCCGAACGTCATCTTCCCCTTCCTCGCCGACGAGTTGGACGCCGAGTGGGCGCTCGGGCTGATGTACGCGGCGGGGGCGATCGGCTCGCTGGCCGTCAGTCTCACCAGCGGCTGGCTCTCCCGCTCCCGGCGGCACGGTCTGCTGGTGATCGGCGGCGCCACCCTGTGGGGGCTGTCCATCGCGGCGGCGGGCTGGTTCGACACGGTGTGGCCGGTGCTGTTGTGCCTCGCGTTCGCCGGGGCCGGCGACCTGATCAGCGGGCTGGGCCGGAGCACCATCTGGAACCAGACGATCCCGGACCACCTGCGCGGCCGGCTGGCGGGCATCGAGGTGCTGTCGTACAGCGTGGGTCCGCAGCTCGGGCAGGTCCGCGCGGGCGCGATGGCGAGCTGGACGGGGACCCGGGCGGCGTTCTGGTCCGGCGGGCTGGCCTGCGTGGCCTCGGTCGCCCTGCTGTCGGCCACCCTGCCGAAGCTGTTCACGTACGACGCGGAGACCGATCCCGACGCCCTGCGCAAGAAGGCCGCGACCGCGGGGGCGGCCGGTTCGCCGGACGCCCCCGGGTCGGTCGGGCCGGCCGGGGTGTCCGGCTCCGGGGACGCGGGGGCGTGAGGTTCCGGTGGTGCGGGGGTGTCACGCCCCCGCGCCGGGACGGTGCCGTGTCACGGCGGGGTCAGCGGTCGTCGTCCTCGCCGCGGGCCACCGCATCGTGCCAGCGCGGGTCGTTCTCCCACTCGTGGTTGCGCTCGCGGGCGATCTCCATCGCCGCCCGGGCCTCCTCGGCGGAGGGGTACGGCCCGAGCCGGTCCTTGGCGGGACACTCGGGGCCCTCCTCCACCTTCTGGTGCTCCAGGCAGTAGTACCACTCCCCCGGCTTGCCCACCGCCCGCTTCTTGAACAGCGCCATGTGCCCATCTTCCTCTCCTGGCGCACTTCGCGCCCGTCGCGCCCGGCGGGACCCTGTGGACGGGGTCGAGGTCGGCACCCGCCGTTGCGGTACCGCTGACCGCCTACCCGGCAGACGTTCGGGCCATGCCGCCCGGTCCGGGCTGGCTACACTCGCTGCATGTCTGCGCAGCCACTGCTCGTGCCCGGCGAGCTCTCCCCCACCCGTACCGTCCCGGGGCACATCATCCGTCCGGCGTACGTGGGCAAGCCCGGCCCCGCCCCGTACACCGGCTCCGAGGTCCAGGACGCCGAGACCATCGAGCGGATGCGGATCGCGGGCGGCATCGCCGCGCGGGCCATGGCCGAGGCGGCGAGCGCCATCGCGCCCGGTGTGACCACGGACGCGCTCGACCGGGTCGCGCACGAGTACCTGTGCGACCACGGCGCCTACCCGTCCACCCTGGGTTACCGGGGGTTCCCGAAGTCGCTGTGCACCTCCGTCAACGAGGTGATCTGCCACGGCATCCCCGACTCGACGGTGCTGCGCGACGGCGACATCGTCAATCTGGACGTCACCGCGTTCATCGGCGGGGTGCACGGCGACAACAACGCCACGTACTTCGTCGGGGACGTGGACGAGGAGTCGCGGCTGCTCGTGGAGCGGACCCGGGAGTCCTTGGACCGGGCGATCAAGGCGGTGCGGCCGGGCCGGCAGATCAATGTGATCGGGCGGGTCATCGAGTCGTACGCCAAGCGGTTCGGGTACGGGGTCGTCCGGGACTTCACGGGGCACGGCATCAACACGTCGTTCCACTCCGGTCTGATCGTCCCGCACTACGACAGTCCGCACGCCACGACGGTGATCCAGCCGGGGATGACGTTCACGATCGAGCCGATGCTGACGCTCGGCACGCACGAGTACGACCTGTGGGACGACGGGTGGACCGTCGTCACGAAGGATCGGCGGCGGACCGCGCAGTTCGAACACACGTTGGTCGTCACCGACAGTGGTACGGAGATCCTTACGTTGCCGTAGCCCTTCGGCTGCACCCGCTCTTGCTTGAGCCCGTTCCCGGTTTCTCGTCCGGGGGCGGGCTCTTCGCTGTGCGTCCCCCTGTCGGGAACCTGCGGGTGCGTCGTGGTTGCTCGCGCAGTTCCCCGCGCCCCCTTCGGGTGCGTTCCGGTGCGGGTTCGCTGTTCCGCGCGGGTGCGCCCTGGTTCTGCGCAGTTCCCCGCGCCCCTGATCGGGGCGTCTCGCTCGGGGTGCGCCGTCGCCTGCGGCACGACCCGGCCACCGCGACGCACCCCGCTGAACAACGCACCCCGGCAGGGACGCACCTCAGGGGCGCGGGGAACTGCGCGAGCAACCACGACACACCCGCGCGGGAGCAGCGCACCCCCACCAGGACACGCCCGAAAGGGGCGCGGGGAACTGCGCGAGCAACCAACGACGCACCCGCGCGGGAGCAGTGCACGTCCCGTTCACGTGACTCCTACTTGCTCTATGGTTCTATAGTGCTAGTTAGCTAGATGAATAGAGAGGAGCGAGGGACAGCATGATCGAGTTCCACCTCGACACGCGATCGGGCGTGCCGCCCTACCGACAGCTCGTCGACCAGGTCCACCGGGCGCTGCGACTGGGCGTACTGACGGAGGGCGACCGACTGCCGACCGTCAAGGAGGTCGCCGCACAGATGGCGGTGAACCCCAACACCGTGCTCAAGGCGTACCGCGAACTGGAGTACGCGGGACTGGTCGCACCCAGGCCCGGAGTCGGCACCTTCGTCACCCGCACCCTGGACGACACCGTCCGCCCCGAGTACGCACCGCTCCGGCACGAACTGGTCGACTGGCTGGCCCGGGCGCGGGCGGCGGGGCTCGCCGAGGAGAGCATCGAGGCGCTGTTCCAGAGCACGCTCGGGGACCGCACCGGTGACCCCCTGCCGGAGACGGGGGCCGCACGATGAACACGGCGCCGGCACTGGAGGCCACCGGGCTCACCAAGCGGTACGGCCGACGCACCGCGCTCAGCGACTGCACCCTCAGCGTGCCCGCCGGTCACGTGGTCGGTCTCGTCGGGCCGAACGGGGCGGGGAAGTCCACCCTGTTGCAACTCGCCTGCGGGCTGCTCACCCCCACCTCGGGCACCCTGCGCGTACTCGGCGAACGACCCGGCAGCGGCCCCGCCCAGCTCGCCCGGGTCGGCTTCGTCGCCCAGGACAGTCCCGTGTACGCGCGGCTGACCGTCTCCGAGCACTTACGGCTCGGCGAGCGGCTGAACCCGGGCTGGGACGCCCCGCTCGCGGCACGACGGATCGCCCGCCTCGGCCTCGACCCCGAACAACGGGCGGGGGGACTGTCCGGGGGCCAGCGCTCACAACTCGCCCTCACCCTGGCCGTCGCCAAGCGGCCCGATCTGTTGATCCTCGACGAACCGGTGGCCGCGCTGGACCCGTTGGCCCGGCGGGAGTTCCACCAGGGACTGATGGAGCACGTGGCGGAGTACGGGACCTCCGTGATCCTCTCCTCGCACCTGATCACCGATCTGGAGCGCACCTGCGACCACCTGGTCACCCTGGTCGGCTCGCGGGTCCGACTCGCCGGGGACGTGGAGGACCTGCTCGCTACGCACTTCCGGCTCACCACCGCCCGCCGGGACCCCGGCTCGCTGCCGCCGGGGCTGGAGGTGGTCCGGGAACAGCACACCGAGCGGCAGAGCACCTTCGTGGTGCGGTCGGTCATCGACGTGCCCGATCCGGCGTGGGAGATGGAGCCGCTGGGACTGGAGGACCTCGTCCTCCTCTACATGGCCCAGGACCCGCAGGGCAGGACCGCGGGCGCACGGCGGAAGCAGGACCGGGAACAGGGGGTCCGCCCATGATGTGGCTGACCTGGCGGCAGTTCCGGATGCAGGGCGCCGTGGCACTGGGCGCGCTCGCCGCGTTCGGGGTGTTCCTGCTGGTCACCGGCCGGAACATGCGCGCCGGCTTCGCGGAGATCCGGGCCGCCTGCGGCAGCGGGTGCGGGGACTCGCTCAACTCGTACGTCCAGGAACAACAGACGCTGGCCGGCCTGGTCGGGGCGGTGCTCATCGCGGCGCCCGCGCTGCTGGGAATGGTGTGGGGCGCTCCCCTGGTCGCGCGTGAGGTGGAGAGCGGGACGCACCGGCTCATCTGGAACCAGAGCATCTCCCGGACCCGTTGGCTGCTGGTCCGGTTGCTGATCGTGGGCGCCGCCGCGGTGCTGGTCACGGGGGTGCTCAGTCTGATGGTGACCTGGTGGGCGCGGCCGATCGACGCGATCGCCCAGGACCGGTTCACCCCCTTGGTCTTCGAGGCGCGCGGAGTGGTGCCGCTCGGCTACGCGGCCTTCGCCTTCGCGGTGGGGGCGTGCACGGGGCTGCTGGTCCGCCGCACGATGCCCGCCGTGGTCGTCACGATGGCCGTGGTGCTGGGGGTGCAGCTCCTGGTCCCGCTGGCGGTGCGCCCGCACCTCATGACGCCGACCACCGCGACGGTGCCGGTGACCGGTCCCGAGGACTGGTCGAAGTCCGGGATCACGGGCGTGGGCCTCCGGCACCGGGGTTCCGGCAGCGACACCCGCCTGGAGGTGACCGTCTCGATGGCGGGCGACTGGGTGGTGTCCGGGCCGGGCACCGCCGTCAACGCCTCGGGGAAGGTCGCGAGGGGCGCGGAGATCTGCGCCCACCAGGGATTCCCGCCCCGGGCGGATTGCATCGAGGCGATGAAGATCCGGGTCGACGTGGCCTACCAGCCGAAGGACCGGTACTGGACGTTCCAGCTCCTGGAGGCGGGGATCTACGTCCTGCTCGCCGGATTGCTGACCTGGGGCGGCACGGCATGGCTGCGCAGGCGCCCGGCCTGAGGGGGAAATGCTTCCCGGACGGGGGTGACCAACACGCCCCCGTCCGGGTACATTTTTTCCCGACAGCCTGTCGGAATCCTGTTGACTTAGGTTAGCCTAACCATAGATGATCGGGGCACGCCGCTCCCCGTTCCCCGTCTCGCCGGCTCCCGGAGGTCCCATGGACACGACGTCGTTCTCCTCGCTCATCCGCACCGCGTCCCAGGACGCCCACACCGAGGCGGAGACCTCCTCCTTCATGGGCGACCTGCTCGGCGGACGGCTCGGAATCGACGCCTACGCCCGCTACACCGAGCAGCTCTGGTTCGTGTACCGGGCGCTGGAGGACGGTGCGGACTCCCTGCGCAACGACCCCGTCGCGGGCCCGTTCGTGCAGCCCGAGCTGATGCGGCGCGAGGCGCTGGAGCGGGACCTCGCCCATCTGCGCGGCTCCTCCTGGCGCACGGGTCTGACCCCGCTGCCCGCGACCACCGCGTACGCGGACCGGGTCGCGCAGTGCGTGCGGGAGTGGCCCGCGGGCTACGTCGCCCACCACTACACCCGCTACCTCGGCGACCTCTCCGGCGGGCAGATCATCCGGGACCGCGCCGAGAAGGCGTGGGGCTTCGCCCGCAAGGGCGACGGCGTCCGGTTCTACGTCTTCGACGAGATCACCAACCCGGCCGCGTTCAAGCGGAACTACCGCGAACTGCTGGACGGGGTGCAGGCCGACGACCTGGAGAAGCAGCGGATCGTCATCGAGTGCAAGCGGGCGTTCGCACTCAACACGGCCGTGTTCCACGCCCTGGGCGAGGAGTTCCCGCTCAGCGCCTGAGCCGTCACCGCACGTCGAAGGCCCCGCGCCCCGGTTCCGTCCGGGGGCGCGGGGCCTTCGACGTGCGCGCTAGTCGGGCAGCGGCACGTCCGACTGGACCAGCCGGACGCGGCCCCCGACCTCCACCCACCCGTAGGGCTGCGGGGCGGTCAGGAGCTGGGAACCGGAACCCTGGCGGATGTTCAGGGCGCGGCCCAGTTCCGCGGTCAGCAGCAGGGCCGCCGCGCCGGTCGCCTCGTCCTCCTGGATGCCGTCGTCACGGCCGGGGAAGGCCCGCGCCCTGATCCGGCCCGCCCGTTCGTCCTCCCACGCCCAGGCGTAGATCCACTCGCCGGGCGGCGGCACCTCCAGGGCGTCCACCTCCGCGGCCGACCCGTACTGCCGCAGGGTGCGTTCGGGTGCCCACTCGGGGAGCGCCTCGATCCAGGAGAACTCCCCGTCCTGGCGGGCGCCCACCACACCGGCGGGGGTGACGAGTTCGGGCACGTCCAGCAGCCAGGCCGCGCCGACGCAGGGGTGCCCCGCGAACGGGAGGCGCAGGGTGGGGGTGTAGATGTCGATCGCGCCGCGCTCGGGGTCGTCCACGAAGACGGTCTCGCTGAACCCGAGCTTGCCCGCGATCTTCTGGCGGGACGCCTCCTGGGGGAGGGGGGTGCCGTCCCGGACGACGCCCAGCTCGTTGCCGCCCCTGGCGCCGTCGGGGCCGCAGAAGACTCGTAGTACGTCGAGTTGGGTCACCGGTGCATTGTGCCTGGGCGGCGGGCCACTCGGAAATCCGGCGGTCGACCTCGCGGGCATCCGCCGGTGTGGGGGTGTCCGCGCGCAGTTCCCCGCTCCCTCCGGTGCGACCGGCTGCGCCAGCGTCGTTCCGCAACGTGCGCCGGGGGGTGCGCAGTTCCGCGTGCACCTGGTCGGTGGGTCCCGGTGGGCGTCCGCGTGCCACACGGTCGGTTGGGGGGTGAGGGGGTGGAAGGCCAGCGTTCATGATCGCAAAATGCGATTACAGTTCCGCTGTTTCCGCACGTCAACGGATTGGACAGGTACTTTGCGCAGACGCACCAGCCGAAGCCTCGTGGCCCTCGCCACCGCCGCACTGGGGGTGACCCTGCTGACTCCCACGGCCGCCCAGGCCGAGGAGGTCACCACGGGCAACTACACGGCGACCTTCAACTACACCAAGCCGGAGGGCCCCTACGACACCTCGATCAGCACGGGCCTCGGCACCCTGATCGACCTCGCCAAGCCGGGCAGCACGCTGTACATGAGCATGTACATGCTCGGCGACAACTACGATCCCGCTGTTCCGAAGCCCCCCGAGATAGAGAAGAAGCTACTCGAGGCGCACAACCGGAACGTCACGGTGAAGGTCGTCGTAGAAGACTTTGCAAGTGAGCCGACGAGCCTGATCAGTGGTCTGACGGGTAACAGCAAGCTGACCCAGTGCAAGAGGGGCTGCCTCAACGCCACCAACACCACCACTGCCATCAACCACAACAAGTTCGTCGTCTTCGACGCGCTGAACGACGGCCGCACCAACGTGGTCTGGCAGTCCTCCCAGAACATGACCCCGAGCCAGAACGGCGAGCTCAACAACGCCATCACCATCTCGGGCAACGCCTCCCTCGCGGCCAAGTACCGTGCGGCCTTCAACCGGCAGGTCTCGCACTCGACCGCTACCACCGACGCCGACTACGACAACGCCGTCGACGATCTGAACGCACCGGTGGAGGCGTACTTCTTCCCCCGGGCGGACGACATCGTCGCCGAGCAGATCAGGAAGGTGGACTGCGCCAGGAACGGCCGCATCCGGCTGTCGACCTCGTCGCTGAACGGGGACGTCAACAATCTGCGTCCCCAGCTCTACCAGGCCCTGCGGGACCAGCGCGCCGCGGGCTGTGTCATCGACGCCGTGGTCCGCGACGTGGACGGCCTCGACGGGAACGCCGGCGTCAACGACATGACCAAGACCAACGTCAACGCCTACGGCATGCGCCCCGGCGGCTGCCGTTACACCACGAAGCACTCGTGCAACTACGGCACGGTGCACTCGAAGTACTTGCTCACCGAGTGGGAGAACACCCAGGGCCAGCGCGTCCAGCGCACGTACACCGGTTCCCACAACTTCACCATGGGTGCCCTGAAGCGCAACGACGAGACCATGTTGCGCATCAACGATTCGGGCGTCTACGACGCGTACCTCGCCAACTTCAACAAGCTGCGGGCCTCCGTGGTCGACATCGACGCGGCCAAGTACGGCAGCACCTCCCAGCACTACTCGCGGGTCAATGCCGGTGCGGACGGTGACCAGCACGCCAGCGCCACCGCCTCGAACGGCTCCGGAACCTCCACGTACCTCGCGGTCGCGTACGAGCACGGCGACCGCCACAACCCCGCCGACACCCAGCTGGGCACCGATGTGTACCTGCGGATGTACAAGGACGGTTCGCCGCTCCGGTCGGAGACGAAGCTGAGCGTCTCCGGCTCCGCGGGAACCTCCTGGTCGCACCAGAAGCCCGACGTCGGGGTGGACCAGCACGGCAATGCGATCGTCGTGTGGGCGGAAGACGCCGACGGCAACAAGCACGCGAACATCCAGGTCCGCAAGATCGACCAGGCGGGCAACGTCACCACGCTGCCCCGTCCGCACGCCTCCGCCGACGGTCACCAGCTGCGGCCCACGGTGGCGGTCGCGGACGACGGGTCCTACACGGTGGCGTGGGAGGACACGGCCAACGGCACCACCCTCAGCCAGGTGAAGGCGAGCGGCTGGAGCGCCACCGGCACGCGGAGCCACCCCGACGTCCAGGTGAGCACCATCAACTCCGGGGCCACCGCGGGTTCCAACCGCCGTCCCGACGCCGCGATCGACGGTGCGGGCAACACCGCGATCGTGTGGGAGGAGGACGCCGACGGCAACGGCGGCATCAACATCGGCCTCGCCAAGCTGAACGCCACGGGCGGCTTCGCCGTGCCGCGCAAGGTCGCGAACTCCCTCACCGACGGGCAGCAGACCAATCCCGCCGTCGCGCAGGCCGCCGACGGCCGGACCGTCGCCGTCTGGGACGACTTCTACAAGCCGGGTACCGGCAGCCCCAACTCGCCTCGTGAGGCACGGGTCCACCACCGGATGTTCTCCGCGGCCGGCGCACCGGTCGCTCCGGAGGTGCCCACCACCCCCGGCACGGACAACAAGCGCCGCATCGACGACCAGGTCGACCCCGACGTGACCGTCTCCGACGGCGGTGACTTCGTCGTCGCCTGGAGCGAGAAGCTGCGGCTGGAGCTGGACGACCCCAGCTACCAGGAGGTGTGGGCCCGTGGCTTCAACGCGGACGGCAGCACCGCCGACCGTCTGCCCGCCACCCGGATGAACGTGGTCACCGGCCACGACCAGACGGAAAGCGCGGTCTCGCTGGCGCCGAACGGCCGACTGGCACTGACGTACTCCGACGACTACGACGCCAACGGGTACAACGAGCTGCGCCTGAGGGACGGCTTCCTCAACAAGTAACCACTCGACGGACGGCGCCCCTCACGGCGCCGTCCGTTCCTCTTTCCGGGGTGGTGGCGCCGCCGTGGCCGCACGAAATCGGGTCGCCGCGTCGACCGCCCGGATGGCAGGGTGCGGCGCATGACGCCTCCGTATCAGATCCGTGCCGACTACGACGCCCGCACGATCGTGGTCTACCAGGCGTACCCGTCCGCCATCGCTGACGCGGCACTGCGGGCGGGCCGGTTCGTCGCGCCGTTCTCGTTCCAGCGGATGACGTGGATCAAGCCGTCGTTCCGGTGGCTGATGCACCGCAGCAACTGGGCCCGCAAGCCCGGCCAGGAACGTGTTCTCGCCGTGCGGATCACTCGGGAGGGCTGGGAAGAGGCCCTGTCCCGGGCCGTGTTGACGACCGGTGACCCGGCAGAGCTGGCCCGGGCGGCCGTGCACGTCCAGTGGGACCCGGAACGCTCGCCGCGGGGAGCGGCACTGAACCACTACAGCATCCAGGTCGGCATCGGCCGCCAGCTGATCCGCACGTTCACCGACGAGTGGATCGTCGATCTCACCGACCTCACCCCCCAGGTCCGCAAGGCCGCGGCACTGATGCGCACCGGTCACGCCGCCAAGGCCCAACGGCTGTTTCCCGCGGAGCGCGCCTATCCGATGTCCCGGGCGCTGGAAGGCGTTACGGTCCGACCGTGACCAAGAACGATCAAGGCGAGGTGGCCGTCGTCCGCTGGCCGGGCCGGACCCCTGCCGTTGAGCAGGGGCTGGCCGGTCTGTTGGCGGCCTACCACCTGCGGACGGAGGCCGAGAAGGGCCGGGCCGTTGCCGCCGTGGACGAGTTGCCCGACCGCTACCGGGACGAGATCTCGGCTCCGCGGACCGCGTTCGGCGACGACTGCGTCCTGTTGGCCCTGAGCGGGGACACCGCCGTGGGGTGCGTGGTGGTGACCGCCCCCGCCGGTGGACGGTCGGAGATCAAGAGGCTCTGGACGTCCCCGGAGTTCCGGGGCCGGGGCATCGCGTCCGACCTGCTCGGCGCCGCACTCGCGCATGCCGCGGAGACCGGTGTGAGCGCTGTGCGGCTGTCGGTGTGGAAGTGGCGGACCGGGGCCGTCGCCCTGTACGAACGGCTCGGCTTCGCCCTCACCGAGTCGTGGGACGAACGGGATCAACTGGTCTGCATGCAGCGCGCGGTGTGAGTTGGTCACCGCCACTCGTCGTGGGCCGCGGACGGCGTCGCGACGACGGCCAGGGGTCGGCCCTGACCGTCCACGGCGTGGTGGATCGTCCTGGTCAGCCCACGCGGGAACGGCCGATCGGCCGGGCTCAGCCGATCTGCTTGATCACTCGGGCGGGCACTCCCGCGACCACGGCACCGACGGGAACGTCACGCGTGACCACCGCACCCGCAGCGACCACCGCACCGGCGCCTATGGTCACCCCCTGCGTGATCACGGCAGCCGTCCCGATCCAGACGTCGTCCTCGATGACGATCGGGGCGTAGGAGAGGTACTCGCGGCGCTCGGCCAGGGGCAGCGGATGGCCGCCGGTGATGAGGCTGACCTTCGGGGCGATCATGACGCCGTTCCCGATGCGGATACCTCCCTTGTCCATGAAGGTGCATCCCTGGTTGACGAAGACGTTCTCCCCGAACGTCGTGTTGAGCCCGCACTCGGTGAAGAACGGCGGGTAGATCGTCACCGACTCCGGCAGCGGGCCACCGAACACAACGGAAAGTAGTTCTGCACGACCTTCTCCGTCGCTGAACGGCAGCACGTTCAGTCGAGACGTCACGTCGGTCACTTCCACGATCCGCTCCGCATGGCGCGCGAACTCGGCCGTCCGGACATACATGATCTGCTCTGTGCGGGTAGACATGCACTGATCCCACCACTGCGCGGAACACTCGATCAAACAACCCTGCACCACACCAGGAACAACCCGTGGTTGTGGAACTAGAGTGGGACCGTGGATGTTGAAGCGCTGCGGACGTTCGCGGCCGTCGCCGAGACCGGCCAGTTCCAGGCAGCGGCGGACGAGCTCGGGATCAGTCAGCAGGCGGTCTCCAAGCGGATCGCCGCCTTGGAGAGGCACCTTGAGGTCATGCTCCTGGTGCGAACCTCGCGAGGCTCCCGGCTGAGTCTGGACGGGCAGGTCTTCCTGCCGCACGCCAAGAAGGTCCTCGCAGCCTTCGAGCAGGCCGAACAGGCGGTGCGCCCCGGCAGCCGACCCCTGCGCGTCGATGTCCTCAACCGGCGCATCGCTCCGGCCCAGGCCGTCTACCGGTTCTACCGCTCCCACCCCGAGATGAGCCTGAACGCGGTCACACTGAGCAACGAGAATGCCGCGCAGGCCGCGCAGGCGGTGCTCGAAGGAACCATCGACGCGTCCTTCCGCGCCCTGCCGGTGGACCAGGTTCCCGCCGGGATCAGCGCCGAACCCCTCCTGGACGCGCCCCTGGAGCTCCTGGTCGGGCCCGGCCACCCCTTGGCGAAGGCGCCTTGGGTCAGGCCGTCGGATCTGGCCGGCCACCGCATCTGGATCCCCGGGATCAGACCGGGCACGGAGTGGGCGGCCTTCTACCAGGCGCTGTCCGAGGCCTTTGGTCTCAGCATCGACGCGCTCGGCCCCCACTTCGGTGACGAGGCCCTGATGGACGCGCTGGCCGAGTCGGCCTCGCTGGCCACCCTGGTCGGCAGGGGGGACCGGTACCTGTGGCCGCAGACCCACGACCTGCGGCGCATCCCGTTGCACGAACCGACCCCGGTGTACACGCACGTGCTGTTGTCCCGGATCGGGGACCAGCACCCCGTGCTGACCGCGCTACGCGACCATCTGCGCGCCTCAGGGCCGCACACCCCGGACGACGCATGGGCACCGGACACGCTCTAGGTGTCGCTGCCGTGGTCCGTGGTGCAGGGACCCCTCGTGTTCAGGTGCTGCGGGCACACCCGGTGCGTGACGAACGCCGGCCCGCTCGCACTGCTGTATCCGATCACCACGGGTGCCACGGTCCACTGCCCGCAGATGCAGCAGTGTGCGCCGGACGGTACGGGGGGTTCGCTGGTGAGCGCGTCACGGGTCATGCCGACGCCTCCGCGCAGTGCTCGGGGCTCGTGATGCGGTGGTCCATGGTCAGGTCTCCGGCTGAGGGGGCAGGGCCCCGCCCGTCCGGCTGCCGTACCCCGGCGAGCCGTTCGGTGGTTTCGGGGCCCCGGCCGTGCGGGCACGGGCAACGGCCGGGGCCGGGGGCGGGCATGCGGTCCCGCTCCCCCTTCCCCCGGGTCGTGTGGCGGGCACGACGATCCGAGGGGGTGACCGCCCCGTGAGTCCTCCGCGGTGCCGGTTGCGGCACCGCCACCCGGGGCGGGGCTGGTGGTGGTCCGTCCAGATCTCAGCGCTGGTCCAGCGCCAGGGCGCACAGCAGGATCACCGCGACGAGGAACGCGCCCCAGAGGAACAGTGCGACGGCGTACGAACGCCACCTCACGTGGTCACTCCTTTGATGGTGCGCGGGTCGACGTCCTCGGGCGGGTCCCACTGGACGGTGTCGAACAGGACCCGGTCGTAGCGTCGGTGGCCGGTCCGGCGCAGGTGTTCTTCGGCCCACGTGAGCACACCGTCCGGCGTTCGCCGTTCCGCGGGTGAGGTGGCGCCGCACTGCGGGGTCCCCGACACGCACTGGATGTGCGCGCCGACCCCCCAGAACTCCAACCGTTTCAACGTCCAGGTGACGTGCCGGAACACCCTGGTCACCCCCACGGCGAACCCCCGTACCTGCTGCGGGTGTTGACCTCGGTCAGCGCGGGCCGCAACTGGTCCGTCACGGTGGCGGGACGAACGTCCTCGTACGGCGCGTCCCACTCGACCCCACCCCGGGGCGGCCGGAGGGAGTACCGCCCGGCGGTGTCCGTAGCCATGACCACCCCCAGCGCGGCGCGGGCGGTGTCGTACGCGAGTTCGCCAACGCGCAGTTGGGGTTGCGGTTCCGCTACCTTCTTCCGGGACACGAGTTCGCTCCTCTCCGTAGTGACATCACTACCCGGAGCACTCACAGTGACCTAGGGCCGGAACCCAATCAACGTGGCTGCGAGGACAGATCAGTTGGGGGATCGATGGTGAACCGCAAGGATTTGAACCCGGACGCGTCGCCGCAGGCAGCATTCGGAGCCCGTCTACGCAGCTCACGTGAGAAGCGCGGCTGGACGCAAGCGCAACTGTCCAAACTCACTGGCGTATCCAGCGGGCATATTTCAGGAGTTGAAACTACGCGCAAGTCGCCTTCTTTACACTTTGCGAAGGTTGTCGACACGGCGTTTGGCCTGACGGGTACGGATGCCACATTCGTACGTCAGTGGCACGAGATGCAGCATGGAAGCCTGCTGGAGGGGTTCCCTGAGTACGTGGGGTTCCAGACTCGTGCGGCTGAGATCAGGATCTTCGAATCTGGCCTTATCCCGGGGCTACTTCAGACCCGGGAGTACGCACAGACACTTGCGGACGGTGTGGTCGAGCGAGGCGACATCACACCCGAGCAAGCGGCTGAGCGTGTCAACGTCCAGATTGAGCAGCAAGCGACGCTTGCACGATCGCCCTCGCCGATCATCTTCGCCGTCCTGGACGAGAGCTGTGTCCGCAATCCCATCGGCGGGCCAGCAGTCATGGATGCTCAGTTGGCGCGGCTGGTCGAGTTCGCCCGGCAGTCGAACACCTCGCTTCAGATCGCCCCGTACTCCATGGCAGAGCGGAAGCCGTTCAGTCGACTGGTCTATCTCTTGACGATGGCCGATCGGTCTCTGATGTCTTACGCGGAGTCCCAGACCCAAGGACATCTGGACCGCGACTTGTCCTCCGTTCTGCCGCTGATGAGGAACTACCATCGGCTACAGACTGAGGCAGCGTCCCAAGCGGAGTCTGTCGCCATGATCGAACGGCTACGGAAGGGCACTTTGTGATGGCCATGACCAACTCCCCCACGCTGAGATGGGTCAAGTCCTCCTACAGCACTCAGAACGGTGGCGCCTGCGTCGAGTGGGCACCGTCCAACACATCCGCAACCGGCATCGTCCCCGTCCGCGACAGCAAGAACCCCGACGGACCCATGCTGAACGTGTCCGCCACCGCGTTCGCCGGACTCGTCACCCTCGCGCGCTCCGCGAACCTGTAGCGACCGCGCATGCGCCCCGCCGTTCCATCCTCCGGAACGGCGGGGCTTTTGCGATCCCGCCTCAACGGGGAGTCATCACACCAGAGCCACCGATCGAACACCTACGGAAGGGCACCCTGTGATGACCAAAACCGACTCCCCCACCCTGTGGGTCAAGTCCTCCTACAGCGTTGACAACGGTGGTTCCTGTGTCGAATGGGCCCCCATGCACGCCTCCGCGACCGGCCTCGTCCACGTCCGCGACAGCAAGAACCCCGACGGACCCGTGCTGAACGTATCCGCCACCGCATTCGCCGGACTCGTCACCCTCGCCCGGGCCGCGAACCAGTAGCGCACGCTTGCAAGCCCCGCCGCTCCATCCTCCGGAACAGCAGACGATCCATCCGCTACGAAAGGGCACCCCATGACGACCGCACCCCTTGAGTGGATCAAGTCCTCGTACAGCGGCAACGGTGGTCAGTGCGTCGAGTGGGCACCGTCGGATGCGTCCGCAACCGGTGTGGTCCCCCTCCGAGACTCCAAGAACCCGAACGGACCCGTGCTGATGTTCTCCACCGACGCGTTCGCTGGGCTCGTCGCCCTCGCCCGGGCCGTCGAGTTGTAAGAAGCCAACACGACCCGAGCCCCGCTGCCTCACGCCCCGGAGGCAACTACCTCGCGGAAGGGCCGGCGATCACACAGCCACGAGAGGGCACTCTGTGACGGCCACGACCAACTCCCCCGCACCGTGGGTCAAGTCCTCGCACAGCACCGACAACGGCGGCGCTTGCGTCGAGTGGGCACCGTCCAACGCCCCCGCGACCGGCATCGTCCCCGTCCGCGACAGCAAGAACCCCGACGGACCCGTGCTGAACGTGTCCGTCTCCGCGTTCGCCGGACTCGTCACCCTCGCACGCTCCGGCACCAACGCCTAGCGGGACGGCGCGCCGAACCAGTCCGTGAGGGCGTCGCGCAAGCCGCGCACCGCCGTGGCCTCGGGTTCGTCGGGGGTCGCGGCCCAGGCGACGTGCGCGTCCGGGCGGACCAGCAAGGCGTCGGCCGGGCGGTCATCGGCCTTGGCGGTGTGGACGTCGATCCGGTCGCGCCAGGGCCGGGCCGTCTCGCGGAGGTCCGAGCGGTCGGCGAGGTCGAGGAGGACCGGCCGTGCGGTGCGCGTGAGTTCGGCGAGGCTGGTGGTGCCCCGGTCGACGTGCAGGGTGAGGTCGGGGGCGAAGGCGCCGGTCAGGGGGTGTCCGTTGGGGTTGGGCAACGGGTAGCGGATGTCCGTACCGGCGATGAGGGCCCCGACGCGGCGCAACGGCTGCTCGTCGGCGAACAGTTCCAGGAAGACGTCCCGGAGTGCTTCGGCGGCCGGGTCCTGTCCGCGCCGCAACGCCACCTGGGCCTGGGTGTGCTTCAAGGTGCGCGCGCCGGCGAAGTGGCGTTCGCGGTGGTACGTGTCCAACAGCGCGGGCGGCGCCCACCCGTGGAGGTCCGCGGCCAGCTTCCAGGCGAGGTTGACCGTGTCGAGCAGACCCGCGTTGAGGCCCACGCCCGTCGCGGGGAACAGATGGGCCGCGTCGCCGGCCAGGAAGACCCGCCCGTCACGGTAGCGCTCGGCCTGCCGGGCCTGGAACGTGTAGCGCGACAGCCTGCGCGGCTCGCCCAACGGGAACTCCGCACCGAGCACGTGGCGGATGCTGTCCTGGAGTTCGGTCAAGGTCATCGGCACGTCGTCCGCGAGGTCGGTCGTCTCGTCCTCGGTGGTGGAGAGCAGCATGACCTCCGGGGTGAGCCAGCCGAACCCGAAGACACCGCGGTCCGTCCGGACGAAGGCCCCCGCGTGGACCCGGCCCAGCCCGGGGACGTCGACGTCACCGTCGTCGTGTCGGGTCACCGACTCGTGCAGGGTGAGCTGACCGAGCCGGTTGACCTCCGGATGGGTGGTGCCGGGGAACGCGATGCCCGCGCCGTCGCGGACCGTGCTGCGCCCGCCGTCGCAGCCCACCAGGTACCGGGCCCGTAGCTGGTACGAACCGTCCGCGCCGCGCACCTGTGCGGTCACCGTGGTGTCGTCCTGGGCGACGTCGATGATCTCCTGCCCCCAGCGCACCTCGGCACCGAGTTCGCGGGCGCGTTCGTCGAGCAGGCGCTCCAGTTCCGGTTGGGGAAGCGTCAGCCCCCGCAGCGGGGGGTGCGGCAGGGACGAGAAGTCGACGTGCACGCCTCCGAAGGGGTACTGCGGGGCCGGGTGGCTGGGTCCGGAACAGGCTGCTTCGAACCGGTCCAGCAGTCCTCGGTAGTGGAGGAGTTCCAGGATCTGCCCGCCGAGCCCGTTGGCCTTGGGGATCTCCCCGCGCTGCGTCCGCCGTTCCAGGACGAGGGCCCGTACGCCGGCCAGGCCCAGTTCACCGGCGAGCATCAGCCCCGCCGGGCCGGCGCCCACGACGATCACATCGGCGTCCGTCACCGGCTGTTCCCCGCGCGGTCCGATCGTTGACGACAACACACCCATATCGCTGCTCCCTGGCTGAAGTTGATGGCCTCGGCCGTGGATTCTGCGTCATTTCGGGGGGCTTGCCGCAAGCCCCCCGGTGCGCTATACGTTGAGCACGGCGAAGAGGGGGCGTCCCCGGTGCCCTGCGTGCACCGTCCGGTCTTTCGTTCCTCTGCTGTCGACCCTCGTTCGCCCGTACGACAGAGCCCCGCCGTTCCATCCTCCGGAACGGCGGGGCTCTGTGCTGGTGGGGCTCGACGGGGAGCCCGGGGGTCAGTTGGTGGTGCGGCGGCGCACCGCGAACACCGTTGCGGCACCGGCCGCGACGATCGCTCCCGCACCCGCGAGCAGGGACCCCGTGGGAACGTTCGCGCCGGTCGAAGCCAGTGCCCCGGAGCCGCCCGCCGAGCCGCCGGCGGAACCGCCCGCGGAACCTCCGGCCGAGCCGCCCACGGACCCGCCGGCGGAGCCACCGGCAGAACCACCGGTCGAGCCGCCCGCGGAACCGCCGGACGTGCCGCCGGAGCCGGACGCACCGGAACCGGAGGCGCCACCGGAACCCTCGGGGATCTCGACGTCGTCGGTGAGCCCCAGGGCGATGGTCACCGGGTCGATCTCCATGCCCTCCTCGTACATGGAGCCCACGGTGTCGTTGGCGAACTGCTGGGCGCCCTCGGCCGTGAACGCGGTCGGGATCTCGTCGAGGAACAGCACCTCGTCCTTGACCTCGTACGAGATGCCGGACAGGTCCAGCGTCGCGAACTCGACGTCCTGGTTGGTGCGCTGGGGGGTGATGACGTCGACGATCAGGACGCCCTGGTCACCGGAGGTCTTGACCCGGATGTCGGTGAAGGCCATGTCGATGGTGTGGCTCGGGAACAGGAACTGCATGGTGCCGTCGAAGGACATGTCCAGCTTGCGGGCGTCGGAGTCGAGGTCGCCCTTGGCGTACGGGAAGTCGAAGTAGTCGCCCTGGTCGACGGCGCTTTCCGAGAGCTTGATGGAACCGCCGGACTTGATGTACCTGCGGAAGGACTCCTTCATGCCCCAGGACAGGACACCGTGCGCGACGTCGTTCGGCTGGTCGGTACCGGGCTCACCGGGCGTGGACGGGGTCCCGCTCGGCTCCTTGGACGGACCGCCCGTCGACCCGCCGTTGGACCCGCCGTTCGTTCCGCCGCCGTTGGTCCCGCCGTTGGTCCCGCCGGTGGGGTTCCCGGACGGGGTGCCCGAGGGAGTGCCGGACGGTTCGCCGGACGGAGTGCCCGAAGGGGTGCCCGAGGGCTCACCGGAGGGGGTGCCCGAAGGGGTGCCGGACGGCGTGCCGCTCGGCGTGCCGCCCGCGTCGGGGGTGACGGTGAGGGTCGCCGGGTCGAGCGCGTCGCCCGCCTGGTAGAAGTTCTGGAACGCCTTCGCCCCGCCCGCGGTGAGCTTCGCGGGGATGTCCTTGAAGACCATCGCGCCGCCCGGGCCCGAGCCGGGCCGGACGCCGGTGAGGGTCAGCACGGCGAGCGGCACGTCCTGGTCGGTCGTGGTCCGGCCGTCCTTCTTCGAGGTGACGTCCGCGGAGATCGTGCCGTCGGTCCGGGTGGTCTTGACCTTCAGGTCGGACAGGACGATGTCGAGCACGCCGTGGTGGCCCTCGAACCGCACGCTGCCCTTGAACGTGGTGTCCACGGCGTGCGAGGTCCGGTCGTAGGTGCCGGTGCCGTCCACGAAGGTGAACGGGCCGTTGCCGGCGCCCTGCTGGGCCCCGTCGGAGACGGTGATCTTGCCCTGGGCGACCGGCGAGACCAGGTACTTGCGGAACGACTCCTTGAAGCCCCAGTCGAGGGTGCCGTTCTTCAGACCGATCGGCGGGGCGGCGGCGGGGGCCGCGTCGGCGGCCACGGCGGGGAGGGCCAGGGCGGTGGCGCCCAGGGTCACCGCGGTCGCGGCGCACACCACGAGCGCTGTCGGGCGGCGGCGGGGAGCTGCCATGGTCGGGGGTCTCCTTGGAACGTTCGGGGGGAGGGGAGGGGGAAGGGGGTCAGCTGCCGGGGGTCGCCTTGCCGCGGCGGGCGCGGACGATCACGTAGGCGACGGCGGCCAGGAACAGGGCGCCGCCCGCACCGGCGGCCACGGGGACCACGGGGAATCCGGAGGAGTCCTTGCTGGACGCGGTCTTCTCGGTGGCGTCCGCCTGCTGGTCCGCGGCGGGGGACGCGGGCTTCTCGGGGGTGGCGCTCGGCGAGGGGTCGCTGCCGAGGTCGGGCAGCGCGGGGAGTTGTGCCTTGGCGTCGAGGGCGACCGCGAGGGAGACGGGGTCCATCTGCGTTCCGGCCTTGTACATGCCGCCGAACGCCTTGGCGCCGCCGGCGGTGAGTCGGGCCGGGGCCTCGGTGACCGTGACGAGTCCGTCGGTGGTCTTGAGGCCGGCGGTGTCGAAGGTCACCAGCGGGACCTTCGTGTCCTTCAGGTCGGAGCTCTTCACATCGGCGTACAGGGTGCCCTCGGCGCCCTTGGTGGTCACCGCGACCTTGCTGAGGGTCAGGTCGAGGCCGTGGTCACCGGTGAAGCGGAGGGACCCGTCGAAGGTGGCGTCGAGGGCCTTCTTCTCGTACGTGCCGGTGCCCTTGGGGAAGCGGAACAGCGCTCCGCCGTCCTGGGCACCGTCGGCGAGGGTCCACTTGCCGTTGGCGATGGAGCCGGTGACGTACTCGCGGAAGGTGCGGCGCACGCCCCAGTCGACGGCCGCGTCCTGGACGCGGCCCGCCTTGGCGGCGGGCTTCTTCCGGTCGCGCTCGTCGTCCTTCTTGCGGTCGGCCTTCTGCTGCTCGTCGTCCTTCTTGCGGGGCTCGGCGGACTTCGCGGGCTTCTCGGCGGGCTGCTGCCGGGCCGGCCGGTCCGGGGCCTTGACGTCCACGGACAGGCTGAGCGGGTCCAACTCCGTACCGGCGGTGTAGTAGCCGGCGAACGCCTTGGCGCCCTGGGTGGTGAGCGTCGCCGGGATGTTGGTGAGGGCGATCGGGGAGCCGCCGCCGCGCATGTTGACGCCGGAGAGGTTCAGCGAGGCCATGGGCACCTGGGAGAGGTTCGACACCTTCCCGGTCTTCAGTTCCTTGCTCACCATGTCGGCGTAGAGGGTGCCTGACCCGCCGGAGATCCGGACCGTGGGCCGTGAGATGGTGAGGTCGAGCTGGAGTTCGCCGCTCGGCTTCTGGTGGCCGGTGAACCGCACCCCGCCCGTGAAGCCGGCCCGGAACGCTCCGGTGTCGGGGTCGTAGGTGCCGTTCGCCGAATGGAAGCGGAACTGACTTCCGCCGACGGTCGCAGCGCCGCCTTGCAGGGAGAAGTTCCCCTTGGCGATGGGCCCGGTGACGTACCGCTGGAACGAGGACTTGAGTCCCCAGTCCAGTCGACCTCCGTTCACCGTGCGCTCTTGTGCGTGCGCCGTCGACGCGGGCAGCAACAGCACTCCCATGAGTGCGGCGCCCGCCGTGGCGGCAACCGTACGGGTAACCCGTCCGGACAGCATCGATCCCCCCTCCTCGGGCCTGGTCATTAAGGTAAGGCTAACCTAAACTATCCCGGACGTGGCCGGAACCCTTCGGTCACCCCAACCTCATGACAAGCACGACAGGACGGTGCGATTCGTGCGCATCCCACGACTGGCAGGCGTCTTCACCGTCGTCCTCGCCCTTGCCCTCACCGGCTGCGGCGGTTCCCAGGACGACGACGACGGCGCCCCGGCGAAGGCCCGCGCGACGACCGCAGCCGACCGGGTGGAGCCGCTGACCCAGACGGCACGACCGCAACTTCCGGCCACGGTGGAGTCGGCCGACGGACGCCGGGTGAAGGTCACCGACGTCAGCCGGATCGTTCCGCTGAGCGGCAGCCTCAACGAGATCGTGTTCACCCTCGGGCTCGGTGAGAAGGTCGTCGCGAAGGACATCACCGCGACCTTCGAACAGGCCGCCGACCTCCCGGTGGTGACCCGGGCGCACGACGTCTCGGCGGAGTCCGTGCTGTCCCTGCGGCCGACGGTCATCCTCGCCGACTCCACCACCGGCCCGGTCGAGGCGATCGACCAGATCCGGGACGCCGGCATCCCCCTCGTCGTCTACGAGGCGGCCAAGGGGCTCGCCGACGTGAGCACCCGCATCGAGGCGGTCGCCCGGACGCTGGGCGTGCCCGAGGCGGGAGACGCACTCGTCGCCCGCACCCAGGAGCGCATCGAGAAGGTCCAGGCGGACATCCCGAAGCCCGCCGCCGCGGCGGACCGGCCCCGGGTCGCGTTCCTCTACGTGCGCGGTTCCGCGTCCGTGTACCTGTTGGGCGGCCGGGACTCCGGCGCCGCCTCGCTGCTGGAGGCGGCGGGCGCGGTCGACGCCGGCAAGGCGTCCGGTCTCGACAAGGACTTCACGCCCATCACCAGCGAAGCGCTCGCCGAGGCCGCCCCGGACGCCGTCCTGGTGATGACCAAGGGTCTGAAGTCGGTCGGCGGCGTGGACGGTCTGGTGAAGATCCCCGGCGTCGCCGAGACGCCCGCGGGGATGGACCGCAGGATCGTGTCCATCGACGACGGCGTGATGCTCAACTACGGTCCCCGCACCGACCAGGTGCTCCAGAGCCTGGTGGACCAGCTCTACGCGAAGGACGGCGCCCAGTGACCACGCTCGCCGGGTCCGGCGGCCCGGGCGCGCCCGCGAAGACCCCGCCGGCCGAGGGCGCCGACGGGACCGGCAAGGCGGCGGCGCCCCCGAAACGGCGGGGCGCGGCGTCCCTGCTGACGGTCGGTCTGATCGCCGCCGTGCTGGTGATGGCCCTGGTCTCCGCCGGGACCGGCGCCTACCACATCCCGATGGCGGACATCCTCGGTTCGGTGCAGCACCGGATGGGGCTCGGCGGCGAGGCGTTGGACCGGGTCGGCGAGAGCGTGCTGTGGAACGTGCGGCTGCCGCGGGTGGTGCTGGCGCTGCTGGTCGGTGCCTCGCTCGGCTGTGCGGGCGCCCTGATGCAGGGCGTCTTCGGCAACCCGTTGGCCGAGCCGGGAGTGATCGGCATCTCGGCCGGCGCGGCGGTCGGTGCGGTGGTGGCCATCGCGTTCGGACTGTCGTTCCTCGGCAACTGGACGGTCACCGCGGCGGCGTTCGTCGCGGGGCTCGTCACGGTGAGCCTGGTCTACCTGCTGTCGCGCTCCGGCGGCCGGACCGAGGTGGTGACGCTGATCCTGACCGGTATCGCCGTCAACGCGTTCGCCGGCGCGCTGATCGGTCTGTCGGTGTTCTTCGCGGACAACTCGGCGATCACCCAGATCACCTTCTGGCAGTTGGGCTCGCTCTCCCAAGCCACCTGGCCCAAGGTGCTCGCCGTACTGCCCTGTGCGCTGTTGGGGCTGCTGGTCGCCCCGCTGTCGGCCCGCAAGCTCGATCTGCTCGCCCTCGGCGAACGTCCCGCCCGGCACCTGGGCGTCGACGTGGAGCGGCTGCGGATCACCATGATCCTGGTGGTGGCGCTGCTCACGGCCGCCGCCGTCGCGGTGGCGGGGATCATCACCTTCGTGGGGCTGCTCGTGCCGCACCTGCTGCGGATGGCGGCGGGGCCGGGGCACCGGTTCCTGGTGCCGGGCAGTGCGCTGGGCGGCGGGTTGGTGCTGGTGAGCGCCGACCTCGCGGCCCGTACCGTCGCCGCCCCCGCCGAACTGCCGCTCGGGGTGCTCACCGCCCTGTTCGGCAGCCCGTTCTTCTTCTGGCTGTTGCGCCGGACCCGTCGCAAGCAAGGAGGCTGGGCGTGATCACGTCGCTGTTCGCCACCCGGACGCGGAAGCTGCCCGACCCGGTCGCGCCCGGTGAGGTGCTCGCCGAGGCACAGGAGTTGAGCGTGCGGCTCGGGGCCCGGCCGGTGCTCTCGGAGGTCAGTGTCACCGCGCGGGCCGGTGAGGTGCTGGCGCTCGTCGGGCCGAACGGCGCGGGGAAGTCCACCCTGCTCGCCGCGCTCGCCGCCGACCAGGAGCCCGCCGAGGGCACGGTACGGATCGCCGGGCGGCCCGCCGCCGACTGGTCGGCCGCGGACCTCGCCCTGCGGCGGGCGGTGCTGCCGCAGGCGGCGACGCTGTCGTTCCCGTTCCCGGTGGAGGACGTCGTCCGGATGGGCCGCGCCCCGTGGGCCGGCACCGAACGGGAGGACGAGGACGAGGAGGCCGTGGCGTCGGCGATGGCGGCGACCGAGGTCACCGAGTTCACCGGGCGCTCCTTCTCGGGGCTGAGCGGGGGCGAGCGCGCGCGGGTCGCGCTGGCCCGGGTGCTGGCGCAGCGGGCGCAGCTGCTGCTGCTCGACGAGCCGACCGCGGCGCTGGACCTGCGGCACCAGGAGCTGGTGTTGCGGGTGTGCCGGGAGCGGGCGGCCTCGGGTGACGCGGTCGTGGTGGTGCTGCACGACCTGGGGTTGGCCGCGGCGTACGCGGACCGGGTCGCGGTGTTGCGGGAGGGCCGGCTCGCAGCCGAGGGCGAGCCCGGGCGGGTGTTCACGGAGGCGTCCCTGACGGAGGTGTACCGGCAGCCGGTCGAGGTGTTCCCCCACCCCCGTACCGGCGCGCTGCTGGTCGTTCCCCGACGGGACTGAGCGCGGCCCCGGTCCGGGCGGCCGACCGGCCGCGGTTCCCGTCCCGTCGGCCGGCCACCGGTTCCGGGCCGGTCGACCGCCCGCCCCCCGGTGGGCGGTCGACCGGAGCGGGCTGCGGGCGGCCGCAGCGCGGTGCGCTTCAGCCGACGCGTTGCATGGCCCGTTCGCGGCGGGCGCCCACCGAGGAGCCCGACTCCTTGCGGGCCATCCTGCGCAGCACCACGGGCGCCACGGCCAGGCCCACCACCGCCCAGGCGGCGAGGACGCCCACCGTCTGCCCGGTGCGCCAGGCCCCGGACACCTCGACGGCGGCCATCGCGTCCGGCAGCAGCGCGGAGCGGGTGCCGAGCCCGAGCCAGTACACCGGGAACACCTGGGCCAGCGCCTGGGTCCAGCCGGGCAGTGCGCTCAGCGGGTAGAACACCCCGGAGATCCCGATCACCGCCAGTACGGGGATCTGGACGAGTCCCTGGGCCCGGGTGCTGGTGAACAGCGCGCCGAGCACCGCCCCGGCCGGGAGGGTCGCCGCCATCCCGAGCGGCAGCACCCAGGCGAGCGTCAGCCAGGACCCGGCGCCGCCCACGGTCAGTCCGTCGATGAGCAGCGTTCCGGGCACCAGCAGGATCAGCAGGTCCGCGAGGAGCGTCCCGGTGACGGTCACGACCTTGCCGGTGAGGTAGGCGCGCATGCCGTGCGGTACGGCCCTGGCCCGGAGCAGGGTGCCGTCCTCCCGTTCGGCGGTGAGGAGTTGACTCATCGTCAGCATCCCGAGGGCGATGTTCATCCCGAGGATGCCGGGCAGGGCCAGCGTGCCCAGGGCGAAGTCCGTCCCGTCGAACTCCCGCTCGCGCAGGTACCAGAGGGCGACCAGCATCAGCAGCGGCCACACCAGGTGGGAGGCGAGGTCGGGTCCGCTGGTGAAGGACTGCCGGAACTCCACGAGCCCCCGCGCCCAGCCGAGTCGCAGCGGTCCGGGTGCCGTCCGCGGTGCGGTGCCCCGGCTCACCGTCCGGCCTCCGCCGCGGCGACCAGCTTCAGATAGGTGTCCTCCAGGGTGGCCCGGTGGACCTCCAGTTCGGCGATCTCCTCGCCGTGCGCGTCGAACAGTCGGCGGACGAAGGCGGTGGAGTCGCCGACGGATCGGGTGAAGCGTTGGCCGGCCCGGGTCCACCGCACCTCGTCCTCGCCCGCGATGAGTCGGGCGAGTTCCGCGGCGGTGCCGTCGGCGACCAGTTGCCCTCCGGCGAGGACCACGATGCGGTCGGCGAGCCGGTCGGCCTCGGCGAGGTCGTGGGTGGTGAGCAGGACCGTGGTGGCCCGGTCGGCGGCGAGCGAGGTGACCAGGTCGTGGAACTCGTACCGGGCCTTGGGGTCGAGTCCCGCGGTCGGCTCGTCGAGGAACAGCACCTCGGGTCGGCCGACGATGCCGATGGCCACGTCGAGTCGGCGCCGCTGTCCGCCGGACAGGGTCCGGATCTGCCGGTCGGCGTGTTCGGTGAGCCCCACCGCGTTCAGCAACTCTGCTCTCTCCCAGGGGGGTTGGCGTTTTCCGGTGCCGTACCGGGTGTAGTGGGCGCCCAGGTGCGCGAGGAGTTCACCGACCCGCCACTTGCCGTGGTCGCGCCAGGACTGGAGGACCACGCCCACCCGGGAGCGCCAGTGTTCGTCGCCGTGTTCCGGATCGACGCCGAGCACGGCGGCCCGCCCGGCCGAGCGGGCGCGGAAGCCCTCCAGGATCTCGATCGTGGTCGTCTTGCCCGCGCCGTTGGGTCCGAGCAGGGCCAGCACCTCACCCCGGCGGGCGCGGAACGTCACCCCGCGCAGCACGTCATGGGTTCCGTACCGCATGCGCAGTCCGTGGGCTTCGAGGGCGAACTCGGGGTCGTCGCTCGTCGTCATCCGTTCACCTCCACCGGCACGCCGCAACGCACCTCCTCGCGATCTTTCAGAATCGAGTGAAAGCTATGGGGCGACTCGGAGGTGGTCAACGGACTTGCTCCTCAATACCCTTACTGAGATGCGTGATTGCCAGGTTTCATTGCAACCACGATGACGGCGAAGGCAACGATCCTCGGGAAGTCGTTGCAATGAGATGCCGCTGAACGCATACTGGGCCGCACCGGGGGAGGCGATCGGATGCCGGGAGGCAGACTCAGTCAGGAGGAGCGGCGGGCCATCGGCGCGGGGCTCGGCGACGGGCTCGGTTACGCGGAGATCGCCCGGCGGCTCGGCCGGCCCACCTCGACGGTGAGCCGGGAGGTCGCCCGCAACAGCGGTCCCGGTGGTTACCGGGCGGAGCACGCCCACCACGCCACCGGGCGGCGGGCCCGGCGCGGCACCCCGCGCCCGGGAGCCGGGGCCACGGCGGGCGCCGCGGACTCCGGTGCGGGGGACTCCGGCGCCACGGACCCCGCCGCCCGTGACCGCGCCGCCCTGGACCGCGCCGTCACGGACTTCGCGGAGGAGTTCGCCGCGATGATGGCCGCCAACGGGCTGCCGAGGATGGCCGCCCGGGTCCTCGCCCGGCTGTTCACCACGGAATCGGGTGCGCTCACCGCGGCCGAGTTGGTGCGGCAGTTGCGGGTGAGCCCCGCCTCCGTGTCGTCGGCGGTGGGACGTCTCACGGAACTCGCCGTGGTGCGGCGGGAGCGGGTGCCGGGGCGGCGGCAGGAACGGTACGTCCTCGACGACGACCTGTGGTTCCGGGCCTGGGAGAACAGCTCCCGCAGCCATGCGCGGTGGGCCGGTACCGCGCGGCGCGGGGTGGACGTGGTGGGGCCCGGGACGGACGCCGGGCGGCGGCTGGCCCGGATGGCCCGGTTCCTGGGCGAGTTGAGCGACGACATGGCCGGCGGCTCCACGGCCGAGGTGTTCGGGGACGCGGTGACGGTGACCGCGGCCCTGGTGCAGGCACGGGTGCCGCTCACCGCCGACCGCCTGGCGGAGGGGCTGGGCTGGGACCCGGACCGGGTGGCGCTGGCGCTGGACACGGCGCTCGCCCATGCCGGGGCGCTGGGCGCCGTGTCCGTCGAACGCCCCTCCCCCGGTACGTTCACCGCCGTGCCGGTGGGCCTCACCGCCGCACAGCGGGCCGCCTTCACCCCCGGCTGAACGGCCGCCGACTCATTCGCCCTTGGCGCCGGTGAGCCCCTGGATACGGCTGAGGACCGCGACCCCGGAGCCGGGCGTCGAGCGCGGCGGCACGTGGACCGCCTGGTTGGAGGTGTGCTCCAGGGTGACGGACTGCTTGGCGTCGCCGCGCAGCAGGGCCCGTACCGCGGGTTCCAGCTTGAGGTCGCGTCCCGGGGCCACGGTCTGCTTCTCGAAGTGGCGGGTGGAGAAGAACACCAGCGCACCGCCGTCCCGCGCGCGCAGTCCCACCGGCGCGTGGGCGCCGCCGTCGAGGGGCTGGTCGACGTACTGCCGGGCGAGCCCCGGCCGGCTCGCCCCGCGCTCGCGCTCGCCCCGCCACCCGGTGGTGTGCGGACCGTCGGCGAAGCCGCGGCCGCCCTCGGCGAGGTACGTGGCGTACCGCTCGCCCAGTTCCCCGGGCGGCACCGTGAGGTCGTCGGTGTCCAGGGCGACGGGGCTGGCGAGGCCGTCCCCGTCGGTGCGCAGTTCGGGGACCTCGTCGGGGCTCAGCACCGTGAGGTACGCCGCCTTCCACCCGGCGTCGGGACCGGCCTTGGTGAACACGAACAGCCAGCGCGTGTCCTTGCGCGCGTCACCGTCCACGTCCCGGTCCGAATCGGTGTCCGCGACGAAGAACTTGGGCCAGCCCGCCATCTTCGGGACGGCGAACTCGACGTCCGTCAGCTTCAGCGGGACGTGGGCCCGGTTGCCGCCCGGGGCGAGGGTCCGGCGGGCCCGTAGTCCCGCCTGGTCGATCGCGCCGAGCGGGCCGGCGACCCGGTCGGCGTCGGCGGCGGGGTCGTTGGCCCGGTCGGCCTCGTTGTACGCGGTGAGGAACCCCTTCAGCGCCCGGCTCGCCTCGGCCGGGGTGGCCGCGGGGATGACCTCCCGCTCCCCGTGCACGGTCACGCAGCCGCTCGCGGTCAGGGTCAGGGTCGTCACCGCCACGAGCACGGCGGGCGTCCCGACCGCGGGGCGCCGGGGCGTGCGGTGCCCGTCCTCCCCCGCGGTCCCGGTGGTTCGCGCTGCTGGTCCTGCTGGCGTTGCTCGCATCGGGCCCCTTCACCGTCCCCTTCCCGGCCCCGAACCCTACCCGGGCCGACCGCGGCGGGGGCGCCGGGACCGACAGCCCGCGCCCGCACCCCCGTCGGCGCCCCGCCGGCCCTCCCGGCGGCACCGTCGCCGGCGTCCCGGAGTGCTGCCCGCGGGGTCCCTAGAATGGTGCCGGTGAGCCGTACTCTTGCCGCGACCAGCACCGCCCCCCTCCGCGAAGCCCTCGACGGGCTCCTCGGCGGGCTCCCCCCGAAGCAGGCCGCGCAGGCCGTCGACCGGCTGATCACCACGTACCGCGGTGAGACCCCGACCGGGGCGCCGGTGCTGCGGGACCGGGCGGACGTCGCCGCCTACGCCGCGTACCGCATGCCCGCGACCTTCGAGGCGGCCCGCAGCGCACTGGCGGCACTGGCCGCCGCGGTCCCCGAGTGGACGCCGACCGGTCACACCGACGTGGGCGGCGGGACGGGCGCCGCGACCTGGGCCACCGAGGCGACCTGGCCGGGCCCGCGCCCGGTGACGGTCCTCGACTGGGCGGAACCGGCCCTGCGGATCGGTGCGGAGATCGCGACGGCGAACCCGGCGCTGCGCGGCGCCCGCTGGCAGCGCGCCCGGATCGGCGACGCGCTGGACCTCGCGGACGTAGACCTGGTGACCGTCTCCTACGTCCTGGGCGAACTGACCGCGGCGGACCGCACCGCGGTGGTGGACGCCGCGGCCCGCGCGGCCCGGGCGGTGGTCGTCGTGGAGCCGGGGACCCCGGACGGGTACCTGCGCGTGCTCGACGCCCGGCGTCGACTGGTAGAGGCGGGGTTCCGGGTGCTCGCCCCGTGCCCGCACAGCGACGCCTGCCCGATCGTGCCGGGTACCGACTGGTGCCACTTCTCGGCGCGCGTCAGCCGCTCCTCCCTGCACCGCCGGGTGAAGGGCGGCTCGCTCCCCTACGAGGACGAGAAGTTCAGCTACGTGGCCGCCGTCCGCTTCCCCGGCGCCCCCGCGGCGGGGCGGGTGGTGCGGCGACCGCAGATCCGCAAGGGCCAGGTGCTCCTGGAGCTGTGCGGCGAGGACGGTGCACTGCGCCGCGAGACGGTGACCAAACGCCACGGTGCCCGGTACCGCGCCGCGCGCGACGCGGACTGGGGCGACGTCTGGCCACCGTCCGACGAGGACTAGCTAGGGTCTGAGCTCCAGGGTGCAGCACTTCACGCTGCCGCCGCCCTTGAGCAGCTCCGACAGGTCCATGCCGATCGGTTCGTAGCCCCGCGCCCGTAGCGGCTCGAACAGTCCGAGGGCGGCCTGCGGCAACAGGACGTGCAGCCCGTCGGAGACGGCGTTGAGCCCGAGCGCCGCCGCGTCCCGTTCCGCGACGACCAGCGCACGGGGGAAGAGGCGCGCGAGTACGGCCCGGCTGCCCGGTGAGAAGGCGCCCGGGTAGTACATGACGTCGTCACCGCGGTCGTCGAGCACGGACAGTGCGGTGTCGAGGTGGTAGAAGCGGGGGTCGACGAGGTCCAGGCCGATGACCGGGCGCCCGAAGTACTCCTGCGCCTCGCCGTGCGACAGCGGACTGGCCCGGAAGCCGCGGCCGGCCAGGACGTAGGAGGCGGTGACGGCGAAGTCGCCCTCGCCCTCGTTGACGTGGACGGGTTCGCGGACCTCGCGCCAGCCGCGGGCGCGGAACCAGGCGAGGTGGGCGTCGGCCTCGGCCGCGCGTTCCGGGTGGGCGAAGCGGGCGCCGAGCACCCGCCCGTCGATGACGGTCGCGCCGTTCGCGGCGAAGACCATGTCGGGCAGTTCGGGGCGGGGTTCCAGTTCCTCGACGGTGTGGCCGAGCGAGCGGTACCTGTCGCGCAGGTCCTCCCACTGGGCGACGGCCAGCGGAACGTCCACGGGCTTGGTGGGGTCCATCCAGGGGTTGATGGAGTAGGTGACCTTGAAGTGTGCCGGTGGGCACAGGAGGAAACGCCGGGGTGTGGCGTGGTGACGGGGCAATGAGGGCTCCTCACGACCGCAGGGTGCCGCCCCGATCGGGGGCGGTGTTGACCATGGTGCGGCAGTACGGCTCCCGAGGGGAGACGTACATCACCGTGGTGCGGTGCGAGGAGCCCTCAGCGCTGTGGTCCGAACGGGTGGTCGCCCGGGACGGGGATTCCGCTCGGTGTCCTGGCAGGCGGCCCGCCGGGCGTCCCACCGGGCGTCCTTGCGGGCGTCCTGTCGAAGGACGCGGGCACGGGGATCACGGGGTCACTCCGCGTCGGCGGCGGTGCTCGCGTCCTCCTCACTGGCAGCGGGCTGCGCGTTGTCCTTCGCCGCACGGGCCTCCTGGAGCTTGCGGAGCAGGTCCCGCTTCTGCGCGGCGGGGTCCGTGCCGGCGCCGGGTACGGCGCCGCGCCCCCCGCGCAGGTCCTTCCGGGAGAGGTTGCTCCGGGTGCCCCCCACGCCGAGCAGGTTTCCGTTCCGGGCCATGTGCCCTCACCTCCGTGTGTCGATGCCGCTGGCGGTGCGGCCGGACGCCGCACCCCTCAAGTACGAGACGAAGCGTCTCATGCCGAGGCGGCTCACCCTAGACGAGACGTCGCGTCTCGTCTAATGAATTAAGACGGTGCGTCTCGCCGGGCGGTAGATTCGACCCATGTCCACTGACTCCAGTTCCCCGACCGCCACGCCCGGACCTCCTGGTCAGGACCCCACCGGCCGTAGGGGCGGCCCTGATGCCACGCGCCGCAGCGAACGTTCGCGCCGCGCCATCTACGACGCCGCGCTCGCCCTGGTGAGCGAGGTCGGCTACCAGCGCACCACCATCGAGGGCATCGCCTCCCGAGCCGGCGTCGGCAAGCAGACCATCTACCGCTGGTGGCCCACCAAGGGCGACGTCCTCTTCGAAGCCTTCCTGGACCTGAGCGAGCAGGCGTCCGAGGCCGCGGGCGGCGACCCCTCGGAGTTCCCGGACACCGGGGACCTCGCGGCCGACCTGGCGTTCGTGCTGCGCGCCACCGTCGATGAACTCCTCGACCCCAAGTTCGAGGCCCCCACCCGCGCCCTGGCCGCCGAAGGCGTGGTGAACGCCCGGCTCGGCGAGGAGTTCGTCGCCAAGCTCATGGAACCGCAGCTCCAGCTGTACGTGGGGCGCCTGCGGTCCGCGCAGGACAACGGGCAGGTGCGCACCGGAATCGATCTGCGGATCGCCGTGGAACTGCTCGTCGCACCGCTCGCACAGCGCTGGCTCCACCGCAGCGGACCCCTCGACCACGCCTACGCCGACGCCCTCGTCGACTACGCGTTGCACGGCCTCGTTCCGCGCTGAGCGCACCCCGCCTGCGGGCTGCGGCCACCCTGGGCGCAGGATGGTGGGACCATGGAAGGCCACGGATGCTGTGGGGGCCCACGAGAAGCCCACGGCCGTCCGTGCCGACCGGCGCCTACGCCGCGCCGGACTCGGGACTACGGACTGGGTGAGGGGATACATGGGCGTGGAGAACGGCCGCAGACCGGGCGGGCAGAGCAGGATTTCCCAGTGGCTGCGAGGCCGCCGACCCCGAGACGCCGGGGACGCTGCGGACGACGGCAGCCGGGAGCGTCTGCTGCTGGCCGTCGCCGCGGCCGGGCTGCCCCTCGCGCCCGCCGCCCACCCCGCCGGTTACAGCTGTTCCTGTGACCGGGTGGGCTGTCCCACTCCGGGACAGCACCCCGTCTCGTTCGCCTGGCAGACGCAGTCCACCACGGACCGCGCCCAGGTGGAACGCTGGGTGCAGAACCAGCCCGAGGCCAACTTCATCACCGCGACCGGCATGGTCCACGACGTCCTGGACGTGCCGATCGCCGCGGGGCGCGAAGCCCTGGAACGGCTCCTCGGGGCCGGGATCGACGTCGGACCGGTCGCCGAGTCCGGCGGGGACCGGATGTTCTTCTTCACCGCGACCCGGGGCACCCCCGAGGACGAGGACGAGTGGTGGCCCTGTGCGCTGGACTGCCACCCGGAGACGATGGACGAACACCCCGGGCTGCGCTGGCACTGCCGCGGCTCCTACGTCCTGCTCCCGCCCTCGAAGCTCCCCGGGGAACGCTCGGTGGAGTGGGTGCGCGGCCCCGAGCACCCGTTGCCCGATCCGTTGACCCTGTTGGAATCCCTGACGGAGTCCTGCGCCAAGTACGCGGGCGACTCCACCGGCGTGGCCTGGCCCTCGCGCGGCTGACGCCCGGCACGCCCCTGCCCCTTGCCCTGCCGGGCGCGGACGGTGACACGCGACGGCAGGTGTACGGGCGGGACCCGAGTTCAGAGGGCGGCGGGTCGGGTGCCCGCCCCCGACCCGCCGCAGCGGGCACCGCGTATCACCCCATCGGCTCGGCCCATGCCCCTCACCTGTGCGACCACGGTGTCACGGACACCACGTCCGACGACGAATGGCACGGTTGCGTGGTGCATCGCCCGCAGAACGCCGGTCAGTGGTGACCTTGCAGAGGGACCGGACCGTGATGATGCCTGGACGCAACCGAGATCACCCGGTCAATGGCCTCCGCCTCACCCACCGTGATGCGCACGCCTTCGCCGGGGAACGCCTTGACCCGCACTCCCGCCTCACGGCATGCACGAGCGAACGCCCCGGTGTGCCCACCGAGGGCGAGCCACACGAAGTTGGCGTGACTGTCGGGCACGTGCAAGCCCGCGGAGCGCAGTCCGTCGACGAGCAGGCCGCGGCGCTGGACGAGTTGCGCAACCCGCTGTCCCAGCGCCTCGCGCGCGTGCATGGACACGACGGCTGCGCGCTGGGCTGCGGCGCTCACTCCGTACGGTAGCGCGCGCGCCCGAAGCGCGGTGGCCACCGGCTCATCGGCCAGGGCGTAACCGACGCGCAGCCCAGCCAGTCCGTACGCCTTGGAGAAGGTGCGGACGACCACCACGTTGGACCGATGCCTGGCAGCGAGAGTCGCGTCCGGGGCATCCGGCCCGGAGGAAAAGTCCCGGTACGCCTCATCGACCACGACCAGCACGTGCCCGGGCACACGATCGAGGAACTGTTCCAACTCCGTGCGGCCAATGATCGTACCGGTCGGGTTGTTGGGGTTGCACACAACGACCATCGACGTACGCTCGGTGATCGAGTCAGCCATCGCCGGCAGATCGTGCCGGTCCGCGCACAGCGGAACCGGCACGGATACAGCACCCACCAGCTGCACCGCCACGCGGCACCCCTCGTAGCTGCGCCAGGCGAACACCACCTCGGCGTCCGGCGTCGCGGCGTACTCCGCCAGCAGGTCCCGGATCAACGCGACGGACCCCGCGCCCACTGCCACACCCTCGGCCGATACTCCTAGGCCGCCGGCGAGTTCTGCCCGGAGCTCAGCGCACGCCGGGTCGGGGTAGCGAGTGAACTCGCCAAACGATTCCCGTACGGCCTCCAGGACCCCGGGCAAGGGGGCGAAGGGGCTCTCGTTGGCCGATAGGTCGTAAGGACCGACCGGAGCTAATCGCAGGGATTCAACCATGCGGCCGAAGGTACGGGCCGGTTGTCCGCGTCGTCCAGAGCCTCGGGCCACGCCGAATCTCGGTCGGTCGCTAGACACACAAGGAGTGATGCGGAAGACCTCTCACCAGTATCGGCCACGACCAGACGCGTTCGGGTCGACGAGGATCGGAGGAATCCTTGATGGAATCCCCGCGCACTGCTGACGAATCGCCAGCCATCAGCACTTGCGCCCCCGCACCGTCCGAGAGCACGACCCCTATGGGTGTTGACGCTCGGCTAGGAAACAGCGCGTCCGTCCCGAGGACCGAACGTGCGGACCGCCTCGGCGTCCGTAGTGATCGCCCGGACGTAGTGCTCCGCCCAAGCACGGCAGTCCCTGTATCCGGAATCCTTGGCCACCCGTTCCACAGCACCGTCGAAATCGAACGGGGTGTGCCGCAGTTGCACCTGCCCTCCGTGCATGAGGGCCCAGGAACTTCCGGGCCTGCCGTACGGCATGCCGATGCTGCCAGAGTTGACGACGAGACGCTGGTCGACAAGCCGCAGGAACGGCATGTGGGTGTGTCCGCACACCACTGTGCGGACATCGTCGGGCAGATCGGCGAACACTTCCGCCCAGCGGTCCAGACGGGTATCGACGAGGACGACCTCGTCGTCGTCGCGCGGCGTCCCGTGGCAGAAGAGCACCTCACCGAAGCCCTCGACCTCCAGGGTCACCGGATGGGGAAGTTGCGCCAGGAACGACACGTCCTCCGGGCTCAGCTGCTCAGCGGCCCACAGGTCGATCTCCCATGCCTGGTCGACCGGGTACTCCCCCCGTGCCATCTCGACGAGCTCTCGATCGGCGTTGCCGCGGACCAGGACCGCCTTGTCCCCGAGGGCGCGCAGCCGGTCGAGCACCTCGACCGGCTGCGGACCGGCCGCATGGTCACCGGTGATGACGATCAGGTCGGCAGCCAGGACATCAGGCTCGTCCAGTACCGCCTCCAGGGCCGGTAGCACGCCATGAATGTCGGACAGGACAGCGACACTTGCGACCATCTGGTGACCCTTCGAAGACATCGGATACTGGAAGGCAGCCAGCGTTCATCCGGGCTGCGGATGGAGTGCATCCTAGTGGTGGCCCTCTGACACCTCTAGTCGGAAACGGGACAGTACATCAGCCATGCGTTCCTGTACGACTTTCGAATCAGTCCCCTCGATATGAACATGGCCGCTAGAAGCATTGGAAGCCCTTGGCGGGTCGAGACGATCGCCCACCTCTACGGTGAGCACGCCGGACAACACACCGGGCATGGAGGTTAGTTCCGCAAGAGGCGAGATACCCGATACGACGCCGCGACGGACCGGCAAAAGCAAGTGACCCACTGAGCGGTCACGAGTGTATTCCAGTAGCGGCGGGCGGCCGACATAGACGTCCGTTACAGCGGCCAACATATCGAACCCCCGGGAAAGCCCATGACTGGTGGGCAATTCGGCTCCGCCAATACGAGCCGCGATCTCTCCCATGACGAAGGATCCGTCATGACCGATGAAGAACTCGGCATGCAGATAGCCGCTGCGGAAAGCAAGGGCGCCGGCGAGGCGTTGGGCCACCGCGCGTCCGTCAACCGGTTCGGGCTCCGAAGGGGCCAACGTGATGTCCGCATTCATCGCCCCCGCTAGGGCATCCAGCACGGGCGCCGGATTGACAGCAACGTACGCGTCCTGCACCCGGCCCTCATGCACCAGGGCACACAGCTGATGCTCGACGCCCTGTACGTACTCCTCGGCAAGCCATCGCCTCTCGGGGCGGCTCCGCAGTGCCAGGTCGACCGTGCCCAGCTGGTCGACGTCCACTTTCCAGGTGTCCACCGCCGAACCGGAGACGGCTGGTTTGACGATGACGGGCCATCCGTACCGGTCGGCGAATTCCTTCACCTCCGCGATCGAGGCGACCTCGCGGAATCGCGCTGCCGGGAGTCCTGCGGCGGCGAACAGTTCCTTCATGGCGAGCTTGTCGGTAGACAGCCGTACCTGCCGGGGAGACAGGTGCGGAAGTCCGGCGGCAGACGCGAACCGGTGCGCCAAGGACTGCGCCGACTCGTCGGGGTTGCAGAAGAACGTAGGACGGGGCAAGCCCATGCGTGAGAGCCACCGTTGATACCGTTCAGCTTCCGCCTCTGCCGAGATTCCGGCACGGAGTGGGAACACCGGTCTGCCGTCCGGCACTTCCACGCTCGACGTCTGTGGACGCAGCAGTACCGTGTCGATGTCCGACCGTTCGAGAACGTGCCGGGTGAAGCTCCGGCGTCTGCTCACAACCAGCAGCAGCACGGGGCGCCCTGCGCGGCGGGAACCGGACGCGGTCACGCCATGCCCTCGCTGACATGGGAATGCTCTGCCAGCAGCTGTACCAGTGAGCGCACCACCTCCGGCCGCCCCGAAACGTCGATCCTGGTGCGCCTGGCGGATCGCCGGTGCATCACAATCCGGCCACTGGATTGGACAAGGCCGTGGCCCGCGGCCGTGTCCCACCACGGAAGCGCCACCGAGATGTGCGCGTCCACCGAGCCGGTGACCACCCGTAGGAGGTCGCATGCCGCCGAACCGGTGCGCTCCACGACGTAACGCTGCCCCACCAGGCGGAGGATCGCTCGCGCCTCGACGAGTTCGGCGGCACCGTACGGAAGTGCAACAGCCACTCGCGCGCCCGTGTCCACCGCAGGCAGGCAGTGTCTGACGTCGCCGTCCAGTGCGCCGTCACGCAGAGCCATCCACTGCCCGTCCGCCGGGCGGACGATCGCGGCGGCCAGGCACCCCGAGTCGGACAGCGCGGCGACACTCACCGCGTAGTGCGGTGATGCGCGGACGAAGTTCGCCGTCCCGTCAAGTGGATCGACGACCCAGGTCACGCCAGTGTGGCCCGGCTGGTAGCCGGACTCCTCCGCGAGAATGGCGTCACCGGGCCGCATCTTGCCCAGCAGGTCCGTAATAACCGATTCAGCCCTGATGTCTGCCTCGGTCAGCAGATCGCCCAACCCGCTCTTCCGGCTCACCCGGTATCGCCGACGAGCCGTGGTACGGATCTCCACCGCCGCGCGCCGCGCGATTCTGATGGCGACTTCCTCGATCCCCGTCATGTCACCTCACCCCGCTTCCCTCTCCCTCACGCAGTCGACCCTGGACCATGTCGATCACCTGATCGAGGCGGGACGTGACCTCGTCCTCGGACCGCCCCCGTACCGTGACCGTGGCCGCTGCCTGATTCCAGGCCGTGGGCCGCGCCATCAGGTCACCGGGACGAAAGCGCAACTGTGTGTCGATGATCCACTCGGTGTCGGGCAGCGTGAGGTCGGCCTCCAGACGGCCGGGGGGCGCGTACACCAGGGCGTACCCGGTGAGGTGGTCGGCCGGGGGAGCCGGCGGGGTGATCTCCTCACCCAGGTGCGCCCGGACGGCCATCTCGTCGAGGTTGACTCCGGTCCGGGAGTAGAAGCCGGGAATGATGCCGCCACCACCCGGGCGGCCGCCGATCTCGCAGAAGACCACGTCCTCCCCGCTCAGGAACACCTCGTGATGGGTGACCCCGCTGAAGTGCGGATAGCAGGCCAGTACCTCACGATTGAAGCGCAGCAGCCGGTCGAGTGTCTCCCCTTGTCCCACAGCGACGTCCCGGAATGCCCCCAAGTGACGGTAGGACGTCGTCTCCTCGATGCTCCTGCCGGCGGTTGCGGCGAGCGGCACGCCCCCGCTGACGACGCTGTCGATGTGGAAGAGGGTGCCGTCGATGTGCTCCTCCACCTCGTACGCATCGGGGGTGAGATCGCCCTCGGTCGTCGCGTCGAGGAATCCGCACAGGTCATCGAGGCAACCCAGGATAGCGATCCCGGCGGAGCTTTCACTGCGGCGCGGCTTGGCCACCACTTTGCCGTGTCGAGCGAGAAGGCGTTGTGCGGCACTCTCGGTGAAGGGCGCGTAGTCGGGAACGCGGATGCCGTTCTCTCTCAGTCGATCCTTCATGATGACCTTGTCGCGGTAGCCCAGGACCTGCTGTTCGGTGGGTCCCGGCACCCCCAGCTTGTCCCTCAGTCTGGCGGCGGTCAGCAGCAGCCCCTCGCTGATGGCCACGACACTGTCCACGGGCAAGTCGGGAGCGTCGTGGCGCATGAGCGCCGCGGCCTCCAACAGTGTGTCGTCGCCCCGGGGAATGCCTATGACCGTTTCCAACTCGTCACCGCGCGCTTGGTCCAGCTTGCGGATGTCCGTGAGGAGATGGACTCGGTTCTCGTCCGCAGGCAGGAACTTCCGACCGTCCACGTCCTGGTAGTACCGGTACCCGATGTGGTCGATCACCAGCACATGCCTGCGCAGTACACTCATCGCTTGCCGCACAAGGCGTAGCGGGCGGCCAGCTCGGTGGCCGCCTCCTCCACATCGGTCAGAGTCAATTGTTTGCAGGTGTAGCCGAGTTCCTCCTGCATGATCTCCATGGACTCGTCGGTGAACTCGACCAGCCCATCCGCGGTGATCCGAGCGATCCCGTCGTGGCGCTGACCATCCCGGTTGATCTCCTCGGCCTCCCGCTGGCCAAGCCGCGGAGGCAGGTCCAACGAACTCCCTTCTCGGGTGATCCGCACCGGGTAGCCGCCGGGCAGTCCGTGCCAGCCAGGTACGTGGACGGTCGCCTCCACCCCGGTCACCAACGGTTCCAGCACACTGAGTGCAGAGGCCGAGGTCAGCAATTGACCCTGGCGTCCCCCTGTTCTGCGGTACTGGGAGCGCAACGAGTGGAACAGGCCGTCGACCGACAGGTGGTCGGTGACCTCCTCGTCCCCCCGCCAGAAGGTCAGGTCGTAGGCCGCGCCGCCGCTGTTGCCGGTCCGGGAGATCCGGTGGCTGACGAAGTGGTGTGCCACGAAGCGGGGTTGCACATCGGCGGGCCCGCATCCGAGGAACGCGGCCGCGCTCGTCCTGAGCGCGGGCACGGAGTTCGCCACGTTGCCGATGCCGAGCGCGGGGCTGAGACCGGCCCCGGCGAGCACAGGGTGCACCGCATCCGGGTAGGCGGCGTTCACCACGACCGCACTGGTGCCTGAAGCGCGCACCGCCTTCATGAGCTTGAACACTGGGTCCAGGTGCATGGGGAGCCAGGGCCCGAAATGGGCGGCGCCGATGCGGGCGAAACGGACGGCAGGAAGATCGGAGATGACGTACCAGGACTGGCGGCTGGCTGCCGAGAAGATGATGTCCGGGTCGAACCGGGCAATGGTCTCCGCAGTGCCCGACACGTCGGCGAGGTCCTGCACGAGGGGTTCGACCGGGCAGTCCCGGCCCAACTGCGTGGCGGCGAGTGCCACCGTGTTGGCCGCGCGGATGACCGCCTCTCCGTCTCGCCCGAGGAGTGCCAGGTGTCGCGGGTGGGGGGTGGTGGTCAGCCCGTGGAGCACCCGCAGCGAAAGGTCGCCACAGCCCACGACGAGGATGCGGACGGGACGGTCGAGGTCCCGTCGGACGTGGTCGTCGGAGCCCGCCGTCCGTGGCGGGCTCATGATGTCGCTCCGGCCGAGCGGACGGACCGGCCGGACACCGGGGCCGGTTCGGTAGGACGGCAGCACTTGGGCAGGCGACCGGTGCCGTGCGGGACGCAGTTGCGGATTCGGATGTCTGGCATGGGGAGGCGCCCTACCTTTCGTTCTGGTGACTGATGACGCGTACAGGCCCCTGATCCCCACGGATGGGTCCCATGTGCTCGCCCCGCTGGAGCCAATCGAGCCCTTCGTCCACGTCGACCCCGAGGCCGTCCGCAACCTGACGCACCGTGGCTGCGGTCAGCCGGCTGGCGGACAACCCGGCAAGGTGCTCACGTACCCCGTCCTCAATGGCGCCGGTCTCATCGAGCAGACGTTTGGTGATGGGGTACCAGCTGCCTCCTGATATCAGCCTGGAGTGGGCGACCGAGGTGGCTGCTGCGAGTATGTGTTCAAGTGCGCCCAGCAGTTCACCTGCTGCGACGTGATCGATCGCCAGCAGCAAGGCGCAGGAGGCCCGCCCCCGCCACCATGGTCCTGCGGCGGCGACGAGTGCGTCGGGACAGACCGGTTTGCCCACGTCACCGTGGACCGGGGCCGACAGTGCTGCCTCGCTCAGCAGGATGTAAGAGGGCACACCACCTGCGGTCTTGGGATAGGAGTGCACGGTGAACGTTCCGAGGGCGGCCCGTTGCTGCTCTTGCTGCAGATGGGCGAACGGCCGGAGGCAGACATCGATCCTCGGGGACACCGGGAGCGTGAACTCCGACTCTTGGAAGGGATGTCCGGGGTTGGCGGTGTGCAACGGATACGGATGCGCCTGTTCGGTGCCGGACGGGAGGAGCCGGTGCAGCTCGCCGAGTGTCGGGAGCGCTTCCTCCGTGTACGCGAGAATGTCCCAGTCGCTGTCAGGGCTGGTGGGCTTGCCCCTCGCTCGCGAACCGGCGATGCGGACGGACCTAACCTGGGGGAGACCGGCCAAGCCATCGACGACGGCGCGGACCGTTGAGGGGAGTTCGGGGGCCTGCGACTCGGTTGTGCTCATTCCAGCTCCTTCTGGGTACGGCCCGATTCGGCCTCGGCATGGCCCTGTCCCGCGAGGTAGTCGACCGCGGTACGGCCGTGCGGGGCCCCACCTAGGCCGCGCAGGAGATCTGCCGAGCACTGGTCGAAACGGGCGAAGATAGCGGGACCGGGCTCCGAACCATGTTCCAGAAGGCTCCCGGCCTCCTGGAACAGCCGTGGCGGCTGATTTCGGATGGCAAGGACCGCGCCGATGTGGCGACCGAGGTTCTTCACCTCGTGGAGGACGCGGCCCTCGGCGGCTAGCGCGCTGAGGAGTAGGTGTTCCACGGCCAGCCTGAACAGGACCAAGGCGTCGAGGGGCAACCGGTCGGCGTGGGCGGACATGGCCTTGTTGCGGAAGTGGACGGCCGTGAGGTAAGTGGTGGCGCAGTGGAAGGCAGGCAGCCAGCGAACTCCTGTGCGTTCCCGCCAGAGTTCCGTCGTCTCGGGCCCGTGGAGGACCTTCCCCCCGCGGAGCCTGGCGAGGAAGCGGATCTCCAACACGTCGAGCACGGGGAGTTCCAGATCGGGGGTGGCTGGGTCCTGGACGCGGGACATGCCTGATGCGAGGGTGGCCAGGTCATGCAAAGGGCGTGGTCGTAGGACGTCCATGTTGATGACGGGGTTGCCAGGGATGATGTGGTTCCGGACCAGGCTCATCGGTCGAAGAACCGACCTGGTGTCTTCGTGGTCCGGCGTCCAATCGTCCGGTGCATCGAGCACCAGCACGTTCACGTTGGAGCCACGCATGGCCACGCCCTCAGCGGTGGATCCGACGAGGAGGACGCTGCTCTCCTCGGGCCAGGGGAAGCGCCGCCCCAGCCATTTGAGATCGTCGACGATGGCTCGCGTGCAGTCGTCCTGGGCAGCCATGGCACTAAGGGCGTCGTCGCTCAAGAGTTCCTCATCTCCGGTAGGCGGCGTGCCTGCCGCACGAGCAACACGGCCGGGACGCAGATCAGGCCGCCGACTGCGGCAGCCAACAGCGTGGTATCGGTCGAGGTGATACCGGCGAACGCACCGGTCAGCGAGTACGAAATCGGGACCAGCACCTGGGACAGTGCCCAGTCGATCCCGAACATGCGCGCCACGTAGGCCCGTGACACGGCGCTTTGCAAGAGGGCCCCCCAGAGAACCGCGGAGACGGCAAGCGCCGCGTTGATCACAAAGCTCCCGATCAGTGCGGGCACGAGCGCAGCGTCGAAGGTGAATCCCACGAGTCCGCCCGCCATGCCGCCCCAGGCGAGATAGAGCCAGACCAGCGACCGTCGGCCCAATGACTTCCCGCCGACGAGGAGCGCTCCGCAGATCTGACCGACCCCGCCGACGGCCAGCACCAGGCCGTAGGTCTGAGCGCCGTGTGCCCCGTCATCGTGGAGGATGAAGGGCACGAGGACGTTCCACGGTCCCATCACGCAGATCACAGTCACGGCTCCGGCTGCGAACGCGTAGAGCAACCACTTGTGCCGCCATACGTACCGGAAACCGTCGAGGCTCTCCGCCAACATGCTCCCGGGGCCCTGCTCTTCCAATGGCTCGTGCTCGGCGCTCACCTTGCGCAGGAGGACGAACGACACGATGAAGGTCAGCCCGTTCACCACAAACACCCAGTCGGCGCCCGAGCTGGCGACCAACGCGCCACCGAGGGCCGGCCCGATCAGCCGCCACATCAGGGGGCGAATGACCTGGTCGGCGGAGTTGGCACCGACCAGGTGCTCCGCCGGTACCACCGTCTGCACCATGGTGTTGAAGGCCGGGACGAAGGCGGCTTCCGCAGCGGAGAAGACGGCCAGCCCCAGATAGAGGTACCAAGGGGTGAGCAGGTCCGCCAGGCTCAGCAGCCCGATGGCCGCCATCACGACCGCACGCAGCAGGTCCCCGGCGAGCATCACTCTACGGGCCCCGTACCTGTTCACCCAGGTGCCGGCGAGGAGAGCAGCGGGCAGAGCGGTCACCGCCATCACCACGCCGATAGCGGCCAGTGCGGTAGTCGTGTCACTCAGCGACAGCACCAGCCACGGCAGGGCGACGAACATCATGCCGTCGCCCAGGAGCGAGACGGCGAACCCGGTCCACAGATAGCGGAAGTTCTTCTTCCTGAAGGGCTGGAGCTGCGGCGAGCGCCCGATCCGTACCAGCAGGGTCGACCGGGGCTCCGGTGTCACTTGAGCCCCCCTCCCCCCTTGGGCAGCTCGAACAGGCAGTGCCAGTGGAACGAACCGGGGGCCACGTGCTCCTCGTCGTGCGCCCTGACCAGCGCCGCCGGTTCATGGATCGCGATCATCTCTGCGGCGTCACAGTAGAAGTGCGGATGCACCTTGTCGTCCGTTGCCTCCGGCTGGACGAAGGCCCCGGGCCCGACCTCGATGCCCCTGCCGTGATGATGGTTGCGGCGCGAGAGCATGGTCAGTTGGTACAGGCCCCCGGGCCTCAGCACGCGGTGGATCTCGCGTACGTGGCTGCGCACCGCGTTCCGGTCGCCGTGGTAGATCGCGTTGTACGCCAGCACATAGTCGAAGTGGTCGTCGGGATACGGCAGGCGGTTCATCGGCCCGATCCGCAGGTCGAGGTCCACGCCCGCTTCCTCCGCCGCCGCGCGACTCTGGTCGATCGCGGTATCGCTCGCGTCGATCGCCCAGCAAACGAAGCCGGACCGAGCCAAGAAGACGGCGTGCCGACCTATCCCACAGGCCAGGTCCAGTACGTCCCGTACCTTCCGCTTGCGCAGCAGGTCGATGGTGTCCGCGACCCAGGGGTCGACCGTGGACCAATCGGCACGGCCACCCGTGGTCTTCCATATCTCATCCCAATGGCGATGCGCCGTGGTGCTGTGGCTGGAGTCCGATGAGGTCATGCTTGCTCCCGTGAACCGGTCAGTTGGTGGCTCATGTCAGTGATGACGGGGGCCCCGAGCAGGTCCATGGCGTGGCCCAGGTCAGACACAAATGAAGCGAGTACCTGTGCGACGCCTTCCTGGCCGCCCGACGCGAGCCCCCACAGCACCGGCCTCCCGACGAGGACGGCGCTCGCGCCCAGGCTCAACGCGGAGGCGATGTGCGCCCCGTTGCGTACACCGGAATCAAAGAGAACGGGCACCTGGCCGCCCACGGCCGACACCACGGCGGGAAGCGCGTCCACCGACGCCACGTGCCGGTCGGACTGCCGGCCGCCGTGTGTCGACACCTGCACCGCGTTCGCGCCCGCCCCCACCGCACGTTCGGCGTCTGTCGGATTCAGGATTCCCTTCACGATCAATGGGAGACGGGTGCGTGACCGCAGGCTCGCAAGGTCCTCCCAGGACACGGTGGGGTCGGGGAAAATCTCTGAGACGAGGTCGGCCGCGGTGAGCGAGGGCGTGCGCCTCCTGCGGTGCCCGAGGAGGTCGAGGAAGGACGGATCCTGCACGATGGCGGGTGGTGCTGCGTCGAACCGGCTGAACCGGTTGCGTGCGTCCCGGCTGCGTCGGCCCACGACCGGCACGTCCACGGTGACCACCACCGCACCTGCCCCGGCTTCTTCGGCCCTGCGAAGCATCGACCAACTGACCTCGCGCTGGCGCAGCAGGTAGATCTGCTGCCACAGACCGGGCGCTGCCGGCGCGACGTCCTCAACAGGTCGCGAGCTGAACATGGACAGGGTGAAGCCGAGACCGAGTGAGTGGGCTGCCGTTGCGGTGGCCACCTCTGCGTCCGGATGGCACAACGCCTGTAGACCCATCGGGGTCACGAGGATCGGCGCGGCCAACCGCTTGCCGAACAGCTCGGCGGCAGTGCTGCGTTCCGAAACGTCGCGCAGGACCCGCGGAACGTGCATGACGGCGTCCAGTTGATCGATGTTGCGCCGGACACCGGACTCGTCGCCCGCGCCGCCTGCGCAGTAGTCGAACGCCGCCTCCACCATCAGCGAGCGGGCCCGCTCACGATCGGTCGGGGCGTCCGCCACGGCCTTGACATCGGGTACGGCCCATTGCTCCGAGGCCTTGGCGCCGTCGGGTTGTCGCCCGTCCGACATCCGAGCGCCGGAACCCGGGCCCCGACCGGCCACCGATATCCGTTCGGTGAGCTCGAACAGCCGCTCCACGCTGGAGAGTTCCGCTGAGACTGAGGTCAGGCGGCGGGTGCTCATGACCTCACGCAGTATCCGGGACGTCCCTTCCACCAGGCTCCGCATGATCACATTGGCGAAGAGGACCGTCACCGGTCCGCACGCTGCGAACGTCTCAGCATCGGTGTCGGGCAGCACCGTAGGCGCCAACACCATGGGCCGCAGCGGCGCGATCTCTGCCACCACCGACATCAACTGGTCGGAGCTGGCCCGGTTGGCCTGCGCGAACAGGGCATCTGCGCCGGCCGTCGCGTAGCAGCGCAGTCGATCGACGGCGGCATCCGCCCCGTGGCCGGCCACCAGCGCTTCGGTTCTCGCGATGACCTTCAGGGAGCGACGAGCGGCCACCATGGCGGATATCCGGGCAGCGAAGGCATCCGGGGCCAGCAGCTCCCGGCCCCCGAAACGGTCGTCCAGCGAGTTCCGCTTGGGGAAGAGGTTGTCCTCCACGCAGATCGCGTCGGCCCCGGCCTCCTCGTACAGTTTGGTCGCAAGGACAGCCAGTTCATCGCTGCCCCGACCGGTGTCCGCGTCAACGTAGATCGGCAGCTCGGTCACAGCCCGTATCGCGCGAACGATCCCGGCTATCTGGTGCGGCTCCAGCACTTCCCGGTCGGGCACTCCGAGGCTGGTGGACATCTCCAGGCTGCCGAGCCAGAGGACGTCGGCGCCGGCTTCCTCCGCCAGGAGCGCTGTGATGGGACTGTGCACGCCTATGCCCATGCGCAGCTCGTTCATGGGGGTCACCTCGTTTCGTCAGGTGTCGTACACGCGATAGCAAGTGGTGAACCGTGTGGTGATCTCTGCGGGGTGGTACGGGACCCGGGGGGGTGGCGGCCCGGAGTTGGCTGCCGTACGGACGTGGACGAAGCCGGGCTGCCTCGCGCCGGCGGCCTCCGACAGGGCCTCGGAGAACGTATCGAGATCCTCGGTGACCGACACCGCCGTCGCGTACCCGGCAGCCCGAGCAGCTCCGACGAAGGAGAAGCCAGGCGCGGGTGAGCTCTGCCCACCGGTGCTCTCGTAGACCTGGTTGTCCAGGACGACGTGTACGAGGGACCCGCGTGCGGTGGGAGCCAATGCCATGGCGGATGCGCCCATGAGGGTGTTCCCGTCACCCTCGACGGCGAGCACGGTTCTGCCCGACCACCGGGAGAAGCCGATGGCAAGGGGCAGCGCGAGACCCATGCTGCCCATCATGTAGAAGTTCTCATCACGGTCGGCGATCGCGTGCAGTGCTCGGGGATTGAGCCCGTTACCGATGAACACCGCCGCGTCTTCGCGCTCGGCCGTGCAGGCAAGCCGTGCGAGCACGTCGTCCCTGGTCAGCATCCGTCGTCACTCCCCTTCGGGCGCACACAGCACCGCGACGGGGCTGCTGACGCGTACCGCTTCTCGTAGTGCCGCGCGCAGTTGTTCCGCCGTGTCCGCGGGATCGTCGAACCGGCTGAGCAAGGCCGGAACGCCAAGCGCTTGGAGCACGGCCGGAGCGGGCTGACCGATCACGTTGTGGTGCGGAACGTCGCGGCCGTCGTGTCCGGCCCAGGAAACCAGCAGCACGACTGGAATCCGATAGACCAGTGCGAGGCTGGTCAACGCGTCGAGACAGGTCCCGAGCCCCGCACTCTTCATGAACACCAGAGGTGTCGCCCCCGCGAGGTACGCTCCCACCGCAAGGCCGATGCAGTTGTCCTCTCGGGTTCCGGGAAGGAAGCACTCTCCGGCGCGCTCGTCTGCTGCCAGGGCTTTCAGGAATCCGGCCAGATGAGAGTCCGGCACGCCTGTGACGAAGTCGAATCCCGCTTCGAATACCTCGTTGATCAGTGCGGTGTGCTCAACTGCCTGTGGTTCGACACTTAAGTCCAAGACGGCGTCTCCAGTCGGCCAGTCATTGCTTCGGTCATCCGGCAGCGGTCTTCCCGTCGGGTGTTGGCGTTCCATCTGGCTCATCGCTCTAGGCGACGGGCTCCCACCAACGAGCGACGTCTCCGCGAAGGTCAGTGACCCACATGTCGCGTGGCGTGGTGTGGCACCCCCGCCACTTCTTGCTCTTCTCGTAGCCCAGGCCGTAGTCGATCGTCCTGACCTCTTCGGTCTGCGCGACGCGGACCGGGGAGTAGAACATGGCGTCGAAGTACGTCCTGCGTGACGCCGGATTCTCGTAGTCGAACCCGCACCAGAACACGTGCCACTGGTCGCCGTACGATATGAAGAGGCTGAAGCCAACCACGTCGCCGCCGGTCGTGGTGGAGTGGAACAGTCGGAGGCGTTCCGAGGGGAACAGCGTGGCCAACCGCTCCAACCTGGACCGTTCCACTGCCAGACTGCTGTACCCCCCGTACTTGGCGACGAGATTCATCCGCAGCCGCACTTCGGTGTCCCCTAGTCCGGTTGCGTCGACGAGCGTGGTGCGAACTCCCGCGCGCAACAGGTCACGCAGGTCCCAACGGACTTTCTGACGACCGCTCTTCGACAGTCGGGCCAGGTAGTCGTCGAAACTTCCGGTGGGAACGTCGAGGACGGACCGCACCGTGCCGCTGCGGCGGTGCCAGCCTTGTTCGGCGTCCAGTGCCGCAGCCAGTGCGGGACCGGCGGCGTAGAGCACGGCCGTACAGACCGCGCCCGACTGTCGCGCCCACCGGTTGACCTCGGCGAGGAGGTCGCGAACCGCTTCTTCCACGCGTGCTTCCCGGGTGACCACCTCGCATTCGTAGCCGGGCTGCACGATCGCGAGGAAGGGGAAGAGAGCAGCCCGTTCCGGCACCCGGGTGGAGGGTCTTTCCTGATCCGGGAACACGGGTGGGTATCGCCACAGCAGATCGTGGATGTTGAACGACTCGTAACAGTCAGCGTCCTCGATGAGGTAGCCGGTGGTTGCAGCGATGGTGCGGCCGCCCCGGAGGAGCCGAAAGTAGTAGGCACGACCGGGCGGCCGGTCACCCATCATCCTCAACCACGCGGGCGAGGTGAGGAATGTGCCCTCTGGCCACTGGTCCGGAAGTTCCTCGTCGACGACGAGAACCGGAGCGCCGGTGGGGGCCGACCTCGAACGCTTCACCGTTTCTCCCATTGGACAGGGCACTTTCCACTCAACGGCTTGCCGTCGACCTCAGGAAAGTACTGCTTCCACTTCTCCAGAGTAGAGCCTTGGCCGTCCCCAGCGTCCTCGAGCACGGGCACGCTCTCGTACTCTGCAAGGCTCTGGCGTATCCGCTTCTTCGCCGCGCGCCCAGCCGCCGTGGACCCGCTGATCGAATCGAACACTCTTCTGCACTGCACACCGATCACCAGACATTCACCGAGTACGCGACTGCGACGCGGACCGTAGGCGGGGCAGGTGCCGAAGGTGAAGAGCGGTTCTCCCGCGAAGGTGAATTCCCAATTCGGGTCCTCTGGATCACCCAGTGTGCCCACGGGCCACGAAATCTGATCGTGTTCGTGCACGGTGGATAGCATGCGCCAGAAAAGGTCTCGGTACCAGGCGAAATCAGCGTCCACCGAGGGAGGTCCTGCCAAGATGAGGAGGGAAAGGCGCTCGTCCGGCGAGGCGAGTTGCATCTCGATGAACACCCGTAAAGCACGCGCGGTGGCCTGCGCCTCACTCGCGAAGTCCTGATGCAGGTCCCAGTAGGTGTAGTGGTTGGTGCCCCTGTTCTCACCGATGGACCCGAAGTGGCAAGGGTACGGAGAGGGGTGAGCACCGAGGAGGGTACCGCGTACCCGTTGCCGCTCCTCCTGGGCCCATCGTGGGGTGTGGCGTGGGGCTGCCCGTTCTCCTCCGACCCAGAGCCGTGTCGTCGCCGCCTCAGCCATGGGCTGCCGGCTCTATGGCGGAGCGTGTGGCCATCCGCGATTCCTCGGTGTGGATGAGGGGAGGGAAGTACTGGGAGGTCGTGAGTACGGCACGGGCCCAGGGATCGACTCTGACACCGTGGCCCTCCAGGCTCCGCCACAGCCTGCCCGTGTCCAGTGCCGGTTCGTCAGGCGTGAAGGAAGCGGTGAGCGTCCGTCGCAGCAGGAGATCGGCGGCACCGTCCAAGCTCTCAGCCATCTGGGTTACGAATTCGTTGCTCAGCGGGGCCCCGTCGAGTGCGGCCAGGGTCCGGGCCACGGGAATCGTCTCTGCCGGAGGCAAGAGCTCCCACAGATGTGCCACGAGGCTGCGCCGAAGCTGGTCGCGTACTTGGAAGAAGCCACGGCTCTCGCCGCTGCCGGGCGGATTGTCAAGAAGACTGGCGAGCTCACGTGCCCCAGGAGTGCCCAGACGAGCAGGAGAATCGGGCAGTTCACTGGGCCCGAGGTTGTTCCAGTCTCTGACAAAGAAGGTCTTCCAGTCGAGTTCCGCCTCTTCGGGGCTGTCCGAGATGTGCAGAAGCCCCAGAATCGTGTTGACCGCGCCGAATCGGAGCCGGAGGGATGTGCGGGCCGCCTTCTCCAGCGGGCCGGAACCCTTGAGCTCGGTGAAGCGCTGATGTATCCCGGACGATCCCCGCAGAACGAGCGCCAGCGAGGGGCCGAGACTGTAGAGCGCGTCTATGGCACGGTACCGGTACGTGCCGAAATACACTCGCCTCCGAGCGAGATCATCGTAAATTACATCCAGCAGCAGGCTGCCGGGCTGAACGACACGAGCCGCGACTTCTTCACAGTCGGACATGAGCAATTCGTCCACGATGCGGCACCCTACGCCGCGGATGAAAGAATCCGGGCTCACCACTACCACTACGCTACGGGACCAATCCATGGCCCTTCACATCCTTTCACACATGCGTGCTACTCGCGATAGTGCGCGTTGTACTGACTGATGCGACTGCCGAAATCGCACTCCGCACCGAGCAAGGGGCGACGTTTCGAAATCACGACACTCCACATCGAGCAGAGACGCGAGGGCGGTCGTCGCATTGAGGGCGAAACCCTGAGCCCACCTTTTGGGGGGGGCAATGTTTCGTTTCGCATTACCGGCACCCTTCTCGCGTCACACAAGGAACGGATGGGCGCCGAAATAAAGCTAAGCAGCTGAATCCGATCGGTCAACGGGATTGATAACGGACCGGAGGGAGTCAAGCCAGAAAATTCAGGGATGACCCATGTGAAATTTGTTACAAATTGTCTAGATTATGACTGTAGATCCACTAGAGGGCCAGTGGTGATATGGCGTGATCATTGCGATTTTTCGTCGAGACCGAAGGGCCTTAGCCGCTGACAGTTGACGGCTGAATATTTACGCTTGCGACTTTCTGGATCGACCCCGTCGACCCGTTCCAGGTCAAGAGAACTCGGCAAATCGATGAACCTGCGAAGCACTTTGGCTGGAATTCGTTCCATCACCTGGTTGTCTCACGTGGATTGGCGGGGGATGATCTCGTAACGACTTCGCTCGAAATGCGGAAGCTGCCACGGATCCGTCGGACACGCGGTCGACATTTCCATGATCGTGACGACGCGGGTCTCGCCACGACGGGTTGCCGTGCCGACCGCGGGCAAGCGGCGAACGGAAAGAACGGCAACCGCCCTCGCCAGCGCGGCAGGTCTGTCGACGCGCCTCTGCGCACGACCTCCGGGGATGACACACCGCGCTAGTCACGCCTTTGACCCCGAGGTCCACCGTGACGCGAACGCGAAGCTCGCGTCACCGATGATGAGTTCGCCACTTCGCAAGGAGGAACGAGCATGGCCAGCAGTACTGACCTCGTCTTCGACGCAAGTGTGGCCGTGAGGATCAGCCAGAACGACATTCCCGCCACCGTCACCTCGGCGCTCCAGCAGGCCGCCTATCGCGAACTGGAGCACGGTCGCGGATACCTCGTCATTCAAACCCCTCCCGCTCCGCCCTTGGCCGAAGCCAAGGCGCTGCTGATCGCCGTCTCCCGCATGCTCGGCAAGGTGATGCCGCAGGACTTCGAGGGGGAGCAGGTCCGCGAGGTCCGGGATCGTGGCGCCGACATCACCAGCAGCCGGTCCGCTCGCTACTCCGACACCCGGTTCGGTGGCCATCTACATACCGACGGAATGCACCGACCTGGTCACATACCGGACTATTTCACCCTGCTTTGCCAGCGTGCTGCGTTGGCCGGTGGCGAGTCAGTGTTCGTGCGCGTAGAAGACATCGTCAAACGACTACGGCCGAGTCCCGGGGTGTTGGCCGTCCTGTCGCAGGAGTTCCATTTCGACTCACGTGACACCAGTGGCGTCGGACCCCGCACGGTCCTACGACCGGTGCTGGAGGACACATCCACGGGCACACGCATCAACTACCTACGGCAGTACATCGACAGCGCCCACTCGGCGCAGGATGTGCCTGACCTGAGCTCCGAGCAAACTGCCGCCTTGGATGCGGTGGACGAGGTGCTGGCTGACACGTCGCTCCACCGGTTCGCACGGCTCGCAGACGGCCAACTCATGATCATCAACAATCGCAGGCTTGTCCACGGTCGCACCGAGTTCACCGACAGCGACGACCCGGAGAAACGTCGTCTGCTACTCCGCACCTGGATCGATGCACGCTGAGCCGCCGGTGGTGAACCGGCGGTGGTGCATCACTTCGCAGGGGGCCTTCGGGGCGGCTTCCCGGTCGGGGGAAGGTACGCCTTCGCCCGTTCGTGCGCGAACGGTCCGCCGCCGGGCGCTTCCGGCTGACCGGGAGGTCTCGGGAGGGGGGCGCTGTAGTGGTGGGTCGTGATCCGCGCCTCGTGCTGTGCGTTCAGCCGATGGATCAGGAGCATCCCGACGCCGATCAGGGCGACCACCACCGCGATGAGGATGACGGTCTCCATTCTGGTCACCTCCAGGCCAGGCAGGCCACCCGCCCGCAGCCGGTGCGGGCGCCGACCCCGACCTTCCCACTGTACGCCCGCACCCCGCGCCCACCCGGTGGCCCGCCATCCGGTACAGCCGGCCATCGGGTGTGTCCGGCAACGGGGCAGCGGCCGCTACCAGGTGCAGTCGGCGCGGAGGTCGTGGATGCCGTCGGCGAGTTCCGCCGGGCGGGCGGGCCAGTGCGTGGCGTGCCAGTGCGCGATGCGCCAGCCCAGGCGTTTGGGCCAGAGCGCGGTGGTGGGCAGTTCGTCCAGCGGGATCCAGGTCGGTGTACCGCCGTGGTTGTCCAGTTCCTCGCGGGGGCCGATCCGCCCCTCGGCGTCCAGCAGGAAGTAGTGCTCGCGGCGGCCGTCCTTCCAGACCCGTGCGACCTCCCGGCGCACGCGTACCGTCAGACCGGTCTCCTCCCGCAGTTCGCGGACCACCGCGGCGGGCGGTTCCTCGCCGTCCTCGACCCCGCCGCCGGGTATCTCGTAGTACGGCTCCCCGTCCTCCTCGAAGCCGATGAGCAGCATCCGCCCGTCCCGGATCACGATCCCGCCGGCCCGGACCCGTACCGGTGGGCCGGCGGTCGGGTCGTCCCAGGGCACCGTCCCGGGTGGCGTGGCCCCCGTCGCCCAGTCCCGTAGCACGGCCTCGGCGGTGCCGAGGGGCCGGATGCGGGCGTGCAGCGCCTCGGCCAGGGGCAGGACGCGGGGCGTGCCGTCGGGCGTCCGCCCCCGGCGGGGGAAGGAGTACGTCGCGTCCTCGTCGTCGTGCCGGACCAGGACCAGGCCGGTGCCGTCCAGTTGCACGTGCGCGCTCGGGGGTTCGTCGGTCATCCGCTGAGACTAACGGCGGTCCGTCGGGGGACGCCGCCCCGTCAGACCGGCTGGTCGGACGCCTTGCCGCGGGTTCGGGCGAGGGTCAGGAACGCCGCCGCCGCGGCCAGGCCGGCGACGAGCTGGACGAGCGCCATCGGGACGGCGGTGTGCTCACCGGCGATGCCCACGAGCGGGGACGCGATCGCGCCGATCAGGAAGGACGAGGTCCCGAGCAGGGCGGAGGCGGAGCCGGCGGCGTGGCCCGCGCGCTGGAGGGCGAGCGTGTTGGTGTTGGGCATGACCAGGCCCATCGCCGACATCAGCACGAACAGCGCGGCGGCCACCGGCACGAGTCCCGTCTCGCCGAAGGCACCGGAGGTGATCAACAGCAGCGCCACCGCGGCCAGCACGATCACCGCGAGCCCGAGGCCGAGGACCCGGTCGAGGCTGACGCGGCCCACCAGGAGCCGCCCGTTGACCTGGCCGATGATCACCAGGCCGATGGAGTTGAGCCCGAACAGCATCGCGAAGGTGTTCGGGGACGCCCCGTAGATCTCCTGGATGACGAACGGCGAGGCCGACACGTAGGCGAACAGCGCCGCGAAGCTGAAGCCGCCCGCGAGGGTGTACCCGGTGAACGGGGCGTCGCCGAGCAGCCCGCGCATGGTGCGCAGCGCGGCGAGGACCCCGCCCGCGTGGCGCCGTTCGGGTTCCAGGGTCTCGGGCAGTCGGAACCGGACGAGCAGGGTGAGCAGCACCCCGACGAGGGCGAGCACCCAGAAGACGCCCCGCCAGTCGGTGAACCGGAGGACCTGGGCGCCGATCACCGGGCCGATGATCGGCGCGACCCCCGAGATCAGCATGAGCGTGGAGAAGAAGCGGGCCATCGCCACGCCCTCGTAGAGGTCCCGGACGACCGCGCGGGCGATGACGATGCCCGCGGCGCCCGCGAGGCCCTGCACGAGCCGGAAGCCGATGAGGAGTTCGACGGTCGGCGCGACCGCGCAGGCGACGGTCGCCAGGACGTAGAGCAGCATGCCGATCATCAGCGGACGGCGGCGGCCCCACTTGTCGCTCATCGGTCCGACGACGAGTTGGCCGAGCGCCATGCCGGCGAGGCAGGCGGTGAGCGTGAGTTGCACGGTGGCGGCGGAGGCGCCGAGCACCCCGGTGACCTCCGGCAGGGCCGGCAGGTACATGTCCATGGACAGCGGCGGCAGGGCGGTGAGGCCGCCGAGCACCAGGATCACCAGGAACGCGGTGCGGCGCCCGGCGCCGGGCGGGGCGGGCGGGGGCACCACGACCGGTGGGACGACCTGGGGTGCGGTGGCCGCGGTCACGGCGGCCCGCTCCTCGCTCCCCCGCGCACCGGTGCCTATGTGGTCCGGTCCGGTTTCCCCGTCGGGTACGGCGCCGCGCTCGGGCATGTGTCCCTCCCCTGTCCGTGGCACCGTTTCCCGGCCGCCCATGGAGTTCGTCGATTCCGTTCTCTATGCTCGCAGTCCGGATCGGATGGTTGAGACCATTTATCCCCGTCCGCCCCGTCTCCGTGCCTGCCGTGCGTCCGTGCCGGGCTGCGCCGGGCGGTTCGCGCTCGGGGTCGCCGGTCCGACAGGGCGGGGCGTGGTGGTGCGCCACGCACGGACGGAAGGGGTCGCATGGCCGAGGAACGGGTGCGATGGGGAATCCTGGCGACGGGCGGGATAGCCGCGTCGTTCACGGCGGACCTGCTGGACATGCCGGACGCGGAGGTCGTCGCGGTGGCCTCGCGCACCGAGGCGGGGGCGCGGGCGTTCGCCGAACGGTTCGGGATACCGCGCGCGTACGGCGACTGGTCCTCGCTCGCGGCGGACGAGGACGTGGACGTGGTGTACGTGGCCACCCCGCACTCCGCGCACCGCACGGCCGCCGGGCTCTGTCTGGAGGCGGGCCGCTCGGTGCTGTGCGAGAAGGCGTTCACGCTGAACACGGCCGAGGCGGCGGAGTTGGTGGCCCTGGCCCGGGCCCGCGGCCTGTTCCTGATGGAGGCCATGTGGATGTACTGCAATCCGCTGGTGCGCCGGCTCAAGGCCCTGGTCGACGACGGGGCGATCGGTGAGGTCCGGGCGGTGCACGCGGACTTCGGCATCGACGGTTCGTTCCCGGCGACGCACCGGCTGCGCGACCCCCGACAGGGCGGCGGCGCGCTGCTGGACCTCGGGGTCTACCCGGTGTCGTTCGCGCACCTGATCCTCGGGGAGCCGTCCGGGGTGACGGCACGGGCGACGCTGTCGCCGGAGGGCGTGGACCTCCAGACGGGCATGGTCCTGTCGTACGACAGCGGTGCGCTGGCGGTGCTGCACTGCGCGGTGAACGCCCACACGCCGGTCATCGCCTCGATCACCGGCAGCAAGGGCCGGGTGGAGGTCCCCGCCGGGTTCTTCTACCCGGACCGGTTCGTGCTCCACCGCGACGGCCGTGAGCCCGAGACGTTCACCGCCGCCACGGAGGACGGGCCCCGGGACACGCTGCGGCACGAGGCCGCCGAGGTGATGCGGTGCCTGCGGGAGAAGGCCACCGAATCGCCGCTCGTTCCGCTCGACGGTTCGCTCGCCGTGATGCGGACGTTGGACGCGGTGCGCGACCGGATCGGGGTCCGTTACCCCGGCGAGCGCCGCTGAGCGGTCGAGCGGCGGCCCCTCACGGGATCTACACAAGCGGAATGAGCACTTCCGTGCGGTACCGCCCAGTAGCCCTCATATGCTCAACATCCCTTCATAAGCCTGTTCATCACATCTTCACAACCGGGGTTCGTGTTGCGTATTCGCTCTGTCATACCCGTCGTCGCTGCCCTCGCCCTCGCGGCTCCGCTGCTCGCCGCCACGCCGGCCGCCGCGGCTCCCCACCAGGGAGGGCTGCACCTGGGCACCATCCAGTACGACAGCCCGGGTTCGGACCGGCCCACGACGAGGTCCAAGCTGAACGCCGAGTGGGTGAACATCCACAACAGCTCGCGCTCGGCGATCCAGCTCAAGGGGTACAAGCTCAAGGACGACACGGGCTACACCTACACGTTCGGCAGCTACAAGATCGGGGCCGGCAAGACCGTCAAGGTCCGCACCGGCAAGGGCACCAACGCCTCCGGCGTCCGCTACTGGGGCCGCGGCAACTACGTCTGGAACAACGACGGCGACCGGGCCCGACTGCTCAAGCCCAACGGTTCGCGGCTGGACTCCTGCTCCTGGAACCGGATCGGCAGCGGCACCGTGAGCTGCCACTGAGCCACCCCGGAGGGGGTAGGGCGATCGTTCCGGGGCGGGTCGGGGGAACTCCGTCCCCGTGCGACCGGAACCGTGCGGACTACGGGAACGACCCGTGCCGCGGGACGATCACCGCACCGTGCGAACGGCCCTCCTCCGCATCCCGCGCAGGGCGGGGACACCGGGTCCGCCCCGGAGGTCCCCGCCCTGCGCCACGTCCGGACACCCGAACGCTGCCGCGGGCTGCGGAGCGGCCCCGGAGGTGCCACCGTGGGGAGACGGAGGTCAGGCACCCCTGAGGAGGAAGGCCATGTCCGGCTGTTTCCACGTACACCGCCGTGACCTGGGGCTGCTGCTGCTCCGGCTCGGCGTCGGCGGCGCACTCGCGGCCCACGGCACCCAGAAGTTGTTCGGCTGGTTCGGCGGCCACGGCATCGAGGGCACCGGCAACGCCATGGAGTCCATGGGGTACGCACCGGGCAAACCCAGTGCGATCGCCTCCGGGCTCGCCGAAGCCGGCGGCGGCACGCTGCTGGCGGTGGGGCTGGCGACGCCGTTCGCGGGCGCGGCGGCGGCCGGCGGCATGGCGGGCGCCGCCGCCGTGCACGCGCCCCACGGGTTCTTCGCGGCCGACGGCGGCTTCGAACTCCCGGTCACCTTCGGGCTGGTGGGCGCGGCGCTCGCCCTCACCGGTGCCGGACGCTACTCGCTCGACCACGCGACCTACCACGTCCTCGACCGCGACTGGATGGTCCCGTTGGCGTTGGCGGCGACCGCGACGGCGGCGGTGTGCGTGGTGGGCTCCCGACAGCGTCGACTGCGCAACGGCGCCGAGGAACCCTCCGGTCCGGCCGCGGAGACTTCCGGTCCGGCCGCGGAGACTTCCGGTCCGGCCGCGGAGACTTCCGGTCCGGCCGCCGAGTGAGCCGCACGGCGCGCGCCACCCGTACGGCGTAACCGGTGTGGAGGTCACGGCGACGGGGGAACGAGGCTGACCCGTGCGGGGGCAAGCCCGCACCACCACCGTCCAGGGAGGTCCCAGGTGAACGCGAACGAACGAGACGCACCGCGCAGGCAGCCGCCCCGGGGCGCCCGGGCTCCCCGGGATTCGGAGGCCGAGGAGACGAAGGACCCGCAGCCCCCGCAGAACACCGAACGACGGGGCGACCGTCCGTCCCGGCGGGTGTTCGAGGTGGACCGCACGGGCACGGCACGGTCGGCGCCGCCCGAGGGCGGATGACCGCGGCTTTCCCGGAACCGCGCGCCCGGACCCGTACCCCGTGCGTAGGGTCGGGCCATGACCGAGACTTGGGACGAAGGCGCCCCGGGCGTGCTGCGGTTGCCCTCGGGGCGACTGGTGCGCGGGCGCGGACTGCGGAACGGCACACCGCAGGGCACGGCTCCGGAGTACGGGGTGTACCTGCTGGGGAAGCAGCCGCCCGCGACCGACTGGCCGGCGGACTGGATCCGGTGGCCCGACTTCCGGCTGCCCAAGGACCGCGGCGCGGCGCTCACCGTCCTCACCCGGGCCTGGGAGCGGTGCGCGGACGAACGCGTCGAGCTGGCCTGCGAAGGCGGCCGGGGGCGCACCGGCACCGCGCTGGCCTGCCTGGCCGTGCTCGACGGGGTCCCGCCGCAGGAGGCGGTGGCCTTCGTCCGCGCGGGCTACGACCGGCGGGCCGTGGAGACGCCCTGGCAACGGCGCTACGTACGGGACTTCCGCCCCTCGACCGCCCGGGCCGGGGGTTCGCCCTGAGCGTGCGCGCTTGCGCGGTGCGGGAGCGGCACCGCACCGTTCGAAGATGACCGTGTCCCTCGCGCACCTCAGCGATCCGCACCTCACCACCGGCCCGCTCGCCGGCGCGCCCGCCGAAGCACTGGGCCGGGCGCTCGGTCGGGTCCTCGCCCTCGATCCGCCGCCCGACGCGGTGGTCATCACCGGGGACCTGGTGGACCGGGGCGAGCCGGCCGAGTACACGGCGCTGCGCCGGCTGGTCGACGGCTTCCCGCTGCCGCTGCACCTGGTCGCCGGCAACCACGACGAACGCGGGGCGCTGCTGGCGGAGTTCGGCGGTACGCGTTTCCTGGGCGAGGGGGCCGCGAGCCACTACGCCGTGGACCACCCGGAGTTCACCCTGGTGGCCCTCGACTCGTCGGTGCCCGGCCGCCCCGACGGCCGGCTGGGGCCGGATCAACTGGCCTGGTTGGACGGGGTCCTCGCCCGCAGACCGCACGTACCGGCGTTCGTCTGTCTGCACCATCCGCCGCTCGCGGTCGGCATCCCGTTCCTGGACGGGATGCGGTTGGCGGACGGCGAGGCCCTGGCGGACGTCCTCGCCGAACACCGCAATGTCGCGCGGGTCCTGGCGGGCCATGTGCACCGGTCCGTCACCGCGGGCTTCGCGGGCACGCTCCTGGCCCTCGCCCCCAGTACGCACCTCCAGAGCGGGCTGGCGCTGACCGGTGGGGTCCCCCACCACTTCCCGGAGCCGACGTCCTTCCTCCTGCACCGGCTCAGCGGTGCCACCTGGATCACGCACACCGTCGCGGTGAGCCACGCCGCGGGTCCGGTGGCCGGCTTCTGAGGGCTCCGGCGGGCTCGGAGCGCGCCCGGGCACGTCGAACTGCCGGAGTACGGCAGGCGAAAGCGCAGGTCACTTGCCCGTTCGACCCGTCGTTCGGGAACCCGGGCCCGGGGGAAACTGGGCCGGCGGGCCCGGCGCGGCAAGCCCGGGTTCCCGGACGGAGCGGAGGGGTGATCGATGACAGCGACGAGAGCGGGTGCGGTGGGCGGGGCGGACCGGCCGCCGAGCGGACCCGACCCCGACCGGTTCGCCCGGTCCGCGCGGTCGTCCGCCGGGCGCTCCCCCGGTCGGACGCGGCTGCTCGGTGCCCTGTTGGTCGCGGGGGGCCTCGCCGCGGCGCTGGCCTGCTACGCCGCCTTCGCCCTCTGGTTGCCCTCCGACGACGCACGGTACCGGGACTTCACGGCGGCCGAGCCGTGCCCGGGCGCCGCGGCGGCCCGGGGGTCACAGGACTGCCTGCGCACGCTCGCCCGCACGGTGACGGACACCGAGGTCACGACGCAGGGCAAGGGCAGCGTGTACGAGGCGACCCTGCGCGGCGACGGTCGCTCCGGGAGCGAGGTCGTGGCGTTCGGTGACCCGGGCCCCCTGTTGGAGCGGCTGCGGCCGGGCGACCGGGTCACCGCCACGGTCTGGCGCGGGGACGTCATCGCCCTCGACCGGGACGGTGTGCGGCAGGGCACCTCCGTCGAGCCGCGCGACGAACTCCAGATGACGGCCGCGATCGGTACCTTCGCGGGTCTCCTGGCGGCACTCGGTCTCTGGTTCGGTGCCGTGCGGCTGGCCCGCCCCGACCGCCCCGAGCCGTTCGTCTGGCGCGGGTACGGCGGGCCGCTGTTCTACACGGTGGTGGTGCTCTGTGCCGTCGTGGGGTTGCTGACCCTCTGGTGGGAGTTCCCCTGGTGGCTGGTGCCCGCCGCCGTGGTGCCCTTCGTGGCGTACACGGCCCGGGCGTTCCACCAGTACCGGCTCCGGGTGCCGGTGACGGACGCCGTCTGATCCGTGCGGCGGGTCCGTCGCCCGGCTAGGCCCAGATGTACTCCTCGGCGATCGCCCCGTCGCGCCACTTCGCGACGGTGACCATGCGACCGCCGCCCTCGAACTCGCCGATGACGCAGGTCCACTCGCCCGACCCGAAGGCGATGGGATGCGCAGCGATCTGCGGGGGCGTGCCACCCGCCGAATCGACGTAGGCCTTCATGGCGTCGATGTGCTCCTGGACCCCACGGGTCGGCGGCTGGCCCTTCCAGTCCACCAGGACGTCATCGGTGTGGTGGTGGGCGAAGACACCGTCCCAGTCGGCCCTGTTCCAGCCGTCGAAATCGAGATCGTCCATGCCCTTGAGATTGCGGCTGACCTGGTCCTCCGACATCGGAATCGCTCCGTTCCTCGCCCCGTCCGTACGATTGCGCGCTGATCGCCGGGTGCGGCGTCCCGGCGCTGCGAGCCTACGGGCGGCCGGTGCATCACGCACCCGCAGCGGAGGGCAGGAACTCGACGTGGCCGTCGGTTCCGTGCACGCGGATGCGCTGGCCGTCCCGGATCAGCCGGGTGGCGCCGTCGACGCCCACCACGGCCGGCAGGCCGTACTCCCGGGCGATCACCGCGCCGTGCGTCATCAGGCCGCCCACCTCCGTCACCAGGCCCGCGATGCCGACGAACAGCGGTGACCAGCTGGGGTCGGTGAAGGTCGTGACGAGGATGTCGCCCGCTTCGAGATCGGCCTCCGCGATGTCGAGGACGACCCGTGCCCTGCCCTCGACGGTCCCGGCGGAGACCGGCAGGCCGACCAGGGCCCCGGCCGGCACGTCCGTGCGCCGGTACGCCCCGGTGACGGCCTCGCCGTCCGAGGTGAGCACCCGGGGCGGGGTGAGCGCGGCGTACGACCGGAACTCCTCCTTGCGCCGCCGGAGCAGCCCGTCGTCCACCCGTTGGGTGCGCGCCACCTCGTGGAACTCCGGGAAGGTGAGGAAGTAGACGTCCTCCCGTTCGCTCAGCACGCCGGCGCGCACCAGGCGCCCGGCCTCCGCCAACAGGGCCCGCCGGTAGACGAGGAGGCGGCTGACGATGTCGTACTTCGGGTACTCGCGGTAGCCGATGAAGGTCCGCACCCGGTCGATCATCCGCTCGGTCTCGTCGGCCTTCCGGTCGCCGTCCGGCAGGGCCCGCAGCCGTGACAGCACGTCGAGTTCCTTCTCCCGTGCCTGCTGCCGCCCCTGTTCGAAGCGCCGGTCGGCGGCGCCCGGGTCGAAGTTCCTGACGTTGTCGAGGATCGCCGGGACGAGTGTGGCGGGCCGCTCGCACCAGCGCGGTCGCGTGAGGTCGATCTCGCCGACGCAGCGCATGCCGTACCGGTCGAGGTAGCCCGCCAGGGCCTCGCGCGCCTCCGCTCCGCCCGGCAGCTCCGCCAACCCGTCCGGTCCGTCCAGCCCCCGGGGGAAGGCGTCGTCCCCGAGGCCCCGCAGGTACTCCACCACGTCCGGGTGCGGGCGGATCACGTCCGCGACGTCGAGCAGGTCCCGTCCCAGCTCGGAGGTGATGTTGCCGGGGGCGGACAGGGTGAGCGTGTCCGCCGCGTTCTTCTCGCCCAACCATTCCTGCAAGCGGTCGTTGAGCCACCAGGTGGCCTCCATCCCCGCCGTGATCACCTGAAGGCTCAGCGGATCGGCGAGCACCCGTTTGTGCTCCTCGAACGCCTCCAGCAGGAAGGCGAACAGCGCGGGTCCGCTCTTCGTCCGGACCTCGCGTTCCAGGGCCGCGACGGAGGCCCGGCTACGGGCGACCAGTTCGGTGACGACGGCCGGGTCCGTGGCGAGCGGGGCGGGCGGAGCGCCGTTCGCGGCGGGCGGCCCGCTCGGGTCCGGGTCCGGGAGCAGGGGGAGGAAGCCGTCGCGGTCCAGGACGGTCTCCAGCGCGTCCCTGACCAGCGGGTCGCCCCTGCCGATGAGGTCCAGGAGGCCGGCCCGGCTGGTGGGCGAGGCGAGCCGCGCGGTGGCGTCGACGAACAGCCGCCCGCCGGCCTCCCGCATCGGCACCATGGCCGTCAGCTGCCACACGGACAGGCCCAGGGGCTTCATGGGGTCGGTCATCATCTGCTGATGGCCGACCGAGACGTAGACCCGGTTCTCCGGCTCGCCGGCCTCGGCGACGGGTACGGGGAACAGGGTGGTGATCGGCCGGCTCTGGACGATCCGGAAACCGTCCTCGACCAGGCACCACTCGATGTCCTGCGGGCACCCGAAGTGCGCCTCGATCCGCCGCCCGAGCCGTACGAGGCGTAGGACCTGCGCATCGGTCAGCGCCGGCTGCCGTTGCTGCTGCGGGTCGACCGCCACCTCCCGGGTGCCGCCGGTGGGCAGGGCGTGGACGGCCCGCTGTTTGGCGGCGATGGTCCTGGCGACGACCTCGCCGTCCCGCACGGCGAAGACGTCCGGGTTGACCAGGCCGGAGACCAACGCCTCGCCGAGGCCGAAGCCGGCGTCGACGGTGGCGAGCTTCCGGTCGCCGGTGACGGGGTCGGCCGTGAACAGGATCCCGGACGCGTCCGGGAACACCATCCGCTGCACGACCACCGCCATGTGGACCGTGCGGTGGTCGATGCCGTTGCGCTGCCGGTAGACCACGGCCCGTTCGGTGAACAGCGAGGCCCAGCAGCGGCTGAGGTGACGGAGCACCGCGTCCGGGCCCCGCACGTTCAGGTACGTGTCCTGCTGCCCGGCGAAGGAGGCCGTCGGCAGGTCCTCCGCCGTCGCGCTGGACCGTACGGCACGGGCGGCGGCCGGGTCGCCGTGCCGGGAGAGCGCGCCGGTGACCGCCCGCGCGACCTCGTCCGGGACGGGGGTCCCTTCGACGGCCCGGCGGATCTGTGCGCTGAGCGTGCGGACCGCCTCCCGGTCGTCCGGGTCCACCCGCGACAACCGGTCGAGCCGGTCGCCGATCGACGGGACGTCCGCCATCACCCGTCGGAAGGCGTCCGTCGTCACGCAGAAGCCGTCCGGCACCCGGATGCCGTCGATCCGCGACAGGCCGCCCAGGTGCGCGCCCTTGCCGCCGACGCGCTGGGCAGCGGACAGCGTCCCGTCGACCTCGTGAAGATCGAGTACGTACGTCTCCGTCATCGCGACCGGTGCCTCCCCGTCCGTCGCACCACCTGGTGGTGGCGTCGGTCGACGATCCTCCGCCGAGACCGGGGCCTTGTGGCAAGCCCCCCGGTGCGCTATATGTTGAACACGGCAAGGAGAGCGCTCTCCTTGCCTTTGTTGTTGTCGGTTCGGGGTCAGCGGGGCCTGGTGGCCGGCCCCGCCCCGGCCGCGTGCTGCTGGCTAGTCGCCGACCAGGGCGCCGAGTTGCATCAGGCTGTCGATCTGCCAGTCGGCGGCGGCGATCACGTCGGGGTCGTCGGACCAGAGGTGTCCCCAGGGTCCGCGCCGCAGGTGCGCGACCCGCAACCCGGCGGCCTTGGCGGGGAACACGTCGTCGCCCGGGTGGTCACCGACGTAGAGGGTGCTCGCGCCGGGCGTCCCGGCGAGGGCGAGCGCCCGTTCGAAGAACTCGCCCTTCGGTTTGGCGACGCCCCACTCGGCGGTGTCCGCCACGAGGTTGACGGGCAGGTCGAGCCCGCGCAGCAGTTCGGCGCACCGGACGCTGGCCGTGCCCGCGACGATGATCCGTACGCCGCGTTCCCGTAGCGCGCCCAGCGCGGGCCGCACGTCGGGGTACAGGTCCCGTTCGTCCAGGTACTCGCCGCGGCCGGCGGCCTCCCGGGCGCGGGCCGCGGATTCCACGTCCATGTCGGGGTTGATCACTCGGAGCGCGTCGTCGGCGGCCCGCCCCTGTGCGACCACCGCGCCCACCAGCGCCGACACGGTGTGCCGGGGAACCTGGAGCCAGTCGGCCCACCCGTCCCAGTACCGGCCCCGGCGCAGCAGGGTCTCGTCCACGTCCAGCAGGATGGTTTCGATCACCACCGGAACATAGGCCCCACCGGTTCCCGCGCCCCGCGGGCCGTGCCGGGGCGCGCGGGAATTCAACTCGGACCACGTACGTGCGCGACCCCGAACGGCACAGGCCCCGGGGTGCGGCTCCCGGGTCGTCCGGGAGCCGGCGGCGCAGGTGTTCCGCGGCGGGTGCGCCGTGCGCAACGGTGGATCGGGGGGCGTTGGCCGGTCCTACTCCTCGGGGGGAACCACCGGCCGCCGGGCGATCAGGACGTCGGCTTCGTGGCGCCAGCCGAGGGAGGTGTAGAGGCGCTGGCCTTCCTCGCTGGCGATGAGAAGGCCGGTACGGGCGCCCCGGGCCACGGCGGCCTCGACCAGAGCGCCCATCACGGCGCGGCCCAGGCCGCGTCGGCGGTGCGCCGGGTCCGTCTCGATGCGATCGACGATCGCATCGGCGCCGACCACGGCGACGGTGCCGCGCGCCGCCACCTCTTCGGAGGGGCCGTGGAGGGAGACGACCGTGACCGGCCCCTCGGTGCGGACCTCGCGTGCGTAGGGGGCGGCGGGCGGGTGCTGGGCGTGCTCGGTCAGGTCGGTCGTCATGAGCCACTCGGACCGGTGGACCAACTCCAGTCCGGCGGCGCCGACGACGGCGGCGACGGCGTCCGGGCGCCGGGTGGGCACCGTGAGCCACGTGGGCTGCTGCGCGGCGGCGACGGAGGCCGCCAGCCGCGCCAAGGACTCGGGTGCCTCGTCCGCGCGCAGCGCGAACACCTCGACCTCGCGGCCGGGTTGCTCGCACCTGGACCGCAGGCCGTCCCCAGCGGACTCGACCGGCTCGGGCGCGGGCAGGGAGCGGGCCACGCTCCAGCCGTTCACCCAGCGTCGCATCAGCTCTGGTTCGATCTTCGCCATCCGGCCATCAGAACACGACCCCGAGCAGTAACCTAAACTATCGATAGTTTCACTATCACTAGCTTCCAGGTGGGGGTCATGACCGAAGTGACGCTGTTCTTCCAGGAGTTCACCCGGGCCCGGCGGGAAACCGGAGCCATCGCACCCAGCAGCCCTTCCCTGAGCAGCGCCCTGACCCGCTTCGTGATCCCCAGCCCCGACCTGCCGCGCCGGGTGCTGGAGGTCGGCCCGGGCACCGGCGCCGTGACCCGGCGCGTCCGGGCCGCCATGGGCCCGCGGGACACCCTCGACCTGATCGAGGCCAACCCCCGCTTCACCGACCTGCTGCGCCGCAGGTACGCGGACGACCCCCGGGTCCGCCTGTTCACCGGGTTCGTCCAGGAACACGAACTCGGCACGTACGACACGATCGTGTGCGGACTGCCCTTCGCCAACTTCGACGCCCCGACCGTCACCGACCTCTTCGACCGGCTGCTCGGTGCGCTGCGCCCCGGCGGGACCCTCTCCTTCTTCGCCTACGCGGGGCTCTCCGCCCTGCGTCGCGCCCTCGCCGGCCCCGGCACCCGGGGGCGCACGCTGCGCACCCAGTCGGTCATCGCCCGCACCCTGGAACGGCACCGCTTCCGCACCGAGCCGGTGTTCCGCAACCTCCCCCCGGCCCTGGTGCACCACCTGGTCCCGGTGGGCCCGCCGGCCGACGACCGCCCCGGCTACCCGGGGTGAGCGAGCCGCGCCGACGCACTCTCCTGGGCCATCCGGCGCAGGGCCGCCATCGCCGCGTCGCCCAGCACCGTACCCAGCACCACGCTCTCGACCTTGCCGTCCGCGGTGGGCACGGCGGCCACCGCGGACAGTTCGGCCCGGGCCAGGCCCTCGGCCGCCGTGGCGTACGCGTCCAGCAGCGCCAGCAGGTCGTCCCGTTCCAGGTCGTGGTAGGTGACGATGAGTTGGACCAGTGCGGCGCGGCCCGGGTTCCCCGGTTTGACGGCCCAACCGTGCCGCCGGGCCAATGCGTCCGCGACCCGCTCGGCCCGCTCCCGCTGCGCCTCGGTACCGCGTTCGACGCCGGAGCCGCTGACCGCCGACTGGGCGACCCCGAGGACCCCGTGCACGGTGCGCCCGGGAACGTCCACCCGCGCCAGCACCTCGCGGGCCGCGGCCACGGACATCCCGCCGACCTCCAGCATCGCGCGGATCAACTTCAGCCTGGACACGTGCGGATCGGCGTAGCGCACCTGGTTGGGGCCGATGCGTTCACCGGGCGGCAGCAGGCCCTCACGGGTGTAGTACTTGATCGTGGGGATCGGCACTCCGGTGCGCTGCGCCAACTCTCCGATACGCATGGCGTCAGTGTATTGTGCGCCCGTTTCGCCCGGTCAACGCGCCGGGAGCGGGGCCGTAGCGCCTCGGCGGGGCCGCGGCCTCAGCGGCGGCAGGGGCGGCGTCGGCGCGCCGAGATACGGAGGGCGGCCGGACCGGCCGGGCTGCGGGGGATGTCAGCCCGGCCGGTCCGCACCGCCGAACCGGGGCGCGCTCGACGGTTCCCCGGTCCACCGCCTGGCCCACCGCCCTTTCGGCGGGCCGGACAGGTCTCGTGAACTTTCTACCGGAGCGAGGGTTTCGGGAGGGTATCGGCGCCCGGCTCGGACTTCCGCCGGGCGTCCGCGACCGCTCAGGCTTCCGCGACCACGACCCGCTGGCCCGCGTCCAGCCCCTCACCGGTGATCTGGACCCGCCCGGCGACGGAGTCGAACAGTCCCGTCTCCACGGGGACGAGCCGGCGTTCACCGCCCGCGTCGACCCGCTCGACCGCGTAGCCGCCGCCCTGCTGGGCCAACAGCGCCCGCACCGGCACCGACAGCACGTCCTTCACCTCGGTGTTGGTGATCGACACCTCGACGGGGGCACGGTCGAACCGTCGGGTCGCCTTGGCCTCGGTGGGCTCGATCAGCACCTTGACCGCCATGCCGTCGCCCGACCGCTCGGCCACCTTCCCGACGGACGCGACCACCCCGGGGGTGGACTTGCCGTTGGGCAGCGCGATGCTCACCTTGTCGCCGACCCGTACGTCCGACTGCTGGCTCGCGCCGAGGTCCACGGTCACCTGACGGCGGGTCGAGGAGCCCTCCACCACCACGGAGCCCTTTCCGGCGGCGCTGCCCGCGGAACCGCCGAGACCGGTCACGCGTATCTCCCGCTCGGGCACGAACACGGCCTGGCCGCGCTTGAGTTCGCCGTTCTCCTCGACGCCCACGTCGTCCTGGAGCTTCTTGAGGGCGCGGTACGTCGACCAGCCGAAGTAGTCGGGGTCGTCCTCGAAGTCGTCCCGGTCGGCGTGCCCGAGGGCGACCAGCGCGGAGTTCAGCTGCCGCACGTCGGGGCCCTCCGCTCCCCAGGACAGGTCCCGGTGGACGGGCACGGACCCCTTCAGCATGATCACGGGTTCGTCGTCCACCGAGTAGAGCCGCTGGCCCTGGCGGACGACCTGTCCCACCGAGGGCAGGTCGGTGAGGGTACCGCTGAGGTTGTTGACCACCTTGTGCTCACCGGCGTAGCCGAGGGTGCCCTTCTGGAGGGTGCGTACGGCCAGCGCCCCCCGGGTCACCTTCGCCACCGCCGTCGACGCGTCGACGCGGGCGGTCGCGCCGGTGTCCTGCGCGCCGCTGTCGAGGGGGTCGGCGAACACGAATCCCGCGCCACCGGCCACCGCCAGCGCCAGGGTGATCGCCGTGGCCACCCGCCGTCCGCGCCGGCCCCGTGGGCGCCCCTTCGTCTCCTCCGCCGCCGGCTGCGGCTCCACCGGTTCGACGGCCCGCTCCGCGGTCCGCCCGTCCGGGTCTGGTTGCTCGACCGGGTCCGGGGCCGCGCCGTCGGCGGTCACCACCGGCCCCGGGGGGCTTGGTGTCGGTCGGTCCCGGGGTTCGCGATGACTGTCATGGACCTCTCCACAGCTCGCCGGACTGTGTCACCCCTCCTTTGTACGCGGACGGCGGTTTCGGCAGGGTTTCACCGACCGGAACGAGCCGTCGCGCGGCCACGCCCATCCGGGGGAACGGGAGTTGATGGATGTCTTGATTGAACCCCGGGCCCCGCCATGGGGTAGAAACATCCCGTGCGGGCCCGTCAGGATGCCCGTGTCCGACGCGTACGGCGGCGAAGGGGCTTACAGCGTGCGAGTGCTCGTGGTGGAGGACGACGAGGAGATGGCCCAGACCGTGGCCATCGGTCTGCGTCGGGCGCAGATGGCCGTCGACGTCGCGTTCGACGGGCAGGACGGCCTCGACCGGGCGCTGTTCAGCGAGTACGACGTGATCGTGCTCGACCGCGACCTACCGGGGCTGCACGGGGACGAGGTGTGCGCCGAGCTGGTGGCCTCCGGGTGCCGCAGCCGGGTCCTGATGCTGACCGCCGAGGCGTCCGCCGAGGACCTGGTCGACGGGCTCAACCTGGGCGCCGACGACTACCTGGCCAAGCCCTTCGACTTCCCGGTGCTGGTCGCCCGGATCGGTGCGCTGGCCCGCCGTGCGCACCCGGCGGTACCGCCCGTGGTCCGCCACGGCGACCTGGTGGTCGACACCGCCCGCCGCACCGCCAGCCGGGGCGGCCGTCCGCTGGAACTGGCGCCCAAGGAGTTCGGGGTGCTGGAACTGCTGCTGGCCTCCCGGGGCCGTGCGGTCTCCGCGGAGGAGCTGCTCCAGCGGGTCTGGGACGAGGCCGCCGACCCCTTCACCAGCGCCGTGAAGATCACCATCAGCCGATTGCGGGCCAAACTGGGGGACCCCCAGGTCATCGAGACGGTGGCCAAGCGCGGCTACCGGATCTGACACCGCGTCCGAACGCCCGACCGCCGGGCACCCCCAGGTGCCCGGCGGTACGACCCCGGCGCCGCCGCTCCCACCCCACATGGGCGACGTCGCACCCCCCGACCGGACGGCGGGGCGGTGCGACGTCGGCAGCGCCGAGGACGTTACTTGGGACCGCCCGTCTGGAACTCCCGCGGGCCGCTCGCGACCTTGTCCAGGATCGGCTTGCACTTCTTGTCGGCGTCCTTGTACGCCTGGCTGTTCGGGTCGACACCCAGCGAGTCGCCGTTGATGTCGATGCCGCCCTCGGAGTTGGGGTCCGGGAACTTGGGCACCCCGTTGGTCCGCATGCACTTGGCGTACTTCACGGACGCCTCCTGCACCTCGGCGGGCGGCTTGGCGTCCATCGGCGGCAGCAGCGGCTTGCACGCCTTGTCGGCGGCCTGCGCCACGGCGGACTTCATGTCGACCTTGGTGCCGTCGATGTCCAACCGGCCCTGCTCGTTGGGGTCCGGGAAGTTGCTGACCCCCTTCTCCCGCATGCACTTGGCGTAGGCGAGGGTGCTCTTCTCGCCCGGCTCGCCCTTCGCCTTCCCCGCCGCGGAGGATTTCGGCGAGTCCTTGGCAGGAGTTTCCTTGTCGGTGGAGCAAGCGCCCGCGAGCAGTACGACGGCCGTCACTCCGACCATGGAGGCGAACAGCCGGGCCCGCCGCGGCCGGCCCGTACGGTTGCCGTCCAGGCGACCATAGCCAGAGGCACCTTGCATGTCATTCTCCATCTCTCGTGGGAGTTCCTACGGCTTCGTCAGCGACCGGGCGCTGTCGTAGCCAGGACGCTTGATACGAGGTTAGGGACGAGAGGGTTTCGGCGAGGTATCACTATCGACCGTCCTCCAGCCGCACCGAAATGACCCGGGCGATCTCCGCCACCGGTTCGCCCGTGACGAGCTGCCGGTGATCGCACTCAAGGGTGTGCACCTCGACGCCGTCCGCATAGGGGTGCCAGGCTTCCGGGGCGGCCTCGGCGGTCATCATTTCCGGGCGCCCCAGGGCGGCCACGAATAGGAGGACGTCCCCGCGGAACGATTGCGGGACAAAGGCCCGCAGCAACTGGAGGTTGTTGTTCGCGACCCGTTGCGCGGCCGGCAGCGAATCGTCGGGGTGCGCCCCGTCGACCAGCTCCGTAGCGGCCGGAGCACGCCCGTCGGGCACCTTGCCACCGTCGATGAGCTGCGTGGGACCCTCATCGGGACGCAGCTCCCCGAATGCCTCGAATTCCGTTCCCGGCGCCTGTGTCCGGGCGATCTCCCGATGCGGATATCCATCGAGAACGGCGAGGGTGGCGACGGATTCGCCCTGCCGTTGGAGTTCCGTGGCGACGGCGTGCGCCAGCACTCCGCCGAATGACCATCCGATCAGATGATAGGGCCCGTCCGGTTGGACGGAACGAATCCGTCCGACGTAGTCGGCGGCCATTTCCTCCAGGCTTTCCGGCAGGTTTTCCGTCGTGGTGAGGCCCCGTGCCTGTACGGCGTAGACCGGCTGGTCGGCGGGAAGGTGGGCGGCCAGGGCCGCGTATTGCCAGCCGAGGCCGCCTCCGGAATGCAGGCAGAACAGCGGGGGCCGGTCCCCGTCCGTCCGCAGCGGCAGCACCCCCGCGTAGTCGTCGACGGCGGCGGTGTCCGCCTGGAGCGCCAGGGCGAGCTGGGCCACGGTGGGCCCGGCGAACAGTTCCCGGACGCCGAGCTCGGTGCCGAAGGCCTGTCGGACGCGTTCCACCAGCCGCATCGCCAGCAGGGAGTCACCGCCGAGGTCGAAGAACGACTCCTCCGCGCCGACCCCGCGGTCCAGGCCCAGCGTCGCGGCGAACAGCCCGCTCAGCGTCACCTCCGCGAGGGTCTGCGGCTCCCGTCCGGTGCCGGTCTCCTCCGCCGCCGGGTCGGGCAGGGCCAAGCGGTCGAGCTTCCCGTTGGCGGTGACGGGCAGGGCGTCCAGGGCGACCACGGCCGAGGGCACCATGTAGTCCGGCAGCTTGCTCGCGGCGTACTCCCGCAGTGCTCCGCCGTCCAGTTCGGGGCCGGCGGGCACGGCGTAGGCGATCAGCTGCGGGGAGCCCTGCCGGTCGGGGCGGACCACCACCGCGACCTGCCCGACCGAGGCGTGTTCGGCGAGCACCGCCTCCACCTCGCCCGGCTCGATCCTGAAGCCCCGGATCTTCACCTGGTCGTCGGCGCGGCCCGCGAAGACCAGTTCGCCTTCGCCCGACCAGCGCGCGAGGTCACCGGTGCGGTACATCCGGGCGCCGTCGCCGGCGTACGGAGAGGCGACGAACCGTTCGGCCGTACGGCCCGAGTGGCCGGCGTAACCGCGGGCCAACCCGGTTCCGGCCACGTACAGTTCGCCGGTCACCCCGGGCGGCGCCGGGCGCAGGAACTCGTCCAGGACGTAGGTCCGGCTGTTGTCCATGGGGCGCCCGATGGGCACGTTCGCCGGGACGGCACCGGCACCGGTGTACGCCGTCTGGGTGGTGAACGCGGTGGTCTCGGTCGGCCCGTAGGTGGTGCGGACGACCAGATCGGGATGCGCATCGAGGAGGGTGCGGATCGCGGCGGACGACACCAGGTCGCCTCCCGTGGACACCTCGCGGACCCCGGCGAAGATCTGCGGGGACTCCTCGGCGAGGAGCCGGAACAGCCCGGCGGTGGCGTGCACGTTGGTGATGCCGTGCTCGGCGATCAGTCGGCCCCGTTCGGCGGCGCCCGCGTCGCCCGGCGGCAGCAGCACCAGCCGCCCGCCGTGCGCGAGGGTCGCCCAGATCTCGTAGGTCGACGCGTCGAAGGCGTGGTTGGCGTGCACCAGGACCCGTTCGAGGACGTCCCCGCGCCAACTGCGGTCGGTGGCGAACCCGACGACGTTGCGGTGGGTCACCGCGACGCCCTTGGGCCGGCCCGTCGAACCGGAGGTGTACATCACGTAGGCGAGGTGTTCCGGCCGCAGCGGGGCCGTCCGGTCCTGGTCCCCCGGCGCGGTCGCCGGGTAACCCGCCATGTCCGCGACGGTGTCCTCCCACACCACCTGCTCGGGTCCACCGGCGACGGTGCCGGTATCCGTGCCGGTATCCGTATCGGTGCCGGGGGCCGTCGCCGCCGCGGTGGCCCGGGTGCGGAGCACCAGGGCGGGCGCCGCGTCGGCGAGGACGAAGGCGTTGCGGTCGGCGGGGTGGGACGGGTCGACCGGCACGTACGCGGCGCCCGCCTTCACCACGCCCAGGAGCACCACCAGCAGGTCGGGCGACCGGTCCATCACCACGGCGACCCGGTCGTCGGGGCCCACGCCCCGCCCGATCAGCCAGTGCGCGACCCGGTTGGACAGCGCGTCGACCTGGCCGTAGTCGAGGGTGAGGTCGTGGGAGACGACGGCCGGGGCCCCGGGGGTGTCAGCGGCCCGCCGTTCGAAGAGCTCGGGCAGGGTGGCGACGGGCAGCGGTGCGGTGGTGTCGTTCCACCGTTCCAGCACCGTGTGCCGTTCCTCGGGCGCGATGACGTCCAGGTCGCGGAGGTGGACCCGCGGGTCGTCGGCGATCTGCCGCAGCACCGCGGAGAACCGCTCGGACAGGGTCCGCGCCGTCTCCTCGTCGAACAGGTCGGCGGCGTACTGGATGGCCCCGCCGATGCCGTCGGGCGCCCCGGACCCGTCGCGCTGTTCGCCGAGGGTGACCGACAGGTCGAAGCGGGCGGCGACCTCGTGGTCCGGGCTCAGCTGCCGGACCGAGATTCCGGGCACGTTCCAGGCGTCGCCGGCGTCGACGGCCGGGCGGCCACCGGAGTGCACGGCCAGCATGATCTGGAACAGCGGCTGCCGGGCGAGCGAGCGGGCGTGGTCGAGGTCGTCGACGAGCCGCTCGAACGGCAGGTCCTGATGGGCGTAGGCCGACAGGTCCGCGTCGCGCACCCGGGCCAGCAGGTCCTCGAACGTCGGGTCGCCGCTCACATCGGTGCGCAGCACCAGCGTGTTGACGAAGAACCCGGCCAGATCGTCCAGGGAACTGTCGCCGCGGCCGGCGACGGCGGTGCCCAGCGGGATGTCGGTACCGGCGCCGAGCCGCGACAGCAGGGCCGCCAGCGCGGTCTGGATCACCATGAACATCGTGGCCGAACCGCGCCGGGCCAGCTCCACCAGGCGGGCGTGCGCCTCGGCGTCGAGCCGGAACGGAACGTGTCCCCCGCGGAAGGAGGCGGTCGCGGGTCGGGGCCGGTCGGTCGGGAGGACCAGTTCCTCGGGGAGCCCGGCGAGCGCTTCGCGCCAGTAGCCGAGTTGGGCGCTGATCAGGCTGTCCGGGTCGGTCAGCTCGCCCAGCACCTCGCGCTGCCACAGGGCGTAGTCGGCGTACTGCACCGGCAGCGGCGCCCAGTCGGGGGCCGCACCGCCGGACCGGGCCAGGTAGGCCGTTCGGAGGTCGCGTTCCAGGATGCCCATGGACACCCCGTCCACGGCGACGTGGTGGGCGACGACGACCAGGGCGTGTTCGGTGGGCGAGAGGGTCACCAGCTCGGTGCGCCACGGCAGTTCGGCCCCGAGGTCGAAGCCCTTGCCCATCAGTTCGCCCACCACGCCGTCGACCTCGTCCGGGGTGCTCTCCCGGCGGTCGAGCGGCGGTCGGTCCCCGCGGACCTCCTGTCGGGGCACCCCGTCCGTGGAGGGGAAGACGGTGCGCAGGGTCTCGTGCCGCTCGGCGAGGTCACCGAGCGCCGCTTCGAGGGCTTCCACGTCGAGTGCGCCGGTGATGCCGAGCGCGAGCGGCACGTTGTAGCCGGCGCCGGCGCCCGACTGTTCGATCCGGTTGAGGAACCACATGCGCTGCTGCCCGTAGGACAGCGGCAGCACCTCGGGACGCTCCCCGGCAACCAACTGCGCCCGGACGACGCCCTGGCCCTCCTCCACCAGCCGGGCGAGCCCCTCCACCGTCGGCGCACCGAAGACGTCACGGATGTTCACTTCGGCGCCCAGTTCGGAGCGGATGCCGGAGATCAGTCGCATCGCCAGCAGCGAGTCACCGCCCAGTTCGAAGAACGAACGGTCCGCACTGACCCGTTCGTGCCCGAGGATGCCGGCGAACAGTGCGCACAGCGCCTCCTCCAGCGGGGTCCGCGGTTCGCGGCCCCCTTCGGTGTCGAACTCGGGGGCGGGCAGGGCGGCCCGGTCCAGCTTCCCGTTCACCGTCATCGGCAACGCGTCCAGCACCACGAACGCCGACGGCACCATGTAGTCGGGCAACCGTTCCGTGGCGTGCTCCCGCAGCGCCCCGTCGGCCAGCGGCTCCCCGGCCGGCACCACGTACGCCACCAACCGCTTCACCTCCGGCTGGTCCTCCCGCACCACCACCGCCACCTGACCGACGCCCGCGTGTCCGGCGAGCGCCGCCTCCACCTCGCCCGGCTCGATCCGGAACCCGCGCACCTTCACCTGGTCGTCCGCGCGACCCCCGAACACCAACTCCCCGTCCCGGGTCCACCGCGCCAGGTCACCCGTCCGGTACATCCGCCCACCACCGAACGGCGACGCCACGAAACGCTCCGCCGTCACCCCCGCCCGACCCGCATAACCACGCGCCAGACCGGACCCGGCCAAGTACAGCTCGCCGAGGACGCCCGGCGCGACCGGGCTCAGGAACTCGTCCAGTACGTAGGCGCGGGTGTTGTCCAGCGGCTTGCCGATGGGCAGTACGGCGGGGGCGTCCGCGCCGGGCTCGATGAGGAACGCGGTCGCGCACAGGGTCGCCTCGGTGGGCCCGTACAGATGCCGTATCCGCAGGTCGGGCAGGGTCTCCCGGATGCGGGCCACCGAGCCGGCGGGAACGGTGTCGCCACCGGTCAGTACCTCGGTGAGGCCCGTCAGCGCTTCGGGCGACGCATCGGCCAGCACCCCGAACAGCCCCGCGGTGACATGGACGGTGGTCAGTGCGTGCTCGCCGACCAGCCGGCCCAGGGCCTGACCGTCGACCACTCCGGGCGGAGCGACGACGACCGCGGCGCCGGACACCAGGGGCACCCAGATCTCGAAGGTGGACGCGTCGAAGGCGTGCGGTGCGTGCAGCAGCACCCGGTCGCCCGGCTCCACCGCCCAACTCCGGTCGCGCACCAGGTCGGTGACCCCGCGGTGGGTGGTGACGATCCCCTTGGGTTCGCCCGTGGAGCCGGAGGTGAACATCACGTACACCGGCGATTCGGGGCCCGCGGCGGACACCGGGACCGGCCCGGTGGCCCGGGCGACCTCCGCGGTGACCTCGGGGTCGTCCCAGAGCACGGGGACGACGTCCGCGTCAGCGAGGCGGTCCGTCAACCCCGTTTCGCTGAGGACGAGTTCGGGGGCGGCACCGGCGAGGACGCGGGCGATCCGCTCGGCCGGATGCGCCGGGTCGAGCGGTACGTAGGCCGCGCCCGCCTTCACCACGCCGAGCAGCACCACCAGCAGTTCCACCGACCGGTCCAGCAGCACGGCGACCCGGTGCTCCGCGCTCACGCCGCGGTCCCGCAGCCACCGCGCCACCCGGTCCGCGCGGGCGTCCAGTTCGGCGTAGGTCAGCGCGGGGCCGCCGGCGGCGTCGACCAGGGCGGTGGCCCCGGGGGTCCGGGCGACCTGCTCCGCGAAGAGCGCACCGAGGGTGGTCCCCGTCTCGGGGCGGTCGGTGTCGTTCCAGTCCGTGAGGACCCGTTCCCGCTCGGTGTCCTCCAGGACCTCCAGCCCGCTCAGGGTCCGACCCCGGTCGGCGGCCACCTGTTCCAGCACCCGGACCAGCCGGGCGGCGATCGCCTCGGCCGTGGCCGGGTCGAACAGGTCGGTGGCGTAGAGGAGCCCTCCGGCGATCCCGGCCGGAGCGCCCTGCTCGTCCCTGGCCTCCGCCAGGGTGAAGGACAGGTCGAACCGGGCGGCGACGGACTCCTCCGCCGGCACGGGCCGCACGTCGAGGTCGGGCAGGTCCCAACCCGAGCCCTCCTGCGGCAGGTTCTGGAGGACCAGCATGACCTGGAACAGCGGGTGCCGGGCCAGCGACCGCACCGGGCTCACCTCGTCCACCAGCCGCTCGAACGGCACGTCCTGGTGCCCGTAGGCCGACAGGTCCGCGTTGCGCACCCGTGCCAGGACCTCGTCGAACGTCGGGTCGCCGCTCACGTCGGTGCGCAGCACCAGCGTGTTGATGAAGAAGCCGGCCAGTTGGTCGAGCGCCCGGTCCGCGCGACCGGCGACGGCCGTGCCGACCGGGATGTCGTTGCCGGCGCCCAGCCGGGCGAGCAGCATCGCCAGCGCGGCCTGGACCACCATGAACATGGTCGACGAGCTCTGCCGCGCCACCTCCACCAGCCGGGCGTGCACGGCTGCCGGAACCTCCACCGGCACCGAGGCGCCCCGGTGCGAGGAGGTCGCGGGCCGGGTGCGGTCCGCCGGCAGCGTCAGTTCCTCGGGGAGCCCGGCCAGCGCCTCGCGCCAGTAGCCGACCTGGGCGCTGATCATGCTGTCCGGGTCGTCCAGCTCGCCCAGCACCTCGCGCTGCCACAGGGCGTAGTCGGCGTACTGCACCGGCAGCGGCGCCCAGTCGGGGGCCGCGCCACCGAGGCGGGCCCCGTACGCGGCCCGTAGGTCACCGGCGAGGACGCCCATGGACCAGCCGTCGACGGCGATGTGGTGCGCCACCAGCACCAGGACGTGTTCGGTCGCCGACAGCGACAGCAGTTCGGTGCGCCAGGGCAGGTCCCGGGTGAGGTCGAAGGTGTGGCGCGCCACCCCGTCCACGGTCGCGTGCAGTTCGTCGGGGACGACGTTGCGCACGGGCAGGTCGGTGCCGCCGGCGGGCAGGATGCGCTGTGCGGGCACGCCGTCCGTCTCGGGGAAGACGGTGCGCAGGGTCTCGTGCCGCTCGGCGACGTCGTGCAGCGCGGACCGCAGGGCCTCGATGTCGAGTGCGCCGGTGAGTTCCAGGGCGAGCGGCACGTTGTAGCCGGCGCCGGCCCCGGACTGCTCCATCCGGTTGAGGAACCACATGCGCTGCTGACCGTAGGACAGCGGCAGCACCTCGGGACGCTCCCCGGCAACCAACTGCGCCCGGACGACGCCCTGCCCCTCCTCCACCAGCCGGGCGAGCCCCTCCACCGTCGGCGCACCGAACAGGTCGCGTACGCTCACCTCCGCGGCCAGCTCGGAACGGATGCTGGCGATCAGCCGCATCGCCAGCAGCGAGTCACCGCCCAGTTCGAAGAACGAACGGTCCGCACTGACCCGTTCATGTCCGAGGACCCCGGCGAACAGCCCGCACAGCGCCTCCTCCAGCGGGGTACGCGGCTCGCGCCCCTCACCTCCGTCGAACTCGGGGGCGGGCAGGGCCGCCTTGTCCAGCTTCCCGTTCACCGTCATCGGCAGCGCGTCCAGCACCACGAACGCCGACGGCACCATGTGGTCCGGCAGCCGCGCCGCCGCGTGCTCCCGCAGCGCCCCGTCGGCCAGCGGCTCCCCGGCCGGCACCACGTACGCCACCAACCGCTTCACCTCCGGCTGGTCCTCCCGCACCACCACCGCCACCTGACCGACGCCCGCGTGTCCGGCGAGCGCCGCCTCCACCTCGCCCGGCTCGATCCGGAACCCGCGCACCTTCACCTGATCGTCCGCGCGACCCCCGAACACCAACTCCCCGTCCCGGGTCCACCGCGCCAGGTCACCCGTCCGGTACATCCGCCCACCACCGAACGGCGACGCCACGAAACGCTCCGCCGTCACCCCCGCCCGACCCGCATAACCACGCGCCAGACCGGACCCGGTGACGTACAGCTCGCCCGTCACACCGGGCGGCACCGGGCGCAGGAAGTCGTCCAGCACGTAGGAGTTGCTGTTCCACACCGGGGTGCCGATGGGCACCGAGGTGCGGTCCGGGTCGGGGGTCAGGGGGGCGGACATGGTGGCGCAGACGGTGGTCTCGGTCGGCCCGTACGCATTGATGAAGTCCACCTGCGGGGCCCAGGCGTCGACCAGGGCCGGCGGGCACGCCTCACCGGCGACGACGACGGTCCGCAGCGACGCGGGCAGCCGGTCCGCGGAGGCCAGCACCGAGGGCGGCAGCGTGACGTGGGTGATCCCGTAGTCGTCGAGCAGGTCGGCGAGCGGTCCGAGCGGCGGCATCCGGTCGGCGGGGGCGGTCACCAGGGCCGCACCCGACGTCAACGCCATGACGAGTTCCCAGACGGAGGCGTCGAAGCCGAGCGCCGCGAACTGGAGCACCCGGGAGCCCGGGCCCACCCCGAAGCGTTCGATCTGGCTCCCGGAGAGGCTGGCGACCCCCTGGTGGGTGACCTCCACGCCCTTGGGGGTGCCCGTCGATCCGGAGGTGTGGATCACGTACGCGGGGTGCCCGGGGCGCAGTCCGACCTGCGGAGCGCTCGCCGGGGCCCCGGCGACCTGCGCGAACGTCGCGTCCTCGTCCCACACCACGCGGTTCACGTCCTCGGCCAGCAATCCCGCGGTGCCGCTGGTGCACAGCACCAGGGCGGGCGAGGCGTCGGCGAGGACGAAGCCGATGCGTTCGGCCGGGTACGCCGGGTCCATCGGCAGGTACGCCGCACCCGACTTCAGTACGCCCAGCAGCACGGTGACCAGGTCCGGGGAGCGTTCCATCAGCACGCCGACCCGGTGCTCCGGGCCGATGCCCCGGGCGATCAGCCAGTGCGCGATCCGGTTGGTCCGCCGGTCCAACTCCGCGTAGCTGAGCTCGGTCTCCCCGATCACTGCGGGCGCGTCGGGGGTCCGTGCGACCTGCGCCCGGAACAGCTCCGGCAGCGTCGCGGGGGGCGCGCTGCGTGCGGAGTCGTTCCAGTCGGTGACGACCTGCGCCCGCTCGGCGTCCTCCAGGACCTCGATCCGGCTGAGGCGCACCCCCGGGTCGGCGGCGAACTGTTCCAGCACCCGGACCAGCCGTCCCGCGAGGGCCTGCACGGTGGACTCGTCGAACAGGTCCGTCGCGTACTGGAGGCTGCCGACGAGACCGAGCGGGGTGCCCTGTTCGTCCCGCTGCTCGGAGAGGCTGACCGACAGGTCGAACCGGGCGGCCACGTTCTCGTCCACGGGCACCGGCTCCACCGCCAGCCCCGGCACCTCCCAGGGCGACGACTGGGAACGCGGCACGTTCTGGAGGACCAGCATCACCTGGAACAGCGGGTGCCGGGCCAGCGACCTGGCCGGGTTCAGCTCGTCCACCAGCCGCTCGAACGGCACGTCCTGGTGCCCGTAGGCCGACAGGTCCGCGTTGCGCACCCGCGCCAACAGTTCCTCGAACGTCGGATCACCGCTGACGTCCGTGCGCAGCACCAACGTATTGACGAAGAACCCGGCCAGGTCGTCCAGCGAGGTGTCCCCCCGCCCGGCGACCGCCGTGCCGACGGGGATGTCCGTGCCCGCGCCGACCCGGCTCAGCAACACCGCGAGGGCGGCCTGCACCACCATGAACACCGTGGCGGAACCCCGCTCGGCGGCCTTGACCAGCGCCGCGTGCGTCTCGGCACCGACCTGCACCCGGACCGCCCGGCCCTCGAAGGAGGCAGCCGCCGGCCGCGGCCGGTCCGTCGGCAGCGCCAGCTCGGCCGGCAGATCCGCCAACGCCTCACGCCAGTGGGCGAGTTGGGCGCTGATCAGACTGTCCGAGTCGTCCAGCTCGCCCAGCACCTCGCGCTGCCACAGGGCGTAGTCGGCGTACTGCACCGGCAACGGCACCCAGTCAGGGGCGGCACCGCCGGCGCGGGCCGCGTACGCGGTCCACAGGTCGCGGGCGAGCACGCTCATGGACCAGCCGTCGACCGCGATGTGGTGCGCCACCACCACCAGGACGCGTTCGGTCGGGGAGATCTCCAGGAGCTCGATCCGCCAGGGCAGGTCGGAGGCCAGGTCGAAGGGGCGGCCCGTCGCCGCGGCGAGCAGCTCCGGCACCTGCGCCGAGGTCGCCGCCCGGACGATCGGCACCGGCCGGGCCGCCGGGCCCTCCAGGACGTGTTGCCTGGGCACGCCCTCCGTGTCGGGGAAGACCGTGCGCAGCGTCTCGTGCCGCTCGGCGACATCGCCGAGCGCCGCCTCGAACGCCCCGAGGTCCAGGTCACCCACCAGCCGGACCGGCAGCGAAATGCTGTACGCGGCGCCGGCGCCGGCCTCCTCCAACCGGTTGAGGAACCACATCCGCTGCTGCCCGTACGACAGCGGCAGCACCTCCGGGCGCTCCCCCGCCACCAACCGCGCCCGCACCACACCACGGTCCGCCTCCACCAACCGCGCCAACCCCGCCACCGACGGCGCACCGAACAACGCCGCGATACTCACCTCCGCCTCCAACACCGAACGCACACGGGCGATCAACCGCATCGCCAACAACGAATCCCCACCCAACTCGAAGAACGAGTCCTCCGCCCCCACCCGCTCCAACCCCAACACCTCACCGAACAACCCGCACAGCACCTCTTCCAACGGGGTCGCGGGCCCCCGACCGGCCGAGGCCCTGGCTTCGGGCACGGGCAGGGCCGCCCGGTCCAACTTCCCGTTCACCGTGACCGGCAGGGCGTCCAGCGCCATCACCGCGGACGGCACCATGTACTCCGGCAGCTCGCCCGCCACCAGCTCCCGCAGCGCCTCGGCGTCCAGCGTGCCGCCCGCCGCCACCACGTACGCCACCAGCCGCTGGGTGCCCGGCTGGTCCTCCCGGACGACCACCGCCACCTGCGCCACCGACGCGTGGCGGGCGAGCACCGCCTCCACCTCGCCCGGCTCGACCCGGAACCCGCGCACCTTCACCTGGTCGTCGGCGCGCCCCGCGAACAGCAGCTCACCGCCGGCCGTCCAGCGGGCCAGGTCACCCGTGCGGTACATCCGCCCGCCGTAGGGCGAGGCGACGAAACGTTCGGCGGTGAGTGCGGGACGGTCGTCGTAACCGCGGGCCAGTCCGGCGCCCGACAGGTACAGCTCGCCCGTCACACCGGGCGGGACCGGGCGCAGGAACTCGTCCAGGACGAGGATCCGGGTGTTGTCCATCGGCCGACCGATCGGCACGTTGGCCGGGACCTCGTCACCCGCGCGGTACGGGATCTGCGTCGTGAACGCCGTCGTCTCGGTCGGGCCGTACGTCGTCCGCACGACCAGATCGGGGTGCGCGTCGAGCAGGGCGCGGATCGCGGACGCGGAGACTACGTCACCACCCGTAGAGACCTCGCGTACGCCCGCGAAGATCTCCGGCGACTCCTCCGCCAACACCCGGAACAGACCCGCCGTCGCGTGGACGTTGGTGACTCCGTAATCGGCGATCAACCGACCGCGCTGAGCCGCGTCCAAGTCTCCGGAGGGCGCCACGACCAGCTGACCACCGCGCGCCAACGGCACCCACAACTCGTACGTCGACGCGTCGAAGGCGTGGTTGGCCTGCACCAACACCCGCTCCACCACGTCATCACGCCACGCCCGATCCGCAACGAACGCCGCGACGTTGCGATGGGTCACGGCCACACCCTTCGGGCGACCCGTCGAACCCGACGTGTACATCACGTACGCGAGGGATTCCGGCGACACCACGGGAGCCGTGGCGAGCGGGGCGGCATCGAGCAGATCGGCCACCGGGACCGTCTCCAGCCCCTCCAGCACCCGGTCGGCAACCACCACCGAAACCCCGGCCTCGGACACCACACCCCGCAACCGCTCCACCGGGTGCCCCGCGTCCAACGGAACGTACGCCGCACCCGACTTCAACACACCCAGCAGCACCGCCACCAGCTCCGGCGACCGGTCCATCACCACGCCGACCCGGTCGGCGGACCCGCCCGGCTCACGGGCGGCCAGCCAGCCCGCCACCCGGTCCGACCGGGCGTCCAGCTCGCGATAGGTCAGTGCGGTGTCCCCGCCCACGACGGCCGCCGCGTCGGGGGTCCGTGCCACCTGGGCGGCGAACAGCGCGGGGACCGTCTCCACCGGGATCTCGTGATCCGTGTCGTTCCAGGCTTGGACGACCTTCCACTCCTCGTCGGCGTCGAGCACGTCGAGAGCGCTGACCCGGAGTGTGGGATCGGCCGCCACCTGTGCCAGCACCTTGCGCAGCCGATCGGCCAGGGCGCGCGCCGTGGACGGGTCGAACAGGTCCGTCGCGTACTGGACCGTGCCGCGCATTCCGGCGGGCGCGCCGGCTTCGTCGCGGATCTCGTCCAGTCCGATCGACAGGTCGAACCGGCTGACGACCCGGTCGTCGGCGGGCATCGGCCGCGCCGTCAGCCCCGGCAGCTCCCAGGCCGCGTCGCCGCCGGCGCCGGCGTTCTGCACGGCGAGCATGATCTGGAAGAGCGGGTGCCGGGACAGCGAACGGACGGGATTCAGGTCCTCCACCAGCCGCTCGAACGGCACGTCCTGGCGGGAGTAGGCGGCGAGGTCGGCATCGCGGACCCTGGCCAGGAGTTCCTGGAACGTCGGGTCACCGCTGGCGTCCGTCCGCAGGACCAGGGTGTTCACGAAGAACCCCGCCAACTCTTCCAGCACGCTGTCGGGACGGCCCGCGACCGCCGTGCCGACCGGGATGTCCGTCCCGGCGCCCAGCCGCACCAACAACATCGCCAGCGCCGCCTGGACCGCCATGAAGGTCGTCGCCGAAGCCCGCTGGGCCGCCGCGATCAGTCGGGCGTGCGTGTCGGCGCTCACGTCCACGGGCACCTCGCCCCCGATGAACGACGGCGCCGGGGGCCTGGTGCGGTCGACGGGGAGGGCCAGTTCCTCGGGCAGTTCCGCGAGCGCTTCCCGCCAGTGGGCGAGTTGGGCGCTGATCAGGCTGTCCGGGTCGTCCAGCTCGCCCAGCACTTCACGCTGCCACAACGCGTAGTCGGCGTACTGCACCGGCAGGGCAGGTCGCTCGGACGGGGCGTCGGTGACGCGGCGCGCGGCGTAGGCGTCCTGGAAGTCGCGGGCCAACACGCCCATGGACGCGCCGTCCACGGCTATGTGATGCACCGTCAGCAGCAGGACGGCATCGAAGTCGGACTCGGGGCCGACGGGCCCGGTGGCCGAATCCGACCGCTCGTCTCCGGTTCCTGAACCTGCGCCGGTACTCGTACCCGCGTCCGCGTCCGCGTCCGTCAGGATCAGTAGGTCCGTGCGCCAGGGGAGGTCGCTGCTCAGGTTGAAGGACCGTTGCGACAAGTCCCCTAGCACCGCGCGGAGTTCATCGCGGGGCGTGGTCCGGGTGATCAGCTCGGTCCGGCCGTCGGCACCGTCCAGGATCTGCTGCCTGGGCACTCCGCCGGTGGCGGGGTACACCGTGCGCAGGGTCTCGTGCCGGTCCGCGACGTCGTGCAGCGCCGCTCGGAGAGCAGCGGTGTCGATTTCACCGGTCAGGCCCAGCGCCAGGGAGATGTTGTACGCGGCGCCGGCGCCGGCCTCCTCCAACCGGTTGAGGAACCACATCCGCTGCTGCCCGAACGACAACGGCACCACATCAGGGCGCTCCCCCGCCACCAACCGCGCCCGCACCACACCGCGGTCCGCCTCCACCAACCGCGCCAACCCCGCCACCGACGGCGCACCGAACAACGCCGCGATACTCACCTCCGCCTCCAACACCGAACGCACACGGGCGATCAACCGCATCGCCAACAACGAATCCCCACCCAACTCGAAGAACGAGTCCTCCGCCCCCACCCGCTCCAACCCCAACACCTCACCGAACAACCCGCACAGCGACTCCTCCACCGGAGTCTCCGGGCCCCGACCGGCCGACACCACCACTCCGGGCACGGGCAGGGCTGCGCGGTCCAACTTCCCGTTCACCGTGACCGGCAGGGCGTCCAGCGTCACGAACACCGACGGCACCATGTACTCCGGCAACCGCCCCGCCGCGTGCTCCCGCAGAGCCTCGGAGTCGACCGGGTCCGCCTGGTCAGCCGGGTCCACCGGGTCTCCGGCCGGGACGACGTAGGCGACCAAGCGCTTGGTCCCCGGCTGGTCCTCCCGGACGATCACCGCGACCTGCCCCACCGACTCGTGGTCGGACAGCGCCGCCTCCACCTCGCCCGGCTCGATCCGGAAGCCCCGGATCTTCACCTGGTCGTCCGCACGCCCGCCGAACAGCAGCTCACCGCCCGCCGACCACCGGGCCAGGTCGCCCGTGCGGTACATCCGGCCGCCGGTATCGGCGAAGGGGTGGGCGATGAACCGCTCAGCGGTCAGTCCCGGGCGGCTGTCGTAGCCGCGGGCGAGTCCGGTGCCCGCGAGGTACAGCTCGCCCGTCACACCGGGCGGGACCGGGCGCAGGAACTCGTCCAGGACGTACGCCTGGCTGTTGTCCATCGGCCGACCGATCGGCACGGTCGCCGGGACCGCGTCCTGGGCGGTGAACACCTGTCGCGTGATGAACGCCGTCGTCTCGGTCGGGCCGTAGTTCGCCACCACCGTCATGTCCGGGTGGGCCGCCAGGACCGCGCGGACCGCCGACGAGGACACCACGTCACCGCCCGTCGCCAGCTCCCGCACGCCCGCGAAGATCTCCGGGGACTCCTCCGCCAACACCCGGAACAGGCCGGCCGTCACGTGCACGTTCGTCACCGCGTGCTCGGCGATCAACCGGGCCTGCTCCGCCGCATCGGCCTCGCCCGGCGGGACCAGTACCAGGCGTCCGCCGCGCACGAGCGGCACCCACAGCTCGTACGTCGACGCGTCGAAGGCATGGTTGGCCTGCACCAACACCCGCTCCACCACGTCATCACGCCATGCGCGGTCCGCAACGAACGCCGCGACGTTGCGATGGGTCACGGCCACGCCCTTCGGGCGACCCGTCGAACCCGACGTGTACATCACGTACGCCAGCCCGTCCGGAGACACCACGGGAGCCGTGGTGAGCGGGGCCGCCGCCAGCACATCGGCCACCGGGACCGTGTCCAGCCCCTCCCGCACCCGATCCGCGACGACGACCGACACCCCGGCCTCGGACACCACGCCGTTCAGCCGAGCAATCGGATGCGCCGCGTCCAGCGGAACGTACGCCGCACCCGACTTCAGCACGCCGAGCAACACCGCCACCAACTCCGGCGAACGGTCCATCACCACGCCCACCCGGCCGCCCGCGCCCACACCACGGCCCGCCAGCCACCCCGCGACCCGGTCCGACCGGGTGTCCAGCTCGGCATAGGTCAGCCGTACGCCGTCGCCCACCACGGCCAAGGCGTCCGGGGTCCGCGCCACCTGCGCCGTGAACAGCCCGGGAACCGTGTCGTCGGGGATCTCGTGGTCGGTGTCGTTCCAGTCCTGGACGACCTTCCACTCCTCGTCGGCGTCCAGCACGTCGAGCGCGCTGATCCGCAGCCCGGGGTCGGCTGCGACCTGCTCCAGGACCCGCATCAGACGGTTGGCCAGCGCCTCGGCCGTGGAGTGGTCGAACAGGTCCCTCGCGTAGTGGATCTCCCCGCCCATTCCGGCGGGGGTGCCCTCCTCGTCGCGGTGCTCGGTGAGGCTGACGGTGAGGTCGACCCGGGCGTCGACCGTGTCGCGCGCCTGCATCGGAGTGACGGTCAGGCCCGGCAGTACCCAGGGAGCGGCCGTCCGGGGGATGTTCTGGAGCACCAGCATGATCTGGAAGAGCGGGTTCCGGGACAGCGACCGCACGGGGTTGAGATCGTCCACGAGCCGTTCGAACGGCAGGTCCTGGTGGCTGTAGGCGGCGAGGTCGACGTCACGGACCCGGGAGAGCAACTCGGTGAAGGTGGGGTCACCGCTGGCGTCCGTCCGCAGGACCAGGGTGTTCACGAAGAACCCGGCCATCTCGTCCAGCGCGCTGTCGCCGCGTCCGGCGACCGTGGTGCCCAACGGGATGTCGGTCCCGGTGCCGAGGCGGACGAGCAGCATCGCCAGGGCCGCCTGGGCCACCATGAACATGGTCGCCGAGCCCTGCTGGGCCACCTCCACCAGCTGGGCGTGCGTGTGCCCGTCGATCCGGAGGGGCAGGGCGCCGCCTTCGAAGGACGACACCGGGGGCCGGAGCCGGTCGACCGGGAGGGACAGTTCCTCGGGGATGCCGGCGAGGTTGTCCCGCCAGTAGCCGAGCTGGGCGCTGATCAGGCTGTCCGGGTCGGCCAGCTCGCCCAGCGTCTCCCGCTGCCACAACGCGTAGTCGGCGTACTGCACGGGCAACGGGGACCAGTTGACGGCCGATCCCGCGTGTCGAGCCGCGTACGCGGCCTGGACGTCCCTGGCCAGCACACCCATGGACCAGCCGTCCACGGCGATGTGGTGGGCCACCAGCAGCAGGGTGTGGTCGGTGGGCGACAGGGCGAGCAGTTCCACGCGCCACGGCAGTTCGCGTGCCAGGTCGAAGCCCCGTACGGTGCCGGCCTCCAGGGCCCGGGGCAGCTCCTCCTCGGCGATCTCACGGACCGCGACCGGGGGGTGCCCGTCGCGACCGTCGACGATGACCTGTCTGGGGACGCCCTCGGTCTCCGTGTAGAGCGTCCGCAGCGACTCGTGCCGATCGGCCACGTCGGCGAGCGCGGCCGTCAGGGCCGGCAGGTCGAGGTCCCCGACCAGCCGGAGCACCAGCGAGATGTTGTACCCGGCCCCCGCGCCCGCCTCCTCCAACTGGTTGAGGAACCACATCCGCTGCTGCCCGTACGACAGCGGCAGCACCTCGGGGCGTTCCCGGGCGGCGAGCGGTGCCCGCACCTGCCCCTGGTGTTCGGCCACCAACCGTGCCATCTCGGCCGGCGAAGCGGCTCCGAACAGTTCACGGATGCTGACCTCGGCGTTGAGCACCGCACGGATGCGGGGGATCAGCCGCATGGCGAGGAGCGAGTCACCGCCGATGTCGAAGAACGAGTCCTCCGCACCGACCCAATCCAGGCCCAGCACCTCGCCGTACAGCCCGCACAGGACCTCTTCCAGCGGGGTCGCGGGACCCCGGCTGACCGAGGCCCTGGCTTCGGGTGCGGGGAGGGCAGCGCGGTCGAGCTTGCCGTTCACGGTGACGGGGAGGGCGTCGAGTGCGATGACCGCGGACGGGACCATGTACTCCGGCAGCTTGCCCGCGACGTGTTCGCTCAGCGCCTCCGTGTCGAGCGAGTCGCCCGCCGCGACCACGTACGCGACGAGCCGCTTGGCACCCGGCTGATCCTCCCGCACGATCACCGCAGCCTGACCCACCGACTCGTGCGCGGCGAGCACCGACTCCACCTCACCCGGCTCGATCCGGAAGCCCCGGATCTTCACCTGATCATCGGCACGCCCCGCGAACAGCAACTCACCGTCGGCCGTCCAACGGGCCAGGTCACCCGTCCGGTACATCCGCCCACCACCATGGGGCGAGGCCACGAAACGTTCGGCGGTGAGACCCGGGCGGCTGTCGTAACCACGGGCCAGACCGGCACCCGACAGATAGAGCTCACCCGTCACACCGGGCGGCACCGGGCGCAGGAACTCGTCCAGGACGTACGCCCGACTGTTGTCCATCGGCCGACCGATCGGCACATTCGCCGGCACCTCATCACCCGCACGGTACGGGACCTGCGTCGTGAACGCCGTCGTCTCCGTCGGACCGTACGTCGTCCGCACGGTCAGATCGGGGTGCGCATCGAGAAGGGCACGGATCGCGGACGCCGACACGACATCACCACCGGTCGACACCTCACGCACACCGGCGAAGATCTCCGGCGACTCCTCCGCCAACACCCGGAACAGGCCGGCCGTCGCGTGGACGTTGGTGACCTTGTGCTCGGCGATCAGCCGACCGCGTTCAGCCGCGTCCAAGTCACCCGAGGGCGCCACGACCAGCTGACCACCACGCGCCAACGGCACCCACAACTCGTACGTCGACGCGTCGAAGGCGTGGTTGGCCTGCACCAAGACCCGCTCCACCACATCATCACGCCACGCCCGATCCGCAACGAACGCCGCGACGTTGCGATGGGTCACGGCGACGCCCTTCGGGCGACCCGTCGAACCGGACGTGTACATCACGTACGCGAGGGATTCCGGCGACACCACGGGCGCCGAAGCCAGGGGAGCAGCGTCGAGGAGTTCCGTCACGGAGACGGTTTCCAGACCCTCCAGCACCCGGTCGGCGACCACCACCGACACGCCGGCCTCGGACACCACGCCCTTGAGGCGGGCGACCGGATGCGCCGCGTCCAGCGGAACGTACGCCGCACCCGACTTCAGCACGCCGAGCAACACCGCCACCAACTCCGGCGAACGGTCCATCACCACACCGACCCGACCGTCCGAGCCCACACCACGGCCCGCCAACCCGCCCGCCACACGATCGGAGAGGGCGTCCAACTCGGCGTAGCTGAGGCCGTCCCCGTCGGCCCCGGTCACGGCGACCGCGTACGGAGTCCGCGCGGCCTGGGCCGCGAACAGCTCGGGCACGGTGACGCTCGGGTCCTCGTCGAGGGTGTCGTTCCACTCGGTCAGCCGGGCCCGCTCGATCGGGTCGAGTACGTCCAGTTGGGCGAGGGGTCGGGTGGGGTCCTCGGCTATCTGTTCCAGGAGCCGGACCATCCGGTCACCCAACGCCTGCACGGTCTCGGCGTCGAAGCGGTCGCGGTGGTAGTCGAGGCGGAGTTCCATGTGCTCGCCCGGGACGACACCGAGGATCAGGGGGTAGTGCGCGGTGTCCGAGCTGGACGAGCCCGTGATCTGGAGGCCGTCACCGGAGGGCGCGAGGTCGCCCTGCGCGGGCACGGGGTAGTTCTGGTAGACGAGGAGCGTGTCGAACAACTCCCCCTGACCCACCACCCGCTGAATCTCCGCCAACCCCAAATGCTGATGCTCCAACACCCCAGCCTGCCGCTCCTGCAACTCCCCCAAGAACCCCTCCACCGACCGATACGGATCCACCACCACCCGCACCGGAACCGTATTGATGAACAACCCCAACATCCGCTCCACACCCACCAACTCAGCCGGACGACCCGCAACCACCGCCCCAAACACCACATCCGACCGACCCGTCAACACCCCCACCAACACACCCCACACACCCTGCACCACCGAGTTCAACGTCAACCCACGCTCACGCGCCACCCCACGCAACACACCCACCAACCCACCACCCACCCGCACCACCACATGACCCACACCACCAGCACCCACACCACCCTCAACATCACCCACAGAACCACCCACACCCACCGACCCCACCAACGTCGGCTCCACCACACCCTCCAACAACCCACCCCACGCCAACCGCGCCGCACCACGATCCTGACGCCCCAACCACGCCAAATACTCCCGATACGACGTCACCACCGGCAAAACCGAAACATCACCCCCCGCCCCATACACCTCAGACAACTCACCAAACAACACCGGCAACGACCAACCATCCATCAAAATATGATGCAACGTCAAAACCAACTCAAACCGCGACTCATCCAACCGCAACAACAACACCCGCAACAAAGGCGGCACACCCACATCAAACCGCCGACCACCCTCCTCCGCCTTCAACCGCGCAGCCTCAACCCCCACCTCCCCCACCGACAACCCAGACAGATCCACCTCACGCCACGGCAACTCCACACCCTGGGCCACGACCTGCACGAACTGCTGCATTCCGGCGGGCTGCTGGAACCCCACCCGGAGGCTGGCGTGGCGGTCGAGGAGTGCTTGGAGGGACGCCCGCAGGACCGCGGGGTCCAGCGGAGCGGCGAGACCGGTCACGAACTGCTCGACGTAGACGTCCTCGGCCTGCTCGTCGTACTGGGAGTGGAACAGTAGCCCTTCCTGAAGGGAGGACAAGGGCCACACGTCCTCGATACGCAACTCGCTCACTGCGTCACTCACTCCTTCTCGCCTGAGAGCTTGCTCTGAAGCGCATCGATCTGGCTCTGTGCCAGGGCGACGAGCGGAAAGTCCGAAGGTGCCTGCTTGTCTTGGTGCGTTTCCGGATGGTGGGCCGCGAGCCCCGTGAGCATCGCCACCCACCCGTCGATCAGGTCCTGGAGGGCCGCTTGGTCGAGGGGTCCGACCGGGCAGACCAGGGAGACCGTCAGTTCGGGGCCTTCCGGCAGGTCCCGAACGATGCCGCCCGCCTCCAGCAGATGGGCGGCCGGAGTGTCCGCATCGGCCGTGCCGCCGAGCACCGAGTCCCCGGCCGGCTGCCAGGCGGTGTCCCCCTGCGGGTCCGCCTGGCCGGCGCCGAACCGGCCCAGGTAGTTGAAGCCGATCTGGGGACTCGGTAGCCCGGCCAGCGCCTCGGAGGTCTTGGGGTTGAGGTGGCGCAGCAGCCCGAAGCCCAGTCCGTCGCCGGGCACGGCCCGCAACTGTTCCCTGACCCGGCGGACCAGTCGGGCCACCGCGGGCCCCCCGGAGCGGATCGCTGCGTACTCGGTGGTCCCCGGGTCGAGACGCACGGGGTGGCTGCTCGTGAACCAGCCGACCGTACGGGTGAGGTCCATGTCGTCGGAGAGCGGCTCACGGCCGTGACTCTCGATGTCGACCAGTACACCGCCCGCGAGGTTGCGCCCCTTGCGGCGCCGCCATTCGCCGACGGCTGCCACCAGGCCGGCGAGCAGCACGTCGTCGACTCCGGCGTCGAAGGCCGCCGGGACGCGGGTGAGGAGGTCGTTCGTGACCGGAACCGGGAGCCTGGCTTCGATCAGCCGCACCCCGGCGGCGACGGTGTCCACCGCGGGGTCGAGTGCACGCCTGCCGAGCAGGGGGTTGGGTCCGCGCAGGGAGCGCGTCCAGGTGGACAGTTCGGCGGTCCGCTCCGAGCTCAACGCCTCGTTCTCCAGGGTCCTGGCCCAGCGGCGGTAGGACGTTCCGCGCACCAGGTCCGGAGTCCCGCCGTCGGCCAGGGCCGCGGCTGCGGCGGCGAGGTCGGGCACGAGCACGCGCCAGGAGACTCCGTCGATCACCAAGTGGTGGGCCACCAGCAGCAGGCGTCCGGGGGCGTCGGGTCCCGCGTCGAACCAGACCGCTTGGAGCATCGCGCCGGCCCGTGGGTCCAGCCGGTCCACCGCGCGGCGCCCCTCCACCTGAAGCAGTTCGGCAGCCGTGTCGACGTCCAGCCCCGCGGTGTCCACCCGCAGTAGGCGTTCGGCCGCCGGGACCGGTCCGGGTACCTCCAGGTAGGTGGAGTCGTCGGTGACGAGCCGGGCGCGCAGGATCTCGTGGTGGTCCAACACCGCTTGGAGGGCTGATTCCAGCAGGGGCAGGTCGAGACCGGCGGGAGTTTCGATCAGCATCGACTGGGACAGCACCCCGGTCAGTGCCGCGGGGCCGGACCGCTCCACCAGGTCCAGCATCACCGGGGTGAGCGGGGCCCGCCCCGTGCCGATGTCGTCCTCTCGGGGGCCCGCGCCCGCCTCGTGGGCATCGGTGGTCACGGCGACCGCGGCGAGCGCGGCCGGGGTCTTCCGTTCGAACACCTGGCGAGCGGTGATCACCACACCGGCGCGGCGGGCCCGGGCCACCATCAGCATCGACATGATCGAGTCGCCGCCGAGTTCGAAGAACGAGTCCTCCGCGCCGACCCACTCCAGGCCCAGGACGTCGCGGAACAGCCCGCACAGCAGTTCCTCGACCGGGGTCTGCGGACCCCGACCGGCCAACACCGTCACCTCGGGCGCGGGCAGGGCCGCCCGGTCGAGCTTGCCGTTCACCGTGACGGGCAGGGTGTCGAGCGCCATGACCGCGGACGGCACCATGTACTCCGGCAACCTGCTCGCGACGAGTTCGCGGAGCGCGTTGGTGTCGAGCGAGTCGCCCGCCGCGACCACGTACGCGACGAGCCGCTTGGCGCCCGGCTGGTCCTCCCGCACGATCACCGCGGCTTGGCCCACCGACTCGTGCGCGGCGAGGACGGACTCCACCTCACCCGGTTCGATCCGGAAGCCCCGGATCTTCACCTGGTCGTCCGCCCGCCCGCCGAACAGCAGCTCGCCCCGCTCGGTCCACCGTGCGAGGTCACCCGTGCGGTACATCCGCCCGCCGAACGGCGAGGCGACGAAACGCTCGGCGGTCAGTCCCGGGCGGCTGTCGTAGCCCCGGGCCAGCCCGGCGCCCGACAGGTACAGCTCGCCCGTCACACCGGGCGGGACCGGGCGCAGGAACTCGTCCAGGACGTACGCCCGGCTGTTGTCCATCGGCCGACCGATCGGCACGGCATCCGGCACGACATCGGACACCGTGTACGGAATCTCCGTGGTGAACGCGGTCGTCTCGGTCGGGCCGTACGTCGTCCGCACGACCAGATCGGGGTGCGCTTCGAGCAGGGCACGGATCGCGGACGCGGAGACGACGTCACCACCCGTCGAGACCTCACGCACACCCGCGAAGATCTCCGGCGACTCCTCCGCCAACACCCGGAACAGACCCGCCGTCGCATGGACGTTCGTGACCCCGTAATCGGCGATCAACCGACCGCGCTGAGCCGCGTCCAAGTCTCCGGAGGGCGCCACGACCAGCTGACCACCGCGCGCCAACGGCACCCACAACTCGTAGGTCGACGCGTCGAAGGCATGGTTGGCCTGCACCAACACCCGCTCCACCACGTCATCACGCCACGCCCGATCCGCAACGAACGCCGCGACATTGCGATGAGTCACGGCCACGCCCTTGGGCCGACCCGTCGAACCCGACGTGTACATCACGTACGCCAGCGACTCCGGCGACACCACAGGAGCCGTGGTGAGCGGGGCGGCGGCCAGCACGTCGGCCACCGGGACCGTTTCCAAGCCCTCCAGCACCCGGTCCGCGATCACCACCGACACGCCGGCCTCGGACACCACACCCTTGAGGCGGGCGACCGGATGCGCCGCGTCCAGCGGCACGTACGCCGCACCCGACTTCAGCACGCCGAGGAGCACCGCCACCAGTTCCGGCGAGCGGTCCATCAGCACGCCCAGCCGGCCGCCCGGGCCCACGCCGCGGCTCGCCAGCCATCCGGCCACGCGGTCGGAGAGGACGTCCAACTCGGCGTAGGACCAGTGCGCTCCGCCTCCCACCACGGCCGCTGCGTCGGGCGTGCGCGCGACCTGCGCCGCGAACAGGGCCGGGACCGTCGAGGCGGGCAGTTCCCGTTCCGTGGCGTTCCAGTCCTGGACGACCGTGCGTTCCTCGCGGGGTTCCAGTACGTCGAGGTCGGCGAGGCGCAGTCGCGGGTCGGCGCTGACCTGGTCCAGGACCCGTGCGAGCCGTTCGGCCAGGGTCTTGACCGTCGCTCCGTCGAACAGGTCGGCGGAGTACTGGACGCCGCCGCCGAGGCCCGCCGGTGCGCCGTGGTCGTCGTGGTGTTCGGTGAGGTTGACCGAGAGGTCGAAGCGGGACGGGAGGGCGGCGTCCGGGAGGGTTTCGGATTCCTGCTGGTGCATGGTCAGCCCGGGCAGTCCCCATTCGGCGGTGGGGATGTTCTGGAGCACCAGCATGATCTGGAACAGGGGGTGGCGGGCGAGGGAGCGTTCGACGCCGATGTCGTCGACGAGCCGTTCGAAGGGCACGTCCTGGTGGGCGTAGGCGGCGAGGTCCGCCTCCCGGACCCGGGTCAGGAGCTCCTCGAACGTCGGGTTGCCGGTGGTGTCGGCGCGCAGTACCAGGGTGTTGACGAAGAACCCGGCGAGGTCTTCGAGTGCGGAGTCGCCGCGGCCGGCGACGGCGGTGCCGACGGGGATGTCGGTGCCGGCGCCGAGTCGGGTCAGCAGCATCGCGAGGGCGGTCTGCACGACCATGAACAGGGTGGCGGAGCCTCGTCGGGCCGCGTCCAGCAGGCCCGCGTGGGTGGCCGGGCCGAGGTCGAGCGGTACGGAGCCGCCCCGGAACGTGGGGATGGCGGGACGGGTCCGGTCGGTGGGGAGGGCCAGTTCCTCGGGGATTCCGGCGAGGGCGTCGCGCCAGTGGGCGAGTTGGGCGCTGATCAGGCTGTCCGGGTCGTCGAGGTCGCCGAGGACCTCGCGCTGCCAGATGGCGTAGTCGGCGTACTGGACGGGCAGCGGCTGCCAGTCGGGGGCGGAGCCGTCGCGGCGGGCCCCGTAGGCGGTGCGCAGGTCACGGGCGAGTACGCCCATGGACCAGCCGTCGACGGCGATGTGGTGGGCGACCAGCATCAGGACGTACTCGGCGGCGGTTCCGGACGGTGTGTCCGTGGTGGTTCCGTCGGCGTTCGTGGTGGTGAGGTCCGTGCGGACCAGGAGTTCCGTTCGCCAGGGCAGGTCGCGGGCGAGGTCGAAGCCGCGGGTGGCGGCGTCGGCCAGTGCGTCGGACAGTTCGGCTCCGGTGACGTGGCGGACGCGCAGCGGCGGCGCCGCGTCGAGCAGTCGGGGGCGCGGGCTGCCGCCGGTGGCGGGGAACACGGTGCGCAGGGTCTCGTGCCGGTCGGCGACGTCCCGCAGGGCCGCTTCGAGGGCTTCGACGTCCAGCGGGCCGGAGAACCAGAGGGCCAGCGGCACGTTGTCGGCCGACTGGGCGCCGCTCTCCTGGAGTTGGTTGAGGAACCACATGCGTTGCTGTCCGAACGACAGCGGGAGGACTTCGGGGCGTTCGCGGGCGACGAGGCCGGTGCGGGTGCCGTCCTCGTTGGCCTCGACCAGTCGGGCGAGTGCGGCGACGGTCGGGCTGCCGAACAGCTCCCGTACGGTGATCTCGGTGTCCAGGACCGCGCGGACGCGGACGACGAGCCGCATCGCCAGCAGGGAGTCCCCGCCGAGGTCGAAGAAGGAGTCGTCGGGGCCGACCCGGTCCAGGTCCAGTACCTCGGCGTAGAGCGCGCAGAGCGCTTCTTCCGCCGCGGTGGCGGGTGCCCGTCCGGCGGTGGCGGCGTACTCGGGGGCGGGCAGGGCGGCGCGGTCGAGCTTGCCGTTCACGGTGAGCGGCAGGGCGTCCAGTTCCACCACGGTGGGGACCATGTACTCGGGCAGGTGCTCGGCGGCGAACTCCCGTAGTCCGGTGAGGTCGGCGTCCGCCCTGGGCACGGCGTAGGCGACGAGGCGCTTGACGCCCGGGCTGTCCTCCCGGGCGAGCACGCCGACCTGGGCGACGGCGGGGTGCCGGGTGAGGACGGCCTCGATCTCGGCGGGCTCGATGCGGAAGCCGCGGACCTTCACCTGGTCGTCGGCGCGCCCCACGAACTCCAGCGTGCCGTCGGGCAGCCACCGTACGACGTCGCCGGTGCGGTACATGCGGGTGCCGGTGGCGGCGGGCGCGAAGGGGTCGGCGAGGAACCGTTCCGAGGTCAGGACGGAGCGGTCGAGGTAGCCGCGGGCGAGGCCGGTGCCGGCGATGTACAGCTCGCCGGGCACCGCTTCGGGCACGGGCCGCAGGGCGCCGTCGAGCACGTAGACCCGCATGTTCGCCATCGGGCGGCCGATGGGGACGGAGTCGGGTACCCCGTCGGCCCGGGTGAGGGGGTGGGCGGTGGCGAAGGTGGTGGTTTCGGTGGGGCCGTAGCCGTCGACGACGGTGGTGCCGGGGGACGCTTCGAGGACCCGGCGGACCGCTGCGGCGGGCACCGCTTCGCCGCCGGTCCACACCTCGCGGACGCCGTGGAAGCAGCCGGGCGCTTCTTCGGCGAGGAGCCGGAACAGTCCGGCGGTCAGCCACAGTGCGGTGATCCCGCGGTCGGGGACGAGGCGTTCCAGGGCGCGGGCGTCCACGTCGGGGGGTGCCACGACGAGGGTGCCGCCGCCGAGGAGGGGGACCCACAGTTCGTAGGTGGAGGCGTCGAAGAACTGCGGCGAGTGCAGCAGGACGCGTTCCCGGCTGCCGCTGCCGTCCCAGCGGGGGTCCAGGGCCAGTGCGATGACCGCGCGGTGGGTGACCGCGACGCCCTTGGGGACGCCGGTGGAGCCGGAGGTGAACATCACGTACGCGAGCTGGTCGGGGTGGCCGGGTCGGACCGGGTCGGCGGTGGGGTCGGTGGCGGTGGTCGCCGGTTCCCGGGCCGTGTCGGACGGTTCGGCGTCGACGAGGACGACGGTGTCGGCGCGCTCGGCCGCCGCGGAGGTGCGCAGGGCGCGGTCGGTCAGCAGGACGGTCGCCGAGGCGTCGCCGACGATGCGCCGGAGTCGGTCGGCCGGGGCGTCGGCGTCCAGGGGCACGTAGGTTCCGCCGGCCTTCAGCACGGCGAGGATCGACACGATCAGTTCGGGGGACCTGCGGTGCAGTACGCCGACCCGGTGTTCGGGGCCCACGCCGTGGGCGATCAGCCGGTGGGCCAGTCGGTTGGCGCGGCGGTTGAGTTCGGCGTAGGTGGTGGGGGTGCCGTCGTGGTCGACGGCGACGGCGTCCGGGGTGCGGCGCACGCGCTCTTCGAAGAGTTCCGGCAGGGTCGCGTCGGGCAGCGGGTGCGCGGTGTCGTTCCACCGGGTGACCAGCCGCTCGTGTTCGGCTGCGGGGAGGAAGCGGATGCGGCTGGTCGGGGCGTCGGGGGCGGCGGCCATCTCGGTGAGGATGCGCCGGGTGCGGTCCACCAGGGTCTGCACGGTCGCCTCGTCGAAGACGTCGGGCCGGTAGTCGAGGCGCAGTTCGAGTCGGTCGGCCGGGGACGCGATCAGGGTGAGCGGGTAGTGGCTGGCCTCGTCGCCGCTGCCCCCGGTGATCCGCAGTCCGCCGAGTTGTTCGCCGGAGTCCGGGTCGTGGGGGTAGTTCTCGTAGACGACGAGGGTGTCGAAGGTCGCCCCGGGGCCGGCCAGGCGTTGGATCTCGGTGAGGCCGGTGTACTGGTGGGCGATGAGTCCGGCCTGCTCGGCCTGGAGGGCGGTGAGCAGGTCGAGGACGCTCCGCCCGGGGTCGATGCGGACCCGGACGGGGACGGTGTTGATGAACAGCCCGAGCATCCGCTCGACCCCGGGTATCTCCGCCGGCCGCCCGGCGACGGTGGTCCCGAAGACGACGTCGTCGCGGCCGGTGAGCAGGGCGACGAGCACCGCCCAAGCGCCCTGGACCACGGTGTTCAGGGTGAGGCCGTGGGCCCTCGCCGTTTCCCGCAGTGCGGTGGTGACCCGGGCGTCGAGCAGGGCGGTGACGTGCTGGGAGCGCAGGGGTTCGGCGTCCCGGTCCATCCGGGTGACCAGGGTGGGTTCGGTGACGCCGGACAGGGCGGTCCGCCACGCCTCGGCGGAGACCTCACGGTCCTGGCGGTCCAGCCAGGCCAGGTAGTCGCGGTACGGGGTGACGGGCGGCAGTGCGGAGGCGTCGCCGCCGGCCGCGTAGACCTCGGACAGTTCGCCGAACAGCAGCGGCATCGACCAGCCGTCCAGGACGATGTGGTGCATCGTCATGACGAGGCGGTGGCGGGACGGCCCGGTCCGCAGGAGCAGGAAGCGCAGCAGGGGCGGGGTGGTGAGGTCGAACCTGGTGTGTTCCTCCGCGGCGAGCCGCAGTGCCTCGGTCTCCGCTTCGGCCGGGGGCAGCGACGACAGGTCCACCTCCCGCCAGGGCGGTCGGACGCCGGTGGCGACCACCTGGACCGGGGTGCCCGCCCCGGTCCGCTGGCGGATTCCGGTGCGCAGGCTGGCGTGGCGGTCCAGCAGGGCCTGCCAGGAGTCGCGGAGGGTCGCCGGGTCGAGGTCGCCTTCGAGGTCGAGGGTCCGCTGGCCGACGTACACGTCCTTGGTGCCCTCGTCGTACCGGGCGTGGAAGAGCATTCCCTCCTGGAGCGGGGACAGCGGCCAGATGTCGGTGAGGTCGGGGACCGCTTCCTCCAGCTCCTCCACCTCGTGCTGGTCGAGGTCGACGAGCGGGAAGTCGGAGGCGGTGTGTCCGCCGCCGGCCGGGTCGGCGGCGCGGGTGGCGAGACCGGTCAGCATCGCGACCCAGCGGGAGGTGAGCTCTTGGAGCGCCTGCTGCGCGAAGAGTCCGGCGGGGCTGCCCAGGCTGAGGGTCATCTCGGGGCCGTCCACCAGGTCACGGACCAGGCCACCGGCTTCGAGTGCGTGCAGGAGGACCATCCGGGGGTCGGCGGCGCCACCGAGGACCGTACTGGAGTCGGGACTCCAACTACCGCCCGTGTCACCGCTGTTCGTGGTGAAGCGGCCCAGGTAGTTGAAGCCGATCTGCGCGCTGGGCAGGGCGTCGAAGGCGGCTGCCGTCGCCGGGTTGGCGTACCGGAGCAGGCCGTAGCCGAGGCCGTCCCCGGGGACGGCCCTGATCTGTTCCTTGACCGTCTTCAGCAGTCGGGCCGCCTCCGGGCCGCCCGCCCGGACCCCGGCGCCGTCGACGCCCTCGGCGTCCAGGCGCAGCGGGTGGGAGCTGGTGAACCAGCCGACCGTGCGGGTGAGGTCCATGAACTCGGCGAGCGGCTCCCGGCCGTGGCCCTCCACGTCGACGAGTACGGGGCCGGGGGTGCCGCGCCACTCCTGCACGGCGGCGACCAGGCCGGCCAGCAGGACGTCCTCGATCCCGGCGTGGAAGGCGGCGGGCACCCGGGTCAGCAGGTCGGCGGTGACCGACGCCGGGACCCGCACCTCGACCTGGTGGGTGCCCGCGGCGGCCGTGTCGACGTCGGGGTCGAGCGCCCGGCCGCCGAGCGGGGTGTCGGAACCCTCCAGGACCGCCGTCCACTGCGGGAGTTCGGCCAGCCGTTCGGTACTGGTGGCCTCCCGGGCGAGCGCCAGGGCCCACTGGCGGAACGACGTGCCCACCGGGTCCGGGTGGTGGTCCGCCGACGGTTCGCCCGCGGCGTCGTAGGCCGCGGCGAGGTCCGGTACGAGGACCCGCCAGGACACTCCGTCGACGGCGAGGTGGTGCACCACGAGCAGCAGTCGGCCGGTCGCTCCGGGTCCCCGGTCGAACCAGACCGCGCGCACCATCGGGCCGGCGACCGGGTCGAGTTGCTGCACGGCGGTGCGTTCGGCGCCGCGGATCAGTGCGGTGAGGTCCCCGTCGGTCGCGTCGACCCGGTCCACCGGCACGGTGACGGTTCCCGCGTCGGGGACGGTCAGTCGGTCCGGTGCGCCGTCCACCAGTTCCAGTCGGGCGCGCAGCACGTCGTGGAGGTCCACGACCGCGCGGAGTGCCGCCTCCAGTCGGGGGAGGTCCAGGTCCGCCGGCACCTCCACGGCCGTCGACTGGGAGAAGGTGCCCGTCAACGCCACCGGCCCGGCGCGCTCGACCAGTTCGCGCATCACCGGGGTCAACGGCACCGCGCCGACCGCCGGCACCGCGGCGCCGTCCGGCGCCCCGGCGCCCGACAGTTCCCGGGCGACCACGGCGAGCCCGGCCGGGGTCTTCCGTTCGAAGACCTCGCGCGCCGTGATCACCACACCGGCCCGGCGCGCCCGCGCCACCACCAGCATCGACATGATCGAGTCGCCGCCGAGTTCGAAGAACGAGTCCTCCGCGCCGACCCGGTCCAGGCCCAGTACCTCCCCGAACAGGCCGCAGAACAGTTCCTCCACCGGGGTGCGCGGGCCCCGGCCCGCGGACACCCGGACCTCCGGGGCGGGCAGGGCGGCCCGGTCCAGCTTCCCGTTGACCGTCACCGGCAGGGCGTCCAGGACGACGAACGCCGCCGGCACCATGTACTCCGGCAGGGTCAGCGAACCGTGCTCCCGCAGCGCCTCCGTGTCGACGCCCTCGCCCGCCGGGACGACGTACGCCACCAGGCGCTTCACGCCCGGCTGGTCCTCCCGGACCACCACCGCCACCTGGCCGACCGACGCGTGCGCGGCGAGGACGGACTCCACCTCGCCCAGCTCGATGCGGAAGCCGCGGATCTTCACCTGGTCGTCGGCCCGGCCCAGGTAGACCAGCTCGCCGTCCTTGGTCCAGCGCGCCAGGTCGCCCGTCCGGTACATCCGCTCGCCGGGGGCACCGAACGGGGAGGCGACGAAACGTTCGGCCGTCAGCCCCGGGCGTCCCGCATAGCCGCGGGCGAGTTGCACGCCCGCGAGGTGGAGCTCACCCGACACTCCCGGGGGCACCGGCCGCAGGGAGTCGTCCAGTACGTACGTCTGCGTGTTCCACACCGGGCGGCCGATCGGCACGGGGCCGACGGGCGCCCCGTCGGTGCCGTCCCACGCGGTCACCTCGACCGCCGCCTCCGTCGGTCCGTACAGGTTGTGCAGGCGCACCCCGATCCGCTCGCGGAACTCCGCCACCAGCTCGCCCGTGAGGGCCTCGCCGCTGGCGAAGACGCGACGCAGTCCGGGGCAGTCCCCCGGGCCGACCTCCTGGAGGAACGCCCCCAGCATCGACGGCACGAAGTGGATCACCGTCACCGCGCGGCGCTGCACGACGTCGACCAGGTAGGCCGGGTCCCGGTGCCCGCCCGGCCGCGCCATCACCAGTGCGGCGCCCGTGAGCAGCGGCCAGAACAGCTCCCACACGGAGACGTCGAAACCCGTCGGCGTCTTCTGGAGCACCCGGTCCTCGGCGGTGAGGCCGTAGGTGTCCTGCATCCACAGCAGTTTGTTGGCGATGGACCGGTGGCTGACCACCACTCCCTTGGGACGGCCGGTGGAACCCGAGGTGTAGATGACGTACGCCGCGGTGCCCGGGGTGGGCGGGGTGGGCGGCGCCGTGGTGGGGTGGGCGGCCACGTCCCGGACGGTGTCGGGCGCGTCCCACACCGTCCAGCCGTCGACGCCCGCCCGCTCGCCGCCGGTGGAGGCGGTGCACAGGACCACGGTGGGCGCCGCGTCGTCCAGGACGTAGGCGATGCGCTCCGCCGGATGGTCGGGGTCCACCGGAACGTACGCGGCCCCGGCCTTCAGCACGCCCCACAGCACCACCGACAGGTCGACGGACCGCTCCAGCAGCAGCGCGACCCGGCTCCCGGGGCGCACCCCGCGGGCGCCCAGCCAGTGCGCGACCTGATTGGCACGCTCGTCCAGCTCCCGGTACGACAGGGTGGACCCCTCGTCGGTGACCGCCACCGCATCGGGGGTCCGCCGGGCCTGGGCCACGAACAGTTCGGGCAGCGTGGTGGGTCCGACGGGCCGCCCGGTGTCGTTCCAGGTCCGGACGACGAGGTCACGCTCGTCGGCGCTCATGACCTCGAACTCGTCGGCGTGCCGGCCCGGGGCCCGGGCCACCTGGTCGAGGAGCCGTTCCAGCCGCACGGCGAGGGTGCGGGCGGTGTCCTCGTCGAACAGGTCGACCGCGTACTGGAAGCCGCCCTCGATGCCGATGGGCGCACCCTGCTCGTCGCGGCGTTCCACCAGCCCGAGGGAGAGGTCGAAGCGGGCCGAGAACGTCTCGTCGGCCAGCACGGGACGGACGTCCAGACCGTCGAGGTCCCAGGAGGCTTCGGCGCCGGGCGTGTTGTCCACGGTGAGCAGCACCTGGAACAGGGGGTGTCGGGACAGCGACCTGGCCGGGCTGAGGTCGTCCACCAGCCTCTCGAACGGCACGTCCTGATGGGCGAAGGCGGCGAGGTCCGCCTCCCGGACCCGGGCCAGCAACTCCTCGAAGCTCGGGTTCCCCGCCGTGTCCGTGCGCAGCACCAGGGTGTTCACGAAGAACCCGGCGAGGTCGTCGAGCACCGGGTCGGGGCGCCCCGCGACGGGTGTGCCGACGGGAATGTCCGTGCCCGCGCCGAGCCGGCTGAGCAGCAGGGCCAGTGCCGCCTGCACCACCATGAACACCGTCGCCGAACCGCGACGGGCGACGGCCGCGAGTCCGGCGTGGGTGTCCGGGCCGACCGCCATCGGGACCCAGCCGCCGCCGAACGTTCCCACGGCGGGCCGGGGCCGGTCCGCGGGGAGGTTCAACTCGTCGGGCAGTCCGGCGAGCGCCGTCCGCCAGTAGCCCAGCTGGGCGTTCAACAGGCTGTCCGGGTCGGTCAGTTCGCCGAGCGTCTCGCGCTGCCACAGGGCGTAGTCCGCGTACTGGACCGGCAGCGGGGGCCGGTCGGGTGCCGCACCGTCGAGACGCGCCGCGTACGCGGTCCGCAGGTCCTCGGACAGGACGCCCATCGACCAGCCGTCGACGGCGATGTGGTGGGCGAGGAGGAGCAGGACGGACTCCGACTCGGAGACCGTCAGCAACTCGGCCCGCCACGGCAGGTCCCGGGTCAGATCGAACGGCTCGTTCGCCAACTCCGCCATGACACGTGCTAGTTCGACTTCCGTGACCGCCCGGGTACGTAAGGTGGGGCGCCCGTCGGGTCCGTCGACGACGAGTTGCCGGGCGACGCCCTCCGCCGCGGGGAAGACGGTGCGCAGGGTCTCGTGCCGGTCGGCCACGTCCCCCAGGGCCGCTTCCAGCGCGGCCGTGTCCAGCGCACCGGTCAGCCGCAGCGCCAACGGCATGTTGTAGGCCGCGGCGGCACCCGACTCCTCCAGCCGGTTGAGGAACCACATCCGCTGCTGTCCGAACGACAGCGGCAACTCGGCGGGGCGCTGCTCCCGGGCGACGATCCCGGGCCGCGCCGGGCGCCCCGGGACCTCGGTGATCCGCGCGGCGAGGCCGGCCACGGTCGGGGCCGTGAACAGTTCACGGATGCCGACCTCGGTGTCCAGCGCCGCGCGGATCGACGCGACCAGCCGCATGGCGAGCAGCGAGTCACCGCCGAGTTCGAAGAAGGAGTCCTCGACGCCGACCAGGTCCGCTCCGAGGACCTCGGCGAACAGTCCGGCGAGGATCTCCTCCAGGGGGGTGGTGGGCGTCCGGCCGGAGGTCGGCTCCTGGGCCGGAGCGGGCAGGGCGGCCCGGTCCAGCTTGCCGTTGGGCGTCAGCGGCACGGCGTCCAGGACCACGACCGTCGACGGCACCATGTGGTCGGGCAGGGTCAGCGCCGCGAAGTCCCGCAACGCCTTGCCGTCCAACGGTGCGGGAGCGGAGGCCGCGGGCACCACGTAGGCGACGAGGCGTTTTACGTCCGGTTGGTCCTCGCGCACGATCACGGCCGCCTGGCCCACGGATTCGTGGGAGGCCAGGGTCGCCTCGACCTCACCCGGCTCGATACGGAACCCCCGCACCTTCACCTGATCGTCCACCCGCCCCACCACGACCAACCCGGCAGGACCGTCGCCGTCGCCGTCACGGTCGTTGGCCCAGCGGACCAGGTCCCCCGTCCGGTACATCCGCTCGCCTGCACCACCGAACGGGCACGCCACGAACCGCTCCGACGTCAAACCCGAGCGGCCCACGTACCCCCGTGCGACTCCGCCACCCCACACATACAGCTCACCCACCACACCACGCCCCACCGGGCGCAGCCACTCGTCCAACACCGCCACGCCCGCACCCCACACCGGCCCACCCACACCCACACCAGCAGCACCGGTAGGCGTCAACGCGTGCGACATCGTCGCGCACACCGTCACCTCAGTCGGCCCGTACGCATTGACCAAACCGCCCGACAATCCGGGACCCCAACGCTCCACCAGCCCCGGCGGGCACACCTCACCCGCCACCACCACCGACACCACCGAACCCGGCAACGACCCCACCCCACCCAACACCGACGGCGGCAACGTCACATGCGTCACCCCAAACTCCCCCAACACCACCTCCACATCCACAAACGGCGGCATCTGCCCGCCCGGCACCACCACCAACGCAGCACCCGACCACAACGCCATCCCCACCTCAGACACCACCGCATCAAAACCCAACGCCGCGAACTGCAAGACTCGCGAACCCACCCCCAACCCCAACCGCTCCACCTGCGCACCCACCAAACCCCCCAACCCCACATGCGACACCACCACCCCCTTCGGCACACCCGAAGACCCCGACGTAAACACCACATACGCCCCATTACCCGGCACCAAACGCCGCACCCGATCCCCATCCAACACACGAGACGACGACACCCCAGCCAACTCCTCAGCACCCGCAGCCCCCCACACCCACCGCTCCACACCCCCAGGAACCAAACCCGCAGTCCCCGGCTCACACACCACCAACCCCACACCCGCACCCTCAAGAATCAACCCCACCCGACCCGCCGGATAACCCGGATCCACCGGCACATACACCCCACCAGCCTTCAACACACCAATCATCACCGTGACTTGATCGATCGAGCGATCCATCACCACCGCCACCCGATCCTCCGCACCCACCCCCCGCGCAATCAACGCACGCGCCACCCGATTCGCCCGACCATCCAACTCCTCGTACGACAACGAACCGTCCACACCCACCACAGCCACCGCACCCGGAGTCCGCGCCACCTGCGCCTCAAACCCCTCCGACCACAACACCACCGGCGCCCCACCCTCACCCACCACCGGAACCGGATCGCCCTCCACCACTACATCCAACCCACCCACCCGCACCCCAGCATCCACCGCAACCTGCCCCAACACCCCCACCAACCGATCCACCAACGACCGCACCGACACCTCATCGAACAAATCCAACGCAAACTGCACATCACCACTGATCCCCACCGGAACACCCCGCCCGTCACGCCGCTCCGCGAGGCTGAGCGACAGATCGAACCGGGCGGGCAGCACCTCGTCGGGCAGCGCTTCGGCACTCAGCGGAAGCACGGTCAGGCCCGGCAGGTCCCAGGGCTCGGCGGGGGCGTTCTGGAGCACCAACATGATCTGGAACAGCGGGTGCCGGGAGAGGGAACGCGCCGGGTTCAGCTCGTCCACCAGCCGCTCGAACGGCACGTCCTGGTGGGTGTAGGCGGCGAGGTCGGCGTCCCGGACCCGGGTGAGCAGCTCCTCGAACGACGGGTCACCGCTGACGTCGGTGCGCAGGACCAGGGTGTTGACGAAGAAGCCGGCGAGGTCGTCCAGCTCACGATCGGCGCGCCCGGCGACCGCAGTGCCGACGGGAATGTCGGTACCGGCGCCGAGTCGGGCCAACAGCATCGCGAGGGCCGCCTGGACCACCATGAACACCGTCGCCGAGTGCTGTCGGGCGAGGTCCACGAGCGCGGCATGGGTCGCACCGTCGATGTCGACCGGCACGGACCCGCCCTCGTACGAGGCGACGGCCTTCCGGGGCCGGTCCACGGGGAGCGCCAGCTCCTCCGGAAGGTCGGCCAGTGCCGCACGCCAGTAGTCGAGTTGCCCGCTGATCAGGCTGTCGGGGTCACTGGGGTCGCCCAGCGTGTCGTGCTGCCACAGCGCATAGTCCGCGTACTGAACGGGCAGGGGCGACCAGTCGGCCGGGGTACCGGAACGGCGTGCCTCGTACGCGGTCCGCAGGTCACGGGAGAGGACGCCCATCGACCAGCCGTCGACGGCGATGTGGTGGGCCACCAACAGCAGCACGGACTCCGTGTCGGACAGCACCAGCAGGGTGACCCGCCAGGGCAGCTCCCCGGCCAGGTCGAAGCCCCGCGCGGCTTCGGCCACCAACACCGCGGGGAGGTCGGCCTCGCCGATCGGACGCACCTCCAGCACGGGGCGACCCGCCGCGCCGGTCAGGACGTGTTGCCTGGGCACGCCCTCCGTGTCGGGGAAGAGCGTACGCAGGGTCTCGTGCCGGTCGGCGAGGTCACCCAGCGCGCCCTCCAGAGCCGTCACGTCCATCACGCCGGACAGTCGCAGCGCCAACGGCATGTTGTACGCCGCGCCGACGCCCGCTTCTTCCATCCGGTTGAGGAACCACATCCGCTGCTGTCCGAACGACAGCGGCAGCACCTCGGGACGCTCGCGTACGACGATCCCGCTCCGGCCGCTCTGCCGAGCGCCTTCGATCAGCCGGGCGAGTCCGGCGACGGTGGGCGTGCCGAACAGTTCACGGATGCCGACCTCGGCGTCCAGGGCCGCACGGACCCGGGCCGTGAGTCGCATGGCGAGCAGGGAGTCACCGCCGAGGTCGAAGAAGGACTCCTCGGCGCCGACCCGGTCCCGTCCCAGTACCTCGCCGAAGAGCCCGCAGAGCAGTTCTTCCAGCGGGGTCGACGCGGCCCGGCCGCCTCCGTCGCCCAGGTCCGGTGCGGGGAGGGCGGCCCGGTCGAGCTTGCCGTTCACGGTGACGGGGAGGGTGTCGAGTACGAGGACCGCGGACGGCACCATGTACTCCGGCAACCGCTCGGCCACCCGGGCGAGCAGGGCTGCCGTGTCCACGTCCGCCCCTGCGGCCACCACGTACGCAACGAGTTGCTTGGCGCCCGGCTGGTCCTCCCGGACGATCACCGCGGCTTGGCCCACCGACTCGTGCGCGGCGAGCACCGACTCCACCTCGCCCGGTTCGATCCGGAAGCCCCGGATCTTCACCTGGTCATCGGCACGCCCCGCGAACAGCAGCTCACCGTCGGCCGTCCAGCGGGCCAGGTCGCCCGTGCGGTACATCCGCCCACCACCATGGGGCGAGGCCACGAAACGTTCGGCGGTGAGACCCGGGCGGCTGTCGTAGCCCCGGGCCAACCCGGCGCCCGACAGGTACAGCTCGCCCGTCACACCGGGCGGGACGGGGCGCAGGAACTCGTCCAGGACGTACGCCCGGCTGTTGTCCATCGGCCGACCGATCGGCACGGCATCCGGCACGACATCGGACACCGTGTACGGAATCTCCGTGGTGAACGCGGTCGTCTCGGTCGGGCCGTACGTCGTCCGCACGACCAGATCAGGGTGCGCTTCGAGCAGGGCGCGGATCGCGGACGCGGAGACGACGTCACCACCCGTCGAGACCTCACGCACACCGGCGAAGATCTCCGGCGACTCCTCCGCCAGCACCCGGAACAGGCCGGCCGTCGCGTGGACATTGGTGACCTTGTGCTCGGCAATCAACCGACCGCGTTCAGCCGCATCCAAGTCACCGGAGGGCGCCACGACCAGCTGACCACCGCGCGCCAACGGCACCCACAACTCGTAGGTTGACGCGTCGAAGGCATGGTTGGCCTGCACCAACACCCGCTCCACCACGTCATCACGCCACGCCCGATCCGCAACGAACGCCGCCACGTTGCGATGCGTGACCGCAACACCCTTCGGGCGACCCGTCGAACCCGACGTGTACATCACATACGCGAGGGATTCCGGCGACACCACGGGAGCCGTGGCGAGCGGGGCCGCCGCCAGCACATCGGCCACCGGGACCGTCTCCAACCCCTCCAGCACCCGATCAGCAACCACCACCGAAACCCCGGCCTCGGACACCACACCCCGCAACCGCTCCACCGGGTGCCCCGCGTCCAACGGAACGTACGCCGCACCCGACTTCAACACACCGAGCAACACCGCCACCAGCTCCGGCGACCGGTCCATCAGCACGCCGATGCGCCCACCGGTTCCCGTGCCGCGCTTCGACAGCCAGCCCGCCACCCGGTCCGACCGGGCGTCCAGGTCGGCGTACGACCAGGACGTCTCGGCGCCGGTCACCGCAACCGCGTCGGGCGTGCGCGCCACCTGCGCCGCGAACAGCTCGGGAAGCGTTTCGACGGGGACCTCATGGTCCGTGTCGTTCCAGCGCCGGGTCACCCGGTCGTGTTCGGATCCGTCGAGAACGTCGAGCAGCGGCACCGGCAGGTCCGGGTCGGCGGCCACCTGTTCCAGTAGGCGGCACACCCGCTCCCCGAGGGCGCGGACGGTCTCCTCGTCGAGGACGTCCGGCCGGTAGTCGAGCTGGAGCTCAAGACGCTCGGAGGGCGAGACGACCAGGGTCAGGGGGTAGTGAGCGGCTTCCTCGCCGCCCCCGCCGACGATGTGCAGTCCGCCGAGGTCGCGTCCGGCGTCGGGATCGTGCGGATAGTTCTCGTACACGACCAGGGTGTCGAACGCCGAGCCGGGGCCGGCGGTGCGCTGGATCTCGGCCAGACCGATGTGCTGGTGCCCCATGAGCTCGGCCTGCTGCGCCTGGAGTCCGGTGAGCAGCTGGGCGATCGTCAGCCGGGCGTCGAGGGTGACCCTGACCGGGATGGTGTTCATCAGCAGGCCGAGCATCCGCTCGACCCCCGGGAGTTCGGCGGGGCGTCCCGCGACCGTGGCGCCGAAGACCACGTCGCTCCTACCGGTGAGCACGCCGAGCAGGGCGCCCCAGACCCCCTGCACCACGGTGTTGAGCGTCAGTCCGCGCACCCGCGCCGTCTCGCGCAGCGCTCGGGTCAGCGGTTCTTCCAGTCGGAGGACGACGTGTCGGGGCTGCACCGACTCGGCGTCCCGGTCCAGCGGGGCCAACACGGTGGGCTCGGTGACGTCCGCGAGCAACTCGCGCCAAGCGGTCCGGGCGGCCTGTGCGTCCTGGCGGTCGAGCCAGGCGAGGTAGTCGCGGTACGGGGTGACGGGCGGCAGGGCGGACGCGTCGCCGCCGGCCGCGTGGATGTGGGAAAGCTCCTCGAAGAGCACGGGGAGCGACCAGCCGTCCATGACGATGTGGTGCATCGTGATGACCAGGCGGTGCCTGGTGTCGCCCAGCTTCAGCAGGAGCAGCCGCAGCAACGGGGGCTTCGCGAGGTCGAAGCGCTGGTGCTCCTCGTCGGTGATCCTGCTGATCTCGGCGTCAGGGTCGGGCAGCCCGGAGAGGTCCACCTCCCGCCAGGGCAGCACCACCCCGGCCGAGACCACCTGCACCGGATCTTCCAGGCCCGCCGGCTGCGGGAACGCGGTGCGCAGACTGGCGTGTCGATCGAGCAACACCTGCCAGGACCGGCGCAGCAACCGGCCGACCAACTGGCCTTCGAGGTCGACGAAGCGCTGACCCACGTACGCGTCATCGCCCGTCTCGTCGTAGCGGGCGTGGAAGAGGAGTCCTTCCTGCAACGGGGAGAGCGACCACACGTCCACCAGATCGGGAACCGCAGCCTCCAACTCCTCCACCGCAGCCTGCCCCAGGCCAGCCACCAACGGGAAGTCCGACGGCGTATGACCCCCACCCGACTCCTCCACCACATGCACCACCACACCCCGCAACGCCGCCACCCACGCCTCACCCAACGCCTCCAACTCCGCCTCACCCAACACCCCCACCGGGCACACCAACGACACCGTCAACACCGGACCCACACCCTCCACATCACGCACCACACCCCCCGCCTCCACCTCATGCACCAACCCCATCCCCTCCGGAGCCGTACCACCCAAACCCACCTCACCATCCGGCTCCCACACACCCCCACCACCCACACCAAACCTACCCATATAGTTGAAACCAACCCGAGCATGCGCTAAACCACCCAACTCACCACCCACAAAACGCAACAACCCATAACCCAACCCATCCCCAGGCACACCCCGCACCTGCTCCTTCACCCGCTTCACCAACAACCCCACACCACCACCCGGCACACCACCCACATCCACACCACCCACATCCACCCGCACCGGATACGAAGACGTGAACCAACCCACCGTCCCCGACAGATCCACCCCCTCACCCAACGACACCCGCCCATGCCCCTCCACATCCACCAACACGGGTCCCGTCACGCCACGCTGCTCCTTGAGCGCGACCATCAGCCCGGCCAACAACACGTCATCGACGCCCGCGTGGAACGCCGCGGGCACCCGGGTCAGCAGCTCCGACGTCACCTCCGTCGGCACCCGCACCTCCACCCGACGCGTCCCCGCAGCCACCGTGTCCACCACCGGATCCAACGCCCGGTCACCGAACGGGGTCGCGTCCACCCCTTGCAGGAGTTGCTTCCACGCGGGCAGTTCGGACCTCCGTCCAGCGCTCGCCGCCTCGGCCGACAGCGCCTCCATCCATGCGCGGAACGAAGTGCCCACCGGCTCCAGACCCGCTCCGGAGCCCTGCGCGTACGCCGTGGCCACATCCGGCACCAACACCCGCCAGGACACCCCGTCGACTGCCAGGTGGTGCACCACGAACAGCAGCCGTCCCGTCTCGTCGGGACCACGGTCGAACCACACCACCCGCACCATCCGACCCCCGACCGGATCCAGGAGCCCCGCCTCCTCCTCCACCCGAGCCCGCACCACCTCACCCAAACCACCACCCACCAGACCCCGAGCATCCACCCGCAGCACACCGGGCGTCGCCCCTGACCCCTTCTTCGGGATGGTCAGTCGGTCCGGTACGCCGTCCACCAGCTCCAGTCGGGCGCGCAGGACGTCATGGTGGTCCACGACCGCCCGCACCGCCGCCTCCAAACGGGGGAGCTCCAACCCGGCCGGAACCTCCACGGCCATCGACTGGGAGAAGGCGCCCGTCAGCGCCACCGAACCCGCGCGCTCCACCAACTCCCGCATCACCGGCGTCAACGGCACCGCACCCACCGCCGACACCCCACCCCCAGCCGGCACCCCAGCACCCGACAACTCCCGCGCCACCAAAGCCAACCCAGCCACAGACTTCCGCTCGAACACCTCACGCGCCGTGATCACCACACCAGCCCGCCGCGCCCGCGCCACCACCAACATCGACATGATCGAATCGCCACCGAGCTCGAAGAACGAGTCCTCCGCGCCCACCCACTCCAGGCCCAGGACGTCGCGGAACAGCCCGCACAGCAGTTCCTCGGTCGGCGTCTGCGGACCCCGCCCCGTCGACTCGGTCACCTCGGGTGCGGGGAGGGCGGCGCGGTCGAGCTTGCCGTTCACGGTGACGGGGAGGGCGTCGAGTGCGATGACCGCGGACGGGACCATGTACTCCGGCAGCTTGCCCGCGACGTGTTCGCTCAGCGTCTCCGTGTCGAGCGGGTCGCCCGCCGCGACCACGTACGCGACGAGCCGCTTGGCACCCGGCTGGTCCTCCCGCACGATCACCGCAGCCTGACCCACCGACGCGTGGGCGGCGAGGACCGACTCCACCTCGCCCGGTTCGATCCGGAAGCCCCGGATCTTCACCTGGTCATCGGCACGGCCCGCGAACAGCAACTCACCGTCGGCCGTCCAACGGGCCAGGTCACCCGTCCGGTACATCCGCCCACCACCATGGGGCGAGGCCACGAAACGTTCGGCGGTGAGACCCGGGCGGCTGTCGTAACCACGGGCCAGACCGGCACCCGACAGGTACAGCTCACCCGTCACACCGGGCGGGACCGGGCGCAGGAACTCGTCCAGGACGTACGCCCGACTGTTGTCCATCGGCCGACCGATCGGCACATTCGCCGGCACCTCATCACCCGCACGGTACGGGACCTGCGTCGTGAACGCCGTCGTCTCCGTCGGACCGTACGTCGTCCGCACGGTCAGATCGGGGTGCGCATCGAGGAGGGTGCGGATCGCGGACGCGGAGACGACGTCACCGCCTGTTGACACCTCACGCACACCGGCGAAGATCTCCGGCGACTCCTCCGCCAACACCCGGAACAGGCCGGCCGTCGCGTGAACGTTGGTGACCTTGTGCTCGGCGATCAGCCGACCGCGTTCAGCCGCGTCCAAGTCACCGGAGGGCGCCACGACCAGCTGACCACCACGCGCCAACGGCACCCACAACTCGTACGTCGACGCGTCGAAGGCATGGTTGGCCTGCACCAACACCCGCTCCACCACATCATCACGCCACGCCCGATCCGCAACGAACGCCGCGACATTGCGATGCGTGACCGCAACACCCTTCGGGCGACCCGTCGAACCCGACGTGTACATCACGTACGCCAGCCCGTCCGGCGACACCACGGGCGCCGAAGCTAGCGGAGCAGTCGCCAGCACATCGGTCACCGGGACCGTCTCCAGCCCCTCCAGCACCCGATCAGCGACGACCACCGACACGCCGGCCTCGGACACCACACCCCGCAACCGCTCCACCGGATGCGCCGCGTCCAACGGAACGTACGCCGCACCCGACTTCAACACGCCGAGCAACACCGCCACCAACTCCGGCGAACGGTCCATCACCACACCCACCCGGCCGCCGGACGCACCCAGCTCACGGGCGTTCAGCCACCCCGCCACCCGGTCCGACCGGGCGTCCAGCTCTGCGTAGGACCAAGCCACCTCGCCCCCGACCACCGCCACCGCGTCCGGGGTCCGCGCCACCTGCGCCGCGAACAGCTCCGGGACCGTCGAGGCGGACAGCTCCCGCTCCGTGGCGTTCCACTGCTCGACCACCCGCGGGCGTTCCCCGGCTATGAGGACGTCCAGACGGCCGAGCGGTTGGGCGGGGTCCTCGGCTATCTGCTCCAGGAGCCGGACCATCCGGTCACCCAGCGCCCGCACCGTCTCGGCGTCGAACTTGTCCAAGTGGAAGTCGAACCGGAGTTCCATCTCGTCCGTGGGGGCGACGGCGAGCGCGAGCGGATAGTGGGCGGAGTCGTCGCCCGCCGCGCCCTCGATGCTCAGCCCGGTCAGCTCCAGCGGCCCGTTCGGGTTGCGCGGATAGTTCTGGTAGACGAGGAGCGTGTCGAACAACTCCCCCTGACCCACCACCCGCTGAATCTCCGCCAACCCCAAATGCTGATGCTCCAACACCCCAGCCTGCCGCTCCTGCAACTCCCCCAAGAACCCCTCCACCGACCGATACGGATCCACCACCACCCGCACCGGAACCGTATTGATGAACAACCCCAACATCCGCTCCACACCCACCAACTCAGCCGGACGACCCGCAACCACCGCCCCAAACACCACATCCGACCGACCCGTCAACACCCCCACCAACACACCCCACACACCCTGCACCACCGAGTTCAACGTCAACCCACGCTCACGCGCCACCCCACGCAACACACCCACCAACCCACCACCCACCCGCACCACCACATGACCCACACCACCAGCACCAGCACCAGCACCCACACCACCCTCAACATCACCCCCCGCAGAAACCACACCACCCACACCCACCGACCCCACCAACGTCGGCTCCACCACACCCTCCAACAACCCACCCCACGCCAACCGCGCCGCACCACGATCCTGACGCCCCAACCACGCCAAATACTCCCGATACGACGTCACCACCGGCAAAACCGAAACATCACCCCCCGCCCCATACACCTCAGACAACTCACCAAACAACACCGGCAACGACCAACCATCCATCAAAATATGATGCAACGTCAAAACCAACTCAAACCGCGACTCATCCAACCGCAACAACAACACCCGCAACAAAGGCGGCACACCCACATCAAACCGCCGACCACCCTCCTCCGCCTTCAACCGCGCAGCCTCAACCCCCACCTCCCCCACCGACAACCCCGACAGATCCACCTCACGCCACGGCAACTCCACACCCGAGGCGATCAGCTGCACCGGGTCGCCGGAAGCCCGCCGCTGGAAGCTGGCGCGCAGGGCGGCGTGGCGGTCGAGGAGCGCCTGCCAGGACGCGCGCAGCACCGCAGTGTCCAGATCGCCGCGGATCTCCATGGCGCCCTGGAGCACGTAGACGTCGGGGCTCTCCTCGTCGTACCCGGCGTGGAACAGGAGCCCTTCCTGAAGCGGCGACAGCGGCCACACATCTTCGATCCGCACCTGGCTCACTGCGTCACTCACTCCTTCTCGCCGGAGAGCTGGATCTGGAACTCGTCGATCTCGTCCTGGGCAAGGTCCACCATCGTGAAGTCGGACGGGGTGTGACCGCTGAGGACGGGGTGCGGGCCGGCGGTGTGGGCTGCCAGCCCGGTGAGCATCGCGGCCCAGCCGGCGACCAGTTCTTCAAGGGCGTCCTGGTCGAGCAGTCCGGCCGGGGAGGTCAGGGTGAGCGTCAGCTGCGGCCCCTCGGGCAGGTCACGGACGAGCCCACCGGCTTCGAGGGTGTGGGACGCGGACATCCGGGCGTCCGCCGAGCCGCCCAGGACCACGTCTCCATCAGGCTGCCAGTTCGCCCCGGCGATGTCATGGTCACCGTCCAACTGACGATCTCCGGCGGCGAAGCGTCCCAGGTAGTTGAAGCCGATCTGCGGGGTCGACGACCCGGCGAGCAGGGGGCCCGTGCGCGGGTTCAGGTAGCGCAGCAACCCGAAGCCGAGGCCGTCCCCGGGTACGGCCCTGAGCTGCTCCTTGACCTGCTTGATGAGGAGGCCCGCGGCGGCTTCGCCGGAGCGGACGCCGCGGTGGTCCTCGGTGCCCGGGCCCAGTCGTACGGGGTGGCCGCTGGTGAACCAGCCGACCGTGCGGGTCAGGTCGAGTTCCCGGGTACGGGCGCCCTGTGCGCTCGGTGCCCGGCCGTGTCCTTCGATGTCCACGAGCATCCCGGAGTCGACGTCGAGCCCCCGGGCCCGCTGCCGTTCGGTGACCGCGGCGACCAGTCCGGACAGGAGGACGTCGACGACGGTGGCGTAGTAGGCGCCGGGGGCCCGGGTGAGCAGGTCCGAGGTGACCGGGACGGGCAGGGTCAGGGAGGCCCCGTGGACGCCCGCGGCCACGGTGTCGACGGCCGGGTCCAGTGCCCGGTCTCCGATGAGCGGGTCGGGGCCGTCCAACATCGCGGTCCACTGGGGGAGTTCCGCTTCGCGGTCGGTGGCCTCCGCCTCCAGGAAGCGGGAGAACGTACGGAAGGAGGTGCCGACGGGCGGGAGCGTGACGGTGCGGCCGGCTTCCAGTGCTTCGTAGGCCGCCGCCAGGTCGGGGAGCAGGACCCGCCAGGAGACCCCGTCGACCACGAGGTGGTGGGCGACGACGAGCAGCTTGCCGGGGGTGGTCGGGCCGGCGTCGAACCAGACGAACCGGATCATCGCCCCGGCCTCGGGGTCGAGGTCGTCCACCGTCCTGCGGAACACGGTCTCCACGTCCGGCGTGCCGGCCCGGTGGACGAGGTCTGCGGCGCCGGGCCCCGAACCCTTCTGCGCGACGGTGAGGAACTGCGGTACGCCCGAGGTGAGGTGGAGGCGGGCGCGGAGGATGTCGTGGTGGTCGAGGAGGGCGTCGACGGCTGCGGTCAGCCGGGGCAGGTCCAGTGCGGCGGGCACCCGTACCAGCATGGACTGGGCGAAGGCGCCGGTGAGTGCCCAGGGGCCGGCCCGTTCGACCAGTTCGTGCATGACGGGGGTCAGCGGGACCCTGCCGACCGCGACGTCGGGTTCGGTGGCGGCGGGGGGTGCTCCGTCGTCGACCGGGGTGGCGTTGCGGGCGAGGGCCGCCGGGGTCTTGTGTTCGAAGACCTGTCGGGCGGTGATCACCAGTCCGGCGCGCCGGGCCCGGGTGACGAGCAGCATCGACATGATCGAGTCGCCGCCGAGTTCGAAGAAGGAGTCGTCGGCGCCGGCTTCGGTGAGGCCGAGCACCTCGTCGAACAGGGCGCACAGGACCTCTTCGGCCGCTGTCGTCGGGACCCTTCCGCCGCGTCCGCGGAACTCGGGGGCGGGGAGGGCGGCCCGGTCGAGCTTGCCGTTGACGGTGACCGGGAGGTCGTCGAGGGGTACGACGGCGGCGGGGACCATGTGTTCGGGCATCCGGGCGGCCACGTGTTCGCGCAGTGCCTCGGGGTCGACGGCCGTCGGTGCGTCGGCCTCCGGCACGACGTAGGCGACGAGGCGTTTGACGGTCCGCCCGGCCTGCTGGTCGGTGCGGGCGATGACGGCGGCCCGGGCGACGGCGGGGTGGGCCGTGAGGACGGCTTCGATCTCGCCGGGTTCGATGCGGAAGCCGCGGATCTTGACCTGGTCGTCGGTCCGTCCGGCGAAGACCAGGTGGCCGTCCGCGGACCAGCGTGCCAGGTCGCCGGTGCGGTACATCCGCTCGCCGGGGGCGCCGAACGGGTTGGCGACGAAGCGCTGTGCGGTGAGTCCCGGGCGGCGTACGTAGCCCCGGGTCAGTCCGGTGCCGGCGACGTGGAGTTCTCCGGTGACGCCGGGGGGCACCGGCCGCAGGTGCCGGTCGAGGACGTAGGCGTGGACGTTGGCGATCGGCGGGCCGAGCGGCACGCTGTCCGGGAGCGGGTCGGGCGCGGTCCAACTGGTGACGTCGACGGTGGCTTCGGTCGGCCCGTACTCGTTGTGGAACGCCCGGCCGGGGGCCCAGCGGCGCACCACGTCGGGGCTGCACTCCTCGCCGGCGGTGACGACGTGCTCGATCCGGGCGAGGACGCCGTCGGGGCCGTGGTCCTCCGCGGCGAGGGTCTCCAGGACGCTCGGGGTGAAGGTGACGGCGTTGACGTCGAGGGTCTCCAGTTCGCGCAGGACGTCCCCGTCGCGGCGGGCCAGACAGAGGGTGGCCCCGCTGGTCAGGGTGGGGTAGATCTCGGAGACGGAGGTGTCGAAGGACACCGAGGCGAACTGGAGGACCCGGTCCCCGGGGCCCCAGCCGTAGGCGCCGATGCGCCAGGTCACGTAGTTGGCGAAGCCGAGGTGCGGGACGGCGACGCCCTTGGGGGTGCCGGTCGAGCCGGAGGTGTAGATCACGTAGGCGGGGTGTCGGGGGCGTAGCGGTGCCACCCGGTCGGTGTCGGTGGGGGTGCGGGTCGGCGCGGACGCGAGTTCGGCGGCGACGTCCGGGTCGTCCAGGAGCAGGTGTGCGAAGTCTTCGGCGTACCGCTGGCCGTCCCGGGTGCACACCAGGAGGGCGGGTCGGGCGTCGGCCAGCATGAACGTGATGCGTTCGGCGGGGTAGCCCGGGTCGATGGGTACGTAGGCGGCGCCGGCCTTGAGGACGCCGAGCATGACCGCGATCAGGTCGACCGAGCGTTCCATGAGGACGCCGACGAGGTCTTCGGGGCCGATGCCGAGGGCGATGAGTCGGTGGGCCACCTGGTTGGCCCGGGCGTCCAGCTCCGCGTAGGTGAAGCCGGCGCGGGCGGTGACGACCGCGGGCAGGTCGGGGGTGCGGGCGGCCTGGGCGGTGAACAGTTCGGTGACCAGCGGCTGCGGGACGGGGCGGCCGGTGTCGTTCCAGTGGGTCAGGACCCGGTGTCGTTCGCCCGGCTCCAGGAGGTCGACGCTGCTGATGCGGGTCTCGGGGTGCGCGGTGAACTGTTCCAGCAGTCGGGCGAGTCGGGCGACCAGGGTGCGGGCGGCCGGTTCGTCGAGCACGTCGGTGCGGTACTCCAGCCGCAGTTCCAGGTCGCGGCCGGGCGTCGCGATCAGGGTGAGCGGGTAGTGCGTCGCCTCCTCGTTGCCGACCCCGGTGACCGGCAGTCCGCCGGGCACGTCGGCGGGATCGGCGTCCTGCGGGTAGCTCTGGTAGACGACGAGGGTGTCGAACGCCGCTCCGGCGCCGGCGATGCGTTGGATCTCCGCGAGGCCGAGGTGGTGGTGTTCCAGGAGTCGGGTCTGTTGTGTCTGGAGTTCGGCGAGCAGTTCCGCGACGCTCTGTTCGGGGCGGAGGCGGACCCGGACGGGGACGGTGTTGATGAACAGCCCCAGCATCTGTTCCACGCCGGGCAGTTCGACGGGGCGGCCGGCGACCGTCGTGCCGAAGACGACGTCGTCGCGGTCGGTGAGGCTGCCCAGGAGGACCGACCAAGCGCCCTGGACCACGGTGTTCAGGGTCAGTCCGTGCCCGCGGGCGGTGGCCGCCAGCGCACGGGTGAGCGGTTCGCCGGTGTGGGAGGTGACGTGCGCGATCCGCGCGGCGCCGCCGTCCTGGACCCCCAGGAGCGTGGGCTCGTCGGCGCCGTCCAGGAGTGCGCGCCAACTCTCGCGGGCGGCCTCCTTGTCCTGTCGGTCGAGCCAGGCGAGGTAGTCGCGGTACGGAGTGACGGGCGGCAGGGCGCGAGGGTCGCCGCCGGCCGCGTACGTCCGTGACAGTTCGCCGAAGAGGACGGGCAGCGACCAGCCGTCCATGACGATGTGGTGCGAGGTCACCAGCAGCCGGTGCCGTCCGTCGGCCAGCTTGGCGAGGAGCAGCCGCAGGGCGGGGGGACGGCTCAGGTCGAACCGGGCCGCCTTCTCCTCCTGCGCGAGCCTGCGGACCTCGGCGTCCGGGTCGGGCAGCCCGGAGAGGTCCACCTCCCGCCAGGGCAGCACCACCCCGGCCGAGACCACCTGCACCGGGTTCTCCAGGCCGGCCGGTTGCCGGAATCCGGTGCGCAGGCTGGCGTGTCGGTCCAGCAGGGCCTGCCAGGAGGCGTGCAGGACGGCGGGGTCGACGGGCCCTTCGAGGTCGAGGTGCCACTGACCGACGTAGACGTCCTGGCCGGTGTCCTCGTAGCGGGCGTGGAAGAGGAGTCCTTCCTGCAACGGGGAGAGCGACCACACGTCCACCAGATCGGGAACCGCAGCCTCCAACTCCTCCACCGCACCCTGCCCCAGGCCAGCCACCAACGGGAAGTCCGACGGCGTATGACCCCCACCCGACTCCTCCACCACATGCACCACCACACCCCGCAACGCCGCCACCCACGCCTCACCCAACGCCTCCAACTCCACCTCACCCAACACCCCCACCGGGCACACCAACGACACCGTCAACACCGGACCCACACCCTCCACATCACGCACCACACCCCCCGCCTCCACCTCATGCACCAACCCCATCCCCTCCGGAGCCGTACCACCCAAACCCACCTCACCATCCGGCTCCCACACACCCCCACCACCCACACCAAACCTACCCATATAGTTGAAACCAACCCGAGCATGCGCCAAACCACCCAACTCACCACCCACAAAACGCAACAACCCATAACCCAACCCATCACCCGGCACACCCCGCACCTGCTCCTTCACCCGCTTCACCAACAACCCCACACCACCACCCGGCACACCACCCACATCCACACCACCCACATCCACCCGCACCGGATACGAAGACGTGAACCAACCCACCGTCCCCGACAGATCCACCCCCTCCCCCAACGACACCCGCCCATGCCCCTCCACATCCACCAACAGGGCACCGGACACCCCCCGCACCTCACCCAGCGCGGCCACGAACCCGGCCAGCAACACGTCATCGACGCCCGCGTGGAACGCCGCGGGCACCCGGGTCAGCAGCTCCGACGTCACCTCCGTCGGCACCCGCACCTCCACCCGACGCGTCCCCGCAGCCACCGTGTCCACCACCGGATCCAACGCCCGATCACCGATCACGACGTCGGCGCCCTCCAACAGGGCGGTCCAGGCGGGCAGTTCGGCGACCCGCTCGGGTGTCGACGCCTCCGCCACCAACGCCGTGGCCCACGCGCGGAAGGACGTCCCCGCCGGTCCGAACTCCGCTGCCGAAGGGTCCGCGCTCCCGTAGGCCGCGGACACCTCGGGCACCAGTACCCGCCAGGACACCCCGTCGGCCACCAGGTGGTGCACCACGAACAGCAGCCGCCCCGTCTCGTCGGGACCACGGTCGAACCACACCACCCGCACCATCCGACCCCCGACCGGATCCAGGAGCCCCGCCTCCTCCTCCACCCGAGCCCGCACCACCTCGCCCAAACCACCACCCACCAGACCCCGCGCATCCACCCGCAGCACGGTCCGGTCGGTGGCCCCCTCCTCGGGAACCACGAGCCCGGTCGGTCGGCCCTCCGTCAGCTCCAGTCGGGCGCGCAGGACGTCATGGCGGTCCACGACCGCCCGCACCGCCGCCTCCAACCGGGCGAGGTTCAAGCCCGCCGGGACCTCCACCGTCAAGGACTGGGAGAAGGCACCCGTCAGCGCCACCGAACCCGCACGCTCCACCAACTCCCGCATCACCGGCGTCAACGGCACCGCACCCACCGCCGAAACCCCACCCCCAGCCGGCACCCCAGCACCCGACAACTCCCGCGCCACCAAAGCCAACCCAGCCACAGACTTCCGCTCGAACACCTCACGCGCCGTGATCACCACACCAGCCCGCCGCGCCCGCGCCACCACCAACATCGACATGATCGAATCGCCACCGAGCTCGAAGAACGAGTCCTCCGCGCCCACCCGCGCCCGTCCCAACACCTCGGCGAACAGGGTGCAGAACAGCTCTTCGCGGGGTGTCCGTGGACCCCGGCCGGTCGACTCGGTCACCTCGGGCGCGGGCAGGGCGGCCCGGTCGAGCTTGCCGTTCACCGTCACCGGCAGGGCGTCCAGCACGAGGACCGCGGAGGGCACCATGTAGTCGGGGAGGACGTCCGCCGCGTGCGCACGCAGCGCTGCCGCGTCCACCCGGTCGCGGGCGGCGACGACGTAGGCGACGAGTTGTTTGGTGCCCGGCTGGTCCTCCCGCACCACCACGGCCACCTGGCCCACCGACGCGTGGGCGGCGAGGACCGACTCCACCTCGCCCGGCTCGATCCGGAAGCCCCGGATCTTCACCTGGTCATCGGCACGGCCCCCGAACAACAGCTCACCGTTCGCCGTCCAACGGGCCAGGTCACCCGTGCGGTACATGCGCCCGCCGAAGGGCGAGGCCACGAAGCGTTCGGCGGTGAGACCCGGGCGGTTGTCGTAACCACGGGCGAGACCGGCACCCGACAGATAGAGCTCACCCGTCACACCGGGCGGCACCGGGCGCAGGAACTCGTCCAGGACGTACACCCGGCTGTTGTCCATGGGCCGACCGATCGGCACGGCCGCCGGAACCGGGTCCTGCGCCGTGTACGCCTGGCGCGTGATGAACGCGGTGGTCTCCGTCGGGCCGTAGTTCGCGACCACCCGCAGCTCCGGATGGGCCGCGAGCACCGTGCGGATCGCCGACGAGGACACCACGTCCCCGCCCGTCGCCAGCTCCCGTACGCCCGCGAAGATCTCCGGCGACTCCTCCGCCAGCACCCGGAACAGACCGGCGGTCACATGGACGTTGGTCACCGCGTGCTCGGCGATCAACCGTCCCCGTTCGGCCGCGTCCACCTCGCCCGACGGCACCAACACCAACCGCCCGCCGCGCGCCAGGGGCACCCACAGCTCGTAGGTCGACGCGTCGAAGGCGTGGTTCGCCTGCACCAACACCCGTTCCACCAGCTCGTCGTGCCAGTCCCCGTCCGCGACGAAGGCCGCCACGTTGTGGTGGGTGACGGCCACGCCCTTGGGCCGACCGGTCGAACCGGAGGTGTACATCACATAGGCGAGGGCGCCCGGCGGCATCACGGGCGGCGAAGCGAGGGGGTCCGCTGCCAGCAGATCGGCCACCGGGACCGTCTCCAGCCCCTCCAGCACCCGGTCCGCGACGACCACCGACACGCCGGCCTCGGACACCACACCGCGCAACCGGTCCACCGGGTGCGCCGCGTCCAGCGGGACGTACGCGGCGCCCGACTTCCACACGCCGAGGAGGACCGCCACCAGTTCCGGGGAGCGGTCCATCACCACGCCCACCCGACCGCCCGGCCGCACGCCGCGACCCGCCAACCAGCCCGCCACCCGGTCGGACCGCTCGTCCAACTCGGCGTACGACCAGACCGCGTCACCCGCGACCACCGCGACGGCCGACGGGGTCCGGGCGGCCCGTGCGGTGATCCACTCGGGAACCGTCCCGGCCGGAACGTCACGGTCCGTGGCGTTCCACTGTTCGACCACCACACCGCGCTCGGCCGACCCGAGGACCTGGACCCCGCCCAGCAGCCCGCCGGGGTCGTCGGTGATCTGCTCCAGTACGCGGATCAGCCGGTCCGGCAGCGCACGGGCGGTGTCCTCGTCCAGGAGGTCGGCGCGGTAGTCCAGCCGGATTTCGAGGCGGTCGCCGGGGATGACACCGAGGGCGAGCGGGTAGTGGGCCGCGTCCTCGCCGCCCAGCGGACCCGCGGTCACTCCTTCGAGGCGTACCGGGCCCTCGGGGTGGCGCGGATAGTTCTCGTAGGCGAGGAACGTGTCGAAGGTGGCACCCGCGCCCGTGACGCGTTGGATCTCGCTCAGACCCAGGTGCTGATGGTCGATCAAACCGCTCTGCCGGCACTGGAGTTCGGTGAGGAACTGCACGACGGTCCGGGCGGGGTCCAGGCGCACCCGGACGGGCACCGTGTTCATCAGGAGGCCCACCATGCGGTCCGCGCCGGGGAGTTCGGCGGGGCGGCCGGCCACGGTCGCGCCGAACACCACATCGGTGCGGCCGGTGAGCATGCCCACGAGGACGCCCCAAGCACCCTGGACGAGGGTGTTGACGGTGAGCCCCGCGGCGCCCGCGGTCTCGCGGAGGGCGCCGGTGAGGCGGACGTCGGCGAAGGTGGTGACGGTGTGCGGGGTGACGGGCTCGCCGTCCGGGTCACCGGGGGCGACGAGGGTGGGTTCGGTGGTGCCGGACAGGGCGGCCCGCCACGCCTCGGCGGAGGCTTCGGTGTCCTGGCGGTCCAGCCAGGCCAGGTAGTCGCGGTACGGGGTGACGGGCGGCAGCGCACGCGCGTCGCCGTCCGTGGCGTAGAGCTCCGACAGTTCACCGAAGAGGACCGGGAGCGACCAGCCGTCCAGGACGATGTGGTGCAGCGTCACATGGAGCCGGTACCGGTGCTCGGCCAGCTTGACCAGCAGCAGGCGCAGCAGGGGCGGGGCCGTGAGGTCGAACCGGACGTGGTCCTCGGCGGCGAGCCGGCGGGCCTCGCCCTCGGTGTCGGTGCTGTCGCTCAGATCGGCCTCGCGCCAGGGGACGGTGGCCGCCGCGGTGACCACCTGCACGGGGCGGTCCAGTCCGGGCGGCTGACGGAAGCCGGTGCGGAGGTTGGCGTGACGGTCGACCAGCGCCTGCCAGGCGGTGCGCAGTCGTGCCGGGTCGAGGGGGCCGTCCAGGTCGACGACGGTCTGTTCCACGTACACGTCGCGGGAGCCCTCGTCGTACGAGGCGTGGAACAGCAGCCCGTCCTGGAGGGGCGACAGGGGCCAGACGTCGGTCAGGCCGGGGACGTCCGCTTCGAGTTCCCGGACGTCGTCCTGGCCCAGGGTGACGAGGGGGAAGTCGGAGGGGGTGTGGCCGCCGCCGTCGCCGAGGGTGGTGTGGCGGGCGATGCCGGTCAGGAGCTCCGACCAGGCGGTGACCAGGTCGCGCAGGGCGTCTTCGGTGAACAGTCCGGCCGGGGCGACCAGGGAGAGGGTCAGCCGGGGGCCGTCCGGTAGGTCGTTGACCAGTCCGCCGGCCTCCAGGGCGTGGGCGAGGGCCATCCGGGGGTCGGGGCGGACCCCGAGGCCGGTCCCGTCGACGGGGGTCCAGGCGGTTGCCGGCGCGGAGGTGGTGGCGGTTTCCCGGAACCGTCCGAGGTAGTTGAAGCCGATCTGCGCCGAGGGCAGTCCGGCGAAGGCGGGGGCCGCTTCCGGGTCCAGGTACCGCAACATTCCGTAGCCGAGTCCGTCGCCGGGAACGGACCGGAGCTGTTCCTTCACGGCCTTGAGGAGGCGCCCGGCCTCCGGGCCCCCGGCGCGCACCCGTGCGAGGTCGACGGTGCCCGTGTCGAGGCGGCGCGGTGAGGTGCTGGTGAACCAGCCGAGCGTGCCGGTGAGGTCCATGTCCTCGGTGAGCGGCACCCGGCCGTGGCCCTCGACGTCGACCAGGAGAGGGCCGGCGGTGACGGCGCGGCCCCGGTCGCGCCGCCACTGCTCGACGGCCGCGGCCAGTCCGGTCAGGAGGACGTCGTCGATCCCGGCGTGGAAGGCGGTGGGTACCCGGGTCAGCAGGTCCGTGGTCGTCGCCGCCGGCAGGGTGAGTTCGACGCGGTGGGTTCCGGCGCCCTCGGTGTCCACGGTCGGATCGAGGGCGCGTTCCGCGAGCGGTGCCTCTTCGACGCTCACCAGGTCGCGCCAGTAGGGGAGTTCGCCCCGTCGGGCGCCGCTGGTCGCCTGGGTGGCGAGGGTGCGCGCCCAGTGCGGGAAGGGGGTGCCGGTGGAGGGTTCGGCGGACCGGTCCCCGTCGTGGGCGGCGACCAGTTCGGGTACGAGGGTGCGCCAGGAGACGACGTCGACCACGAGGTGGTGGGCGACGAGGAGCACCCGGCCGGGCCGGTCGGCGCCCGCGTCGAACAGGACCACCCGCAGCATCCGGCCCTGCGCGGGGTCGAGGCTGCGGGCGGCCGACTCCGCCTCGGCCTCCGCGTCGTCCGTCGCGGCCCGGGTCACGCAGTCCGCGGCGGTCGCTCCCCCGCCGTGTTCCGGGATGACGAGCCGGGGCCCGTCGGCCGTGGGCTCCAGGCGCGCCCGCAGCAGGCCGTGGCGGTCGAGGAGGGTCTGCACCGCGGCAGTCAGCCGCTCGGGGTCGAGTCCGTCGGGTGCCCACAGCAGCATGGACTGGGCGAGGGTCCCGCTGAGTGCCACCGGCCCGGCGCGTTCGGCGAGTTCCCGCATGGCGGGGGTGAGCGGAACGGGCCCGGTGAGCGGGGCGCCGGTGGTGGGCAGGTCGACGGCGAGGGCGGTCGCGACCCGGGCCAGTCCGGCCGGGGAGCGGTGTTCGAAGACCTGCCGGGCGGTGATCAGCACTCCGGCGCGCCGGGCCCGGGCGACCACCAGCATCGACATGATCGAGTCGCCGCCCAGGGCGAAGAACGAGTCGTCGGCGCCGACCCGGTCCACGCCCAGGGCCTGGGCGAACAGGGCGCACAGGGTCGCCTCGACCGGCGTCGCGGGGGCCCGGCCCTGCGTGCGCGTGAACTCGGGCGCGGGCAGGGCGTCCCGGTCGAGCTTGCCGTTGACGGTGACCGGGAGGGAGTCGAGGACGAGGACCGCGGACGGCACCATGTAGTCGGGCAGCACTGCGGCTGCGGCGGCCCGCAGCACCTCGGCGTCCAGCGGATGCCGGGCGGCGGTCCCCGCCTGGTCCGCCGTCGGGGCGGCGGTGTCCACCGCGGCCGGGACGACGTAGGCGACCAGGCGTTTCGTGCCCGGCTGGTCCTCCCGGGCGATCACCGCGACCCGACCCGCGCCGGGCTGCGCGGCGAGTACCGCTTCGATCTCCCGGGGTTCGATCCGGAACCCCCGGATCTTCACCTGTTCGTCGGCCCGCCCCGCGAACGACAGCTCCCCGTCCGCGGTCCAGCGCGCCAGGTCCCCCGTGCGGTACATCCGCTCGCCGGCGGCGCCGAAGGGGGCGGCCACGAACCGTTCCGAGGTCAGGGCGGCCCGGCCGGTGTATCCGCGGGCGAGCCCGGCGCCCGCGAGGTAGAGCTCCCCGACGACCCCGGGCGGGACCGGGTGCAGGAACTCGTCGAGGACGTAGGCCCGGCTGTTGTCCATCGGGCGGCCGATCGGCACGGTCTCGGGGACGTCGTCGGGTGAGGTGTAGGGCAGGTGGGTGGTGAAGGCCGTGGCCTCGGTCGGTCCGTACGTGGTCCGCACCGTGAGCCCGGGGTGGGCCGTCAGCAGGGCGCGCACCGCCGACGGGGACACCACGTCGCCGCCGGTGGACACCTCGCGCACGCCCGCGAAGATGTGCGGTGCCTCTTCGGCGAGCGCGGCGAACAGTCCGGCGGTCGCGTGCACGTTGGTGACCCGGTGTGCGGCGATCAGGCGTCCCCGCTCGGCGGCGTCCACCTGACCGGACGGCACGACGACGAGGGCGCCGCCGCGCACCAGGGGCACCCACAGTTCGTAGGTGGAGGCGTCGAAGGCGTGGTTGGCCTGGAAGAGCACCCGTTCGCTGAGGTCGCCGTCCCACGCCCGGTCGAGGGCGAACGCCACGACGTTGCGATGGGTGACGGCGACGCCCTTGGGCACCCCGGTGGAGCCGGAGGTGTACATCACGTAGGCGAGGGCGTCGGGCGACAGCGGCACTTCGGGGTCCGTGTCCGGGAGGTCGTCCGCCAGGAGGTCCGGGTGGGGGACGGTGCTCAGGCCGTCCACGGTGCGGTCGGCCAGCGTCAGCGACAGACCGGCCTCGGCAGCGATCGTGCGCAACCGTTCGGCGGGGTGCGCGGCGTCCAAGGGCACGTAGGCCGCGCCCGCCTTGAGGACACCGAGCAGGACGGCGACGAGCTCCGCGGAGCGGCCCGTCACCACGCCCACCCGGTCCTCGGGGCGCACTCCCCGCGCGATCAGCCCGTGGGCGATCCGGTTGGCGCGGCGGTCCAGCTCGGCGTGGGTCCAGCCGGTGGCGTCGCCGATCACCGCGGGAGCGTCCGGGGTGCGGGCGGCACGGTCTCGCAGCAACTGGTGCAGGGGGGCGGCGGGGAGGGCGCGCCCGGTGTCGTTCCACTCCTCGACCACGGCCCGCTGCTCGGGACCGTCCAGGACGTCGAGCCGTCCCAGCCGGGTACCGGGGTCGGTGGCGACCTGGGTGAGGACGCGGGTCAACCGGTCCACGAGCCCCCGGGCGGTCGACTCGTCGAACAGGTCGACCTGGTACGCGAGGTCCCCGTCGATCCCGGCCGCACCACCCGCCGAGTCGCGACGCTCGGTGAGGGTGAAGGACAGGTCGAAGCGGGCCGGCGGGGCGACGGCCTCCCGGGCCCGGACGGTCAGGCCCGGCAGCTCCCAGGACGGGGCCGGGAGGTTCTGGAGCAACAACATGACCTGGAAGAGCGCGTTGCGGGAGAGGGAACGGGTGGGGTTGAGGTCGTCCACCAGACGCTCGAACGGCACGTCCTGGTGTGCGTAGGCGGCGAGGTCCGTCTCCCGGACCTGCGCCAACACCTCCTCGAACGACGGATCACCCTCCAACACCGTCCGCAACACCAACGTATTGACGAAGAACCCCGCCAACCCCTCCAACGCCGCATCCCCACGCCCCGCCACCGCCGTACCCACCGGCACGTCACGCCCCGCACCCAACCGCGCCAACAACATCACCAACGCCGCCTGCACCACCATGAACACCGTCGCCGAACCCTCACGGGCAACGGTGGCCAACTCGGCGTGCGTCCTGGGGTCCAGCCGTACGGGTACCGATCCCGGGGTGAAGGTCGGCACGGCCGGCCGCGGACGGTCCGCCGGGAGGGCCACCTCCTCCGGCATGCCGGCGAGCGCGGTCCGCCAGTGCGCGAGTTGGGTGCTCACCAGGCTGTCCGGGTCGGCGGGATCGCCCAGGGTGTCGTGCTGCCACAGGGCGTAGTCCGCGTACTGGACCGGCAGCGGGGACCAGTCGGGAACGGAACCCCGGCTGCGCGCCGCGTACGCGGTCCGCAGGTCCCCCGCGAGGACCCCCATCGACCAACCGTCCACCGCGATGTGATGGGCGACCAGCATCAACACGTGCTCGGTCCCGCTCAGGGACAACAGCTCGGCCCGCCAAGGCAGTTCGTGGGCGAGGTCGAAGCGGTGGGCGGCCAGCTCCGCCAGCACGGACGGCACTTCGTTCTCGGTGAGCTCCCGTACGGGCATCGGTGGACGCGCCTCACGGCCGTGGACGATGTGCTGCCGGGGCACTCCGTCGGTGGCGGGGAAGCGGGTGCGCAGGGTCTCGTGCCGGTCGGCGAGGTCGCCCAGGGCCGCCCGCAGGGCGTCGGGGTCGAGTTCGCCGGACATCCACAGGGCGAACGGCACGTTGTAGGCGGCGCCGCCGCCCGACTCCTCAAGTCCGTTGAGGAACCACATGCGTTGCTGTCCGGACGACAGCGGCAGGGGGTCGGGGCGGTCCCCCGCGACCACCGCGGCGCGGGCGGTCCCACGGCCGTCCGCGACCAGCCGGGCGATCCCGGCCGGCGAGGGGGCGGTGAACAGGTCCCGGACGGTGATCTCCGCGCCGAGGACCCGCCGGACCCGAACGATGAGGCGCATGGCGAGCAGGGAATCGCCGCCGCGGGCGAAGAACGAGTCCTCCGCACCCAGGTGCGAAAGGTTCAGCGCTTCGGCGAAGAGCCCGCAGAGCACCTCCTCGACGGGGGTCGACGGTGCACGGCCGGTGTCCCGACCCGTGTCGGGCGCGGGCAGGGCCGCCTTGTCCAGCTTCCCGTGCGACGTGACGGGCAGGGCGTCCAACGCCACCACCGCGGAGGGCACCATGTGGGACGGGAGGGTACGGGCCGCGTGCGCGAGCAGGGCGTCCGCGTCCACCTCGCCGTCACGGGGGACGACGTACGCGACGAGGCGTTTCACGTCCGGTTGGTCCTCACGTACGACCACCACTGCCTGGCCCACGGATTCGTGGGAGGCCAGGGTCGCCTCGACCTCACCCGGCTCGATACGGAACCCCCGCAGCTTCACCTGATCGTCCACCCGCCCCACCACGACCAGCCCACCATCACCGTCGTTGGCCCAGCGGACCAGGTCCCCCGTCCGATACATCCGCTCACCCACACCACCGAACGGGCACGCCACGAACCGCTCCGACGTCAGGCCCGAGCGGCCCACGTACCCCCGCGCGACTCCTCCACCCCACACGTACAGCTCACCCACCACACCACGCCCCACCGGACGCAGCCACTCATCCAACACCGCCACGCCCGCACCCCACACGGGCCCACCCACACCCACACCCACACCCACACCAGCAGCACCGGTAGTCGCGGTAGGCGTCAACGCGTGCGACATCGTCGCGCACACCGTCACCTCAGTCGGCCCGTACGCATTGACCAAACCGCCCGACAATCCACCAGCCCAACGCTCCACCAGCCCCGGCGGGCACACCTCACCCGCCACCACCACCGACACCACCGAACCCGGCAACGACCCCACCCCACCCAACACCGACGGCGGCAACGTCACATGCGTCACCCCAAACTCCCCCAACACCACCTCCACATCCACAAACGGCGGCATCTGCCCGCCCGGCACCACCACCAACGCAGCACCCGACCACAACGCCATCCCCACCTCAGACACCACCGCGTCGAAGCCCAACGCCGCGAACTGCAAGACTCGCGAACCCACCCCCAACCCCAACCGCTCCACCTGCGCACCCACCAAACCCCCCAACCCCACATGCGACACCACCACCCCCTTCGGCACACCCGAAGACCCCGACGTAAACACCACATACGCCCCATTACCCGGCACCAAACGCCGCACCCGATCCCCATCCAACACACCAGACGACGACAACGCCGCCAGCTCCACCACCGACTCCTCAACACCCCACACCCACCGCTCCACACCCCCAGGAACCAACCCCACAGTCCCCGCCTCACACACCACCAACCCCACACCCGCACCCTCAAGAATCAACCCCACCCGACCCGCCGGATAACCCGGATCCACCGGCACGTAGACACCACCAGCCTTCAACACACCAATCATCACGGTGACTTGATCGATCGAGCGATCCATCACCACCGCCACCCGATCCTCCGCACCCACCCCCCGCGCAATCAACGCACGCGCCACCCGATTCGCCCGACCATCCAACTCCTCGTACGACAACGAACCGTCCACACCCACCACAGCCACCGCACCCGGAGTCCGCGCCACCTGCGCCTCAAACCCCTCCGACCACAACACCACCGGCGCCCCACCAGCACTCACCGGCACCGGATCACCCTCCACCACCACATCCAACCCACCCACCCGCACCCCAGAATCCACCGCAACCTGCCCCAACACCCCCACCAACCGACCCACCAACGACCGCACCGACACCTCATCGAACAAATCCAACGCAAACTGCACATCACCACTGATCCCCACCGGCACACCCCGCCCATCACGCCGCTCCGCGAGGGCGAAGGTCAGGTCGACGCGTGCGGGGACCGCCTCGGCGGGGAGCTCCCGCTCTCCGTGGGCGCGGACGCTCAGGCCGGGCAGCTCCCACTGAGCGGGGGGAACGTTCTGGAGCACCAACATGATCTGGAACAGCGGGTGCCGGGAGAGGGAACGCTCCGGGTTCAGCTCCTCGACCAGGCGCTCGAACGGGACATCGGGGTGTGCGTAGGCGGCGAGGTCCGTCTCCCGGACCTGCGCCAACACCTCCTCGAACGACGGATCACCCTCCAACACCGTCCGCAACACCAACGTATTGACGAAGAACCCCGCCAACCCCTCCAACGCCGCATCCCCACGCCCCGCCACCGCCGTACCCACCGGCACGTCACGCCCCGCACCCAACCGCGCCAACAACATCACCAACGCCGCCTGCATCACCATGAAAACCGTCGCCGAACCCCGGCCGGCCGCCTCCACCAGGCCGGCGTGCACCTCCGGCCCGATCTCGATCGGCACGGAACCGCCCTTGAACGAGGAGACCGCGGGGCGCGAGCGGTCGGCCGGCAGCTCCAGTTGATCGGGCAGATCGGCCAGGGCTGCGCGCCAGTGGTCCAGCTGGCGGCTCATCTCGCTGTCCGGGTCGTCGGCGGACCCGAGCACCGAGCGCTGCCACAGGGCGTAGTCGGCGTACTGGACCGGCAGCGGGGACCAGTCGGGTGCCGTACCCGCGAGGCGTGCCGCGTACGCGGTCCGCAGGTCGTCCGCGAGGACTCCCGTCGACCAGCCGTCCACCGCGATGTGGTGGGCGACCGCGACCAGCACGTGTTCGGTCGGGGAGACCTCCACCAGGAGGGTGCGCCAAGGCAGGTCGCCCACCAGGTCGAAGCCCCCGGTGAGTTCGGCGGCCAGGGCGGCCGGCACCTCGGCCTCGGTGACCGTCCGGCGGCGTAGTTCCGGGTGAGCCCCGGCTCCGGTCAGCAGGTGTTGCCGCGGCACTCCGTCCGTCTCGGGGAATCGCGTGCGCAGGGATTCGTGGCGATCGGCGAGGTCACCCAGTGCGCCCTCCAGCGCCGTCACGTCCAGGGCGCCCGACAGCCTCAGGACGAGCGGGACGTTGTACGCGGCGCCCGCGCCCGCCTCCTTGAGCTGGTTGAGGAACCACATCCGCTGCTGTCCGAACGACAGCGGGAGGATGTCAGGGCGCTCGCCCGCGACCAGGGGGGGTCGCGCGGACGCCCGGTCTCCCGTCACCAGTCGGGCGAGTTGCGCGACGGTCGGGTGCTGGAACACGTCCCGCACTCCGATGCCGGCGTCGAGCACCGACCGGACCAGGCCGATCAGCCGCATGGCCGTGATGGAGTCCCCGCCGAGCGCGAGGAACGACTCCTCCGCGCCGACCCGCTCCACGCCCAGGACCCGGGCGAACAGTCCGCAGAGCACTTCCTCCGTGGCAGTGGCCGGCGCCCGTCCGGGCGTGCGCGTCACCGCGGGGGCGGGCAGGGCGGCCCGGTCGAGCTTGCCGTTGACCGTGACGGGCAGGGCGTCCAGCACCACGACCGCCGAGGGCACCATGTACTCGGGCAGGTGCTCGGCGGCGTGTTCCAGGAGGGCCGCGGGGTCCACCCGGTGGTGCTCGTCGTCGCCGGGGACGACGTAGGCGACCAGTTGTCTGGCGCCGGGGCGGTCCTCGCGCACGATCACGGCGGTCTGTGCGACGTCCTCGTGCGCGGCGAGCACGGCTTCCACTTCGCCGGGCTCGATCCGCAGGCCCCTGATCTTGACCTGGTCGTCCGCGCGTCCCAGGTAGATCAGTTCGCCGTCGGACGTCCAGCGGGCCAGGTCGCCGGTCCGGTACATCCGGGTGCCGTGGTCGAAGGGCGAGGCGATGAAGCGTTCCCCGGTGAGGGCGGGTCGGCCGGCGTATCCGCGGGCCAACTGCACCCCGGCCAGGTGGAGTTCACCGGTCACTCCGGCCGGGACGGGTCGGAGGAAGGCGTCGAGTACGTACGTGCGGGTGTTCCAGACGGGTGACCCGATCGGCACCACCGCCGAGGGGGCGTCCTCGCGTGCGCCGTCCCATGCCGTGACGTCCACGGCGGCCTCGGTGGGTCCGTACAGGTTCTGCACCCCGACCCGGGGGCCGAACCGTTCGCGGAACTCGGCCAGCAGTTCCGCCGAGAGCGCCTCGCCGCTGCACACCACCCACCGCAGGGTGGCGCAGGCCCCGGGGTCCACCGCCGGGAGGAACACGGCGAGCATGGACGGGACGAAGTGGGTGACGGTGACGTCGAAGCGTTGGATCGTGTCCACGAGGTACGCGGGGTCCCGGTGGCCGTCCGGGCGGGCCATCACCAGCGCGGCGCCCGACAACAGCGGCACGAACAGTTCCCACACCGATACGTCGAACCCGATCGGTGTCTTCTGGAGCACCCGGTCGTCCGGTGACAGGGCGAACCGGTCCGCCATCCACAGAAGCCGGTTGACCAGTGCGCCGTGGCCGACCACCACGCCCTTCGGTCGGCCCGTCGAGCCCGAGGTGTAGATCACGTAGGCCGCGGCGCCGGGCGGCACCGTCGCGGCGACGCCCGTGTCGGGGGCCGACGCCACTTCGGCGCGCGTGCGCGGGGCGTCCCACACCACGGAGGGCACCACCGCACCCGTGCCGTCGGGCAGCGGGTCGTGGGTGCCGTCACCGCGGATCAGCAGGGCGACGCCCGCGTCACCGAGGACGTACGCGACCCGCTCGCGCGGATGGCCGGGGTCCACCGGGACGTAGGCGGCGCCGGCCCGCAGTACGCCCCAGAGCACCACGAGGAGGTCCACCGAGCGTTCCATCAGTACGCCGACCCGGTCGCCGGGGCGCACGCCCCGCTGCCGCAGCCAGCCGGCGACCCGACGGGAGCGTGCGTCCAACTCGGCGTAGGACAGGGCGGACCGCTCGTCGAGGACGGCGGTGCGTTCGGCGTTGCGGCGTGCGTGTGCGGCGAACAGTTCGGGCAGGCTCGTCGACGGGACCGGTCGGGCGGTGTCGTTCCACGCGCCCACGACCACGTCCCGTTCGCCCGCCGGCACGGCGTCGGTCCGGCCCACCCGGACGTCCGGGGCTTCGGTGGTCGCCGCGAGGTGGGCGAGGAAGGCGCGTTGGTGGGCGGTGAGGTCGTCGAGGCCGGGGGCGGAGTCGGCGCCGTCGAAGTCGACCCTGATCCGTCCGTCCGCCGCCCCGGCGCGAACGGTGATCACCAGGTCTTCGCCCGGGGGGATCGACACGTCGTGCGGCCGGCCGGGGGCGCCCGCGAAGTCCAGTTCGTGGTCGAAGGTGACGACGTTGACGAGCGGCCCGAAGTGTCCCTTGCCGGCCGCCGGCCACTCCAGTTCGCGGCGCAGTTCCTCACCGCGGAAGCGTTGGTGGACGAGGATGCGGCGCAGTTCGTCGCGGACCCGGTGGGCGAGGGTCAGCAGGTCGTCGCCGGGGTCCACGGCCAGGCGGATCGGGAGGATGTTGGCCGTGGTCGCCGGGGTGCGTCCGGACAGCGGGGTGACCCGGCCCGTGACGACGACGCTGAAGACGACGTCGGCGCTGCCGGTGACGCGGGCGAAGTAGGCAGCGGCGGCGGCGATGACGACGTTCGACCAGTTGACGCCGGCCCGGCGGGCCAGGCTGCGCAGTCGGTCCGCGGCGTCGGCGTCGAGGTGGGCGGTCTCCCGTCGGGCGCCGGGAGCTGCGGCGCCCCCCAGGGGGAGGCTCACCGGGGTGGGCCGGTCGGCGAACCGGGTCGTCCAGTGGGCACGGTCGCGGTCCCGGTCGGTGGAACCCCGGTACCGCTCCTCCTCGGCGAGGACGTCACCGAGGGTGCCGAACCGGGGCGGTGCGCACGGGGCTCCGGTGACGTGGGCGGTGTAGAGCTCGGCGACCCGGCGGCCGAAGAGGGACCAGCCGTAGGCGTCCATGACGACGTGGTTGTACCGCTGGTACCAGAGGGAACGGGTGTCGGAGAGCCGGAACAGGGCCTGGGCGAACAGGGGGCTGGCGGTCGGGTCGGCCGGGCGGGCCAGTTCGTCCCGCATCCAGGCGTGCGCCTCGGCCTCGGGGTCCGGGGAGTCGGTCAGGTCACGGACGGTGAACGTCCAGTCGGTGGTGGCGGGGACCTGGTGGGGGCCCTCGGCGTCCTCCACGATGCGGACGCCCAGCCCTTCGGACTCCGCGACCGCCTGCCGCACCGCCGCCTCGAACTGCGGCGCGTCCACCGGCCCGTCGATCTCCACGTACTCGCCCGAGTTGTAGACGGGGCTGGGGTCCCCGATGCGTTGGGCGAGCCAGATGTCGTACTGGGCGGCGGACAGGGGCAGCCGGCGGTCGTCCTGAGACATGCGAGTCCCTCACTCGGAGTTCGGTGCGGTGCGACGGGTCGGGGCGACGACGGCGCGCGCCGCGGGCCGCGTTCGAGGCGCGGGCGGCCGCGGGCGGGGGGCGCGGCGGGCGGGCCGCCGGGTCACGGACGGGGCGTCGTCAGGCCGTCGTGAGGTGGTAGATGTGGCGCAGGTCGGGCGCCTCGAAGACGTCGATGACGCTGATGCTGCGGCCGGTCCTGCCCTCCAGCGCGGTGACGAGGCGCAGCAGGTACAGGGAGTCCCAGCCGGGGAGGTCGGTCAGGGCGCGGTCGGTGTCCTCGGGGGCGATCCGCAGGCCGAGTTCGTCGTTCAGGAGGGTGAGGAACTCGTCGAGGTCGTTCATGGTTCGTCCCTCCGCGGGGCGTCGAGGTGGAGGTGCGGGGGGACGGGGGGTATCGCGGTGAGCGGGTGGGCGAAGGTCAGGGTGTCGTCGTCCTCGCCGGTCGGGGTGCGGGTGAATCCGTAGCGGGGGTAGAGGTCGGCGACCCGGTGGTTGCGTTCCGTGCGGCGGTAGCGGGCCCGTACGGAGGTGGCGCCGGTGTCGCGGGCCAGGTGCAGGACGTGGGAGAGGCAGGCTTCTTCGATGCCGCGGGAGAAGACCCGGCAGCTGAGGAGGAAGTTGTCGAGGTGGAGGGTGTCGCCGTCGCGGTGGGTGAGGAGGGCGCCGACGAGGCCGTGGTCGCCGAACCGGTCGTGGGCGTGGACGGTGAGGGTGAGGGTGGCGGGGTCCTCGGTCCTGGCCCGTACGTCGGCGGGTTGGAGGCGTTCGGCGGTGAGGTTGAACTGGTTGGTGCGCAGGGTGAGTTGGGAGATGCGGGGGGTTTGCTCGGGGGTGGCGGGGGCGATGCGGACGCGGGTGCCGAGTTCCCGGAGGTAGTCGTCGGTGGAGTCGAATCCGTCGAGGAAGCCCTTGCGGGCGGTTTCTTCGCGGTAGCGCGCGGCGCGGACCCGGTCGTCGGCGGTGACGTCCCGGACGTCGAACCAGCCGTCGCGCAGGACGGCGCTGCGGTGGCGGGCGGGTTCGCCGTCGATGTCGATGACGGTGACCCCGGGGAGTTCCCGGCGGACGAGTTCGCGTTCGAAGGTGCTGTCGTCGGCGAACACGAAGGCGTCGGTGGACAGGTTGAGGGTGTCGGCGAGTTCGCGCAGGTTGTCGTGTTTGGGTCGCCAGTTGGCGATGACGTGGACGAAGTCGTCCTCGCGCAGGGCCATGCGGGGGTGTTCGCGCAGGGTCCGGGCGACGGCGTCGGGTTCGTTCTTGCTGACGGCGGCGAGCAGGACGCCCTGGGAGCCGAGTTGTCGGACGACCTGTTGGAAGGCGTGGAACGCTTCGCCGCGGTAGCCGTCGCCGATCTCGATGCCTTCGGGGCCGTCGTCGCCGAGGACGCCGCCCCACAGGGTGTTGTCGAGGTCGAGGACCAGGCACTTCTTGACCCGTCCGGTGAGTTGCCGGGCGAGGTGGCCGACCTCGACGGCGTAGGCGGCGAGGAGTTCCTCGGTGAGGTGGGCCTTGGCGTAGGTGCTGAGGCGTTCGTCGACGGCGGGCACGCCCTCGGCGACGAGGGGGTCCAGGTCGATGACGACGACCGAGGGGTTGTCCTCGGCGAGGGCGAGGAGCCGGCTGTTGGCGTCCCGCCACAGGGCGCCGAGCTTGGCGCGGGAGCGGTGGTCGACCAGTTGGGCGCTGTGGGCGCGGGGCAGGGGGAGGGTGTTGAGGACGAGGGTGCCGGGGGTCTCGGCGAACCGGGAGGCGAGTTCGTGCAGCAGCTCGACCTTCTCGGTGGCGACCCGGGCGACGTCCTCGGGCCGCCAGGGCACGGGGACCTCGTCGAACACGACCATCGGGTCGAGGACGCAGAGGGTGAGGTCGGGGCGGGCCCGGTTGAGGGCGCTGTCCGGGTCGAGCAGGTCGAGGACGTAGTGGTCGAAGTCGGCGAGCGTCACCCGGGCGAGCAGTCCGTGCCGGGCGAGTTGGGCGTGCAGGGCCGGGGGCAGGGCGCCCAGGGTGCCGTGTCCGGTGACGCCGATGGTGACCTGCGGCACGTCGGGGTGGGCCCGGGCGACCTCCTCGGGGTCGAGCCGGGCGAGGAGCCGTCCGATGCTGGGCAGCTCCGGGCCCCGGAGGCGGGCCACCAGGCGGCCCGCCTCCGGGAACTCGGCTGCCAGACGGCCCGCTTCGGCCAGCGCGCGCAGCGCGGCCGGGGCGTCGTCGGGCATGGTTACCTCCCTGCCCCGTCCGCGCCGGGCGGGGGCGGCGGGGGTGCGCCTCCGCCGCCGCCGAGGACCTGGAGCGGGGGCGGGCCGCCGTCGAAGGGGCCGCCGGGGGGCGGCGGGAGGGCGCCGGGGCCGCCGTCGCCGCCGCCGGGTGCCATGGGCCCGAAGAACTGGGGGCCGCCGGCGAACTGCGGTACGGACTCCGCCTCGGGTTCGGGCTCGGGGATGTCGGCCCGGGAGGGTCCGGTGGCGAACTGGGTGCGGTAGAGCTCCGCGTACAGTCCGCCCTGGAGCAGGAGTTCCTCGTGCCGGCCCTGTTCGCGGACCTGGCCGTCGTCGATGACGAGGATCTGGTCGGCTTCGCGGACCGTGGACAGCCGGTGGGCGATGACCACGGAGGTGCGGCCTTCGAGGGCGGTGCTCAGGGCCCGTTGGACGGCGGCCTCGGACTCCGAGTCGAGGTGGGCGGTGGCCTCGTCGAGGACGACGACGGAGGGCGCCTTGAGGAACAGGCGGGCGAGGGCGATGCGCTGCTTCTCGCCGCCGGACAGCCGGTAGCCGCGTTCGCCGACGATGGTGTCCAGGCCGTCGGCGAGGGAGTTGACGAGGTCCAGGATCTGCGCGGACCGGCACGCCTCGGTCAGGTCGTCCTCGGTGGCTTCGGGCCGGGCGTAGAGGAGGTTGGCCCGCAGCGTGTCGTGGAAGAGGTGGGCGTCCTGGGTGACCATGCCGATGGTGTCCCGCAGGGATTCCATGGTGAGGTCGCGGACGTCGGTGTCCCCGATGCGCACGGTTCCGGTGCCCGGGTCGTACAGGCGCGGGATCAGGTGCGTGAGGGTGGTCTTGCCGGCGCCGGAGGGGCCGACCAGGGCGGTGAGCTTCCCGGCGGGCGCGGTGAAGCTGAGGTTCTTGAGGGTCAGCGGGTTGTCCTTGCGGACCTGGGCGGGCAGGGCGATGGACTCCAGGGAGGCGAGGGAGACGTCCGCGGCGACCGGGTAGCGGAAGCTGACGTCCTCGAACGTGATCTGCGGGGCGCCGGGATCCTTGGTGTGCAGGGCGTGGGCGTCCGGGCGCTCCTCGATGAGCGGCTTGAGGTCGAGGAGTTCGAAGAGCCGGTCGAAGCTGACGAGGGCCGTCATCACGTTGGCCTGGAGGCTGGAGAGCTGGTTGATCGGCCCGAACAGTCGGGTGAGGAGGGCCGCGAGGGCGACCAGGGTGCCGATCTCGAAGGTCCCGCGGATGGCGAGGATGCCGCCGATGCCGTAGACGAGTGCGGTGGCGAAGGTGGCGAGCAGGGTGACCGACAGGAGCAGCATCTGGCTGTAGACGAAGGTCGTCACGCCGATGTCGCGGACCCGGCCGGCCCGCTTGCTGAACAGCGAGGTCTCGTGGGCGGGGCGGCCGTACAGCTTGGTGAGCAGCGCGCCGGCCACGTTGAACCGCTCGTGCATGAGCGAGCCCATTTCGGCGTTCTGCTCCATGGACTCCCGCATGAGTCGCTGCATCCGCCGGCCGATGATCTTGCCGGGGAGGACGAAGACGGGGAGGACCGCCAGGGCGATCAGGGTGATGGCCCAGGAGAGGTAGAACATGGTGCCGAGGACGAGGAACAGCGCCAGCACACCGGAGACGACCGTGGACAGCAGGGTGGTGAGGGCCTGTTGGGCGGCGACCACGTCGGTGTTGAGGCGGCTGACGAGGGCGCCGGTCTGCGCCCGGGTGAAGAAGGCGAGGGGCTGCTTCTGGACGTGCTGGAACACTTCGGTCCGCAGGTCGTAGATGAGCCCTTCGCTGACCCGGGCGGACAGCAGGCTCTGGAGGTAGGCCGCCACCGCCTCCAGGAGCGCCAACCCCAGGACCACCAGGGCGACGGTGACGACGACCGCCTGGTTCCGGGGGAGGATGCCGTCGTCGATGAGGTACTTGAAGAGCAGCGGACTGGCCACCGTGATCCCGGCCTCAAGGACCGTGATGAACAGCAGGAAGGTGACTATCCGCCGGTACGGTCTGAGGTAGGGGAAGATCCGCGGCACGGTGCCGGGTTTTATCTTCTGGCGGGTCAGCCCGGAATCCGAGCCGAATCCGCGAACCATCATCTGCGGCCCCGCGCCTGCCATCATGACTCCGGAACCTCCTTGTCCGTCGATTGATCGGAAAGCCCGACGCTTTTCGAGGCCGGCCGGGAATTCAGTACGGTTCGCTTTTCCCTGTACGGAGTCGGGTCCGACGGGGGGAACCGTTTCTGTGCCTGTTCCGGGGCGGGCGGACGGCGCGTGGTGCGCGGTCCGGGCCGGGCCCGGGGACTCCCGTGCGGTGGCCGACGCGGCACGGCCTCGGAGGCTCATCGCGCTCCGGGCCCGTCACCGTGGGAAGACGCAGTGCGGAGAGGGCCCTACTGGGCGCGCTCGTACTGCTGCATCTCCTCGATCAGGCTCTTCGGACGCATGTCCGTCCACTGTTCCTCGATGTGGTCGAGGCAGGCCTGCCGGGTGTCCTCGCCGAAGGCGATCTCCCAGCCCGCGGGGACGTCCGCGAAGGTCGGCCAGAGCGAGTACTGGCCTTCGTCGTTGATGAGCGCGTAAAAGGACCCGTCTTCATTGTCGAATGGGTTCGCCATTTCGCCCCTCCCAGGAAGCGGAACCGAGCCGAGAATACGTACTCTTTCGCCTTCTGCTCCGAGCGATGGTAGTTGCCGCCAAGTCACCGGACAAGCAATGGCCAACGGCGTCCAACCAGCTAATTCAGGCAGTTGGACAAGGAAATGACAGTTGGACGCGCGGGATTCTCGGACCCGCATCCGTCACTCGGTCGGCGCGTCGGGAGGCGGTCCGGGTCGGTCGGTCGCGGAGGCCGGTCTCCGTGCCGGCCTCCGCCGGACCCCGATCAGCAGCAGCCCCGCGGCGATCAGCAGGACGGCGAGCCACACGGGTCCCCCGTCGAAGAGGAGCATGACGACCCCGACGGGGAGGGCGAGGCCGCCGAGCGGGACCAGCAGTCGGCTCAGGGGCGGCGGGGTCCGGCCGGGCCGGTTCCGCCCGCGGACCACCTCGGGGTACCAGCGGGTGAAGCGCAGTGCGGCGAGGATGGCCAGGATCTGGATGATCCACCCGGTCCACAGGTTGTTCGGATCGTGCAGGACGAGGTCTCCGTAGGCCCCGACGACCGCCGCGACGAGGAACGCCAGGCCCCAGACGCCCGTGATGACGTAGTTGGTGCGCAGGAAGACGGGCGAGTCCCACACCTCCCGGCCGACCTGTTCGCGCGCGTACGGGAGGGTGAAGGGGACGCGGGCCGCCATCGATCCGGCGGCGATGACGAAGAGGGCGATGTTGGACACCTCCCCCGCGTAGGTCTCCAGCCACCGGAGCGTCCCGGGCGAGGCGAGGGCCCCGACGACGGCCATCAGGGCGAAGAAGGCGACGTCCGCGAGTTCCAGCAGCTTCCACGAACCACCGGGGCGCCGCAGCCGCCCGGTGATCACGATGACGGCGGTGAGGGCCAGGGCGAGCCCCACCGACAGCTCGAACCGGGAGGGGCCGACGAGGAGCGAGAAGACGATCCAGGGCGTCATGCCCAGGAGGGGGCTGTCCCACACGGCGTCGAACCGGCTGCCGCGTGGCGCGTCCGCGGTGGCGCCCATGGTCCGTCAGCCCTCCGTTCGACGGTGGAGGCGACGCGGACCGCATCGGCACCGCGTCCCGGGAAGCGGGTTCACTCGGATCAAGCATGCCCCGGCCCGGCGCGCGCGGCCCGGCGAGTGCGGCACGTGGGCGTCCGGCCGCCGACATGACGGGACCCGGCACCGTGGGGGTGGCGGTCCACGGTGCCGGGCGTCGGTGTGTCAGGTGGTGCGGAGGGCCTCGGTGGGTTGCATGCGGGCGGCCCGCAGCGCCGGCAGCAGTCCGGCGATGGCGCCGATGGCGCCGGCTGCGGCGAGTCCGCCCGCCCAGGCGATCACCGGGACGACCGTGGTCCAGCCCTTGATCTGGGCGTACACCATGGTGGCGATCACCCCCAATCCGACCCCGACCGCGCCGCCCAGGGCGGCGAGGAGCACCGCCTCGGAGAGGAACTGCACGCGGATGTTGCCCTTGGTGGCGCCCAGGGCGCGCCGTAGGCCGATCTCGGAGCGGCGTTCCAGTACGGAGATGACCATGGTGTTGGCCACGCCGATGCCCCCGACGAGGAGGGCGACGGCGCCCAGCCCGAGGAAGAGTCCGTTGAGTGCGGACTGGGTGGCGGCGCGGGCCTCCAGCGCGGCCGAAGGCTGGCTGACGGCGACCTCGTCGGAGCGCTCCGGGTTGGCCGTGGCCGCGAGGAGCTGCTGCACCTCGTTGACGTGGTCGGTCTCGGCGCGCACGTAGATGATGGAGGGGTGGCCGTCGAAGTTGAGGTACTTCTTGGCCGCCCCGTACCCCACCATCACCGCGGAGTTGATCTCCGGGGTGAGTTTGGCGGGCTTGAGGATGCCGGCGACGTAGAACCACTTGCCGCCGACCCAGATCCGTACGCCCTGGTGGATGCGGTCGATGCCGAGCCGGCTGGCGGCGTCCGAGCCGAGGACCGCGACGGGCTGTTCGGCGGTCGCCGCGTTGAGGAACCGGCCCTCGGCGACGGAGGTCCGCACGGTGGCGGGCAGGCCGAGGCTGGTGGCGGTGACGCTGAGGCCGTTGGTGTTGATGCTGGGGATGTGCGGACTGCGGTAGGCGTTGGCGTCGGTCTTGCCGGTGCTCTGGACCGCTTCGACCTGGCCGATCCGGTTGATCATCGCCGGGGCGTCGACGGGGAGTTTGGCGGTGCCACCGGCGACGACCCGGCCGGGGGTGACGGTGAGCAGGTTGGTGCCCAGTTTGTCGATCTCGGCCAACAGGCCCGCCTGGGACGAACGGGACAGCCCCATCACCGCGACCATCGCCGCCACGCCGATCGCGATGCCCAGCGCGGACAGCGCGGCCCGCATCCGCCGGGTGCGCAGGCCGACGCTGGCGGTCCTGGCCAGGTCGGCGGGGTGCATCCGGCCGGAGGGCGGGGCCGTGGTGGTCATGACTGGACCCTTTCGGAGGGGACGGAGCCGTCCGGGGTGGCGGGCGGGCCGTCCACGGCGGGTCCGGAGCCGTCCGGCACCATGACGTCGTGGACGATGCGACCGTCGAGCACCTCGATCCGACGGGGCATCCGGAACGCGAGGTCGCGGTCATGGGTGATGACGACGATCGTGGTGCCCTCGGAGTTGAGTTGCTTGAGCAGGTCGAAGATCGAGGCGCTGGTGACGCTGTCGAGGTTGCCGGTGGGTTCGTCGGCCAGCACGATCGCCGGGTTGCCCGCCAGCGCCCGGGCGATGGCGACGCGCTGGCGTTCACCGCCGGACAGCTCCGGCGGACGGTGGTTCGCCCGGTGGGCGAGGCCGACCCGGGCCAGCGCGGTGGCGCCGGCCTGCAGCCGCTCCCGGTGCCGGACGCCCGAGTAGAGGAGTCCGTCCGCCACGTTCTCCAGGGCGGTGGAATTGTTGGCGAGGAAGAACTGCTGGAAGATGAAGCCGATGCGGGTGGCCCGCAGCCCCGCGAGGGCCTTGTCCGACATCCGCGCGACGTCGTCGCCCACGATCTTGACCTTGCCGGAGCTGGGGCGGTCCAGGCTTCCCATGACCTGGAGCAGGGTCGACTTCCCGGAGCCGGACGGGCCCACGATCGCGACGAGTTCGCCCCGGCGGATGGTGAAGCTGGCCTTGTCCATGGCCACCACCGGGGAGACCCCGGGGTAGACCTTGCTGACGTCCTCCAGTTCGAGGACCGGTTCGCCCAGGCGTTGCCGGGGGGCCGCCGCGACGTCCGTCGCCGTCTCGCTCATGATCCCGGCACCACGACGTTCTGGCCGGCGCTCAGCCCGTCCCCGGTGACCTGGACCCGGCCCGCGCTGTCGTCGAAGAGGCCCGTCTCCACCTTCACCAGGCGGCGTTCGCCCGCGGCGTCCACGACCTCGACGGCGTAGCCGCCGCCGGCCTGCGCGAGCAGGGCGTTCACCGGCACGGACAGCACGTCCTTGACGGAGCCGCTGACGATGGACACCTGGACGGGCGCCTGGTCCAGCTGGCCGGTGTCCTTCGGCTTGGACGGCTTGATCAGCACCTCCACCGTCATGCCGTCGCCGGACTTGGTGGCCACCTTGCCGACCGACGAGACCACACCGGGTGTGGACTGCCCGCTCGGCAGGGAGATCGTGACCTTGTCGCCCTTCTTCACGTCGGCCTGCTGGCTGGCGCGGAGCGCCACCGACACCTGGCGCTGGGTGGAGGAGCCCTCGACCACCACGGAACCCGGAGCGGCGGAGGAACCGCTGACCGCACCGACCTTGGTGATCCGGATCTCCTTCGCCGAGAGGAAGACCGCCTGCCCCAGTTCCAGTTCCCCGGTCACCTTCAACCCGAGGTCGTCCTGGAGTTCCTTGACGGCGTAATAGGTCTGCCAGCCGTAGTAGTCGGAGTCGGGGTCGATATCGCCCTTGTCCGCGTAACCCATATCGAGCAGCGCGGAATTCAACTGCTGTACGTCGACGCCCTCCATGTTCCAGGCGAGTTTCCGGTATGCGGGGACGTAGGCGCCCTGGAGGAACACCACCGGCTTTCCGTCGACCCGGTAGAGCACTTTCCCCTGGCGGATCACCTCGCCCACCCGGGGGAGCTTCGTGAGGGTTCCGTTGGATTTGTTGACGACCTTGTAGGAGCCGGCGTATCCGAGCGTTCCGTTCGTCTGGGTCCGCGCGGCGAGCGTTCCCTTGGTCACCTCGGCCACCCCGGTGCGGGTGGTGCCTTCGGAGGAGCTGTCGTCCGACGACTTCGCGAACGGGTCGAGGACGACGACCCCGGCGCCCGCCGCCGCCAGGACCACCACGACGGCCGTGATGATCCAGCGGCGGCGCCCGGAGCCCTTGCGGCGGGCACGACGGCCCTTGCCGTCGTCCGGCGGGGCCGCGTCCGCGGTGCCGTCGTCGGTGGGAAGCTGCGTGGTGCTCACGATCCGCCCCCAAGCTGCCGGGGGGCGACCCGGCGGGAGTGTGACGACGCGAGGTCGAAGGGACTGTCCTGCATGAGGCTGAAGCCGCCGTCCTTGTCGGGGTCGGGTAAGGGGAATTCGGCACGCGGCCGGTGAATGCCCCGCCACGGTCCCGTGCGTCTGAATTCCAGGCGGCGGAACGGTGCAGGGGCCCTCGGGGCGGTCGATGGGGCGAAGTCCGCGCCGGTGTGGTCCGGGTCGACTTTCACCGCCCGCGCTACCTCCGACGCGACCCTCCCGGTACTTCGTGTACCGCTGTCGACCGCGTGCTGAGTTTTCTGCGTGGACCCTTTCTACGAGACCCCCGGTTTCACCAAGGTTTCGCTCCACGGAACCGAGTTCCCGCCCCCTTCTCATGGGGGCGCGCGGCCTTCGTGCACGCCTGGTGCACGCGCCGTTCGCACCCGCGCCCGGTACCACCGCGACCGGTCGGGGCACCGCTACCGGTCGGGTGACGGCTGATCGTTCCGGGGACGGCGAGGGGACGCGGCGCCTACCATGGCGCCGCCCGCCGGTCGCCGCGCCACGGGTACCGGCCGAAATCGACGCGCGGCCGGTGAAACCCCGCGGAAACCGGGGACGGATCATCGTGGACGCGAGGAACACCGGACGTGAGGATGCCTATGTCGGTCGTCGCCACCATCACCCGTCGCGCCGTGCTCTCCGGCGGTTCCCGTCGTACCGTGCGGGCGAAACTGACGCTGTTGTACGGGGGGCTGTTCCTGATCTCCGGTGCGACCCTGCTGGCGATCACCTACGTACTGGTGCGGTACTCGATCCTGTTCGACCCGCCCCGGGACTCCAACATCACCTTCGCCGAGCAACCCGACATCACCGCTCCGCTCCCGCCCCAGGACGCAGCCCCGAGCTCCGTCAGCCCCGAGGGCCCCCGGGCGATCAACCGGGAAGAGGCGTCGAAGAGGGCGCGGGAGTTGCTCGCCACCCAACGTTCCGGGCTGATGCAGCAGTTGCTCAGCAACTCCGTCATCGCGCTGGCCCTGATGTCGCTGCTCTCGATCGCGCTCGGTTGGATCGTGGCGGGGCGCATCCTGCGACCGCTACGGACGATCACGGCCGCCGCCCGGGACATCTCGGCGACCAGTCTGCACCGTCGGCTCGCCCTGGAGGGGCCCGGCGACGAACTGAAGGACCTGGGCGACACCTTCGACGCGTTGCTGGTCCGGCTGGAGCGGTCCTTCCAGGCCCAGCGCCAGTTCGTGGCCAACGCCTCCCACGAGTTGCGCACGCCCCTCGCCCGACAACGGACCATCGGTCAGGTCGCCCTGTCCGATCCGGAAGCGAGCGTCGAGTCCCTGCGCCAGGCCCACGAACGCATCCTCGCCGCGGGGGCCCAACAGGAACGGCTGCTCGAAGCGCTGCTCACCCTCACCCGCAGCCATGCGGGGATCGAGGCGCGGCAGCCGTTCGACCTCGCCCGGCTGACCGAGGAGGTGGTGGACGCCCAGTCCTCGGGGGCCCAGCTGCGGGCGGTGGCGCTGCGCTCGTCGGTGACGGAAGCGGTGGCGACCGGCCACCGGCCGCTCGCGGAGCGCCTGGTGGTCAATCTGGTGGACAACGCGCTCAAGCACAACGCGCCCGGGGGCGAGGTGGAGGTGAGCGCGCGGACCGTGGACGGTCGGGCGGTCCTCACCGTCGCCAACACCGGACCGGTGGTTCCGCCGGAGAAGGTCGAAACGCTGTTCCAGCCGTTCCAGCGGCTCGGCGGCACCCGCACCGGGCGGCGCAGCGACGGGCTCGGTCTGGGGCTGTCCATCGTGCAGGCCATCGCCGTCGCCCATGACGCGACCATCGCCACCGTGCCGCGGCCGGAGGGCGGGCTGAGCATCACGGTCTCGTTCCCCGTGGTCCCCGTGGTGCCGGCCGGCCCGAAGGCCGCCGTCCCCCGGCACGGGAGGGCGACCGCCGGCAGCCGGTGAGGGTCAGGGGCGCCCGGTCCGCGCCGCGCGGTCACGAGGGCCGCGGGCCGGCCGGGAGGCGTCCGGCGAAGAAGTCGATCACGACGGAGTTCAGGGCGTCGGGCTGTTCCAGGTATCCGTAGTGTCCGCAGCCGGGCAGTTCCCGGTAGAGGGCGCCGGGGACGGCGTCCGCGACCTCCCGGGACAGATGGGGGCGGATGACCAGGTCGTCCTGGAAGGCGACGACCAGGCAGGGGCGGCGGATCGACCGGTAGGCGGAGAGCCGGTCGGGGATCTGGTCCACCGCCAACTGACCCCGCGCGGCCGACGGGTCGACGGAGGACAGCTCGAAGACGCCCAGCCAGTCCCGTACTTGCTCCTGGTCGTTGAGGGTGCGCGGGGAGAGGTTCTGGAGGGCCGCCACGAAGGCCGCGTAGGCGGGGGGCAGGGTGATGCCGCTGTCGGCCAGCGCGAGATCGGCGGCGGCCATGGCGCGGATCACCTCGTCGGTCCGCCCGCTCGACGCGACCAGCACGGCCTGGCGGACGAGTTCGGGTCGGGCCACCAGGAGTTCCTGGACGACGATCCCGCCCAGGGAGTGGCCCAGCACCCGGCAGGGGCCGGCGCCGAGGTGCTCGATCAGCCCGGCGACGTCCGCCACCATGTCGTCGAGGGTGAAGTCCCGGTGGCCGGGTCCGTCGGGGGCGAGCCCCCGGTTGTCGAGGGTGATCACCTGGTGGCCCGCGGCCTTCAGGGCGGGCACCTGGTGGGTCCGCCAGATCCGGCCGGGGCTCCCGGTGCCGGCCACCAGCACGACGGGTTCCCCCGCACCGTGGACGTCGAAGCTGAGGTCGATCCCGTTGATCCGCGCTCGTGGCATCGTCTTCTCCTGTCTGGCGGCTCCCGTCCGCCGGCGGCTACCCGTACCGTGCGGCCCCTACACCCGTGCGGGGCCGGGGCCGCACGGGGCGGCACCGCGGCACCCGGCGGGTCAGCCGTCGGTCCACACGGGGTCCCGCTTCTCGCGGAAGGCACGGACCCCCTCCGCGGCGTCGTCGCCCCGCCGGCGGCGCTCCTCCCAGACGTAGGAGGTGGTGAACGCCTCCTCCAGCGGGAGGTCCACCGATCTGAGGGCCGCCTCCCGGATGGCGCGCACCGACAGGGGGGCGGCGCGCACCAGGTCGTCCGTCCACCGGTCGACCGCCTCGTCGAGCCGGTCGACCGGGGCGACCTCGTTGACGAGCCCGAAGCCCGCGGCGGTGGCGGCGTCCATCCGACGGCCGGTGAGCAGGTACCCGAGGGCGACCCGCTCGGGCAGTTGCCGGGCCAGCCGGAACACGCCGCCGGCCCCCGGCACCAGGCCCAGGCGCACCTCGGGGAGCCCGAAGACCGCTTCCTCGGAGGCGATGACCAGGTCGCAGGCGAGGGCCAGTTCGAAACCGCCGCCCAGGGCGTAGCCGTGGACCCGGGCGAGTACCGGCTTCGACCGGGTGAAGCGGTCGGTGAGCCGGGGCCAGCCCGGTTGTCCCCGGCTGCCGAACGTGGTCGGGGCGGCGCCCTCGGCGTCGAGACGGGCCCGTTCCCCCAGGTCCTGCCCCACCGAGAAGGCGCGGTCGCCCGCACCGGTCAGCACCGTGACCCGGATCGTGTCGTCGGCCTCGACGTCGTCCCAGATCCCGGCGAGTTCCTCGTGGGTGCGCAGGTCCATCGCGTTGAGGACCTCGGGCCGGTCCAGGGTGACGTACGCGACGTGGTCCTTCTTCTCGTAGCGCACCCGGGCGCGGTCCCCGCTCACGGGGCCCCCGCTGTTCGTGCGGCGCCCGCGGCGAACCGGCCGACCTTGCGGATGACGTCCTCGCCGTAGATCCGTAGGGACTGCTGGAGCGCGAACTCGGCCAGGTAGGCGCGGAACGCGTCCGGGGGTTCCTCGGCGAGGTTCAGCATCCTGCGGTTGGCGAGGACCGCGTCGCCGTCGAGCCGGGACACGGCCCGGTCGATCGCCGCGTCCATGTCCCGCGGTTCGGCGACCTCGTCGATGAGGAGCCGCGCCTCCGGTTCGGTCGCCCAGAGCCGGCGTCCGCCGAGGACGACCTGCCGGGACAGCCGCGGGCCGACCTGGCGGCCCAGCCGGAAGTTCGCGGCGCCCGGGATGATGCCCTCCTGGGCGGCGGGCAGGCTGAGGTACGCGTCGGACGCGGCGAGCACGTGGTCGCACACCAGCAGCAGTTGGGCGCCGCCGCCGATGGCGAACCCGTCCACGGCGGCGACCCAGGGCTTCTCGACCAGCGGGGTGTGCCAACGGCCGGGCGCGTCGGAGCCGGTGTCCGGGTCGGTCCCGGTGTGGACGCCGCGCACCATCTTGTTGATGTAGCCCAGTTCGCGGCGGAGGAGGAAGCCGACCAGGGAGATCCCCCCGGAGCTGAGCTCCTTCAGGTTGATGCCCGCGCTGAAGACCCGTCTGCCCTGGTAGCGCGGGTGGGTCATCACTCCGCCGCGCAGCAGGCCGACCCGGACCCCGGGGTCCAGCAGGGCGAGGTCGACGGCGGTCTCCATGTCGTCGACCTGGCGGCCGTCCTCGGCATTCAGCCGGTCGCCCCGGCACAGGGTGACGTGGGCGACGCCGTCGACGCGTTCCAGGCGCACGGCCTCCAGTTGGACGACGCCGTCGCGGAGGAACTCGGGCAGCAGGTCCCGGGCCCGGGCGGTGGGCCGGAGCATGGCGTCGACGAGGTGCGGTCCTGCGGTGGACGAACGCAGGACGGCCCGCAGGAACACGCCCTGGTCGATCTCGTGGCCCTCCTTGGCGGCCTGCGGTCGGCCGCGTTCGACGGCGAGTTGGTCCTCGGAGGGCACCAGGCCGGGGTACTCCTTGGCCGCCGCCTCGACCAGTTCCCCGATCCGCAGGTTCGCCGTGCGGCCCTCGGTGAGCCGGTCGTACACGGTGTCGACGTGCTCGTCCAGGAAGCGGACGCGGTGGGACCGCGCGGTGTCCTGGGCCGCCGCCACCGCGGCCCGCTGCTGCGGTGTGCGCGCCCCGGGCTCGGGGAGCGCGGCGAGCAACTCCTCGACCCGCCGGGCGGCTTCGGCGAGCGCCGTCCAGCCGGTCGGGGCCGCCTCGCGGGGCGGGAGGGACGCCGTCACCGGGCGTCCACCACGGCAGCGGTGCGGCGCAGGGCGCGGTCACAGGCCGCGAGGTGGGAGCCGATGGCGTCCTCGAAGCTGGTGGAGGTGGCGTCGAACAGCAGTTGGCGGCGGATGGCGAGTTCCTTGCCGGACAGTTCCCCGGCGAGTCGGGCCACCGAGGTGAGTGCGGCGTCCGGGTCCTCGGTGAGTTCGTCGACGATCCCCAGTTCGTGCGCCTCGTCGGCGGGTATCGGCACGCCGAACAGCACGGCGCGCCGGACCCGGGCGGTCCCGGCCTGTTGGACGAGTCGGTAGGCGGCCATGCCCGGCCAGGTGGCCTCGCCGTCGGTGGCGACCAGCAGCCGGGCGTCGGGGGTGGCCAGCCGGATGTCGGCGGCGAGGAACACGTCGAGGGCCGGGCCCCCGGTCTCCCCCGTGGCCACCGCGACGGTGGCGGCGGGCAGGCGCTCCAGCCGGCGCAGTGCGCGTTCCCACTTGGTGACCAGCGCGACGTTCAGCCCCTCGGTCCAGCCGGGGCCGGGGCGGCCGGTGACCCGGGCGGTGATGACGCGACCGCCCACGTCGCCGGACGACCGGTCCTCGGCCTGGTCGCAGACGTCGGCCAGGGCCTTCACCGAGGCGAGCGTCAGGGGCGCGGTGCCGTCGATCTTCACGGTGGTCACGGTGTCGCTCGCTTCCCGGGCGGTCACCACTGGACCAGCGCCGTCTCGATCGTTGAACCCGGCCCCATGGTCATGAGGACCCCGTACTCGCCGGGACGGGTGACGTGTTCGTCGAGCAGTCGCTCGTAGGAGAAGAGGAAGGACCCGCTCGACACGTTGCCGTAGTCGCGGAGCACTCCGACGGTGTGCCGGAGGTCGTGGCGGGTCAGCCCGAGGTTGACGATCACCGAGTCGATGACCTTCTTGCCGCCGGAGTGGACCAGCCAGTGCTTGATGTCGCTGCGGCGCAGTCCCGTGCCGGTGAGCAGACGGTCGATGACGATCTCCGCGTGCGCGCCGACCACGTAGGGGACCTGGGGGTCGAGGAAGAAGCTGAACCGGTCGAGGTCCCGGTCCCAGTCGTAGCGCATGGCGTCGAGGGCTTCGGGGATGATGCAGCTCGCGAACTTCAGGACGTGGGGTCCTTCGACGGCGCCGGGCGGGCCGGCGTCCGGTCCGGACATCAGCGCGACGGCGCCGGCGCCGTCCCCGAAGAGGCTGTTGACGACCGCGGTGCGCATGGTGGAGTCGAAGGCGTACGCGGCGGAGCAGGCTTCCGCGCACAGCACCACGGCGAGTTCGCCGGGATGCGCGGCGGACCAACCGGACACCACGTTGAGGGCGTTGAGTCCGGCGTTGCAGCCCATGCCGACGATGTCGGAGCGGCTGCAGTGCCGGTCGATGCCCAGTTCGCGGATGAGGCGTGCGCTGAGTCCGGGGGTGAGGAACCCGGTGGTCGTCACGCAGCAGAGGTGGCGCAGGTCCGAGAGTTCGGCGCCGGCCCGCTTGAGGCAGGCCCGCAGCGCCTCGGTGCCCATCTCGATGGTCAGCCTCTTGTGCTTGTCGAGGAGGTCGCCCTGCGGTTCGGGGACCCGGACGCCGTCCTCGTCGGGGTCGGGCACGGTGAGGTGGCGCGTGTCGATGGCGCTGTTGAGGAACACGGACCGGATCTTGGGGTCGGTGATCCCGAAGGCGTCGAGCACGTCCGGCTGGCTGTACACGGTTCCGGCGGCGGCGGTGCCCACGCCCACGATGCGCGGGGCGAAGGGCGTCAGGAAGCCGGGGGCGCCGGCGTGGCGTGCGGCGGGCACGTGCTCCTCGGTCAGGAGCTCCGGTGCTGCGGTGTCTGTGGTCATCGGAAGGTCCATCCCCACATGCGCGGTTTGCTGCGCGGTCGTTGTGTGGTCGTGCCGGTCATTCCCGTCCCTTTCCGGGTGGGGGCGTCCGGTGACGCCCGGCGGATTCTGGATACGCCCCACGAATTTCGATGCTTCTCGGTTTCGCACTTCTCCGGTACTACGGGTCTGCGGATCTCTGCGGGTCTCTGCGGATCTACGGATCACCGCCCCGCGGGGTCTTTCGCGCGGGTTTCGATGTGCGGAGGGATTGTGCTGCCCGACGGTTCGTCCGTCAGTCGCGGGTACGGTCCGCCCCCGCGCCCCCCGCTGGGAATTCCGCGCTCTCCGCCTCGATGAAACGGGCGAGCCGTGCGGTTCCCTCCTTGATTTCCGCGGGGGTCAGATAGCTGGTGGACAGGCGCAGGGCGCACTGTCCGCCGCCCTGCGGATAGAAGTACCGCATGGGCGTCCAGATGACGCCGTGGTCCTGTGCCGAGCGACCGAGTGCCGCGTTGTCCGCCGGGAAGGGCACCTGGACGCGGAGGAAGAACCCTCCGGTGGGTTCGTTCCACCGCACCCCGAGGGCGGCCCTGCGTTCGGCGGGCAGGCTCTCGTCGAGACAGCGGAGGGTGGTGGCCATGGCCTCGCCGTAGTAGGCGGCCGTGTCCGCGCTGTGCCGGGAGATCCGGCCCTCCGCGGCGAGCAGCGCTCCGGCGACGACGGCCTGGCTCAGCGACGGGGTGTTGACCGTCACCATGCTCTTGATCTTGGCGAGTTCGTCGGCGAGCAGCCCGGTGCGGCCCGCCTCGTCCACGACCTCTTGGTCGGCGACGGCGAACCCGACCCGCGCGCCGGGGAAGAGCGTCTTGGAGTAGGACCCCAGGTGGATGACGCGCCGGTCCCGGTCGAGGGACTTCAGGGTCGGCTGCGGGGTCCCGGGGCTCACCCGGCGGTAGGGGCTGTCCTCGATGACGAGGAAGTCGTGGCGGGTCGCCAGCTCCAGCAGTTCGGCGCGGGCGGCGGGGCCCAGGGTGGTGCCGGACGGGTTGGAGTGGTCGGGGACCACGTAGAAGGCGCGCGGCCGGCGCCCGCGGGCCTTCTCGCGTCGGACCACGGCGTCGAGGTCGGCGCAGACGAGTCCTTCCTCGCGTTCGTCGACGGGGACGACGGGTACGTCGAGGAGGCGTGCCGCGCCGCTGATCCCCACGTAGCAGGGGGTGGCGACGAGGAGGACGTCCGCGGGGTCGCGCATCAGGGCGCGCAGCACCAGCAGCATGGCCTCCTGGGCTCCGACGGTCACCACGATGGACTCCGGGGGCACGTCGACGTCCTCGTCGGTGCGCAGGGAGTCCGCGATGACGCCGCGGATCATGCCGGCGGTGGGCCCGTACTGGAAGAGCGCGGTCCGCAGGTCGCCGGGGGTGCCGCCGTGGGCGGTGAGGTGGTCGAGGTAGCGGCGCAGGTGGTCGGTGATCTGCTCGTTGTCGAAGAACCCGTCGTACGGCCGCCCGGGGCCGAAGGAGATCGCCCCGGGGTAGCGGTGGGTCACCTCGTTCAGGAAGTTCATCGTGTCCAGCACCGGGTCGGCGAGGCTCGCGTGCAGGGCGGCCCTCGACAGCTGGTGCGGGGCGGGGCGGCCGGCGTCCGCGGGGGGTCCGGCGGCCGCCGGTGCGCCGTCCGGTGTTCCGGAATCCGGGGTGGTCACGGCCCGCTGCTCCTCGTCGACGTCCCGTCCGGTCATGAATTCTCCCATGCGCCATGAATCGAGATCACTGGGACCATTCGAGATCGCTCAGGATCACTCGAAGAACGTCTGATTTCGATTTCGACGGTCAGGCTCACATGAATTGCGGCGTCGCGACAACCTTCGTCCAACCGAAAGGGACCTGCCGGTTGGACGCATTGTGGCACGCATGCGGAACACCCGGGCGGTGAACACCCGGGTGCGTGGCGCACGGGAGGGGGAAATCAGGGGGTGGGAAGTGAAGGGGGTGGAAGTCAGGGGGTGAGAAGTTCGTGCGTGGAGGAGTACGGTCCTTCTCCGCCCTCAACGGCCATTGGGCAGGCACGAGGGACGGCCGTGGACCTGGAGTGCCGAGGGGAGGTCGTTGCGGCCCCGCACCCGTAGCTTCCGATAGATTTTGGTGAGGTGTTGTTCCACCGTGCTCATGGTGATGAACAATCTGCCGGCGATCTCCCGATTGGTGCAACCAGAGGCCGCGAGGGCGGCCACCCTGCGTTCCGCTTCGGTGAGTTCGACGAGTACGGGGAACGACTCCTCGCCGCCGTGGTCGACGGTGGCCGTGGTCTGCGCGCCGGCCCCGCCGAGGGAGGACCCCGGACCGGAGCCCAGCCCCGGGGCCTCCCACCGGTGGGGGCGGGTGTGGGCGGCAGGCGGGCGGGTGCCGTGGGAACGGGCCGCCCGGTCCCTGAAGTGGTCCGGGACCCGGCTCCCGTTGCGGCGCAGGAGTTGTTCCTCCATCAGGCTCCTGGCCTCCTGGACCCGGCCCATGGCGACCAGCGCGGCGGCGGCGTCGTCCCGCCAGTCCACCAGGTGCGGGGCGTCGATCCGCCACTTGCGCATGAGGTCCCCGCAGGAGCGGAAGTGCGTCAGGGCGGTGTGCGGGCGTCCGACGGCCAGGTGGTAACGGCCGAGCGCCTGGAGGTACGGCAAGGCGAAGGGGGTGTCGAACATGCCGGCCGGTACGGGGACGTTGAGCACCGACAGGACGGAGTCGAAGGCGCCCAGTTCGGTGCCGGACCGGATGGCCAGGGCGAGCGGCAGCCCGACCGCCACCCCCCAGGAGGCGGGCGCGACGAGTTGCAGTACGGTCCGCGCGGACGCGCCCGCTTCCAGGGCCTCCCCCCGGCGCAGGGCCGCGGCCGAGCGGACGGTCTCCAGCATGGCCCGGCGCATGGGCACCCGCTCGATCCACCGCTGTTCGAGCAGTCGGTCGGACCAGGAGACGGCGTCGTCGAGGCGGTCCGTCTGGATGAGCAGGATGAGCGCGAGGATCGTTGCGGCGAGGGGGCTGCCGGCGCGGGTGGCGCGCAGCACCTGGTCGGCTCCCTGGACCTCCTCGCCGTCGCCGCCCCCGTCGGTGGAGAGGTTGAGGAAGGTCAGTGCGGTCAGTGGTCCCGCGCCCGCGCCGGCGGCCATGGCGTCGAGCGGGTCACCGGTGACGTCCCGCGGGTCCCGGGCCAGGTCGGGGGCGCAGAAGGAGAGCGCCAGCCGCACCAGTCGCACGCCCGCGCGCCCGGGTCCGGTGGTCACGGGGGCGGGTTCGTGGTCCTGCTGGTTCTCGATGCGCTTCAGGAGGTCGTCGGCGCGGGTGAACTCGCCCCACCAGATGAGGTGCTTCACCGGGACCAACGCCTCCGGCCCGGTGAGCAGGCCGAACCGGACCATGCGGATCAGTTGGTCGAGGTGTCGGGTCGCCTTGGCGGGGTCGATGTGCCACTGGGCGTCGGCGAGTTCGGCGGTGACCTGTGCTTCCTGGGCGGGGTCGGTGCAGATGCCGGAGGCGTGGCGGAGGTATCCCACGGCGGCGGCGACCTCGCCGGACACCATGGCCTCGTGCGCCGCCTCACGGAGGATCTCCACCCGCCAGGGGGTCCGTACGGAGTCGTGGGCGGCCATCAGTTGCCGGGCCACCGCGACCGCGGAGGCGCCGCCCTCGTGGAGGAGTTCGGCGGCCCGTCCGTGCATCTCGGAGAGTTCGCCGGCCGGGACGTCGGCGAGCACCGCCAGTTGGGCCTGTTCGTGACGGAAGCGGGTGGCCGTGAGCAGTCCGGCGGCGTGCAGGGCGCCGAGGCTGCCGTTGACGAGGATGCCGTCACCGCCGACGAGTTCCCCGATGAGCGACTTGGTGGCCGCGTCGCCGAGGACGGCGAGGGCACGGGCGGCCACCAGCATGTCCGGTGGGCAGCGGTGGAGGCACCGCACGACGGCGTAGCGGTAGGACTCGCCCGGTTCGGGTTCGCCGGGTTCGGTGCCGTCCGTCGTGCGGTCGTCGATGAGGGCGTGCAGGAGCAGCGGGTTGCCGCCGCTGACCCGGGTCCACAGTTCGACCTCGTGGTAGGAGGGTGCGGAGCCCAGGCGGTCCCGCAGTTGCGCGGCGACGCCCATCACGGTGAGCCGGGTCAGTCGGATGCCGTGGCAGTAGGGGAGGTGCAGGGTCTCCGCGTGGAGGGTGACGAGTTCCCGGTCGTGTCCGGTGCACTCGTTCATCACGATCATGACGGCGGAGGAGTCGATGCGGCGGACGAGGTAGCTGAGGACCTCCAGGGAGGCGGCGTCCGCGAAGTGCACGTCGTCGATGCCGAGGACCAGGGGGCTGTGCTGTTCGGCGAACTCGCACACGGAACGGCAGATCCGTTGGAGCAGCCCCAGGGGAACGGGGCCGGTGCCGAGCGCCCCGTCTCCCGGGGCGGGGCCGCCGATGTCACCGGCGACGAAGGGGTCCGCCTTCATTCCGGCGGCCCGCAGTGCGGTCACCAACTGGTCGGCGAGTCCGAACCGGTGGTGCTGTTCGCTGGCCGAAGCGGTGATGGAAACGAACAGCGCGCCGTTTTCCACGGCCCTTTCCGCGAATGCCGACAACATCGCGGTCTTTCCCGATCCCACGGGGCCGTTGACGAAGACGACGGATCCCCGGTCAGCGGCACACCGCAAGTAGAGTCTGTTGAGTAACTGAAGGTCGGCATTCCGTTCTGCGAGGTTCACAGGTACCCCCCGTACCGTATCCGTGCGCTCCTACGATGCTGTGGGCTTCGGCGTCCGTGATTCCTACAGAGTGATCGACTCAGAAACAAGAACCAGAGATCCGCATCCGCCCAGAACAATGGGCCTGTGTGGGGGTGGCTGACCCAGTGGTGCGCAGGAACCTTCCCAGCTCACTCACAGGGTAACCACCATGCCCGAAAAAAGCGCCTCGTCCCGAACTCCGAGATGATCCCGGTGTCCGCACGGCGCCGTCACACGCTGACTCACGGGTGAACTGACCCAGCCTCAGATTTCGCCACTGCGGCTGGAATGCTCCCGCTGCCCGCACACAAGTCAACGCACCCAGTCGTGCCCGTTCGTTCGGATTCTGCCCGAAGTAGCACGGCCGCCGCCGACCCCTTCCCCCAAAAATTCATAGAAAACTCACAGTTTGAATGGTCAATTACCGTCCGGGCCGTCAGGAACACTTGGCATATTCACCCGGGGCAGAACCGTGCGGACGGTCCCTCCGGACGTCACACAAAAGTCATCCTCGGCACTTCCGCTCCCCGCCCCTCCCGCACCAGCCGGCCCTTGGGGCTCCTCCCTCCCCCACCTGCTCACCCGGCACCCTCCACCCCCTCGGTTCCGTCCGCCCACCGGATCACTCGCGCCCCGACTCCCAGCCGCCGGCGCGGAGCTGGCGCAGCAGCGGGTCGACCGCCTCCGCCGCCACGTCGAACCGCGCGACGAGCCCACTGGCACCGTCCGCGTCGATCCCCATCGTCTCCGCCACCACCTGGTCCCCCAGTGCTTCCAGCAGTCGCGCCAGTTCACCCGGCCGCTCCTTGACCGCCACCCACGCCCGGGCCCGCTCCCCGGGGGCGCCGTCACCGAGCGGAGCGGCGCCGGCGGGGCCGCCGGATATCTGCTCCACCCCGGCGATGCCCCGGTCCAGTACGTCCACGAGGACCTGCATGCCCTCCGCCCGGTCCGCTCCGTCCTCGGCCAACGCGTCCAGGGCGGTGACCAAGCGGCCCAGGTCCGCCTGCAACTCCCGCACCACCCCCACGACCGAGCCCGCGTTCGACTGGAGGATGTCCCCCCACAACCGCGAGTCGCCCCGGGCGATCCGCGTCACGTCGCGCACCCCGGGCCCGGCGAACCGCCGCATGCCCGCCGTGCTGTCCCGCAACCGGGCCGCCATCAGGCTCGCCACCAGGTGCGGCACGTGGGAGGTCAGCGCCACCGCGCCGTCATGGGTCGCGCTCCGGGTCACCACCGGAACCGCCCCGCACAGCGACACCAGTTCCAGCGCCCGTTCCAGGGCGGGGGCGGAGGTGAGCGGGGAGGGCGTCAACGCCCAGGTGCGACCGCGCAGCAGGTCACCGCGGGCCGCCAGCGGCCCCGACCACTCCCGTCCGGCCATCGGATGCCCGCCGACGAAGCGGAACGGCTCCGGCGCGTCGCTCAGCACCACCCGCTCCGCGCCGGACTTCACGCTCGCCACGTCGGTGTAGCAGTGGGCCAGCTTCCGGTCCTGGAGTTCCACGAGGGAGTCGCCCACCTGACTGGGCGGCATCGCCAGCACCGCGAGGTCGACCGGCCCCGGTGGTGACTCCGCCACCCCGGCCCCCAGCGCGGCGGCCGTCCGGGCGGCCACCGGGTTCCGGTCGGACAGGAACACCGTCACGCCCTGCCAACTGGCGGCGAGCGCCACCGAAGTGCCGATCAGTCCCGTGCCGACGACAGCCATGGTCCGGATCACAAGGCATCTCCCAGTATGAAAGCGCTCCACCCGAAATGAAAACCGCCGACCAGTTAAGCAATGTGTCCGATCAGTTACCAGGGTCGTGGACACCCGGAACTCCACGCGTCGCCGCAGTGGCTGTACTCAAAGGTCACCTCTATCATCGCGCGAGCCCCGCACCCACCACGATTCCCCATTCGATGACGCACGCCCCCGAACTGTCCAACCGTCCATTCACCAGACAATTGCGCGATAGCCAGACACACGGCAAGGAACTTAAAGTTCGACAGAATTCTTTCCATATCCCGGAAGGGGGCACGTATGCGGGACGCACCGGAGACGGCGAGCGCGCTCGGCGAACTCTCCCTCGACTACGTCGAGATCTACGTCGAGCACCTCGACGCGTCAGTCAACGACTGGACCGACAAGTACGCCTTCACCGTCGTGGGCACCAGCGAGTCGGCCGAGCGGCGCAGTGTGGCCCTGCGCCACGGCGGGATCGTCCTGGTCCTCACCGAGGGCGTCTCGGAGCGCCACCCGGCGTCGCTGTACGTCCTGGCGCACGGTGACGGGGTCGCCGACATCGCCCTGCGGACGCCCGACGTGGAGGCCGCGTTCGCGGCGGCGGTCGCGGGGGGCGCCGAGGTGCGCCGACCGCCCACCCACCACCCGGCCGGCGGGCCCCGGGTCACCGCGACGCTCCAGGGGTTCGGCGACGTCTCCCACACCCTGGTCCAGCGCGCGACCGAGGAGGGGCCGGGACTGCCCGCCGGATTCACCGCGGTGGCGCCGTCCGAGGAGCCCGTCGAGCGGTCCGCCGGCACCGACGCCGCCGACGACCTCGTCGAACTCCTCGAACTCGACCACGTCGCCGTGTGCCTGAACAGCGGCGAGCTCCAGCCGACCGTCGACTTCTACCGCGAGGCGTTGGGCTTCCGGCACATCTTCGAGGAGCGCATCGTCGTCGGCGCCCAGGCGATGGAGTCCAAGGTCGTCCAGAGCCGCTCCGGTTCGGTGACGCTGACCCTCATCCAGCCCGACCTCACCGCCGAGGCCGGACAGATCGACGAGTTCCTCAAGGACCACCAGGGGTCGGGCGTCCAGCACCTCGCGTTCTCCTCCTCCGACGCGGTCCGCGCGGTACGGGCGCTGCGGGGTCGCGGGGTCACCTTCCTCACCACGCCCCCGGCCTACTACGACCTGTTGGGCCGGCGGATCGAGCTCGACGAAGGGCGGCTCGACGACCTGCGCGCCACCAACGTCCTCGCCGACGAGGACCACGGCGGCCAGCTCTTCCAGATCTTCACCGCCTCGACGCACCCGCGGCGCACCCTCTTCTTCGAGGTCATCGAGCGCCAGGGCGCCCAGACCTTCGGCAGCTCCAACATCAAGGCGCTCTACGAGGCCGTGGAGTTGGAGAGGACCGGGCAGCGTGGGTTCCCGAAGCAACCCTGAGGCCGTCGAGGCGCACCGCCTCGACGACTTCGCGCGCGCCGCCGCTTCCGTGCTGTCCCCGGAGGTGTGGGACTTCCTGGCCGGGGGCAGCGGCGCCGAGACCACGCTGGACGCCAACCGGAGCGCCCTGGACCGGATCTTCCTGGTGCCCCGGGTGCTCCGGGACGTGGCGGGGTGCGAAACGGACGCCACGCTGTTGGGCCGTCCGGTGCGGATGCCGGTGGCGGTCGCCCCGGTGGCGTACCAACGGCTGGTCCACCCGGAGGGCGAAGCCGCCGCCGCACGGGCCGCGAAGTCGGCCGGGGTGCCGTTCACCGCGAGCACCCTCAGCAGCGTGCCCGTGGAGGAGTTGACCGCGCTCGGCGGCAGCGTCTGGTTCCAGTTGTACTGGCAGCGGGACGAGGTGCGCTCCTGGGACCTGGTGCGCAGGGCGGAGGACGCCGGCTGCGAAGCCCTCGTGCTCACCGTCGACGTCCCGTGGATGGGCCGCAGGCTGCGGGACGTCCGCAACCGGTTCGCCCTGCCGGACGAGGTGCGGGCGGCCCACCTCACCACGGGCCCCACCGCGCACGAGCGGACCCGCGACGGGTCCGCCGTGGCCGTCCACACCGGTCGGACGTTCTCCGCCTCGGTGACCTGGTCGACCCTGGACGAACTGCGCCGCCGGACCCGACTGCCGCTGGTGCTCAAGGGGGTGCTGGCACCCGAGGACGCGTTGCGCGCCGCCGAGTCGGGGGTCGACGCGGTCGTGGTGTCGAACCACGGGGGCCGGCAACTCGACGGCGCCCTGCCCAGCGTCGACGCGCTACCGGAGATCGTCCGGGCCGTGCCGGACCACTGCGAGGTCCTGTTCGACAGCGGCGTGCGCAGCGGGACGGACGTGCTCAGGGCCCTGGCGCTCGGCGCCCGCGGGGTGCTGGTGGGCCGGCCGTTGCTCTGGGGGCTGGCGGTCGCGGGGGAGGCCGGCGCGGCCCGGGTCCTCGACCTGCTGGCCGTGGAACTCCGGGACGCCCTGGGGTTGTCGGGGTGCCACGACGTGGCGGAGGCCCGGCACCTGCGCACCGTGTGCGGCCCCCTGCGGGAGCGGTGACCGTTCGTCCCCGTACCGAGGCCCCGGCCCCCCGCCGAACGGCGGGGGGCCGGGGCCTTTTCGGTGGGGAGCGCTCCTCGCCCGACCTTCGTCCGAGTGTGCGGATTTCACGCTTGGACACCTCGTCCCCACCGGACGGCGGGGAGGTCGGGCGGTCCGGGACCGGTCACCCCGTCTGCACGACGTCCTCCTGGACCCGGACCGCGAAGTCCGACCAGAGGTCGGCGAACTGCCGGGCGAGGTCGGCGACCAGGTCCCGGCAGTGCGGCGGGACGTTGTCGATGAGGGCGTCCCACTCCTCGTTCTGGAGGGCGTGCAGCGTGAACAGGCGCAACAGGTTCCGCCCGGTGTCGCTGAAGCGCAGTGCCGGATCGGCCTTCAGCCGCTTGACGAGTCCGGCCCGATCGGGATCGGGTGCCGCCCGGGGCCGGCCCGCCGACTGCACGGGCGCCAGGGGAACGAACTCCCCGCGCGGTTCCGGTACGGCACGCGGGGCGGTGACGCCGGGCCTGCGCCCCCGTTGCCTGGGCAACAGGTCCTCCCCCTTGTTGAGGCGGCTGCGCACGTCCCGGGCGGTCTCCGGGGAGATCCCCGCCGCACGGGCCACCTGACGCAGGGACAACCCCGGGTTCTCGGTGAGCAGACGGCCCGCCATGATGCGTCCCGCGCTGCCGTCCACCGGACGGAACCTGCCGTCCTGCCCGATGCGCTTGCCCGCCCGCTCCGGTTCCCGCAGGACCCTGCGCCGGATGTCGGCCACGGTGCCCGGCGAGATGCCGGTGACCATGGCGACCCTGCGGTCGGACCACTGGGCGTGCCAGGCGATGATGCGCTCCGCGGCGCGCTTGCGGTCGGCCAGGGTCAGGGGCAGACCGTGGGCGACGTTCAACTGGACGGCGAGTACGAACGCTTCTGCCTCGTCGCCGTCGAAGAACCGTACCGCTATCGTGTGGCGGCCCCGGAGTCTGGCCGCGTGGAGTCGGTGTGCCCCGTCGATGACCCGCATGGTCGTCCGGTGCACGGTGATCGGTGGAAGCTCGGCCTCGGCGTCCGCCAAGGCGTGGATGTGTTCCGGTCTCTCGCCGTCGAGCCTGGGTGAGTCGGATATGGTCAGGGACCCCAACTCCACCTGCACGACGGGCTGTTGATCGATTCCCGCTATCTCGGGCGCCACCCCAGCTCCTCAAGAACTCGTGGTCAGGCGTTCATCTCCTGATGAGCACCCCGGTGTGCTCTTCCACCGCTTCCGTCCCTAGCAAGGCAGACCCCCGTCCAGCGTCTGGTTCTCGATTCGCGTGTATGTCAAGGTCCTCGTCTCCCCCGTCGGCGTGTGGAGCAGAACATCCGGCATACCGAATATGCATGCAGCAGACCACGCGAAATTAACATCGGCGTTTGGCAGCCGAAACCCCTGCACACCCCCTGTGGCCCACCCCTACGCCGGCCGGTTCTGGCAGTCCTTCGCTGCCCAGGTGTGACTTCGACGCAAGGCTCTGACCTGGGACTTCACCCGGTCCGGCACGGACGCGCCGGGCGGACGCGACGGCGTAGCGACCCCGGCGCGCAAGCGGTTTCGCGCCATTGCTCAAGGGTGGGTGAGGGGGCCGCGGGGGCGATCGGTGGCGGGGTGGCCGCCCGGTCGCCCCCGGCTACCTCCGGGGACCGGCGGCCGACGGTCCGTTGGACGGGAGCGCGGGGTTCGACGCACCCGGTCCGCCCGTCCGCGGCACGGTCCGCAGGGCCGTCGCGTGCGCGGACAGTCGGTGCACACCGGCGGGTGAGGCGGTGGAGCGCAGCCGGGCCGCCACGGACGACGGCATGCGGGCGCCGCGGGAGAGGTCGCCGACGAGTTGGGAGCGGAGCAGTCCGACCCGGGCCAGTTCCGCCTGCCGCTGCTCGGGCGGGAGCCCCTCGACGCTGCGGGCGACGACCGCACGGACAGCGGCGGGCGGTGCGGGAACCGGGGCGGCACCCCGGTCGGACACCCGGCTCGGGTCGAGGCCCGCGGCACGCAACGCGGCGGCCGTCGGGCGCCCGGCGGACGTCCCGGCCGGGCGTTCCCGACCGTCGTCCCGGCCTCGGCCGCCCCTCTCCGAGCCCGGCCCGCCCGGACTCACCGTGCGCCAACTCGCCGTGCCGTTCAGCGGGTTGACGGTCACCTCGACCCGGGGACGCGGCGCACGTCGACGGTGGAGCTCAGCCGCCGCGCGGCGGCGGGTCGGACCGGCACCACGGTCACCGGGCAGGTCACTGGCCTTGGGCATGGGAGCGTCCCGTGGTCTCGTGTCGGTCGGCGGACGCGCCGGCACGCTGGAAGAGCCGGTCCATCCGGGCCCGGACCGCGTCGAGTTGCGCGGTGTCGGCGGCGGCGGGACCGCCCTCGGCCGCCAGGTCCGACCAGAGGGCGATCAGTTCATGGCCCAGCGCCAGCCCCTGAGCGGGGTCCCGCAGGGCCCGCCAGGCGGCCGCGGCGCTCTGCACGCTCGCGAAGGCGCGGTCGTCGTCGCGGCGCCGACGGGCCCGGGCGAGCGCCATCGACAGGGCGAAGGAGCGCGGCAGGTCACCCGCCAGGTACGCGATGTACGCGGCGAGCTCCCGTAGCTGGAGCACCTCCGGGTGGTCCGCGCCCAGGGCCTGGGACGCCGTGGCGATGCTCTGCTCCGCCATCGCCGCGGCGGACTCGATCCGCCCCATGCTCATCGCCTCGTTGATGCGCCGGACCGGCTCCGCGAGCAGGGAGGGGACGGTGGCTCCCGCGGGCACCGGCTCGGGCGTCGGCGCCGCGGAGTGCGCGGGCGGAACGGCCGGGGCGGCCGGGGCGGGCTCCGGTACGGGGGTGGGCGCCGTGGCCGGCGGCCGGGGCGCCGGGTCCGGTACCGCCCGCAGCACCGTCGTCACCCCGTCCTGCGGGGGCGCCGCCGCGGCGGGCGGAGGCACGGCCGGCAGGGCGCCCGGAGCCGCAGCGGGGGCGACGGGCGCTCCCGCCGCGTTCCCCGGCAGCGGGACGGGCGGTCCGGCGAAGGCGCTCGCTCCGTCCGAGCCGACCTGGAGGGGCGTGCTGTAGCCGATCCGTTCGTCGTGGACCACGGCCGCGACGGGGTGACCGGTGGCGAGCACCAGACGGTGCAGGTAGTTCAGCACCGCGTCCTGGGGACTCTCCCCCGGAGCGGCGGCGACCGGCAGCCCGCCCACCACGGCGGTCCCGTCGGCGAAGACGTGCACCTCGATGGGCCGCAGCCCGGACGCGGAGGAACCCTCCCGGCCGGGCGGCGGGCTCTGCTGTCGCTTGCGTCCGCCGCGACTGAATCTGGACATCGGTTCCCTCACTGGGCGGAAGTGTCGGCGGAGAATGGAGCGGGCACTTACGGAGCGTCGCTGCTCGGTGGGGGCGCGGTCGCGGCCTCGACGACCGTCACGTCGTCCACCCGCCACTGCTTGCCGTTGGCCGAACGTACCAGCTTGACATAGGCGTTGAGGCGTGGTCCGGTGCCCTTCCAGCCGTCCCTCCCGTGCGCCGTGCCCTTCACGACGAGGGAACGGTAGGCGAGCGACCGGCTGTCCCGCGGGGCGTCGTCCTCCAGTTCGCTGCTGACGTCCACCGTGGTCCAGGCCCGGTGCCCGGCCCAGGTGGTCCACTCGGGCCCGGGTGCGCCGGCCGGCCGGTACTCCCGCTCGGTGGCCCTCCTGCGGTCCGTGAGCCAGCGGGCGGCACGCAGCTTCGCGTCGTACGGACTCGCGTCGTACGCGGTGTCGTAGCCGTAGGCGGTCTCCGCCCAGGCCTTGGACACCGCACCGGCGTCGCCCTCGTCCACCTTCGTGGGGCGGGGAACGCGCGCGTCGGCCCCCAACGGCTTGCCCGACGGCACGGGGACCTTGGGCGTGAAGGAGGCTTCCGCCGACGCCGATCCGTCCGCCTGCTTGCCGTCCCGCTGCTCGCCGTCCACCCGCTGGTCGGGCAGTGCGCACCCCGCGAGCAGGGCCGAGCCGGTGACCGCCGCGAGCAGCACGGTCGCGCACCGGCGCCCGGCCCGTACGGAGCGTGTCCTCATCCCGTCCCCCCTGTCAGTCCCGTCGGGTTCCATCATCTCAACCCCAGCCAAGGCCCGGGGTCCACGTACGCACCGTCCTGCATGACCTCGAAGTGGGCGTGCGGGCCGGTGGAGTATCCGGTCGAGCCGACCGGTCCGACCTGCTGTCCCACCTTGACCTCCTGTCCGACCGCGACGTTGATGGCCCCCATGTGGTTGTACGTCGAGGAGACCTCCTTGCCGTTGATGGTGCCGTGGGAGATGATCACGCGGTTTCCGTAGCCGTTGTTCCACCCGGCGAACGTCACCTTGCCGTCCCGGGCCGCGCGGAACGGCGTACCGGCCGGGGCGCCGAAGTCGATGCCGGTGTGCAGCTTGTAGACCTTCAGGATCGGGTGCAGCCGCATCCCGTACGGCGAGGTGATCGGGGCGTTGCCGCGCAACGGCATGGCCATCCGCTGCCCCGCCGGAACCTGGCCCGGAGGATCGTCGACCGACTCGTACTTGGGGATGAGCGCCTTGATCCGGACGACGTAGTTCCGGGTCTCGGTGTACGGGGGTATGCCGCCGTACCTCTGGACGGCGCCGGGCCCCGCGTTGTAGGAGGCCAGCATCAGGTCGAGCGTCGGGCCCGTGGCCCTCCCCCGCTTCTTGTACCCCTCGACTATCTTGGCGAGGTCGCAGTCGTAGTTCCCCTGCGCCATGATCGCGTCGGCCGGGTCGAAGGGCGACGCCCGCCCGTTGCCGTCCGCGTCCTTGCCCCAGGTCGCCCAGGTCCCGGGCATGAACTGGGACAGCCCCTGGGCGCCCACCGGGGACCGGGCGTTGGGGTTCCACCCCGACTCGGCCTCGATCTGGGCCGCGATGACCGCCGGCTTGACGGCGTCGCACAGGGCGCCGGCCTTCAGGATCCACGGGACGTACTCCGGTTTCACCGTCCCGTTCTTGAGGCCCCCGCCCCCGCCCCCCGCGCCGTCCTCCTGGTCGTCGTCGCTCCCGCTGACGGACACCATCATGATCATGGGAAGCATGACCATGGCGACCACGCCACCGACGATCCAGGCGGCGGGCCCTCCCCCGTTCTTCGACATCCGCTCCCTCAGCGTCAGATGGTCCTGCCGTACGGCACGTTGAGTCTCGCCGGCGACGGACGCTACCTGCGTCACCGCCCGGTCACGAACTTGTCCCAGACCGTCGCACGGTGCTATTCCTCAGTGTTTCGTCAGCGAGGATCACACGGTACGACCGCCTGTCGCACCTCGAAGGGAGATGAGTTGCCGGTGCAAAAGAGCCCGCCAAGCGGCCCGGAGATCTGGATCCGCGGGCCCGTCACCGCACCATCGCCACCGGCGCGTCCGGCCGAGGTCGCCGAACCGTCACCTGTGCAGGGGCAATTGGTGTGGGTGGCCGCACACGGAGGCGCGGGCGCCTCCACCCTGACGACGGTCTTCGGCGGGATCGACGCGGGCCGCGCCATGCCCCGGCCCGACCGCGGCGAACCGCACACCGTCGTCCTGGTGGCCCGCACCCATGCCGCCGGACTCCAAGCGGTGTCCCGTACGCTCGACGCCTTCCGCCGCGGCGAGCAGCCGCCGGGAGTGGAGTTGGTCGCCGTCGCCCTGGTCGCGGACGCCCCCGGGCGACTGCCCCGTCAGCTCCAACAGCGGATCAAGGTCATCGGCTCGGCGGTGCGGATCCACCGGGTGCCCTGGGTTCCCGCCTGGCGCACCGGGGACCTCAGCGTTCCCCCGCCGCGGGAGACGTCCGCACTGGCGGCCCTGGCCGCCGCCCCGCCGGAAGACGACGCACGCACGAGGAGCGACCGATGAACGTGGGACCGATGATGGTCGAACTGGCCTACACTCCCCCGTCGAACGTCACCGGCCCACTGAACCAGGTCCTCGGCTACCTGGCCTGGTTGGTCACCGCGGCGGGCGTGGCGGGGCTGATGATCGTCGGGACGCGCATGGCACTCGCCCTGAAGACGGGTGACGCCGAGGAACACCTGCGCGCGTACCTCATCGTGCTGGGTGCGTGCGTCATCGCGGCCTGCGCCGGGCCCCTCGTGGAGTTCGTGGGTCTGGACTTCTGGAACACCAGCAAATGACCACGGCACGACACCGTTGCGGTGCTGATGCACCTCTTTGTCGCGAGCACGTCGTTCGACAGGAGAAAATCACTTCCGGACACCGTCCGTCATCCGCTTGGCTCGTCAGGCCCCTTGGGGCCGGCTAGACAACAACCGACTTCCGTCACAGGCACATCCTCGGCCCCCGGGCCGAATCAAATCGGGGAGACATCCATGATCCAGGCGCTCGCAGCCAAGGCCCACTCGCACACCGTACTGGCGGACGGCGGGGTGCCCGACCCCAACCGGAACGCCCCCGACGCCCTCACCGACAAGGTCGACACGGTGCTCGGCATCCTGGCCTGGGGCGGTACCGCGGCGGGCGTCGCCGGCGTGTTGATCACCGGCGCGATGATGGCGATCTCGATGCGCCGCGGCGAGGGCTCGGAGCACATGGGTCGGCTCGGTATGGTCCTCGGCGGCTGCGTGTTGGTGGCCACGGCCGGACCCGTCGTCACCTTCGTCTTCGGCTGATCAGTCCAGGTCCTCGACGCAAGGAAAGGCTCGACATGGTGAAGACCGGCCGCTCACGCGGGGGCAGCGGGGAGTGGGAGCAGCCGTTCTGGCAGCAGCGGGGTTGGATCCTGTCGGCCGGCTTCCTGTTGGTCCTGGTCATCCTCGGCGGCTACGCCCTGATGACGGGTGAGGACGAACCGGCGCCGAGCACCGGCGCCGACCGCCCCTCGCCCAGCCGCACCGTACCCTCCGGCGGTGGCGACGGCGACGACCGGCCCGCGGGTTGCCGGACCGACGACAGCGACCAGAAGAAGCCGACGGCACCGCCGAAGGATCTGTACTGGAAGGCCAACGGCATCAACCTCGTGCCGGTCTCCAAGACCGCCGGCCCCCTGAAGTTCGACGGACCCGTCTGGTACTGCTTCGCGCGCACCCAGATGGGCGCCGCGCTTGCCGCTCACTCCATCACGGACCACTTCGGCTTCGCAGGATGGCGCGAGGTCGCGGAGCGTCAGATGGTGCCCGGGCCCGGGCGCGATGCTTTCGTCGCCGACCGAGCCAAGGAGAAGGACACACCGGTCTCGGACCAACCGTCCGGGGCGGTTTACTCCGGCTTCTCCGTCCTCTCCTACAGCAAGGAGGAGGCAACGGTCATGGTCTTGGCCCGCATCCCCCAGAGCAGTCAGCACCTGTCCGTGTCGGTCAACCTGCGCTGGCAGGACGGCGACTGGAAGCTGGTCCCCGACCCGGATGGTGAGGTCTACGGCGGCGGGTCACGCGTAGACGGCACCGACGGCTTCGTCACCTGGGGGACCTGACATGGCCTGCGGCAAGAAGGACATCCTCGGCTGCATCACCGATCCCATCAAGGACATCATCAAGACGCCCATCGAAAAGGGCGGTGAGTTGGTGGCCGGGGGCGCCGTGAAGGCGTTCTCCGACGCGATCGGCGCAGCGACCGAGGCAACGTTGAAGGCCCTCAACGGAGTCTGGCTGAACATCAACGTCGAGGAACCGGGCACCCCGGCCGAAAGCATCCACGGCGCGACCAGTTGGCTCGTCGGATACGTCGCCGTGGCGAGCCTGCTCATAGCGGCGATCAAGATGGCCCTGGACCGACGGGGCGAGCCCATGAAGCAGGCGTTCCTGGGCATGTGGAAGGTACTTCTGGTCGGCGGACTGGCCGTTCCGGTGGTGACGGCGCTCAACGCGGCCTCCGACGCCTACGCGAGGGACATCTACAAGAAGTCCGAACTCGGCGAAACGGCGAATGACATCCTCGGCGTGATCGGCCTGACGCAGCCCGGCCTCATCATCGTCTTCGGCCTGTTGGTGATGCTGTCGTCCGTCGTCCAGATCTGTCTGATGTACATCCGCATCGGCGTACTGATCATGCTGATAGGCACCCTTCCGCTCGCCGCCGTCTCCTCCATGACCGGATGGGGCGAGGGCTGGTGGAAGAAGCACATCGGCTGGCTGGGGGCCTGGCTGCTGTACAAACCCGCGGCGGCACTGATCATCTACTCGGCCACCGCCATGACGAACAACCCCGGCAACAAAGACAAGTTGGACACGACCATCGCCGGTATGGGCATGCTCATCCTGGCGGTCTTCGCGCTGCCCGCCCTGTTGAAACTGATCGTCCCGGCCACCGCCGCACTGGGCGGCACCTCCGGCGGCACCGTCGCGCTCAACGCCGCCGGCAACATGGCCAGCGGCGCGGTCAGCATCGCCTCCGGCAGCATGGGCGGAGGCGGCGGTGGAGGCGGGAGCAGCAGCGGTGGAGGAGGCGGGAGCGGATCTGGCGCCAAGGGTGAGTCCGGCCCCAAGGGCTCGCCGTCCGCCGGAGCCGGCGAATCGGCTCCGTCCGGCGGCGGCGCCTCGGCCCCCTCGGCCGGCGGAGCAGGTGGCTCGGGTGCCGCCGGAGCCAGCGGCTCGGGCGCGTCAGGTGCGGCGGGTGCAGCGGGCAGTGCGGCTGGCGGTGCCGCCACCGCCGGGGCGACCGTGGCCGTGCAGGCCGCCGCCGTCGCCGCGCAGACCACCATCGCCGCGGCCAGCGAGGTGACCAACTCCCTGGACGACAACGACGGGATGAAGGGCCACAACCAGTAGGCCGCCCGCATCCCATCCGTCGGCGGCCGGCCCCTGACCCGGGGTCCGGCCGCCCCCGCACCCGCCCCCCACGGCAGAAGCCGGAAGAAGGGAACCCATGTCCACCGACGCCATCAAGCGTCCCACCTACGGGAACTGGCGGCGGCCCCGCCGTCCCGGTCTCGGCCCCCTGGGCCTGCTCGGAACCGTCGTCGCCTTCGGCGGGCTCCTCGTGACGCTGCTGGCTTCGCTGGTCTCCCTGGGCGCCGCGATCGTGGTGCTCGCCTTCACCAGCGTGTTCCTCGCCCCACTGGCGCTGCGCACCACGGACGGCCGCAACGTCTACCAGCTGCTCGCCCTGCGCATCGGCTGGATGAAGCGGAAGGCGAACGGCTCCACGACCTATGTGTCCGGGCCGCTCTCCCGGCGCCCCGGCGGCCGGTTCCAGCCTCCCGGTCTGCTCGCCCGCACCAAGATGTACGAGGGGCGGGACGCCTACGACCGCCCGTTCGGGGTGATCCACCACCCCGGTCGCAACCTGTACACCCTGGTCCTGGGCTGCGAGCCCGACGGCGGCTCGCTCGTCGACCCGGAGCAGGTCGACATCTGGGTGGCCTCCTGGGGCGACTGGCTGTCCCGGCTGTCCCACGAACCGGGCCTGCGGGGTGCCCAGGTCGTCGTCGAGACCGCTCCCGACACCGGCACCCGGTTGGCCGCCGAGGTCCTCCCGCGCATCGCCCCCGACGCACCGGCCGCCGCCCGCGCCGTGATGGAGGAGGTCGTCGAGCGCTATCCGACGGCGTCCTCGGAGATGCACACGTACATCGCCCTCACCTACGGTCCCACCGGCGGTCCCAAGCGGGACGTCGACGACGTCATCACCGACCTCTCCATGCGCCTTCCCGGTCTGCTGTCCGGGCTGGTCGCCGCCGGCGGCGGCGCCGCCCACCCGCTGTCCGCCGAACGCATCGCCGAGATCGTGCGGGTGGCCTACGACCCGGCGGTCGCGCCGGACGTGCTCAGCGCCCGCGCCGAACACTCCACGACCAGTCTGGACTGGGCGGACGCCGGCCCCGCCGCCACGGTCGAGACCGTCAACACCTACACACACGACTCGGGTGTCTCGCGCACCTGGCTGCTGACCCTGGCGCCGCGCGGCACCGTCCGCTCCAGTGTGCTGCGCGGCCTGTTGGAGCCGGCGCCCGGCACCCGCCGCAAGCGGGTCTCGCTGGTCTACCGGCCGATCGATCCGGCGACCTCGGCCCGCATGGTGGAGGCCGACCGCCGTGCCGCGCACTTCATGGCAACGTCCCGCGGCGGCATGGTCCAGGCCCGCGCCTCCTCCGAGATCCGGGCGGCCGAACAGACCGCGGCCGAGGAGGCGTCGGGCGCCGGCCTGGTGGAGTTCTCGCTGATGGTGACGGTCACCGTCGACGCCGAGGTCGACCCCCAGGAGGCCGCGATCACCGTGCGCAACCTCCAGGCGGCCTCCCGCATCCAGATGCGCCCGGCCGACCGCATGCAGGCGTCCGCCTTCACCTGCACCCTGCCGGTCGGCATCCTGCCCTGGGAGCACACCCTCGTCCCGTACCAGATCAGGGAGGCCCTGTGAGCGGGAAGCAGCGACCCCCGCGTCCGGCCACGGCCCCTTCGCGGGGCTGGTACGGGCCGGGCGGCGGTCAGGTCGGCCATCTCGACCCGCCCTCGATGTGGCGGGCGACCACCGTGCAGGCGTGCGGTCTGTGGCCGTTCGCGGCCGGTTCGGGCGCCCCCATGACCGGAGTGCCGCTCGGTCAGCACCTGCACACCGGCGCGACCGTGTGCGGGGACCCCATCTCCTGGTTCACCCGGGCCCGGTACATCTCCAACCCCTCGTTGTTCATGCTCGGCATGCCGGGCCTGGGCAAGTCGACGCTGGTCAACCGGATGCTCATCGGTCTGGCGGCCACCGGCGTCACTCCCCTGGTCCTCGGCGACCTGAAGCCCGACTACGCGGACACCGTGCGGGCCCTGGGCGGTCAGGTGATCTCCATCGGGCGCGGCGTGGGCGGCATCAACGTGCTCGACCCCGGTGCGATGGGGCAGGCCGCCGCGCGGATCGGCGGCGACGCGGGACGGGTGTTGGCCGCCGAGGCCCACGGCCGGGTCCTGAACATGGTCGCCGCCCTGATCACCATCGTCCGCGGTCGGCCGATGGACGACCACGAACAGTCGGTGCTGTCCGCCTGTCTGCACCACCTCACGGAGCGGACGAAGGCGGGCCGTGCCCCGCTGCTGCCCGATCTGCTGCGGGTGTTGGACGAGGGGCCCGACCGGGTGCGCGCGGTGACCCTGGACCGGGGTGACGTCGCCCGCTACCAGGAGGCCGTCGACCCGCTGCACCGTTCCCTGCTCGGTGTCCTCGACGGCCCCCTCGGCGGCACGTTCGCCTCCGAGACGTCGACCAGGATCGACCCCGCGTCCCCCGCCGTGTGCGTGGACATCTCCCGCATCGGCGAGGCCGACACCCAGCTGACCGCGGCGGCGATGCTGGCCGCGTGGTCCGACGGGCTCGGCACGGTGGCCGCGGCACACGCCCTCGCGGACGCCGGACTCGCCCCGCAACGCTGGTTCTTCACCGTCCTCGACGAACTGTGGCGTCCGCTGCGCGCCGCCTCCGGCATCGTCGAACGGATCGACGCCCTGACCCGGCTCAACCGCTCCCTCGGCCTGGGCGACGCCAAGATCACGCACACCCTCAAGGACGCCGAGGCCCTCGGCAGCGAGGCGGACCGGGCGAAGGCCCGCGGCTTCGTCGAACGCGCCGGGATGGTGGTCTGCGCGGGGCTGCCGCGCACCGAGATGCGGGAACTCGGCGAGATCGTCGGCATGTCGGAGCGGGAGATCGAACTGGTCTCCTCCTGGTCGTCGCCGCCCGGCTGGGCCAGCAGCGGAGCCAACGAGGAGCCGCCCGGCCGGGGCCGTTTCCTGGTCAAGGTGGGAGGCCGCCCCGGCATCCCCATCAAGGTGTCGATCACCGACACGGAACGCGCCCTGCACAACACCAACACCCGTTGGACGGGCAACGAGCTGAACCTCACGAAGCAGACGGAGATGCCACGATGAGCACGTCGCGCCCCGCGCGCAAGGGGCACTCCTCCGGGGACGACCTCCTGCCCTGGGTCATCCCCGGGGTGGCCGTCCTGGTCGGCGGCGTCTTCGGCGGGGCCTGGCTGGGCGGCACCCTGGGGGCCGCCGTGTCCGGCTCGGGCTGGGACCCGCCGCCGTTCTCCCTGGACACCCTGGCGACCCTGGTCGACAAGGGCCCCGAAGCCGTGTGGCCGACCGCGAACAGCGGCGCGGTGACCGCCGGGATCGCCACGCTCTTCGGCGTGTTCGTCGCCCTGGTCGTACTGCTGATCGTCCTGGTGCGCGGTCGGACGTCCCGCCCCAGCGGCCTCGCCGGCCGCAAGGAGCTGGCGGGCCTGCTGCCCAAGGGGGCGGCCGAGCGGGCGCGCGCCCTGCGTCCCTCGCTGTCCGGGTCGGCCAAGCTGCACCCGGACGCGACCGGCAACCTCCTGGGCAACCTGGAGCCCAAGGGACCCGAGCTGCGCTCCAGTTACGAGGACGTGGAACTGGACCTGATGGCCCCGCGCGCCGGCAAGTCCACCGGCATCGCCGTGCCCCGTCTGCTGCGCGCCCAGGGCAGTGTCCTGCTGACCTCCAACAAGGCGGACGTCTACAGCGTCACCCGGGCCGAGCGCGAAGGCGAGGGGCGGGTCTGGGTGTTCGACCCGCAGGGCATCGCGCACACCTCGCGCGACATGTGGTGGGACATGCTCGCCGACGCCGCCAGCATCGAGGGCGCGCGACGCCTCGCCGGTCACTTCGTGGGCGCCGTCAACGACGACGCCTCCAAGCGGGACTTCTGGATCTCCGCGGCGCAGAACACCCTCACCGCCTTGTTCCACGCCGCGAACCGCGGGCAGAAGGGGGTCAGCGACGTACTGACGTGGCTCGCCGACCCGGCCGACCGCACCCCCATCGACCTGTTGCACGACGCGGCCATGCCCGCCCTGGCCGACCAGCTGCGGGGCACCATCCAGGGCGCCGTCGAAACCCGGGACGGCATCTACGAGACGGCCCGCCAGTGCGTGGCCTGCCTCCTCGACCCGGCCATCGCCGCCTGGGTGACCCCCGATCCGCAGGTGCCGCAGTTCCAACCGGAACAACACGTCCTGGCCAAGGACACGTTGTACCTGCTCTCCAAGGACGGCGGCGGTTCCGCGGCCGGCGTCATCGCGGCGGTCGCCGACTCGGTGCTGCGGGCCGGAGTGGTCGCCGCCGAACGCATGGGGGGCCGGCTGGACCCGCCGATGACGGCGGTGCTGGACGAGGCCGCCAACGTGTGCCGCATCTCCGACCTGCCCGACCTCTACTCGCACCTCGGTTCGCGCGGCATCAACATCGTCACCCTGTTGCAGAGCTACCGGCAGGGCGCACGGGTGTGGGGCGAGGCCGGTATGGACGCCCTGTGGGGCGCCGCCACCATCAAGCTGCTGGGCGCCGGGCTCGACGACGCGGACTTCGTCGAGAAGGTGTCCCGGCTGGTGGGAGAACACGACGTGTCGACGGTCAGCTACTCCAGGAGCAAGGACGGCCGGTCCCGTTCGACGTCCTACCGGTTGGAACGCATCCTGCCCGCCGACCGCATCCGCGCCCTGCCCAAGGGCACCGCGCTGCTGCTGGCCACGGGAGTCAAGCCGGCGCTGATCCGACTGCGTCCCTGGTACGCCGAACCGGACTCCGAGCGCATCCAGGCCGCCGCCGCGGCCGAGTTGAAGGCCATCACCGGCCGTGCCGCACAGAAGGCGATCCGATGACCACCGCACAGGAACAGCCCGCGGCACCGCCGTTCATCCTCTACCTCGACGGCGACGAATACGCCGAGGAGATGCGGAACCTGGCCCTGTGGGTCTCCGACCTCCTGCTGCCCGTCTACGGGCGCGAGACCACCTCGCAGCAGCCCTGGTGCCCGCGGTGGTGGGAACACCTGGAAGCCGTCGCCCGGCTGCACGGCCTGTGGCTCGCCTGGCAGGAGCACACAGACCCGGCGGCCGGCGCCTCCGGCCCCGCGCTCTGGCACCGGGACCACCTGGGCCCCGTCCTCGCGGAACTCCGCTCCGCCGCGGGGCCCTTCGCGGGGTGCAAGGAGGGCAGCCACCGGGCGAAGGCCGCGCCGGTGGTCGAGGCGTACGAGGGCTGACGACGGGGCCGTCCGCGCGGACGGCCCCAGCTCTCCCTGCCCGGGGGCTCAGCCCGCGGGCGGACTGAAGTGGTCGAGGTCGACGAGGATGGCCCGCTTGCGCTCCAGGGAGTCTTCGATCCGCTCCCGGGTGAATCGCGTCGGGTCCTTCTCGTACAGGGCCCGCCCGAGCTCCGAGGTGAACCGGTCCGCCGGGATGCGGTCCTCGCCCTCGGGCAGGAACTTGGCGACCTCCTCGAAGAGGGCGAGCGCGTAGGCCACCTGCGGCCGGATCGTCCGGTGCTCGGCGAGCGGGGTGTTCAACAGTCGCAGGCCGGACGCGGTGGAGGTGCGGTCCCCGACCGACATGAACTCGCCCGGATCGATGATCGTCGAAGGCTCGGCCCCACCGAACGCCGGCGGCGACGGCGGCAGTTCCTCGGCCAGCTGGAACTCGAACGACCGCGACCGGCCACAACGGGAACAGGCCCCTTCGTACACCGCGACCAGGACCCCGTCCCGGTCCTCCAGCCGGTGCTCCCTCCCGAACTCCTCCGCGCCGCAGACACAAGCGTGGAGGTCCATGTAGAGGTGCGCTTCCTGCAACGACCGAGCGATCAACATGACATGATCGTAAGCGACTCAAGGCACGACGGGGGGAAACGTCAGTGAACCGTGACAACGAGGCTGAACGTCCGGAAGAGGTCATGATCACCGCCACGGACGTGGCGGGAACCGCCTTCCGGGCCGATGGCGGCACCCGGGCTCCGGAAGACGTGCTGGCACAGGCCGAAGCCACCCTGCCGATGGTCCTCCAGGGGCTGTACGGCGACCGGCTGCGCTCGCACGGCATCAGCGAAGAGGGTGATCGTCGCTTCTTCTCCCTCAGCGACGAGCACGGTCGGGCCATGACCGTTCGTCTGGAGACGGCGGCGCTCCCCGCGCGGACCGTCGCCCGGAGCTTCGTCAACACGGGCTCGGACAACCACGTCGTCCAGATCTCGGACCGCATCGCGCCGGAACAGATCGGCCGGGCCCTCAGCCACGAGGTCAACGAACTGCTCTCCGTGCGGGAGCGCGCGGCCCGTGCCGAGGCACCGGCCGCACAGGACCTGCTGACCCGTGGCGCCGCCCTGCCGGCCGAGCCCAAGCTGTCCGACGAGGACCTCGGCCGGGTCGGGGAGCTGAACTACCTCGCCGCCCGCATGAACGACGGGGCCCTCAGCGCGGAGCAGCACGCGCAGGCCCGCAGTGACCTCTCGGAGCTGATCGACCACACCGGCCTCCGGCCTGCCTCTCCGGCCGGGGACGTGGCGACCAGCAGGATCGAGACGTACGCGGCTCGGGTGAGGATCGAGGTGGTCGAACCGCACCTGACCCAGGACGCGGTACGCACCCTGGGTGAACTCGCCCGGCCCGTGGAACAGCTGAACCCCGCCGATGCACGGGTCGTGCTGGAACACCGGACACGTGTCGATCTGGCGCGTGCGGAGCAGTCGCCACTGGGCGCTGCCCCCTCCTTCGCACTCCCCGGCCTGCGCCCCGACGGCACCGCCCTGGGGCGCGAGGAGCTCGGTGCCGCGCGGGACGCGGCGGCCGGCCAGCGGACCGAGGTCGGCCGACAGACCCTGGACCAGTTGCGCGCCGAAGCGGCCTCGCTGCCGGAGGGCCGGTACCCACAGCGCCAGGTCATGATCGGTGGCGGCGCCTCACTCGCCGGCCGGGACCCCGACGTCCTGCTCGTCGACTCGCGCGGCCGCTGGCACGTCGACCCCATCAAGGGCATCGTCCAATCCGCGGACCAGGTGCGACACCTCAGGGAAGCCGGCTGGGACCCGTACCAGTTCAGTGCCCCGAAGGAGCGGGTCTCGTTGGCCGCCCTCCAGCTGTGGGAGGACACTGCTGCTGCCCGCGGTCCCCTCGTCGACGGCCGCGCAGCACTGGCCACCGGCGAGGACGGGCGCCTGATCGCCGAGATCACCCCGATGGACGGGTCGGCCCCCGTGAAGGTCGAGGTGGTGGGAACCCCGCTCCTCGCCACCGGAGTGCCGCCGGAGGTCGTTCCGGGGGTGGACCGTCAGGTGCCGACGGTGGCGGAGGCGACGGAGGTCCTGAACCGTCACTTCACCGCGCAGGGCACTCCCGAAGCGTTGGACGCCCGGGACCGGTTGACCGCGCTGCCGGCCGGGGAAGGGCGGGCGGCAGCGGCGCTGGACGTGCTCGCCGAACCGCAGGTGACCGAGGCCCTCGGAACGACGACGGACCCGGCGGTCGCCGGCGCCCGGACCACGTTGCAGGCGACCGCCCAGTGGGAGCAGGCCAGTGCCGCCGCCCCGGGGCGGGTGTTGCTGGGCGATGCCGTGGGTGACGGGGAGTACGACCCGACGGTCGCCGACGACTGGGTGATCGCGGGGATCGGCGGCGGGGCCATCGCCAATGCGGAGATCATCCTGGAGGGCAACCCGGACGCCCGGGTGACCATGGTGGGGACCGCCGCGCCCTGGGTCCTGCACAACGATTCCCAGTACCTGGCGATGCGCCGCGAGTACGACGCGGAACTCGGCGGCAACGGACGTCTCGTCACCGTGCCCAACCAACGGCTGGGCGCCGTCGAGACGGTCAACACTCCCGAGGGCGGGGTGCGGCTCAAGGCCCTCCACGTCGAGGGCGACGCGTACGTGGCCTGCCTCGGCCGGGTGGCACGACTGCCGCAGGCGGCGGACACCCTTGACCGCTGGGCCCGGCAACAGGGCGGCGAGGTCCGCGGCGAGCTGCTCTTCGACAAGAGCGAGCAGTACCTCGGGTACCGGCTGCACTTCCAGGTCGAAGCGGAGAAGCACACGGTCGACGTGACCGGAGCCGCGTCCCGCATGCTGCCCGGCAACGTCTTCAGCCGGGACGACATGGCCCGACTCGCCGTGATCGACCGGAAGACGGCCCCGGCGGAGAGCGGCAACGTGGCAGCGGGATTCATGGCCACGGCCTTGCAGGGGTCCCACCTGGCCAAGCACCGGGCCGAGGAAGCGGGGTCGGTGCGGTCGGCGGGAACGGCCGGGGGCACTCCGGTCACGGGCGGGAACCCGGTGGCCTCCGCAGCGCGCCTCCAGTCGTCCGGCAGGGCGTCCACCGTGAAGCCCCCGACCGGTCAGGCGCCGGGCGTCACGGCTCCGGCCCAGCAGCCCCGCGTCCCCCGTCCGCCCCAGCCGGGCCAGGGCGGGGGCTCCCCCGGACGGTGACGCGTCAGGAGGGGAAGTTCCGGAGGGACATCAGGCCGCCTTCTCCCGCGACGTGCAGGGTGTCGGGCGGGGAATGCCGGAGTGCGAGCGGCGTCTGGGTCAGGGCGACCGCTCCCATCCCGGCTCCGTCCGGCAGCCGCCAGGCACGCACCTTGCCGTCCCGGGCCCCGGCCAGCAGCACGGGGGTGCCGTCGAGCACGCTGACGTCGAGGGCGACGACCTCGGCGTCAGCGGTGTCGAGTGCGGCCAGTTCCTCTCCCGAGACCGCGTTCCAGACCCGGACGGGGCCGTGCGCCTCCGCGGCGGTCAGCACGGGCACGCCGTCGGCCTCACCGAGGGCGAGGGCGCTGAGCGGTCCGGCGGCACGGAGTTCCAGGAGAAGTCGGCCGCAGAGCGCGTCCCGGATCAGGATCCTCGCGTCGCGGTCGGCCGATGCGAGAGCCGTGACCGCGCCGACCGGTCCCGCCGCCAGTCGCGTCACCCCCGCCTCATGGCCGCGCAGGCGCAGGAGCGGACGACCGGTGGCCGCCTCCCAGGTGCGCACCGTCCGGTCCTCTCCGGCGGAGGCCACGATGCCGTCGGCCACGGGGAGGAAGACGAGGGCGCGGATCCCGTCGGTGTGGGGCGTCGGTACCGACTGGAGCGCACCGTCCGCGGTGGAGTGCACCCGTACGGTGCCCCGAGCGGTCCCGCAGACCACCGTGCCGGCCGCCGGACCGAAGGCGACGGAGGTGAGGGCGCCGTCATCCGCATCGAGCACACGGCGCACGGAACCGGTCGCCACGTCCCAGATCCGGAGGGAGCCGTCGAGGTACCCCACGGCGGCCGTCGTCGCACCGGCGAACTCCGCCAGCGCGAGCGCCCGGACGGAACCGCCCTCCGCGGTCAGTGTCCGCAGCGCCCGTCCCTTCGGGTCCCAGACGCGCACCGTCCCGGTCGCCCCGCCGGAGACGATGACCGCTCCGCCAGCCGAGGGGGCAGCGGCCAGTGCGGCCGGCCAGTCGGTCTCGGCCGACCACGTGTCCAGGGCGCGCCCTGCCGCCACGTCCCAGGTCCTGATCGTGCCGTCGTACGAGCAGGAGACGAGGACCGGCCGGCCCGCCAGGTCGAGGAAGGCCAGTCCGGTCACTGCCGCACCGTGGCCGTGGAACGTCTGCGTCAGGGTTCCGGTCGCCGCGTCCCACACGTTGACGACGTGGTCGGAGCCGGCCGCGGCGATCCAGACCCCCTCCCCTTCCCCGGTGCCGGTGGCCGCCACGGCGTTCACCCACCCGGCACCCGTGGTGAAGGTGCGGAGCGACTCTCCGGTGTCGGTGTTCCAGACGCGCACCGCCCCGTCGTCCCCGCCGGACACGAGCAGGTTGAGGCCGGCGAGGCGGGTGGTGACCAGTGCGTTGACGGTCCGGTCGTGGCCGGTCAAGGCGCCGATCTCGGCGCCGTCCCGGCTGCCCCAGGCCCAGACCTTGCCGTCTTCGCCGCCCGAGTAGACCAGTCCGTCATCGTCCACGTCGACCCGTGAGGCGACGGCCCGCACCGCACCGCCGTGCCCGCCGCGCGCGTGCACCAGGCCCTCGTTGCCGGTCAGGTCCCAGGCCCACACGATGTTGTCGTCGCCACCGGTCACCAGGAGGTCCCGCCCGCCGGACGATCCGAGGGCCAGCGCACGGATCGGCTGCCCCGCTTCCGTCGTCTCCCCGAGCAGTTTCAGGGGATCCACCGAGAACACGCCGAAGCCGCCCTCGCCCCGGGCCAGTGCGAACGCCGGCCGGTCGCCCACCTCCCCGAAGACGGCGGCGGCCTCCTGCACGGGCAGGCCACTGGCCGCGCCCGCAACGCTCCGGTGCGCCAGCGGGGGCAGGGTGTTGCGGACCAGGTCCGACGGAAGGCCGCTGATCTGCGCGACCAGGGAGTCCAGGAGGGCACCGACCTCGACGGATGCCGCCCCTTCGCCCCAGATCACCGTCTTCGGCTGCGCAGCGGCGTCGAGGACCTGGAGGCGGCGGTGGACGGGCCCGGCGGGAGACGGGTCTTCCGGGGCCCCGTTCTGCACGGCCCGCAGCAGCCGTGTCCACACGACGTCTTCCACCCGAGCGGCCCAGGATCGCCGTATCGTGCCGTGTTCGTACCTGAGTCGGGCACGCCCGTCGGCCGACAGGTCGACGGTGCAGCGCTCCGCGTGCCCTTCGCCGGCTCGGTGCCGGGCGATCTCGTACCGGATGCCGTGAGCTGTCGCGGGAGACGGGACGGGCGGGAAGGGGGACATGCTCTCGGTCCTTCTTCCGTCAGCGGGGCAACTCCAGGTGCCGGAGCCGTGACTTGTCAGCCTGTCAGATGCGGAACGGAGGGCAGTCGCCGCCCCACATGTGCCGAACGTCGGCGGGAGCAACGGGGACCGGCTCACGGAGTTCGTCGATCGTCGCGTCCGAGTGTTCCCGCGTACGACGGTAGAACGCGATGATCTGATCGCGGCTCTCGTCCCCGGTCGCCCACAGGTCGGTGCCGTCGGAGTCCTGCCACCGGGCCAGCGGTTCCGGGGACGGGCGGTCGAAGACCTCGCCGAAGTAGCCGAGGCCCGGCCGAGGAAGCCCCAAGGGGCAGACGAGTCGGGCATACGCCGGGTTCTGTTCCCCGGGGCCTCGCGGCCATCGGGGCGACGGCCATCCATCTAGGACCGACGTTGCCGTCGGCCTCGTGCGGTCTACCCGCGGACTCGGGCGGGCAGCCCTCGAACGTCCGCGCAGGAGCACCGGAGTGCTCCCTCTTGACCTTGCTCCGGGTGGGGTTTACCTAGCTGCCCAGGTCACCCTGGGCACTGGTGGTCTCTTACACCACCGTTTCACCCTTACCTGGTCCCGTACGGATACGGTCCCCGGCGGTCTGTTTTCTGTGGCACTGTCCCGCGGGTCACCCCGGGTGGCCGTTAGCCATCACCCTGCCCTGTGGAGCCCGGACGTTCCTCGGGAGCATCTCGCGATGCCCACGCGGCCGCCCGCCCGGCTCGTCTGCCGTACGCACATGGTACCCGGGCCGGGCACCCGCGGCGGGTCAGCGTTCCAGGGCGCGTACGCCCGCCCGCCAGGCCGCCGCGAGGTCGGCGCCGTCCGGGAACCGGCCGTGGATCTCCAGGCTCACCATGCCGTGCGCGAAGGCCCACACGGCGCGGGCCCGGTCCACGTCGTAGTCGCAGGCCCGCATCAGGGGCATGGCCGCCCGGGCCTCCAGCCCCTCGGGCAGGGCGTGGCGGGGCAGCGGGCGTTCCGTGGCGAGGAGGTAGACGTGCGGGTGCGCGAGCGCGTCGGCCCGGTACGCCCGGGCGAGGGCGGCGAGGAGCGTGCGGGGCTCGTCAGCGGCGGAGTCGGGCTCCGGCGCGAACGGCACGGACGGCACGGACGGGGTGGGCGGGGTGGACGGCACCGACGGGGTGGACGGGGTCGAGGGCGCGGACCGCGCGAAGTGTTCCTCGGCGGCCTCCAGCGCCTCCGCCGTCTCCAGCAGCCCGAGGGCGATCACCTCGGCCTCGACGGCCGCCTTGTCCGGGAAGTGCTTGTACAGCGAGGGCGCCTTGATGCCGAGGTGGTCGGCGAGCGCCCGCATGGTGAGGGCGGCGGGACCCGACTCCTCCACCAGGGCGCGCGCGGCCAGGACGATCTCCCGGCCCCGGGGCGTGAGGCGGGACAGCGGGTCCCGTGCGCCCGGGGGGAGCTCCGCCGTCGCGCCCGTGTGCCGTTCAGCCACGCTGGAAACCGTCCTTCGTCCGCAGTCCGTACCCGAAGGCGCGATCGTACGAGATGTGGGCGAGCCAGCCGCACAGGCCGGCGAAGAGGGGGGCCCACTCCTCGGGAGCGGCGAACGCGTAGAGCACCGCGAGGCCGAGCGGGACCGTCGCCCGGTGCGCGAGGTTGTAGTACGGGACGGCGCGGGGCGGCAGTTGGCCCCGGACGAGACCGCCGTGTTCGCGGATGCCGACCAGCAGGGCCAGGTCGGGCGCGACGGCGAAGAGCAGGGCGGTGCCGCCGGCGAGCCAGCCGTGGTTGACGCCCTCCAGGACGGCGAACGCGGTCCAGAAGAGGGCGGCGGCGAACCAGGCGACCCGTAGCGCGGGGGCGGGCACGGCCCGGGTGCGTCCACCGGGCGCCGGGGCCTGACCGGGCGCGGTGCGGGTGCTCCAGCTGGGTTCGGTGGTGGTCGTCACGAGGGCTCCTCGAAGGGATGGGGGTGCCGCGGCCCGAAGGTCACCGACAACCCGAAGCTAACGTCGTTAGCCACACCGTAAGGCTAACGACGTTAGCCGTCAATCGAGGGGCTTGACCCGGCCGCAGCGTCAACGTTTCTACTGGGGGCATGCGAATCGGAGAGATCGCCTCTGTCGTCGGCGTCACCACCCGCGCCGTCCGCCACTACCACCACCTGGGACTGCTGCCGGAACCCGAGCGGCGGGCCAACGGCTACCGCGACTACGCACTGCGGCACGCGGTCACGCTGGCCCGGATCCGCCGCCTGACCGAGCTGGGCCTCGGGCTCCCCGAGGTGCGCGACGTCATCGCGGACGACGCGGGCCGGGAGCTGGCCGAGGTGCTGACCGAGCTGGACGAGGACCTGGCCGGGCAGGAAGTGGCGCTGCGCGAACGACGACGGCGCGTGGGCGCCCTGCTGACGGAGGCCAGAGCGGGGCGGGTGTCCTCGGACGGCCCGGTGTCCCCCCAGCTCACCGGACTGCTCGGCGAGTTGGCGGCGTCACGACCGGACGCCCCGGCGTCCCCGATGGCGACGAAGGACCGGGAACTGCTGATCCTGCTGGACTCCACCACCTCGGACGACGACCGGGCCCCACTGGTCACCGTGCTCGGGGAGATGGTGCAGACGCCGGGCGCGGCGGACCGGGCCCATGAGGTGTACGCCCTGCTGGACGACCTGGCGGCGGCGGACACCACCGACCCCCGGGTGGACGGGGCGGCCCGGGCCCTGGCCGCGCTGCTGCCCCCGTCGCTCGCGGAGCACCTGACGGACGCGGCGCCGACCGCGGGCGACGGGGCCGCGCCGGGCCTCATGGACTCGGTCCTCGCGGAGTTCGCCCCCGCCCAGGCCGCAGCGGTGCACCGCGCCATCGCCCTCTTCCTGGCGGACCGGTGAGCGGCGTGAGCGGCGTGAACGCGAACGGGACGGCGCCCGGGGCCGAGCAGGGGGACGAGTCGGAGGAGGCGCGGGAAGCGGGGCGGAAGCGGGCGCCGCGGACTCCCGGCTCCCTCCGCCGGATCGTGCGGCACGAGGGGCGCACCCTGCACTCCCACGTCCTGTGGGTGACCCGCCGGCGGAACGGGGTCGGGGCGGGGCACCGGGCCTTCGGTTACGCGAAGGGCCAGGCCGCGATGGTCTACGGCGTCGCCTTCGCCTGCCTGGTCGAGACGGTGGGCATCTCCTATCTGCTACGTGAACTGCCGGTCCTCCACGGGGTGATGCTGGTGCTCGACGTGTACACGCTGTTGATGGTGCTGGGACTCCAGGCGGCGGCCGTCACCCGTCCGCACGTGCTGGCGGCCACCGAGCTGCGGGTGCGCCGGGGCGCCGCGGTGGACCTGCGGATCCCGTTCGCGGAGATCACCGCGGTGCGTCGGGGGCTGCGCACCTCCCCCGAGCGGCCACCGGGCGAACTGGTCCTGGACGTCGGCGCGTTGACCAACGTCATCCTGGAGCTGGCGACCCCGCTGACCCACACCACGCTGCTCGGCCGCACGGAGTCCTTCTCGGTCCTCCATCTGTACGCGGAGGACCCGGACGCCCTGGTCGGCGAGGTGCGTGCCGCGACGGCCCCCACCGGCTGAGCCCGTGCAGCACGCGCCAGCGCCCCGCCCGGGTCCCACGGAGAGGTGGGGGGGGTGCCCGGGGCGGGGCGCAGTGTCGCGGGGGGGGGGAGCCGGTCGGTCAGCCCACGGGGTTCGCCGTGGTCTCGCGCGGCGCGCCGGGCACGCCCGGGGTGAGGTCCTCGTCCTCCATGCCCATGTGCAGCTCCGGCGGGCGGCGGGTGAAGAACCGGGTGGTGATCGCGAGCAGCACCACGCCGACCGCCATCCAGACCAGGCCGACGACGAAGGTCTCGCCGGTCAGGCTGGTCCACAGCCACACCGTGCTGGCGAAGCCGAGTCCCGGCAGCAGGCCGTTGACCAGGAGGGAGCGGGGGGTCAGCGAACGCTTGGGGCCGGTCAGGTAGTGCTTGATCACGCTGAGGTTGACCATCGAGAACGCGGCCAACGCACCGAAGTTGATCATCACGACGGCCTGGTCCAGGGTGAGGGCCACCGAGAGCAGGGCGACCGTCGAGACGGCGATCAGCGCACCGACCGGGGTGCCGAAGCGGGGGTTCAACCGGCCGAAGACCCGCTGGGGCAGCAGCCCGTCGCGGCCCATCGAGAAGATGATCCGGGAGACGCTCGCCTGGGAGACCATCGCCGAGCCGATGCAGCCCATCACGTAGACGACGGTGAACGCCGTGCTCATCGCGCTGCCGCCGACGGTGCGCATCAGCTCCGCGCCCGCCGAGTCGGGGTCGGTGAAGTTGTTGTCGGGGCGGACCAGGGCGCCGACCCAGGCGACCAGGATGAACAGGCCGCCGCCGATCGCGGTGGTGAGGATGATGCCGAGCGGAACGGTCCGGCGCGGGTTGTGGGCCTCCTCCGCGAGGGTGGACACCGCGTCGAAGCCGAGGAAGCTGAGCGCGAGGATCGCGGCGCCGCCCGCCAGCAGCGACCACTGGTCGGAGGCGGGCACGAAGGAGTCGAAGAGCTCACCGGCCGGGACGTTCGACTTGGCGCCGGCCAGCGCGACGAAGAGGGCCAGCAGCACGGCCGTGGCGCCCATGATGATCGCGGTGATCTTGCTGACGAACTTCACCCCGATGACGTTGAAGGCCAGCACCAGCAGCAGCGCCAGGACGCTCCACACGCCCTGCGGGACGCCCGGGAACTGGGCGTGCAGGTAGATGCCCGCGAGCAGGAACGACACCATCGGCAGGAACAGGTAGTCCAGCATCAGGGTCCAGCCGGTCAGAAAACCGACGTGACCGCCGAAGACCTTTTGCGAGTACTTGTAAGCGGAACCCGCTGCCGGGAAACTCCGCACCATTCGCCCGTAACTGTGCGCGGTCAACAACATCACCGCGAGCGCCAGGACGTAGGCGGCCGGAAGGTGTCCGCCGGTTTCCGCGCCCACGATTCCGTACGTGGTGAACACGGCCACCGGGGACATGTAAGTCAGACCGAACAGAACGATCGCGGGCAGCCTCAGGACTCTCGTCAGCTGGGGTGCTTTCTCCGTCGTGGTACTGGACACCGGCTTGATTCCTCTCCGCGCCCGTCGGGTTCAACGGGGTTCCATCGATTCCCGAAGGGTGGCAAACCGCGGCGGTGACCGACATACGCAACTGTACGTATGGCACCGCCGGGGCCCACCGCTCCGCTCCCGGGGCGCGCTGCCGTCGGCACGGCTCGTACGTAATCTTACGGAGTTCGCCCCGCGACCTGGGCCGATACCGTGTTCCTCAATCCCGCGACACGTTCCCGCGAGGGGACCTGCGGTGCGATCCCGCGAGCGATGAGAGGACCCCTACATGTGGCCTGTGGGCTGTAGAGCGGCCATGGCGGTGACCGTCGACTTCGACGCCGATGAATTGTGGCTCGCCGAGGACCCCGCGAACGCCGCCCGCCCCGGAGTTCTCTCCCAGGCGCGGTACGGCGCCCGGACCGCAGTGCCGGAACTCCTCCAGATCTTCGCCCGGCTCGATATTCCGGCGACGTTCTTCGTGTGCGGCGGGGACGCCGTGCGCTATCCCGACGTACTGGAATCCGTCGTCGCCCACGGACATGAGATCGGCCATCACGGATACACCCATCGTTCCCCGCATCTCATGGCCCGGGAAGAAGAGGAAACGGAACTCGTCCGCGGATTGGAAGCACTGCGGCCGATCGCCGGTGAGATCCACGGTTACCGGTCGCCGTCCTGGGACATCAGCGGGAACACGCTGGACCTGCTGGTCGCGCACGGTTTCTCGTACGCGTCGAACATGATGGACGCCGTCCGGCCCTACGCGCACCCCGGTCACGGGTTGGTGGAGGTGCCCGTGCACTGGTCGTTGGACGACGCGCCGCACTTCTGGTTCGACGCGACGAGTTGGAACAAGACGATGCGCTCGGCCCGGGAGGTCGCCGAGGTGTGGGAGGAGGAGACCTCCGCGATCCACGCCGGTGGGGGCCTGGTCACGCTGACCGTGCACCCGCAGATCATCGGACGGCCCGGGCGGCTGCGGATGCTGGAGGCGTTCCTGACCCGGCTGCGCGCGGACGACGGGATCTGGTTCGCGCGCGGCGAGGAGATCGCCGCCGCCGTGCGGGCCGCCGAGGTGGCGGCGTGACCGGGGCCGGGGCCGGGACCGACCGGCGCCGTACCGCCCTGGTCACCGGGGCGGCGCGGGGCATCGGGCTGGCCGTGGCGCAGCGACTGCTCGGCGGCGGTTGGAACGTGCTGCTGGCCGATGTGGACCCCGGGGTCGAAGGGGTGGCCCGACGGCTGGACCCGACCGGGCGGCAGGCGGTCGGGCTGGTCGTGGACGTGGCTCAGGAGACGGGCGCCGAGCGGATGGCGGCCCGGGCCGTCGAGGTGTTCGGTGCGGTGGACGCGCTCGTCGCCAATGCGGCGGTGGGCGGTCCCGACACCCCGCTGCTGGAGACCTCCGACGAGGCGGTGCGCCGGGTGTTCGAGATCAACTTCTTCGGGGTGCTGCGCTGTGCGCGGGCCGTCGCGCCGCTCCTGGGCCGCGGGGGCGAGCGCGGTCGGATCGTGGTGCTCGGCTCCCTGTTCGCCCAGGTGCCGACGCCCGGTGCGGGCGCCTACAGCGCCTCGAAGGCGGCCGTGCAGTCGCTGATGGCGACCCTGTCGGTGGAGTTGGCGCCGGTGGCCACGGTCAACTCCGTGGCGCCGGGCTACATCATGACCGAGATGCACCGCGAGGAGCTGGCCGCCCGGGCCCGTCGCAGTGGTCGCACCCCCGACCAGGAGCGGCAGCGGGTGGCCGCCGAAGTGCCCCTGGAACGGCACGGAACGGGCGACGACGTCGCGGACGCCGTGCACTTCCTGCTGTCCGGGGCCCCCTACGTGACCGGCCAGACCATCAACGTCAACGGAGGAGTGCTCACCTCATGAGCGTCACACCCACCGATCCGGGCGCCCGGGCGCCCCGCCGGCTGCTCGTCACCGGTGCCGGTTCCGGCATCGGCCGGGCCACCGCCGACCTGGCGCGGGGCCTCGGCTGGTCGGTCGTCGGTCTCGATCTGCGGCCCGCCGAGGACGCCCCGTACCCCGTGCTCGCCTGTGACGTGAGTGACGAACGGTCCGTGCAGGAGGCGTTCGACGGTGCGGCCCGGCGCTGGCAGGGGCGGGCCCCGGACGCGGTGGTGCACTGCGCGGGCGTCTACCGCTTCCGGGCCGCCACCGCGACGGGCGCCGCCGACTGGGACTCCGTCGTCGGGCTGAACGCCCGCGGTTCGATGCTGGTGGCCGCGGCGGCGGCCCGGCAGATGATCGACGGGGGCGCCGGCGGCAGCATCACCCTGCTGTCCTCGATCGCGGCGGTCCGCGGGGACGCGGGCGAGCCGAGCGCGGCGTACAGCGCCAGCAAGGGCGCGGTGGAGGCCCTGACCCGGCAGCTCGCCGTGGAGTGGGGGCCGGACGGCATCCGCTGCAACGCCGTGGCGCCGGGGGTGATCGACACCCCGATGACGACGGTGTCCGGTGACCCGGAGGCATTCGCGCAGGTCCTCCAGCGGATTCCGGCCCGGCGGCTCGGCACGGCCGAGGAGGTCGCGCGGGTCTGCGTGTTCCTCGCGTCCGAGGAGTCCTCGTACGTCAGCGGCGTCGTGGTGGCCGTCGACGGCGGGCAGGGCGCGGCATGAGCGGCGGGGCGCGGGCCGCGCACGTCGTGTACCCGCCGGCGCTGGTGGTCCGGACGGAGGGCGGGCCGCTGGAGCGGGGCCGCCAGTACGGGGCCGCGGCGAAGGAACGGGTGCAGGCGAGCCTGACCGCCTACGAGGAGGTGTACGCGAAGTTCGCCGGGCTGACCTGGTCCGGGGCGCGGGCGCTCGCGGAGTCGTTCCTGCCCGCGCTGGAGCGGTTCGAGGCGGTGCACCTGGCGGCGGACGGGCCGCGGGCCGGGGCCGGCTACCTCGCGGAGATGCGGGGCGTCGCCGAGGGCGCGGGGGTGTCCTTCGAGGACGTGCTCGCGCTGAACCTGCGGACCGAGATCCTGTTCTCCGGGAAGGCCCGGAAGATCGCGGCGGCCCGGGGCGCGGGCGCGGGGCGTCCGCCCGCCGAGTGCACGTCCTTCTGCGATCTGCGGGGTGCGGAGCCGATCGTGGGGCAGAACTGGGACTGGATCCCGTTCTCGCACGACACGGTGGTGGTGCTGGAGTCCGTGCCGGACCGCGGGCCGCGGTGGGTGTCGGTGGTGGAGGCGGGGCTGCTCGCGAAGTTCGGGATGAACGCGGCGGGGGTCACCGTCCTCACCAACGCCCTGGTCACCTCGCGGGACGTCGGTGCGGTGGGGGTGCCGTACCACCTGATGTTGCGGGCGCTGCTGGACTCCCCGTCGGTCGAGGAGGGCTTGGCCCTGCTGGACCGGGTCGAGCGGTCGTCCTCCGCGAACTACCTGCTGGTGGGGGACGGTCGTGCGGTGGACGCGGAGACCCGTCCGGGCGGTCGGGCGGAGGTCCACCGGACGCCCGTGGAGCGCGGGCAGTACCTGGTGCACGCGAACCACTTCCACGGCGGCGACGCGGAGTTCGGTTCGGTCGCGGAGGACCTCGGTCCCCGGGTGATGCCGGATTCGCCGTTCCGGCGGGCCCGCGGCGAGCAGACGGCCGAGCTGATGCCCGAGCCGTCGGTGGCCGGCTGGCACGAGGTGCTGAGCGACCACGAGAACTTCCCCGACTCCCTGTGCTGCCACCCCAACGCGGCCGAGCACGTGTTGGAGCAGGGGTCGACCGTCGCCAGTGCGATCTTCCTACCGGAGCGGCAGGAGATGCACCTGGCGTTGGGGCACCCGTGCACGGTGCCCCGGGTCGCGTACGCGTACGCGGAGTTCTTCGCGGAGTGACGCGGCGGCCGGGACGTGGGCAGGGTCGTCAGGCCGGGAGCGGAAGGAGTTCCTGGCCCGCGGTGGAGAGGCGGTAGGTACGGATCGGCTGGGAGAGGCTGGCGTCCCCGGAGTCGTACGGGTAGCCGGAGACCGCCTGGCCGGGCGAGGCGAACAGGTACGTGCCGTTGACCCCGCGGTACGCCGAGTCCCGGAGGTACGCGCCCACCGCCTCGGGGCGCAGCGAGCCCGTGATCGAGAACGCGGCGTGCACCATCCGCACCTGGTCGTACGCCGCGCTGGCCTGGCTGCGGCCGGGCGGGACGCCGAAGGCACGGGCGTAGCGCTCGCTGAAGCGCAGCCCGAGGGGGTCGTCGGGGCGGCCGGTGACGGTGGACCAGATGACCTGTCCCCCGCGGTGTTCGATGCGGCGGGCGAAGCCCGGCACCGACGGGGTGTAGATGTGGTAGGTGAGCTGGTGGGGCCGGTGCCGGGTGATCGCGTTCTGGAGCGCCGCGGCGGTCTCCACGCTCAGGTGGGAGACGACGACCAGGTCGGGCCGGTCGTGGAGGACCTCCTTGACCAGGTCGTCCACGTGCTCGACGGTGAGTCCGACCCGGTGCGTGGAGGTCACGCTCCAGCCGGCCTCGCGCACCCGTGCGGTGAAGGTGTCGTCGGTGATCGCGCAGCCGTAGCCGTCGAGTTCCACGATGGCGACCCGGGGCGGGGCGTCGCCCTCGGCCCGGTGGCCGCGCAGGTAGCCGAGGAGGGCGGACTGGTACGCGGTCTCCGAGGGGCAGGTCTGGAAGACGTGTCCGAGGCGGCGGGGATCGGCGCGGACCGCGTCCACGCTGCGGGTCCAGGTGTTGGTGTGCAGGAAGGTCCGCCCGAAGTCGGCGGCGAAGCCGAAGACGGCGGGGCTCAGGGCGCTGGCGTAGCTGCTGGTGACGGCGTCGACGTCGGCCTCGGCGAGTTCGGCGAGGGCGTCTTCGACCGAGGCGGGGTCGAAGGGGTCGATGTGCACGGTCAGGTGCTCGACGGAGCGTCCGTGGTCGTGGCGCAGTGCGTTGATGTCCCGGACGGCGAGGGCGGCGCCGCGCGCGGACTCCCGTCCGTCGGCGGCGAACGCCCCGGCGACGACGATCGTGCCGATCCGGACGGTGGGCCGCCCGGCGCGCCCGGTGGCGGGGTGGTGACGGCGGCTGCGGCGGGCGACCGGGAGGCCGACGACGGTCGCGGCGTGGCGTTCGATGTCGAGGACGCGGATGCCGGAGCGGTGCTCGACCCCGCCGGGGATGGGCAGCCGGATGAGGTCACGGTCCACGGCGAGGGCGCTGAGTCCGGCGCGGGAGTCCTGGCCGAGCTTCTTGAGGAGGCGTTCGACCTGGGTGGTGACGGTGCGGATGCTGGTGCCGAGGCGGCTGGACGTTTCGCGGTTGGAGAGCCCGAGGGCGACCAGCGAGATGATGTCGACCTCGCGGGCGGTGAGCCCGGAGGGCGGCCCGGTCAGCGGGGCGGTCCGCAGGGTGACGACGGGCTCCTCCTGGGGCGCGGTGCTCAGCTCCAGGTGGCACAGGGCCCACTCGCCGTCCTCGCACCACAGGAAGCGGGCGTCGGTGAGCTGCGCCTGGTGGAATCCGGCCACCCGGCGCAGCAGGGCCGGGCTGACCCCTTCGGCGGCGGCGCGCGACGGCTGGTCCGGGGCGGTGGGGGCGGGGAAGGTGACGTCCCAGGTGAGCGCTGTCCGCGCCGGGACGGGTACCGGGGGCTGTGGCGACGGCACGGTCTGTTCCTCCCTTGTGCCGGGACGGTCCGCGCCAACGCCGACCGTGCGACAAAACCCCCGCGTACGCACCCTAAACGGTCGACCGTGCCCCGGGCCAGGGACATTGGTCTCTGACCGCGGGCCGCGGCCGGGCGGGGGGTCGCGGAGCGCTTAGGCTGGGCGGCCGGGGTCGGTCGCCCCGGTCACTTCGCGCCACTGGAGAAGCCGTGCTCGTGCTGTTGCCGCCGTCGGAAGGCAAGGCCGCCGCCGGCCGGGGAGCCCCGTTGAAGGCGGAGGGGTTGTCGCTGGCGGGGCTCGCGCCGGCGCGGGAGGCGGTGCTGGACGCGCTGGTCGAGCTGTGTCTGGGGGACGAGGACGCGGCGCGGGCGGTGCTCGGGCTGAGCGAGGGGCAGCGGGCGGAGGTCGGGAAGAACGCGGCGCTGCGCACGGCGGGCGCCCGGCCGGCCGGTGAGCTGTACACGGGGGTGCTGTACGACGCGCTGGACCTGGGGTCGCTGGATGCGGCGGCCAAGCGGCGGGCGACCCGTTCGCTGCTGGTGTTCTCCGGGTTGTGGGGGGCCGTGCGCGTGGGCGACCGGATCCCCCCGTACCGGTGTGCCATGGGGGTGAAGCTGCCGGGGCTCGGCGCGCTGGGTGCCTTCTGGCGGCCGGTGATGGCCGAGGTGCTGCCCGCGGCGGCGGACCGGGGGCTGGTGCTGGATCTGCGTTCGTCGGCGTACGCGGCGGCCTGGAAGCCGAAGGGCGAGGTCGCCTCGCGGACGGCGACCGTGCGGGTGCTGCACGCCCAGGTGGTGGACGGAGTGGAGAAGCGGTCGGTGGTCAGCCACTTCAACAAGGCGACGAAGGGGCGGATCGTGCGGAGCCTGCTGTCCGCGGGTGCGGAGCCGAAGGGGCCCGCGGAGCTCGTGGGGGCGCTGCGGGACCTCGGGTACCTGGTGGAGGCACAGCCGCCGGCGCGGGCGGGCGCCCCGTGGTCGTTGGACGTCGTGGTGACCGAGATCCACTAACACATTGCAGCATGCGCAACGCGCTTTGCGCATGCTGCTCCTCGGGCGGCAGGATGGGCCCATGACTTCCTCGCAGCCCGCCCCGCCGCCGCCCGCTTCCGGTGCCCGCGGTTCCGCTCCGACGTCCGTACTGGACCTCGCGCCGGTCGTTCCGGTGGTCGTCGTGCAGGACGCCGCCGACGCCGTACCGCTGGCGCGGGCCCTGGTCGACGGCGGGCTGCCGGCCATCGAGGTGACCCTGCGCACGCCCGCGGCGCTGGACGCGATCCGGGCCGTCGCCGACGGGGTCCCGGACGCGATCGTCGGGGCCGGCACGGTGACCCGTCCGGAACACGTGGCCGCCGCGGTGGCCGCCGGGGCGCAGTTCCTGGTCAGCCCCGGTTGGACGCCCGCACTGCTGGACGCCATGCAGGAGTCCGGGGTGCCGTTCCTGCCGGGGGTGTCCACCACCTCGGAGGTCGTGGCGTTGCTGGAGCGCGGGGTCAGCGACATGAAGTTCTTCCCGGCCGAGGCCGCCGGCGGCACCGCCTACCTCAAGTCCCTGGCCGGTCCGCTGCCGCAGGCCCGCTTCTGCCCCACGGGCGGCATCGGCGTCGCCACGGCCCCGTCCTACCTGGCGCTGCCCAACGTGGCGTGCGTGGGCGGCTCCTGGATGCTCCCCGAGGCCGCGGTGCGGGCCGGTGACTGGGACCGCGTCGAGGCCCTGGCGCGCGAGGCCGCCGCACTGGCCGCCGACCGCTGATCACCGACCGGGGACGGCACGCCGTCAGCGCAGGTGGGACGTCTCGTTGAGCAGCCGCACGCTCGCGTTGCCGTCCTGGAAGTAGGCGACGACCGAGAGCGCCGCGGCGGACAGCTCCATCCGGAACAGCGCCTCGGGCGGGGCCCCCAGGGCCAGGCGCACCAGGGTCTTCACCGGCGTGACGTGGGTGACCACCAGCACGGTGCGGCCCGCGTACCGGGCGAGCAGCCGGTCGCGCGCCCGCTCCACCCGCTCGGCGACCGCGAGGAAGCTCTCGCCGCCGCCCGTGGGGCGGGCCGCCGGATCGGCGAGCCAGGCCGTCAGGTCCTCCGGGTACGCCTCCCTGACCTGGCCGAAGGTCAGGCCCTCCCAGGCCCCGAAGTCGGTCTCGCGCAGGTCCTCGTCGACGTCCACCGGCAGCCCCAGCCGGTCGGCCGCGGCCCCGGCGGTCTCCCGGCACCGCTTCAACGGTGAGGAGACGATCGCCTGGACGGTGCCCCGGGCGGCCAGCGCCTCGGCGGTGAGCGCCGCCTGGGCCCGGCCCACCTCGGACAGCGCGGGGTCGCCGCCGCCGCTGCCGGAGAACACCTTGGACGGGGTCAGCGGCGTCTCGCCGTGCCGCAGCAGCACGAACGTCGCGGGCGGGCCCATGTCGGCGGAGGGGCCCCAACCGGTGCTCGGCGCCTGCCGGGTCCCGTTCGAGGCGGCGGCACTGATGTTCCGCGCGGCCCGCAGGTCGGCGCGGGCCTTGACCTCGCCGGCCGAGGAGGCGCCCTCCGACGCTGATGCGGCGGTCCCCGCGGCGGCGGCCAGAGCGGCGCGCGCCCTGGCCGCGCCGGCCGCCGCGTCACCGGGCTCGCGCACCGGCGGACGGACCTCGCCGAGGTCGGCGGTGGAGGCGGACGGCGACCACTGCTCGCCCCGCTTGCCGGCGTCCATCGCCTCGTTGGCGAGCCGGTCCGCGTGTTTGTTGCGCTCGCGCGGGATCCACTCGTACGTGACCCGCCCCGCCGGGTAGACCGCGGCGGCCTCGGCGGCGAGCGGCTTCATGTCGGGGTGCTTGATCTTCCAGCGGCCCGACATCTGCTCCACGACGAGCTTGGAGTCCATCCGGACCCGCACCGGGACACCGGGGTCGAGCGCGTGCGCGGCACGGAGCCCCGCGATCAGCCCCCGGTACTCGGCGACGTTGTTCGTGGCGACACCGATGTACTCGGCGGCCTCCGCGAGGGCCTCCCCGCTCGCCGCGTCGATGACGACGGCACCGTAGCCGGCGGGACCCGGGTTGCCCCGGGAACCGCCGTCGGCCTCGACCACGAACTCCCGCACGGCAGACGACACGAAACGCTTCCCTACAGGCCGGAGTCGGCGGTGCGGACCAGGATGCGGCGGCAGTTCTCGCACCGCACGACCGTGTCGGAGGGCGCGCGGCGCACGTCGTTCAGCTCGGTGATGTTGAGTTCCAGACGGCAGCCCTCGCAGCGGCGCTGGAAGAGGCGGGCCGCACCGATGCCGCCCTGCTGCTCGCGCAGCTTGTCGTACAGCTTGAGCAGGTCGGCCGGGATCGTGGCCGCGATCAGCCCGCGCTCCTTGGTGGCCGTCGCCGCCTCGGCGTCGAGTTCGCCGCTGGCGGCGTCCCGGCGGGCGGTGGCGTCGTCGGTCTTGGCCTGCACGGCGGTGACCCGCGCGGTCAGCTCGGTGACCCGCTCCTGCGCGGACTCACGGCGCTCCATGACCTCCAGGACGATGTCCTCCAGGTCGCCCTGGCGCCGGGCGAGCGAGGTGATCTCGCGCTGGAGGCTCTCCAGGTCCTTGGGGCTGGAGACGGCACCGGAGTCCAGCCGCTGCTGGTCGCGGGCGGCGCGCTGACGGACCTGGTCGACGTCCTGCTCGGCCTTGGTCTGTTCCCGGGCGCAGTCGCTCTCCTCGGTCTGCGCGGCGACGAGCAGGTCACGGAGCTGGGCGAGGTCCTTGCCCAGCGATTCGATCTCTGCGTGCTCGGGCAGCGACCTCCGTTTGTGGGCGAGCTGCTGGAGCCGGACGTCGAGGGCCTGGACGTCGAGGAGGCGGAGCTGGTCGGCTGGCGCGGCGTTCAGTTGGGGGCTCCCGGGTCGTTGGTGGTGACGAGTGGTGGTGCGGACGCCGCGTGGGCGGTCCAGGGGTCGGTGACCGTGCGGGAGACGTAGGTGCGCAGTCCCCAGCCGTGCCGGTCGGAGATCGTGTCGAGCTGGGCGGCGGCCAGCTCGCACCAGGGCCATTCGGTGGCCCAGTGGGCGGCGTCGAGCAGCGCGAGGGGGCTGTGCTCCCGCGCTTCGGACACCGGGTGGTGGCGCAGGTCCGCGGTGAGGAAGGCGTCGACGCCCGCCGCCCGCACCTCGTCGAAGAGGCCGTCGCCGGAGCCGCCGCTGACGGCGACGGTCCGGACGGGCGCATCCGGGTCGCCGGCGACCCGGATGCCCTGTGCGGTGGCCGGCAGCCGCTCGGCGGCCCGGGCGGCGAGCTCGCGCACGGTCATCGGGCGGTCGGGTTCGCAGATCCGGCCGAGGCCCCGGCGGCCCGCCGGGTCCGTGGGATCGGGCAACAGCGGACCGGTGACCCTCAGGTCCAGGGCGCCGGCGAGGGCGTCGGAGACCCCCGGGTCGGCGCGGTCGGCGTTGGTGTGGGCGACGAGCAGCGCCACGTCGTGCTTGATCAGCGTGTGCACGACGCGGCCCTTGAAGTGGGAGGCCGCGACGGTGGTGGTGCCGCGCAGGTAGAGCGGGTGGTGGGTGACCAGCAGGTCGACGCCGAGCCGGACCGCCTCGTCGGCGACCTCCTGGACGGGGTCGACGGCGAACAGGACCCGGCGCACCTCGGCGTCCGGATCGCCGCAGACGGGGCCGACCGCGTCCCACCCCTCGGCCCGCTCGGGGGGCCACAGGGCGTCGAGCGCGGCGATGACTTCAGACAGGCGGGGCACGGAGCTAGGCTACCTGCCCCGCGCGCTCCGCCGGACGGCCGATCCCCGTCGGAGCCGACCGGAACGGGTGGTCACTTCAGGAGATGACCGCGCAGGTCGTCCAGGACCTCATGGGCGGCGGTCACCCCGAGACCGAGGTACCAGGTCTCCTCGGACACGTCCTCGGCCCGGCCGGCCTCGACCGCGCCCAGACCCTCCCACAGGGGACTGTCCTCGACCTCGGACCGGTCGGTCTTCGCGGGATCGCCGTAGACCCCGGTGAAGATCCAGTCGGCGTCGGCGTCGTCGATGCGTTCGGTGGACACGTTGGTGGACAGTTCGTCGGCCTGCTGGTTCTCCGGTCGCGGAATCCCGACGTCCTCCAGGACGGTGCCGATGAAGGACGCCCTGGCGTAGAGACGGATCTCCCCCGGCATGTACCGGAGCATGGTGACGGTCGGCTTGTCGCCGCCGAGGTCCCGACCGAGGTCCGCGGCCTTCTTCTCGTACGCGGCGAGGCCCGCCCGGGCCTTCGCGGTCCGGTCGAGGGCCGCGGCGTTGAGGAGGTAGTTCTCCTTCCAGGGGAAGCCGGGGCGCAGCGAGAGCACGGTCGGCGCGATCGCCTTCAGCTGTGCGTACTGGCTGGCCAGGCGGAGCTGGGTGCCGAGGATCAGATCGGGCTTGAGGGCGGCGATCGCTTCCAGGTTCAGGGCGTTGACCGTGCCGACGCTCTTCGGGGCGCCGGCCTTCTCGCGCAGGTACGAGGGGAGTCGGGCGTCGCCTTCGGTGGGTGCGTAGCCGACGGGCTTGACGCCCAGCGAGACGACGTTGTCGAGTTCGCCGACGTCGAGGACCACGACCCGCTGGGGCCGGGCGGGGATCTCGACCGTCCCCATCGCGTGCTTGACGGTACGGGGGAACTCGCCGAGGGCGGCGTCCGTGCCCAGTGCGGCGGTCTGCTCGATGACCTTGGCGAAGTCCTCTTCCACCGGCCCCGGGGTGGCACCGGCCTTGCGGTCCGTGGCGGCAGGGCCGGAGCCGGACTCCGTGGCGGAGTCGGAGCCGCAGGCGGTGAGGGCGAGGGCGGCGGCGACCGCGAGGGCGAGCGCGGTGGTGCCGCGGCGGGGCAGGGGCATGACGACTCCACGACGAGAAGTTAGGTTCGCCTTACCTTAAGCGCTTGCCGATGCGGGCACGCGGCCGTCCCACGGGACGGACACCCAGCACGAACGGCACCGCGTCCCGCAGGGAACGCCCGATGACCACCCGTTGTGGTGGTCTTCGGGCGACGCGTGCCACGGCCGTGCGTGCGAAACCTAGCTTCGTCGCCGGAGGTGACCGCATCATGACGGTCCGTGCCGGCGAGACCACCGCCGAGAACGACCCATCAACAGCCCCCGCACCGCCGGGAGCCCGAGCGAGGCCGGATGCCCTCGTGATCGCCGCGGACGGCGGCTACGCGGCTCGACTGGCCCTGGCGGCCGGGTCGGCCGACCACTGGTTCCCCGAGCGCTGGACGCTGGACGGCCCCGAGCCGTACGCGGTACCGCTGCCGGGTCGCCAGCCCGAGGAGGCGGACACCGAGGTGCAGCCGATGGCGGACGGCCGGGTGCTGGTGCGGCGGTCGGTCGCGGACCGGCACGAGTTCGCGCTGGTGTACCCGACGGGCCCCACGACGGGAGAGGTACGGCTCGGTGCGCTGGAGCGGGGGTCGGCCGGCGCGCGCTGGAGCCTGCTGCCGCCGGCGCCCGGCGGCAGCCGTGCCTATGCGCTCGACGCGGACGGGCGGGCCAGCCGGGTGTGGCTGGTGGCGGGCGGCGGCAACGGGCCCGAACTGGTCGCGGAGGTCCCGGGTCGCTGCACGGGCGGGGCCTGGCTCGACCGGACGGGGCGCCTGCTGGCATTGGACCGGGAGTCCGGCGGCCGGACCAAGGCGGTCGCCGTCGACCTGGAACGGGGCGGTGCGGTGTCGCCGCTGCTCCAGATCGCGCAGGACAGCACCGATCGGCTGCTGCTCGCGGACCCGGACAGCGGGCTGTTGCTGATCCGTTCGGACGCCCCGTCGCCCGGGTGCGAGCGGTTGGGCTGGGGCGTGCTGGGCAGCACCCTCCCGGTCCGCTTCCCGGAGTGCCTGCGGCTGCCCGGACACACGGTGACGCCGTTCGCGGTGCAGCCGGGCCAGGCCCTCGCACCGGAGGACTGCGGGGTCGCCCTGCGGGTCGACGGGGCGGGTGGCACCTGGCTCGGCGTCTGGCGGCCGGCGTTGCGCGGGGTCCGCCGACTGCGTCCGCCCCGGGGGTGGCTCCCCGGGGCGGGACGGTGGACCCGGGACGGGGAGCTGCGGTTGCCGTACGCCACCGGGGCGGTGCCGTGCGGGGTCGCCCGGCTCACGCCGGCCGCGCTGGCCGCGGGATCCGCCGGTGCGGTCTTCGCGGCGGATGCCGCGGGTGCGGTCTTCGCGGCGAGTCCCGTGGGCGGCGGGCGGGGCGCGGGCCGTCGCGCGACGGCCCCGGACGCGGCGAACGCTGCTGCGCCCCCGGAGCGCTCCGGGGCGCTTGGGTCCCCCGGGGCGCTTGGGTCCCCCGGAGCCCTCGGGGCCTTTGGGTCGCCGGTCGGGAACGACGGTGACGGTACGGGCCGTCCGACCGGCGCGCGACGCCCGGGCTCCCCGCCGGACTCGGGCGGACCGCCACAGTCGGGTGGACCGGCGGACTCAGACGGACCGGCGGACTCGGTGAGACCGGCGGACTCGGTGAGACCGGTGGTCTCGGGCGGACCGGGGGGCTCGGGCGGACCGGGGGGCTCAGGGGTGGTGGGGAGCACGGGGGGCGAGGACGGTCCCGGTGTCACGGTGCCGACCGGGGACGGGGGGACGAGGGTGCGGTGCGCCCCCGGGTCCGGGGTCTGGCCGGGCGCCGGGGCGGTCTGGGGAACGGGGCCGGCCGGAGCGCCACCCGGCACCGGAGCGGGCCGGCGCCCGGGCGGCGGAGTCGGAGCGTCGGGGAACCCCCCGGGCCCGGCGCCCGGCAGGAGTCGCGGCGAGGGCACGGCGACACCGTTCCCGGGCGGGCCCGGCGCCGCCCGGCCCGTTCCCCTGCAACTGGCGCCCCTCACCGGGCGGGTGCCCTTCGGGAGCTGACGGGCCGCCGGCTAGAATCACCCGGCTGTTGTGAAGATCCTTCGACGGGGTGAACCTTTCCGATGACCGAGACCCAGACGGACCCGACCGCCGACCCGCGCGAGGCCGTGGAGAACGACGGCCACGGCCGGCACCGGGGGGCCGTGGCCCCCCACGACCAGGAGGAAGAGCCGCACGGCCGGCACCGCAGGACCGACTCCTCCCAGGAGGGGTAGCGGGAGGACGCCGTAGCGCCTCCGGGCGGGGGGAGTCCCGTAGCGGCGCCCCCCGCCCGCCCGATCCACCACAACGGCCCCGCCCCGCGGGGCCGTTGGCCTGTGCGGGGGGCTCCGGGGCCGGCGCGGCGCGCCGTTCAGCGGCGGGCCGGTCGGGGCAGCGGCGGCTCGGGCGGCAGTACGCAGAACTCCCGGCCGTCGGGGTCGGCCAGCACCACGTGACCGACCTCGCCCTGGCCGATGTCGATCCGCTCGGCCCCGAGGGAGACCAGGCGCTCGACCTCCGCCCGCTGGTCGCCGTCGGCGGGCGGAGCGAGGTCGAAGTGCAGTCGGCTCTTGCCGGTCTTCGGCAGCAGCGGCGGACCGCCCCAGGTGACCTTGGGGCCACCGTGCGGCGACCGGATCGCGGTCTCCTGGTCCTGGTCCCAGACCAACGGCCAGCCCAGGGCGCGGCTCCAGAAGTAACCGACCTCCTGCGAACCGTCGCAGGCGAGGGCCCCGACGAACCCGCAGTCGGCGAGGAAGTTGTTGCCCGGCTCGATGACGCACAACTCGTTGCCCTCGGGGTCGGCCAGCACCACGTGGCTGACCTCCCCCTGGCCGATGTCGAGGTGGCGGCCGCCGAGTTGGAGCGCCCGCGCCACGGTCCGCTGCTGGTCGTCGAGGGACCGGCTGGTCAGGTCGAAGTGCAGTTGGTTCGGGCCGCTCTTGCGCTCCCGGGTCGCACGGAACCCGATCCGGAACCCGGTGTCGTCGTTCGGCAGGAGCACGGGGTCGCCGTGGGCGTCGTCGGTCAGCTCCCACTCCAGGAGTCCGGCCCAGAAGCGTGCCAGCCGGTGGGGGTCGTTCGCGTCGAAGCGGAGCGCGTGGAGGTGGGAAGTCATCCCTCGGTCATTCCGATCTGCCGGCCCGCTTGCCCCGGCCCGCCGATCGGGTAGGGCGCTCCACCGGCGATGAGGCGTTCGTCCAGGTCCTCGCCGGAGCCTGCCCAGCCCGCACCGCCCGGTCAACTCATTAACGCACCGCGGGCCCGGGGAATCCGGGCGTTCAGAACTCGATGGAGGTGCGCAGTGCGCTGCCCGTGCGCATCTGCTCCAGTGCCTCGTTGATGTGCGCCAGCGGCACCCGGTGGGTGATCAGTCCGTCCAGGTCGACCAGGCCCGCCCGCCACAGTTCGACGGTCCGCCGGTACGAACGCACGGCGTCCCCGCCCCCGTACATGGAGGGCAGGATGCGCTTCTCGTGGAAGAACAGCTCGAACATGCTCAGGCGCAGGAAGTCGTCCGGGGCGCCCGCGCCGACGACGCAGAGGGTCCCGCCGCGCCGGGTGGTGTCGTAGGCGGTGCGCGCGGTGTCCGAGCGGCCGACGACCTCGAAGACGTAGTCGAAGCCCTCGCCCCCGGTGATCCGCTGGGTGGCGTCGACGAGTTCGTCGGGGTCCACGGCCTCGGTGGCGCCGAACCGCAGTGCCGACTCGCGGCGGAAGGCGACCGGGTCGACCGCGACGATCCGGGCGGCACCGCTGAGTCGGGCGCCCTGGACCACGGAGAGTCCCACCCCGCCGCAGCCGATCACCGCGACCGACGAACCGGCCTGGACCCGGGCGGTGTTGAGCACCGCGCCGAGTCCGGTGGTGACCCCGCAGCCGATCAGGGCGGCGAGGTCGAAGGGCACGTCGTCGGGGATCGGGACCGCGCTCGCCGCGTCGACGACGACCTCTTCGGCGAAGGTCCCGGTGCCGGTGAACCCGAAGACGGGTCCGCCCGGGCGGCGGAAGTTGGGGGTGCGGGCGTTCCTGAACCCGGTCAGGCACAGCTGGGTCTGACCGCGTCCGCACGGGGCGCACCCGCCGCAGGCCGGCAGCCAACTGATCAGCACCCGGTCGCCGGGCCGGACGCCGCTCACCCCGTCCCCCACGTCGAGGACCTCGCCGGCGCCCTCGTGGCCGGGGACGAACGGGGCGGGCTGCCGCAGGGTGCCGTTCATGGCGGACAGGTCGGAGTGGCACAGCCCGGCCGCCCGGACCCGGACGCGCACCTTGCCGGGACCGAAACCGACCGCCTCGACGTCGTCGTGGACTTCCAACTCGGCGTGCCCGGTCTCGTGCAGTACGGCTGCGCGCATGCTGTGGCTCCCCTTCACGGGACGGCGTCCGGCCGGTCCGGAACCCGGGGGTTCCGCACGGCTTCCTACGACCTCCTCATCCTAGAACGCGTTCCAGTGCGGTGCCCGCGACAGGTGCGGTGACCGGCGCCCCGAGGCCCCGCGCCGTGCGCGGACCGGTTCCCCTTCCGCGGTCCGGCGGCCGGCGGACCGGAAAGAAACCGGTGCTCGTCCGTGTGGTCCCTCGTTCGGGGGGCACCCGAGGCTTCGGAGGTTGATACGACATGGTTCCGCTCCTACTGGCTCTTCTTCTCGTCGTTCTGCTCTTCGGCGCCGGATTCGCGCTGGAGGTCCTGTGGTGGGTCGCCGCGGTCGTCCTGGTGCTGTGGCTCATCGGTTTTTTGGTCCGCCCGGCCGGACCCGGCGGCGGCCGGGGCCGCTGGTACCGCTGGTAGCGGTCCGGCACCGACCCGCCCCGTTCTTCTCACGCAAGGAGCCCTCATGCACAGCGGTCCGTGGAACTACCTGCCCACCGCCGGACACACCCGGGACGACGACCTCTCCGGATACCGGGTGGAGGCGTCCGACGGGCCCATCGGCAAGGTGGACGGGTTCTCCAACGAGGTCGGCTCGCAGTACCTCGTCGTGGACACCGGAGTGTGGATCTTCGGCCGGAAGGTGATGCTCCCGGCGGCGACCGTCTCGCGCGTCGACAACGACCGGCGAACGGTGCACGTCTCCTGGACGAAGGACGAGATCAAGGCGTCCCCGGAGTTCGACGAGGACCGGCACCTCGGCGATCCCGCCTACCGTGACCAACTCGGCGGCTACTACGGCTCCGGGCACTGAACTCCGCCGTCCCCCCGGCGGGTTGCCGCGGGGACGGCCCCGCCGGGGTGCGGGCCCCTACCGGTGGGCCCCGCGGGCCGGTCCGTCCACGAGCGGCGGACCGGCCCGTACGCCTGTACTACCGTGGCCGCAACCACCACGGGAGCGGGAGACAACCTTGGGCGCACGCATCCTGGTCGCCGAGGACGACGCGAAGCACGCCGGGTTGATCCGCATCTACCTGGAGCAGGACGGTCACGCCGTGCACGTGGTGGGCGACGGCCGGGCCGCCCTCGATCGGGCGCGCACCGCCCGACCCGACCTCGTGGTGCTGGACGTGATGCTGCCGGGGATCGACGGACTCGACATCTGCCGCATCCTGCGCACCGAGTCGGACGTGCCGATCCTGCTGGTCACCGCCCGCACCACGGAGGAGGACATCCTGCTGGGGCTCGACCTCGGCGCCGACGACTACCTCACCAAGCCGTGCAGCCCCCGCGAACTCGCCGCCCGGGTGCGCGCGTTGTTACGGCGCGCCGGGAAGGCGACGGACGGGGAACCCGCGGTGCTGCGGGTCGGCGGCATGGAGGTCGACACCGTCCGCTTCGAGGTGCGGCTGTCGGGGCGGACGGTGACGCTGACGTCCAAGGAGTTCGGCATCCTCGAAACACTGGCCCGGGAGCCCGGCCGGGTCTTCACCCGGGCCCAGATCATCGAGCGGGCCTTCGGCTTCGACCACGACGTCCTCGAACGCACGGTGGACGCCCATGTGATGAACCTGCGCCGCAAGTTGGAGCAGGACCCGGCACACCCGCAACACCTGGAGACGGTCTACGGGCGGGGCTACCGGATCACGGACGGCGGTACGGCGCGCCCATGAGCTTCCGGGTTCGTCTGATGGCGCTCCTGATGCTGATCGCCGTGGCCGCCACCGCAGCGACCGCATGGCTGACACTCCGTCAAGTCTCGCGCCAGGTACAGGAGTCCGCCGAAGCCGACCGTGCCGACATCCGGGTCATCGACCAACGGCTGCGCGATCACGCAGTGCGCCACGGCACCTGGGACGGCGTGTCGAACGTCCTGCGGTCGCTGGCCGCGGAGACGGGTCAGCGCATCAGGATCCAGGACGAGACGGGCGGCCACGCCCTGGACTCGGACGCGCTGGCCGGTCGCGTGCCCCGCCCCGCCGGAGCCGCACCGCCGATCCTGATCGACCCCCGACCGCGGCTCACCGACCGACCGGGGCCCGTTCCCGTTCCGAGAGCCCTGGTGAAGCAGAGCATCGGCCCCATCGCCGCGTACCCGAGGTCCATCGCGTTCGCCGAATGCCTGGCCCGCTCCGGCATCGAGCCGGAGGTCACCCGTGACGACCTCGGCATCCCGGTGTACCGGGGCCCCGGCGGCAGCGAGCAGAGCGGCTCCTGCACCTTGCGGGAGCCGTCGGAGGGGGAGTGGAAGGCGGTGATCGACGCCCTCCAGATGTGTGTGGAGGTCCCCTTGGACGAGGCCTCGGCCTGTGTGGACCGGGTGTTCGTGACCCGCACTGGCACGGTCGGTCCCCAACCGCTGCGGGTCTTTCTGGGTGCCCTCGACGACGCGGGGCTGATGGTCGAGCGGAAACCGGCCGTGCTCGCCGCGCTGGGGGTCGCCGGGGCCGCCGTGCTCGGGGCACTCCTGTTGAGTCGGGCGGTACTGCGGCCGGTGAAGGCCCTGACCGCGGCGGCGCGCAGCCTCGGGGAGGGGGAACTCGCGCAGCGGGTCCCCGCCTCCGGCAGCGACGAGATCGGCGAACTGGGCCGCTCCTTCAACCGGATGGCGGATTCGCTGGCGGCCAGCGAGCGGCGGCAGCAGCAGCTCATCGGGGACATCGCCCATGAGCTGCGCACGCCGCTGGGCAACCTCCGGGGGTACCTGGAGGCGATCCAGGACGGGTTCGTGGAGGTCACCCCGGAGCTCCTCGCCTCCCTGCACGAGGAGGCGCTGTTGCAGCAGCGCGTCGTGGACGACCTCCAGGACCTCGCACTCGCCGAGGCGGGAGCGCTGACCTACCACCGCTCGGACCTGGACGCCCGGGACCTGTTGACGGCCTGCGCCACGGCCCACCGTGCCCTCGCCGGCGAGGCGGGCGTCGCGGTGGAGGTCGCTGCGCACCCGGTGCCGGCCCCGGTGCACGGCGATCCGGCGCGGTTGCGGCAGGCGCTGTCCAACCTGGTCGGCAATGCGGTACGGCACACCGGGCGCGGTGGCCGGGTGACGCTCCGGGTGGCCCGGCCCGCGGACGGGGTCGACGCGGCGGACGGGGTCGGCCTGGTGGTGCGGGACACCGGGAGCGGGATTCCCCCGGAGCAACTGCCCCACCTGTTCGACCGTTTCTGGCGGGCGGACGGGGCCCGGGGGCGGACCACCGGGGGCAGCGGGCTGGGGCTGCCCATCGCCCGGCAGATCGTCGCGGACCACGGCGGGACCATCACCGTCACCAGCGAGGTCGGCCGCGGCACCGCCTTCACGGTGACGCTCCCCGCTCCCCCGGCGCCCCGTCCACCCCACGCGTCCCACACACCCCACAAACCGAGCACACCCACCGCACCGACCGCACCGACCGCACCGACCGGCGGGGACGGCAGCTGACGGAACAGGGACGGCCGGGGGGGCGATCAGGTGCCCGCCAGGGCCTCCGTGGGCGCCAGCCGGCTGGCCCGCACCGCCGGATACAACCCGGCCAGGGCCCCGATGAGCAGCGTCGATCCGGTGCCCGCCGCCGAAGCCCAGGCCGGCACCACCGCGGGCCACTCCCGCGACACCGCGTACCCGGCGGTGATCAGCACCCCCAACACCGTTCCGGCGACCCCGCCGAGCACCGAGAGCAGCAGGGACTCCATCACGAACTGGAGGCGGATCTGTCCACGGGTCGCCCCCAGTGCCCGCCGCAGTCCGATCTCGGAGCGGCGCTCCAACACCGAGATGACCATGGTGTTCCCCACCCCGACGCCGCCCACCAGCAGGGCGACCCCGCCGAGCCCCAGCAGCAGTCCGGTCAGCGCGGACTCGGTGGCCTCCCGGGCGACGAGCGCGTCGGAGGGCCGGGAGATCGTGACCTCGGAGGACCGCTCCGGGTGCGCGGTCGCGGCGACGACCGCACGGACCTCGTTCACCCGGTCCTCCGCGGCCCGCACGTAGACCGTCGTGGGGGTGCCGTCGTGTTCCAGGTACCGTTCCGCGGCCGCGGCGCCGACCAGCGCCGAACGGTCGATCTGCGGAGCCAGCGGGACCGGGCGCAACACCCCGATCAGCGAGAACCACCGGCCGCCCAGCCAGAGCCGGGTGCCGGGCGCGCTCACGTCGAGCCGCCGGGCCGCCTCCGCGCCGAGCACCACCGTCGGGGCCCGTTCGGTGGCCGGGTCGTGCCAGCGTCCGCGCCCGACCTCCGCACCGATCACCGGCAGCAGACCCCGGCCGGCGGCGACCACGTCGATCCCGCCGGTGCGGCCCACCGGGATGTTCTCGTTGCGGTAGACGCGGGCGGAGGTCAGCCCCGTCGCGTCGGCCCGCAGCACCGGGGGGATGCGGCGGATCATCGTGGTGGCCTCGGCGGGCAGCCGGATCTGCCGGCCCTCCGCGTCGCGACCGGGTTCGATCCGCAGCAGGTTGGTGCCGAGCTCGTCGAGCCGACGGTCCACCTCCGCCTGGCCGGACGCGGAGATCCCGACGACCGCGATCATCGCGGCCACGCCGATGGCGACGCCCAGCGCGGACAGGAACACCCGGAGCGGACGGGTGCGCAGACCGGTGCCGCCGAGGCGGACGAGGTCCCGTCCCCGCAGTCGGGCGGGCCGCAGCACGTCCCGTCGCCCGGTCACCGTGCCACCGTCGCACCGGCCGGACGGTCGACTCCGGCGCCGGTACGCGGTTCGGCACCGGAGTCGGTACGCGTGTCGGTGACCAGCCGGCCGTCCCGCATCTCGATCCGTCGGGGCAGTCCGGCGGCGATCTCCCGGTCATGGGTGATGACGACGACCGTGGTGCCCGAGCCGTGGAGCTCCCGGAGCAGGGCCAGGACCGCGGCGCCGGACGCGGAGTCGAGGTTGCCGGTCGGCTCGTCGGCGAGCAGCAGCGCCGGGGCGCCGACCACCGCCCGGGCGACGGCGGCCCGTTGGCGTTCACCGCCGGAGAGTTGGTGCGGCAGGTGCTGCGTCCGGTGGGCCAGGCCCACCCGGTCGAGCACCGCGGCGGCCTCGGCCCGTCGTCTGCGCGGGGCGGCCCCCGCGTAGAGGAGCCCGTCGGCGACGGCGTCCAGGATCGGGACGCCGACCGCGAGGTGGAACTGTTGGAACACGAAGCCGATCCGCCGGGCCCGCAGCGCGGACACCTCACGGTCGGTGAGGGCGGCGGTGTCGTGGCCGTCCACGAGGACCCGGCCGGTGGTGGGCCGGTCCAGGGTGCCCATCAGGTTCAGCAGGCTGGACTTGCCGGAACCGGACGGGCCGACGACGGCGACGAGTTCGCCGGGGGCGAGGGACAGGTCGACCTCCTCGACCGCGTGCACCCCTGCGGGGTACGTCTTCGAGACCTGCTCGAACCGCACGACGTCCGTCACTCCGGGATCCTCACCTTCAGGCCCTCGCGGAGCCCCGCGCCGCGGACCTCCACCATGCCGTTCGCGAAGAGCCCCGTCCGGACCGCCACGAAACGGCCCTCGGGTTCCGCGAGTTCCAGTCCGTGGCCGCCCTCCGCGAGGGCGACGAGCGCGGACACGGGCACGGACAGCACCCCCGCGCGACGCTCGCGCACGTAGCGGACGGTGACGGGTGCGCTCTCCATCCGGCCGAGCGCGCCCGGGTCGTCGAGGGTGATCGTCACGGGGAAGGTCGCGGGCCCCTGACCCGCCCCGCCGCCCTCGCCGCCACCGTCGCCCTCGGCCGCGGTCATCCGTCTGCCCACCGAGGACACCTTGCCGTCCACCGGGTCGGCTCCGGGCAGTTCGACGGTGACCTCGGTGCCGCGGGTGGCCCAGGCGCCGTCCTCGGCCGAGGCGTCGACGGTCACCCGGCGGGCGCCCCCGGTGTAGGAGAGCGCCTCGGGCGTGGCCTCGGCGCCGATCCGGGCGCCCACGTCGCCGACCCGGATCCGGCCGGAGGCGTACACGACGTCCCCGACCGTGATCCGGCCCGTGCGGGGCACGCCCAGGTGCCGCTGCCAGCGTTTGACGGCCTCCGCGGTCTTGGCGGTGTACTCGTCGTCCACGGTGAAGTCGGTGTAGCCGAGTGCGGCGAGGTTCGACTCGAACTGCCGCACGTCCATGCCCTTCGTCCCCTCTTCGGCCCCGGCGCCGGACCCGGACCCGGCCTTTCCGTCCCCGGAGCCTTCGGAGCCGGAACCCTCCGCATCCGCCCCGTCTGCATCCGACCCCGCGGAGGCCGACCCCGCGGAGTCGGTGCCGCCCGGGCCGAGCGCGCGGTACATCGGCAGGGCCCCGTACAGCAGCACCACCGGGCGGTCGTCGACCTTCAGCAGGGTCTCGCCGCGGCTGACCCGGTCACCGCGTTCGGGGAGCCAGGTCACGGTCCCCGTCGCCTTGAGCGGGACGGGGACCTCCTTGCCGTACCCCAACTTGCCGTCCACCGCGGTCTGGTCGACCAGGGTGCGGCGCGCGACCTCCACCACCGAGCCGGCCCGCCCGGGACCGGTGGCCGCCTCGTCGTCGCCGCCGAGGTCGAGCCCGAAGGCCCCCGCCCCCGCGACGACCGCCACCACGACGACGGCGGCCACGACGAGCAGTGTCCGGCGGCGCCCCGGGCCGGCCGGCCGACCGCGCACCCCGCGGGTGCGTCCCGTCCGGGTCCCGGCGGCCCCTTCCGGGTCCTGGCCCGTCCACGTGTCCGTCATCGCTCAGCCCCTGGCCCCGCCGGGCGGGAGGGTCGGTTTGCCGAGGATCGGCTCGCAGATCCGGCCCGCGCGCTTGGCCCCCGAACTGTTCTGGTTCCACATCTCCTCGGAGGAGTAGCCCTCGGAGTCGACGTCGGGGAAGTCGGGTGCGCCCTGCTCCTGCATGCAGGTGGAGTAGCGCTTGCGCTTCTCCACCTCCTTGGCGCTCAGCTTCGGCGCATTGCGTCGTTCCAGTTCTTCGGGCACGGACAGGGAGTGGTGTTTGCAGTTGTCCTGCGCCTTGGCGAACTCCGGGTCCGCCTTCAGGGCCATGAGGTCGCCCTCGAACTCGTAGCGCCCCTTGGAGTCCGGGTCACTGGACTTGAACCCCTCCTTCTCCATGCACCGGACGTACTTCTTCTGCGCCTCCAGGTACCGGGTGATCTCGTCCTCGACGTTCGCGTCGGACTTGGCCTTCGCACCGCTGTTCACCGAGGGCACCCCGGGGCCGTCGTCCTGTCCGCCGCAGGCGGTCAGGGCCAGCAGGAGCAGGGGGGTCACCAGCGCCCACCGGCCCGGTGCCCCGCGCCGTGCCGCCCCCGGTCGTCCCGCTGGATTCCTCGTCGTGTGCCTCACTGTTGCGTGTCCTTCCGTGACTCCCGGGCGGGGCGGAGGAGCTGGTCAGACCCCGCCGCCCCGCCTCCTTGCCGCCCGGCCGCACGCATCCCCCCGTGGTCGGGCAGGGAGACGGTAGGACGGAGGTGATGAAGAACCGTTGAAGAACCTGTCCGCCATCCGTGCGTTCGCCGGCGCACCCGGAGGAGGCCCGCCCGGCGCGCGTCCAGACCCCGCGCCCCCGCGCGCTTCCCGTGTGCCGTGGCGGTCCCCGCAACCCGCCGTCCGCCGTCGCACCGCTCCCCTACGCTCCGTCGCGCGGGGCCGCTCCACGACCGGCGGCGCGGGCCCACCACCCCGGGGAGAACGGAACATGGCGGGACACGACGATGGCTGAACCCGGACAGCGGATCAGCGACCGGTACCGGCTGGTCCGGCTGATCGGCACGGGCGGAATGGGCGAGGTCTGGCTCGCCCACGACGAACTGCTCGGCCGTCGGGTCGCCGTCAAGAGCGCCCGGGTGGACGGTGCGAAGGCACGGCGCCGGCTCAAGGCCGAAGCCAGCAACGCCGGCCGGCAGGTCCACCCCCACCTCGTCGGGGTGTTCGACCTCGTGACGGCGGGGCCCGCCTGCTGGATCGTCATGGAGTACGTCCCGGGACACAGCCTCGCCCGGATGGTCCGCACCGGCGGCCCCCTCGACGGGGCGGAGGTGGCGGCGCTGGGCCGGCAGATCGCCGATGCGCTGGTCGCGACGCACGCCGAGGGCGTGGTGCACGGCGATGTGACCCCGGAGAACGTCCTGGTCACCGAAGGGGGGCTGGCCAAGCTCACCGACTTCGGGATCTCCCGGGCCCGGTGGCGGGAGTACGTGCACAGTCGCACGCTCTCGGTCCGGGGCAAGCCTCCCTATCTGGCCCCGGAGGTCGCCCGGGGCGCCACCGCCGGGCCGGCGTCCGACGTGTTCGGCCTGGGCGCCACCCTGTACGCGGCGGTCGAGGGCCGCTCCCCGTACGGCGAGGCCGACCACCCCGTGGTGTACGTGGCCCGGGCCCAGCAGGGCGCCGTCCGACCGCCGCGTCGGGCCGCGGGGGTCCTGGCCCGGGTCCTGACGGCACTGTTGGCGGCGGAACCCGGTGACCGTCCCGACGCGGCCGAGGCGTCCGCGATGCTCGGCGGGGCGGCCGGTCCGGTGGCCGTGCCGTTGCCCGCGCGGGGGGCGCCCGGGCCGGGAGGGCGCGCCGGGGCCGGTGTGCCGGTGTGGCCGCAGGCGGCGGGGTTCACCGTCACGAACGGGTCCGGGGACACCCAGGGCTGGTCGTCCGCCCCGGGGGCGCCGTTCGAGGAGGCCGAGGAGCCCGAGGAGCCGAGTGCGCCCCTGCCCCCGAGTGCGCTCCCCGCGCGGGCCTGGCTCGCACGCCGGTTCACCCGCCCCGTCGTGCGCGCCGTGCTGGGCGCGCTGGTCGCGCTGGTCCTGGCAATGGGCCTCGGCCCGGGGGCGCTGTGGTGGTTCGACCGCCCGGGGAGCACCCCGGACCGGCCGTCCGGCCCGCGGGCCGTCCTGGGCGAGGCACGGGCGGCCGACCCGTGCGCCCTGCTCGACCCGCGGGTGTTCACCGCGTACGGGTCCGCCGTCGAACACCCGGTGTACGGGGCGTTCGACCGCTGTGACGTGCTGCTGTACGCCCGTGACGAGGACGGCCGGCGGAGCGCCGAACTGCTCGCCGACATCCAGGTGGACTTCGCCGGCGAACCGGCCGGGTTCGATGCGCACGTGCCCCGGCGGAGGACCGGCGCGGTGACGGTGGCCGAACTCCCGGCGGAGAGCGGTGAATGCGTACGCAACCTCCAGCTCGCGGACGGCAACCAGGTCTGGCTGGCGGTGGAACGGGAGGCCGCCGGGGCGCCCGCGCTCTGCACCCTCGCCCGGACGGCGGTCGACCACGCGGCGGAGGTCCTGAACCGGGGTCCCGTGCCGGAGCGGCCCGCCGGGTTCGCCGCCGCGTCACTGGCCCGGGTGGACGGTTGCCGGCTGCTGGACGCGGCGGCGCTCGCCGTGGTCCCCGGGATCGACCCGCACGACGGACACCCCGACTTCGCACGCTGGGGATGCGATTGGGCGGGCGACACGGACGACGTGGTGGTGGACCTCGGCTTCGACCGGGACAACTCGCTCACCGACGACGGCTCCCCCGCCCGGTTCGGCGGGCGACCCGGCACGGTCTCGCCCGAGGAGGCGGGCGAGGGGTCGTGCGTGGTCCGCGTCCAGCACCGCGCGTACCCGGGGAACCGGGGCGAGCGCACGATCGAGTTGGTGACGGTGACCGTGCGGGGCCCCTGGAAGGCCGCCGCGGCGTGCGAGCGGGCCGGTGAGTTGGGTACGGCCGTGGCCCGACGGCTGCCCGTGGTGTGACGGCCCCCGGGGGGTGACGTCCGCCCGCCCGCTCCCGGTTCACCCCGTGCCGTGGGGCTCCGCGGGAGCGTGGGCGAACACGAAGGCCTGTGGGGCGCGTTCGGGGAAGGGGCCGTCCACATCGCGTTGCCGCAGCGTGGTCGACCACACGGACAGGCCCGGCGGCGCCGAGACTGCGGTCGGGGACGTCGAGGTCCAGCATCGACCCGACCGTGAAGGTGCACCCGGGGTGGGTCGCCCGGGCCACGGCCACCATGCCCGGGGACAGGTCGACCCCGGTGACGGGCACCCCGAGGTCCGTGAGGTGGGCGGTCACCCGGCCCGTGCCGCAGCCCACGTCCAGCACGGGCAGCGGCGCGGGGCCGCCGACACCTGTTCGGCGAAGAGCCCGAGGAGCGCGCGTTCCATCGGTTTGGCGTCGAGTTCGCCGCGGGCACGGGCCTCGTAGTCGACGGCGAGGGTGTCGTAGGAGGTACGGGTGGCGTGGAGGAAGTCCGGCTCGGTGGTCACGGGGGCGAAGCCCAGGGAGGCCGGTCGCCCGCCGTTGTCAGTGGGGTCGGTCATGCTCGGAGGCATGAAAGAGATCGACGCCCTCCAGGGTTTCGTCGGAGCCGGGGGCTGCTGGAACGGCGACTCCTTCGCGGACATCGCCCGGACCGGCCGTTACGTGGCGGGCAGTTGGGCGCCGGGCCCGGGCGAAGGGGAGGTCCGGCCGCCCGCGGCCGGCAGTTGGACGGAACTCGTGGGGCGCCCCGGCGCGCTCGCGCTGCGCGCGGCCTCCGCAGCGACCAGACCGGGGCGCCGCGAGGTGCTGATCGACTTCCTGGAGATGTGGGCGGGGACGCCGTTCGCGGATCCGGCCTACCGCTTCCGGCTGGGCCGGCTCGCCGGAACGACCTCCTTCACCGTGCGCGACCGGCAGGGCGTCGCCTTCGGCCTGCACCTGCCGGCCGCCCGCCACACCCGCTACTTCGAAGCGGTGCTCCCCGGCGGCGAGGTCGTCCCGCGCCCCGAGGAGCCGCTGCACGTCGTGGACTGCCACCGCGGTTGGGGCACCCCGGAGCAGTTGTCGCGCCTGGTGGAGCTCGTCCGGGAGCGCGGCCCGGTCGCCTGGAACGACGACGCGGCCCGGGAGCTGGCCGCGGCGACCGGTCTGAGCCGTCCGGCGGCGGCGCTGGTCCTGGCCGGCAACCCCGGCTCCGGCGGCTACTCGGTGCCCCACCTCGATGCGCACGAGCGCTCCGTGTTCGGCTTCGGCGCGGCCGAACTCGAATCGGCGCGGAACGAGTTGTCGATGCTGAACGACGACGACCGGCTCGCGCTGCTCGCCGACGTGCTGCCCGCGGACCCCGCGGAGCTGTGGGAGCCGGACGGCCCCGCCCGCGTCGCGGAGCGCACCGCCGCGGCCTGGACCGAACGGCACGGCACCCGCCCGCACCCCCCGTGGGACACCTGGCGGTCCGCGGTGGCGCTGGAGACCCGGATGCCGGCGGCCCATCTGTGCCACCTGTTCCTCGACCCGGCGCACGCCACCCTCCCGCCCGCCTTCGCCCTACGGCTCTGGCCCTGCCCGCCCGAGCACCGCCATCTGCGCACCGCCTGGGACGTCATGCGCCGCTACGACGCCGACACCCTCGCGGACGCCGTCTTCGCCGGCCTGCCCTGGGCGTACGCGGACCTCCCCGCCGGGGACCCGGTGCGCACGGCCGCGCCGGAGGTCGTCCGACAACTGCGCAAGGTGCTGGCGGGTCGCGACTCACCGGCCCGGGTCCTGTACGCGGGCGTGATCCGCGACCCCCGCGGAAGTCGACGCTGGGACTGGCTGACGGACGGCACCTGCGACCGCGTCACGGCCCGCGTCCTCGCCGACGACCTGCCGCCCGGCCGCTACGAGTCCGACCCGCGCGCCTGCGTCCCCGAGCTGGTCGCGGAGGTCGCCGCGACCCTCGACCTGTCCGAGGACGCCGCCGCCCTCTACCTCCAGTTGCTGCTGCTCCCGGTGCCCTCGGACCGCAAGGTGCGGCGGTGGAACGCCTGGACGCCGACCCGCCACGCGAAGGCCGCGGCGGAGCTGCTGGCGCACGACCTGGTGGTGGAGGACCGCAGACCGCGCGCGGGACGCAGGCTCTTCCTGCCCGGACCGTGGGCGCACGGCAAGAAGCCGCTGCCGCCGATGGAGTCCTGGAAGGCGCCCCTGATCGGCGCGCGGCTGAACGAGGACGGGAACGAGGTGCGGGAGTTCGAGCTGCTTCCGGGCACGCTTCCCGAACTGTTCGCCGAGGCGTGGCGGCTGGTCCGGGCCGGCGCGGGGCCGACGGCCTGAGCGAGCGGTGCCCGGGGACCACCCGCCGGGTGTGTGCCAGCATGACGGCGACACCGGCGGCCCCGCCCTCCGGGCCGCCCCATGACCCACGGAGCCCCGATGCACCAGGCGACGACCGCACTGCCCGCCCGGAAGGTCCTCAAAGCCTTCGAGGCGGCGAAGGGCTTCATGCCCCGCGACGAGGGGCTGGCGCTGTACGCCGCCGCGCGGACGGCGGCGGCCCTGGGGCACCCCCTGCTGGAGGTGGGCACGTACTGCGGTCGTTCCACGATCCTGCTGGCGGACGCGGCCCGGGCGGCGGGGGGCACCGTGCTCACCGTGGACCACCACCGGGGCAGCGAGGAGCAGCAGCCCGGTTGGGACTACCACGACCCGGACACGGTGGATCCGGAGCTGGACCGGATGGACACGCTCCCGGAGTTCCGCCACACCCTGTACCGGGCGGGTCTTGAGGACCACGTGATCGCCCTGGTGGGCCGTTCCCCGCAGGTCGCGGCCGTGTGGACCACGCCGCTCGCGCTGGTCTTCATCGACGGCGGGCACACCGACGAACACGCGAACGCGGACTACGAGGGCTGGGCCCCGCGGTTGGTGACGGGCGGCCTGCTCGTCATCCACGACGTGTTCCCGGACCCGGTGGACATCATGACCGGCCAGGCGCCGTACCGGGTCTACCTCAGGGCGTTGGCCTCCGGCGCCTTCGAGGAGATCGGGGTGACGGGCTCCCTGCGCGTGCTGCGCCGCACCGCGCCCAGCGGCTGACCCGGGGTTAGAGTCGCTGCCGTGTCCCACCCAGAAGACCGTTCAGGACCCCGTCCCGAGTCGCACCCCGGTTCCCGTCCCGAGCCCGGCTCCGTCCCCGCGTCGACCGGGCGCCGCACCCGCCGCCGGGCCCTGGTCGCGGCGGCCGTCCTGCTGCCCGTGGCGCTCGTCGCGGGGCTGGCCCTGGCGCAGGAGGGCTCCCCCGGGGGTCGTCCCGCCTCCGTGGACGGGAGGGGCGGGGGCGAGGGGCCGGCAGGGTCGTCCCCGTCCGAGGGGGTCCGCCCGGACGGGTCCGCGGGGCCCGCGGCGAAGGCGCCGCTGGCGGGCAAGGTGGTCGTCGTCGACCCGGGGCACAACCCGGGCAACTTCCGGCACGCCGAGGAGATCAACCGGGAGGTCGACATCGGCACCGGGCGCAAGGCGTGCGACGCCACGGGAACGACGACGAGCGACGGCCCGGGCGGCTACCGGGAGGCGGACTTCACCCTGGACGTGTCGCGCAAGCTCCGCGCCCGGCTGCGGGAGCAGGGCGCGACCGTGGTCCTCACCCATGACGCGGACCGGGCCTGGGGGCCGTGCGTGGACGAGCGGGCCCGCATCGGCAACGAGGCCCGTGCCGATGCGGTGGTGTCCGTGCACGCGGACGGTTCGGCCCGGGGCAACCGCGGCTACCACCTGATCCTGCCCGCGCGGGTCAAGGCCGGGGCCGCCGACACCGCGGCGATCGTGGGGCCCTCCCGTGACCTGGGGGAACGCATCGGCCGGCAGTTCGCGCTGGCCACCGGCAGCGAGCCGGCCAACTACCTCGGCGGCGGCACCGGCATCGACGTGCGCGACGACCTCGGGGGGCTCAACCTGTCACGGGTGCCGAAGGTGTTCATCGAGTGCGGCAACATGCGCGACCCCCAGGACGCGGCCCGGTTGACCGACGGGGCGTGGCGGGAGAAGGCGGCGCGGGGGATCGCTGAGGGAATCATGAGTTTTCTGCGTGGGTAGTATGCCCTGCCCCGGCCTGGCAGACTCCTTCGCCGGGCCGACGATAGGGTCAGCCTACGATGGAGGGTCACCCCCCGCTCCGCCCACGCCCGTGGGCGACAGCGCAGCCCCCTTCACCAGCGACCGACCAGACGACGGACGAAGGACCTTCCTGAAGTGAACATCCGCTCCCTCACTAGAGGCGATGGCGTGGTGATCGGAGCAGCGGTGTTGCTCTTCATCGCGTCGTTCCTCGACACGTACTCGATCGACGGGGCCAGTGACAGCACCGAGTACCCGAACGCCTGGGACAGCGGTCCGACCCTGATGAGCATGTACCTGGCGGGCATCATCGCCGCCGTGGTCATCGTCTTCGCCCACACCCAGTCCCAGCCGCGGAAGGTCGTGGGGCTCGACCTCGGCCAGTTCGGCGTCGCGTTCGCGGTCTTCTCGGCGTGGAGCGCACTGGGGAACATCTTCGACCCCGCCGGCCCGTTCGACGGGAACGGCGCCCTCACCCCGGACGCCGGCACGGGTCTGATCATCGGTCTGATCGCGACCGTGGTGCTCGCCGGTGCCGCGGTGGCGACTCCGCTGGTGCCCGCGCTCAAGGCCCCGCTGCTCGGTGCCCCGCGCCCGGCGACCCCGCAGCCCTACGGTCAGCAGCCGCCGGCCGGTGGCTACGGGTACCCGGGGGCTGCCGGTGGGCAGGCCTTCGGCGGCCAGCCGCAGCCGGGCCCGTTCGGCACGCCGGGCGGTGCCCCGCAGGGCCAGCCGCAGCAGGGTGCTCCGGCGCCCGGTCCGCAGTCGTCCGGCGGGGACTTCTCGCCGTTCTGGTTCGCGGTTCCGGTTCCCCGGCCGCTGTACCCGGAGGACGGTTCTCCGAACCCGATCGCCGAGCTCGCCCCCGGCACCTGGTACCTGGCCGTGGACCAGCGCGGTCCGGGTCTGATCGCCCAGACCCAGGACGGTCGCCGCGGCGTCCTCCAGGACACCTCGGGCATCCAGCGGGGCTGATCCCCCCGCAGCGGTACGACGAGGGCCCATCCGTACGCGGGTGGGCCCTCGCCCCTTTTCGGACCGTGTCGCGTACGCCTCCTGATGCGGTGTCAGGGCGTGGCGGGGCGCGCTCAGGAGCAGCAGGCGGGGGCGACGCCCCGGGGCAGTCGCTCGGGGGTGAAGACCGCGCGGGTCGCCTCGTGGCCGCCGAGCGCGGCCACGGCGAGCAGCACCGCGCCGGCCGTCCAGGCGGTCTGTTCCGCCGGCCAGATCGCCCGGTCCGCGTAGACGTAGCCGGTCCAGTACAGGCCGGTGGTCTCGTCGCGCAGGTGGCCGAGGGCGGCGAGCACCTCCCGGGCCCGGTCCGGTTCGCCCGCGACCCACAGGGCGAGGGCGAGTTCGGCGGACTCCCCGCCGGTGACCCAGGGGTTGGGGGACACGCAGCGGACGCCGAGGTCGGGCACCACGAACCGGTCCCAGTCGGCCGCGATCCGCCGTCGGGCGGCGGGGCCGGTCACCGCGCCGCCGAGCACCGGGTAGTACCAGTCCATGGAGTAGCGGTCCTTGTCGAGGAACCGTTCGGGGTGGTGCCCGATCGCGTGCCGCAGCGCTCCGACGGCGAGTTCCCACTCGGGCCGGTGCTCCCCGCGCCGTTCGGCGAGGGCGAGGGCGCAGCCGAGGGCCTGGTGGACGGAGGAGTTGCCGGTGAGCAGGGCGTCGGCGACGGGGGTGCCGTCGGCTTCGCGCCGCCAACCGATCTGCCCGCCGGGCTGTTGGAGGGCGAGGACGAACTCGACGGCGGCGTGGACGGTGGGCCACATCCGGTCGAGGAACTCCTCGTCGCCGGTGGCGAGGTGGTGGTGCCAGACGCCGACCGCGACGTACGCGCAGAAGTTGGTCTCCCGGGTGCGGTCGGTGACGTCGTCGGGGTCGCCGTCGGCGTAGGCCGCGTACCAGGAGCCGTCCGGGTTCTGGTGGCGGGCGAGCCAGGCGTAGGCGCGGGCGGCGGCCTCGTGTTCGCCGGCGGCGTCCAGCGCCATCGCGGCCTCGACGTGGTCCCAGGGGTCGAGGTGGTGGCCGCGGAACCAGGGGATGGCGCCGTCCGGCCGCTGGACGGCGAGGAGGGCCCGTACGGTGGCCGCCGCCTGCGCCGCGGTGAGCACTCCGGGCAGGGCGAGGTGCTCGGTGCGGGGGGTGGTCACGGGGCGTCCACCGGCGGGAGGTGCGGTTTGGTCGCGTAGGCCACGAAGCTCTTGCCGATCAGCGGGTTGAGGGCCCGTTCGGCGGTCCGGGTGGCGAGGGGCTTCTTCATGATGTCCCAGACCAGCATCTTGTGGTAGGCGCGCACCGGTAGCGCCCGGTCGTTGTCGACGCCGAACGCGCACTTGAGCCACCAGTACGGCGCGTGCAGGGCGTGGGCGTGGTGGCTGCCATAGGGGCGCAGGCCCGCTTCCCGCATCCGGGCGAGCAGTTCATCGGCGCGGTAGATCCGGATGTGGCCGCCCTCGACCTCGTGGTACGCGTCGCTGAGCGCCCAGCAGATCCGTTCGGGTCCGTAGCGCGGCACGGTGACGGCGATCCGGCCGCCGGGCCGCAGCACGCGGACCATCTCGGCGAGGACGCCCTTGTCGTCGGGGATGTGTTCCATCACCTCGGAGATGATGACCACGTCGAAGGAGGCGTCGGGGAAGGGCAGGGCGAGGGCGTCGCCCTCCATGGCGGTGGCGGTGGCCCCTCGGGGTGCCTCCCCGGCCTCCCGCATCGCGGCGAACCAGCGGGCGACCTCCCGGATCTCCTCGCCGTTGCGGTCGAGGGCGACGACCCGGGCGCCGCGCCGGTAGCACTCGAAGGCGTGGCGTCCGGCGCCGCACCCGAGGTCGAGGACGCGGTCGCCGGGGGCGAGCGGGAAGCGGGTGAAGTCGACGGTCAGCATCAGCGGTTGTTCTCCCTGGCGGCGACGGCCGCGGTGCGGCCGGTGCCTGTCGGTGCGGCCGGGGCGCCGCCCCGGCCGGTGTGCGCGCGGGCGATGGCCGTGCGGTAGTGCTCGACGGTGCCTTCGGCGGCGCGCGCCCAGGTGAACCGGTCGAGGACCCGGGCGCGGCCCGCGGCCCCGAGCCGGGTGCGCAGCTGCTCGTCGTCGAGGAGGCGGCCGAGTGCGGTGGCGAGGGCGCCGGGGTCGCCGGGCGGCACCGCGAGGCAGGTCTCGCCGTCGGGTCCCGCGACCTCGGGGATCGCCCCGCCGGTGGTGGCGACCAGCGGGGTGCCCGTCGCCATGGCCTCGGCCGCCGGCAGGGAGAAGCCCTCGTACAGCGAGGGGACGCAGGCGATCTGCGCGGACCGGATCAGGTCGACGAGTGCGCTGTCGCTGACGCCCTTGACGAACTCCACGGCGCCGTCGAGCCCGTACCGTTCGATCGCCCGGGCGACCGGGCCGTCCTCGGCGCGCTTGCCGACCACGACGAGGTGGGCGTCCGGGTGTTCGGTGCGGAGCTTCGCCAACGCGTCGATGAGGTGCACCAGGCCCTTGAGTGGGACGTCGGCGCTGGAGGTGGTGACGATCCGGCCGGGGACCTCGGCGACGGACGGGTCGGGGGTGAACAGGTCGGTGTCGGCGCCGATGGGGACGACGTGGACGCGGCCGGCGCGCACGTCGAGGTGGTCGATGATCTCGCGGCGCGAGCTGCCCGAGACGGTGATGATCGACGGGAGGCGCCGGGCGACCCGCTTCTGCATCCGGGTGAACGCGTACCAGCGGCGGACGGAGGCCCGTCGCTTCCAGTCCGCGGCGGCGTCGATCTCCAGCCGCCGGTCGACGGTGATGGGGTGGTGGACGGTGGTGACCAGGGGGGCGCCGAGATCGCCCAACTGTCCGTAGCCGAGCGTCTGGTTGTCGTGGATGACGTCGAACTCTCCGCGGCGGGACCGCAGGTGGCGGCGGGCGCGCAGCGAGAACGTCAACGGTTCGGGGAAGCCGCCGGTCCACATGGTGGCGACCTCCAGGGCGTCCACCCAGTCGCGGAACTCGTCGCGGGCGGGGGTGCGGAAGGGGTCGGGTTCGCGGTAGAGGTCGAGGCTCGGCAGCGGGGTGAGGGAGAGCCGTCCCGGCCCCTCGCCGTCGGCGCCACGGCCCTCGCCCTCGCTCTCGCCCTCGACGGCGTCGAGCACGGGGTAGGGCTGGGCGCCGATCACCTCGACGGTGTGGCCGAGGCGGACCAGTTCGCGGGACAGGTGACGGACGTAGACGCCCTGCCCCCCGCAGTAGGGGTTGCCCTTGTAGCTGAGCAGCGCGATCCGCAGCGGCCGTTGTCCCCCGTGCCCGGGGGGTGCGCCGTCGGGCCGACCGGTCGAGGGGTCCCCTCCCGATCGGGGGCGGGCCTCCATGGCCTCAGCCGTCACTCGTGGCCCCCTTCTCGCGGCGTACACCGGCGACCCTATGCGCGGGCGGTAATGTAGAACAAGTTTCAGACCCGCTCGTTCAAGAGCTTGAATCTACCGGCTGGTAGCCCTGCGTGGCCGGGCGGTTCGGGTGATTCGCGCCACGACGCGGCGCCCTACCATGCCGTACGGTCCGGGGAGCCTCCGGGCGCGGGGCCGGGCGCCTCCGGGCGAGCGGGCCGGCTGCGCCCGGACCTCCACGACGGCCACGGAACGGGACGATCGGGTTAGATGACAGCGCACGCCAGACCCGGGGACGCCAGTGGGCGCACCGCCGCTGCACCGCCCCTCGCCGAACGCCAGGAGGCCCGGCGCCGCCGCATCCTGCACGCCAGCGCACGGCTCGCGGGCCGGGGCGGCTTCGACGCGGTGCAGATGCGGGAGGTGGCGGAGCTGTCGGGCGTCGCGCTCGGCACGCTGTACCGCTACTTCCCGTCCAAGGTCCATCTGCTGGTCGCCACCATGCGGGACCGGTTGGAACGCCTGCACGCCACGCTGCGCAAGCGACCGCCCGCCGGGGACGGTCCCGCCGAGCGCGTCGCCGGGACCCTGATGGGGGCGTTCGGCGCGCTCCAGCGGGAACCGCACCTCGCCGACGCGATGGTGCGCGCCCTGACGTTCGCCGACCGGTCGGTCAGCTCCGAGGTGGACGAGGTGTGCCGGCTGACCACCGCGATCATCGTGGACGCCACGGGCCTGGACGACCTCGGCCCCGAGCGGACGGCCGCGGTGCGGGTGATCGAGCACACCTGGCACTCGGTGCTCATCGCCTGGTTGTCCGGGCGGGCGTCGATCGAGCAGGTGCGGCACGACGTCGAAACGGCCTGCCGACTGCTCGACCCGCCCTGCGCGGGCCGCCACTGAGCCCCGCCCGGGGCGGGGGTCAGCCCTCCCACCCCGCGGGCAGGTGGATCGTCTTGTGCTCGAAGTACGCGGCGTACCCCTCGGGGCCGAACTCGCGCCCGAGGCCGGAGTCCTTGTACCCGCCGAACGGACCGAGCACGTCGATGTCGAAGGTGTTCACCGAGTACGTCCCGGTGCGCACCCGGCGCGCCACGTCGAGCCCGCGCTCCGGGTCGGCCGTCCACACGCTGCCGGAGAGTCCGTACGCGGAGTCGTTGGCGATCCGCACCGCCTCCTCCTCGTCCTCGTACGGGAGCAGGCAGACCACCGGGCCGAAGATCTCCTCCCGGGCGACCCGCATGGAGTTGTCGACCTGACCGAGGAGGGTCGCCTCCACGTACCAGCCCCGGTCGAACCCGCGGGGACGGCCGCCGCCGGCGAGGACCTTCGCGCCCTCGTCCCGGCCCAGCCGGATGTAGTCCAGGGAGCGCCGCTGCTGGCGTTCGGCGACCAGCGGGCCGAGTTCGGTGGCCGGGTCCAGGGGGTCCCCGGCGAGCAGGGCGTTCGCCGCGGCCGAGAAGCCGTCGGCGAACTCGTCGTGCCGGGTGCGGGGCACCAGGATGCGGGTCTGGGCCACGCACGCCTGGCCGTTCAGCAGCCAGGCGAAGGGGGCGATGCCCGCGACGGCGGTGGTCGCGTCGGCGTCGGGCAGCACCACCGCGGCCGACTTGCCGCCCAGCTCCAGGGTGACACGTGTGAGGTTGCGGGCGGCGATCTCCATCACCCGTTTGCCCGCGGCGACCGAGCCGGTGAACGACACCTTGTCCACGTCCGGGTGCCCGACCAGGTACTCGCTGGTCCCGCGGTCGGCGCAGAGGATCGACAGGACCCCCTCGGGCAGCCCCGCCCCGGCGGCGATCTCCGCGAGGACGTACGCGTCCAGCGGGGTCTCGGGGGAGGTCTTCAGGACGACCGGGCAGCCGGCGAGCAGTGCGGGTGCGAGCTTCGCGGCGGCCGTGAACTGGGGCACGTTCCAGGGCACGACGGCCGCCACGACCCCGACGGGTTCCCGGCGGACCAGCAGCCGGCCGGAGGCTCCCGTGCGGGGCTCCTCGTGGACGAAGTCCCGGGCGACGAGGATCGCCGCGTCCCACACCCGCAGCGCGGCGAGGGCCTGCATGTGCACGCTCGACGTGTACGGGGTGCCGTTCTCGGAGGTGATGAGGCGGGCCATCTCCTCGTGCCGTGCGGCGAGGCCGTCCCTGATCCGGCCCACGACCTCCAGGCGCTCGGCGAGGGCCACCCGGGGCCAGGGTCCGTGGTCGAAGGCGTCCCTCGCGGCGGCGACGGCCCGGTCCACGTCGGCCCGTGATGCGTGCGGGACCCGGGCGAAGACCTCGCCCGTGTGGGGTGACACCACCTCTATGACGTCGCTGCCGAGGGGGTCGGCCATCGCTCCGCCGATGAACAGTTGTCCGTGCTCCACTCGCTCGGTCATGCCTTCAACCGCCTCCCCGTGGAACGCCGTACGGGCGTCCGTCCTGGTCGCACACCAGATCAGGGTGTTCCCCGGGCGGGGCCCCCTGAATCGGACCGGCCTTTCGGCGCGCGGGGTACTCGGTTGTCCGGCGCCTGCGGGTGCGTGGTGGTTGCCCGCGCCGTTCCCCGCGCCCCTCTAGGTGCGCTCACGCACGGGTGCGTTGTCCGGCGGGGTGCGCTGTGGTGTTGCGCAGTTCCCCGCGCCCCTGATCCCGGACGCCCCGCTCGCCGTCTGCGGCACGGAGCCCCCCAAAGGGGCGCGGGGAACCGCGCGAGCAACCACCACGCACCCGCAGGGGACGGTGCAGGCCCGCCGGGGCGCACCGGAAAGGGGCGCGGGGAACTGCGCAGAACCACAGCGCACCCGCAGGAGACAGCGCACCCCCGCCAAGGCGCACCGCAAGGGGCGCGAGGAACCGCGCGAACGCGGCACATAGCTCAGCTGAACAACGCACCCCAGCCAGGACGCACCCAAGGGGGCGCGGGGAACGGCGCGAGCAACCACGACGCACCCGCAGGAGACAGCGCACCCCAGCCAGGGCGCACCGCAAGGGGCGCGGGGAACGGCGCGAGCAAGCACAGCGCACCCGCAGGGGACAGTGCAGGGCCGGCGGGGCTTGCCGAGGGGGCTCGGGGAAATGCGGGGGCTCCCCTACCGTGGGGGGCTGTGCGACCCTCCCCATGACCACAGCGACTGACCACGGCCGACGCCAGGGGCCGGGCGGAACGAAGGAGCACCGGGTGCTTGAGCTGACCATGGCCACGTTGTCGGAGGCCGACGCAGGCGCCACCGCCGGCATGCTGATGGCGGAGGAGACGAGCGACGCGGGTTCGGTCCTGCGAGTGGGGCGGGACCGGAGCGTGTGTCGCCTCGCCACCCCCGGCGACTGGCTCTTCGTGTCCCGGACCCATCTGGAGTTCCGCTGCGGAGCCGACGGGAGCTGGACGGTGTCCTGGCTGCGCGGCTCCCAGGTGGACCCGTCCTCCGAGGTACGGCTCACGGTGGGCCGGGGCCCCTCGCAGCCGCTCGCCTACGGCGGCACCTCACCGCTTCCCCCGGGCTCCTCCGGCGAGGTCGTCATCCTGGACCGCACCGGGCCCCGCTCGGTCAACGTCGGCTTCTACCACGAGGTGTGAAACCGGTCGGGACGGCGGGCCCGGCGGCGGGCCGGGCTCAGCCGGTGACGCGGGCCAGCAGGAAGCCGTCGTACCCCTTGGAGCCGACCGTCTGGACGACGGTGGCGCTCAGCCCGGGATGGGCGGCCACCCGGTCGATCAGCTCCCGGGTCCCGACGACGGCGGGGTCGGCGCTGTCCGCGTCGGCGACGGCCCCGCCGCGCACCACGTTGTCGCAGACGATGACCGAGCCGGGCCGGGTGAGCCGCACCGACCAGTCGAGGTAGTGCGGATTGTTGACCTTGTCGGCGTCGATGAAGACGAAGTCGAAGGGGCCCGCGCCCTCGGCCTCCAGCAGCGGGAGCGTGTCCAGGGCGGCGCCCACGCGGACCTCGGTCACCCCGTCCAGCCCGGCCCGGGCGAGATTGCGCCGCGCGACCTCGGCGTGCGCGGCCTGGTACTCCAGGGTGACGAGTCGACCGTCGGCCGGGAGCGCGCGGGCCAGCCAGATCGTGCTGTAGCCCCCGAGGGTCCCGATCTCCAGGATCTTCCGCGCGCCCTGCACCTCGGCGAGCAGCTGGAGCAGCTTGCCCTGGTTCGCGGCGACCGCGATCTGCGGCAGCCCCGCCGCGTCGCTGTCGCCCAGTGCCGCGTCCAGCGCCTCGTCGGCGAGGGTCAGTGCGGACGTGACGTAGTCGTCGACGGCGTCCCAACGCTCCTGCTCGGCCATGTGACGGACTCCCCGCTTTCCTCGGTCCCGCTCAGTCGTGTTTCTCACAGAACCTATCCCGGCCGAGCCCCCGGTGACCTCGACCCGGCGCCCGGTCCTCCGGTGGGGTGGTTCGGGCGCACGGCCGAAATGCCGGAGCCACCGCGGAACGAGGCGGCGCGGCGCCCGTCGCGCGCCCTGTCCACCGCGCCCCCGGCAGGCGGGAGACGCCCGGAGGACCACCCGCACGAACCGGCTAGAGTGTGATCAAGATCGCATTCCGCGTTCAGTGCTGAGCCTTTTCCCCACTATCGTCGTCCGATCAAAAGTAAAGAGGCCGTCAGGTGAAACGGGGGTTGCCTGCGTCTCTTCGCACGGGCAATGCGAGCCTCTTAGGGTCGGCCCATCGAGACAGGCCGTACATCGATGAGCGCAGTGAGCGAAACGGGGCGGGAGGGCCGACGCGGCGTGGCTGAGACGGAGCACGGACCAGGAGAGGCACGAGCAGCGAGACCGGGAGGGCCACCCGCACCAGCGGTGCACCCCCGGATCGCGGCCGTCCGCATCGGCCTGTGGCTGATGGCGGCGCTGCTCGCCGTCCGACAGGTCGCGGTGATAGTGCGGCAGCCTCCCGATGAACGCCTCACCGACCTGGGCACCTGGATCGGCACGGACGGCGTGCTGCACGTCCCGGGGTCGGTCTACGACAGCGACCAGTTCACCGGTACCCCGTTCAACGGACTCGTCCTCAAACCGTTCGCGAGCGCGGCCGAGGAAGCCCTCGGCTGGGGCTGGACCTTCGGGACCCTCCTGCTCGTGGTGGCCCTCGGCCTGGTCGCCGCGCGCGCCCTGCCCGGGCCGGTGTCCCGCCGCACCGCGCTGCTCGCCGCACCGGTGGCGGTCTGCCTGCTGATGCTGTCCCTGCCGGTGCGCAACACCCTGTACCTGGGTCAGACCAGCATCATCCCGGTGCTGCTGGTGCTGCTCGGCTGTTTCGCCGCCCGGGGGGAACGGGCGAGCGGCATCCTGATCGGCGTCGGGGCGGCCTTCCAGCCGACCGTGCTGCTGTTCGCCCCGCTGCTGTGGTTGACCGGCCGCCGGAAGGCTGCGGTGTCGGCCGGCGCCACCTTCGCCGCGTGCTCCGCCCTCGCCTGGGCCGCGATGCCCGACGACTCGTGGACGTACTGGATCGAGCAGATCGCGGGCGCCGGGCTGGGAGCGACCCCGGACGGACTCGCCAACCAGTCCCTGCACGGCGCGCTGCTGCGGTTCGGGCTGAGCGGACCGCTGGAGTGGGCGCTGTTCCTGGTGCTCGCCGCCGCGGTGGTCTTCCTCGGACTGCGCCGGGCCGTGCGTTACGCCCAGGACGGGCAGCTGCTGCTCGCCGTCGCCATCACCGGCTGCGTCGCCGCCGCGGTCTCGCCGACCGCCTGGCAGCACCAGTTGCTGTGGGTGCTGCTCGCCGTCGTCGGCCGGGTCGGCAAGCGGGCAGCGGACCGGCCGGTGTGGCCCGTCGCCGTCGTCCTGGCGATGACGCTGCCCGCGAAGATGATGCTGCCGAACATGGGCGTCATGCATCCGCTGCGGGACAACGTGATCCTGATCGCGGCGCTCGCCGCGGCCTGCTTCGTGCCGTTCCTGTCGCGCACCTCGCCGCACTACGACGACCCGACGCCCACCCAGTACGCCGCCCCCGTGCCCGCCCGCTGGAAGTGGGTGCCGCTGGTGCCGTTCTGGCGGCGGGTGCTGAGCCGACCGAACCTGCTGCTGGAACTGCTGCTGATCCGGGTCGGCTACTCCGCGTACCAGCAGGTGCGGCTCGCGGCCACCTCGGGACGGGAGACCGCGGAGGCGCACGGCGAACAGATCCACGCCATCGAGAAGGCGCTGTTCATCGACATCGAGCACTGGGTGAACCACCAGGTGGTGAGCCTGCCGTGGCTGGAGGACTTCTTCAACTTCTACTACACGTCCTTCCACTTCGTGGTTCCGCTGAGCGTGCTCGGACTGCTGTACGTGCGGCGGCCGGTGGACTACCGGTGGGCGCGGACCGGGCTGGCCTTCGCCACCCTGCTCGCCCTGCTCGGGTTCTGGCTGTACCCGCTGGCTCCGCCGCGGCTGATGCCCGGGCTCGGGTTCGTCGACACCATCCACGGCGTGCAGGACTTCTCGAAGCCCGACTACGGAACCCTGACCGGGCTCACCAACCAGTACGCGGCGATGCCCTCGCTGCACTTCGGCTGGTCCCTGTGGTGCGGGGTCGTCATCGTCATCCTCGCCCCGAAGGCGTGGATGAAGCTGCTGGGCGCGCTGCACCCGGCGATCACCCTGGCGACGATCGTCGGCACGGCCAACCACTGGGTGCTGGACGCGGTGGGCGGGGGCGCCGTGGTCGCCGCGGGCTTCGGGCTCGGTTACCTGTTCGCCGGGCCCCGGGCCGGGCGGACCGCCGAGGTCGAGGAGTCCGTCAAGATCCCCGAGCAGAAGGGCCCACCGGCCGAGGCGCTGAGCGGCGCTTCGGCGGGCCGCAAGAGCTGACGGCCCGGAGGGTCGGGGACGCGGGAGGGGGGGGGCGGGGGTGTGGACGGCGCCCCCCACCCC